>JACDOK010000025.1 GCA_017656185.1 Peptococcaceae bacterium | reverse complement strand
TAAGGTGGCTCACTTTTCGATTACCGTTTGGCTCAGTTTTATATTAGCGAATACACCTGCTTTGTGCATCGCGCCAGACAGCGGTTCCGAGAAGCGAGTCATGTCGTAGTGTGTAATCACAATCTGTTTTTTGCTAATTTGCGCAAGATGGTTGACGGTGGCGAATCGTTCTTTCAGCACCCATGCGTAATCGTCCTGGACGAAGGTCACGCGGCAGAGGCGGCTGCACAAGCCATTTATGGAATGGAGCTGTCTTCAACCGTAGGGCCGAAACGCCTGGCTCGGGCCGGGCGATTCAGCCGATTATCCACGGATGAGAATTATGCAGAAAGCATCATTAAGGCAATGGACACCTTAAAAAATTTATTCCGCTACCTGACCAAGAGAGCAATTACCAGAAACGATGAAGAAGCTACGCGCTTTAGCATCCGGCGTGATGATAGGCTTTATCAACTGTGCCAAGAGGCGGTCAGTGCGATGAAAAGCATTGTTCATCGATTAACCATTTTCTCGCATATGGCCGGGCCTATCGAGACAAGAATGATCACCAGGTCGATGAGCGAGATTAATGATATTGTAAAAATGCTTAACCATCTTTTTGATGAGGCCAACTATGTATCATGGATTGAAGAGCACGGGGGCGGGTACGGCGGACATTATACACTGCATTCTGTGCCTAAAACCATGACCGAAAAACTCAAAGAGGACCTGAGCCAGGTTCACACGCCCATAATTGTATGTTCCGCAACCTTGGCACCCTATATTAATGGCGAAAAGAATTTTGATTTTATTAAGAACCAACTGGGCATTTTGAATGCGGTGACATGCAAGGCCAAATCACCCTTTGATTATGAAAAGAACGCCCTCATATATTTAGCTACGGATCTTCCGGAACCGCGCGAGAAAGAGTTGTTTTTGGATGCCGCTGCGTTACGAATTGAAGAATTGCTAAAAATCTCAAAAGGCCGAGCGTTGGTTCTTTTTACATCTCACTATAGCCTTGACTATGTTTACGAAAAAATAAAGGACCGTGTTTCTTATCCTATCTACCATCAGCGGCAGGCTGGCGATGTTGTTGAAAAATTTCGTAATAACGTTGACTCCGTTTTGTGTGGTACAGGGAAGTTCTGGGAGGGCATCAGTATAGAAGGGTAATCTTTGTCGCTGGTAGTCATCGTCAAGCTGCCTTTCCCGGCTGAAGATCCTTTAGTGCAGGCCAAGGATGAAGATGCAAAAAAACGGGGTGAAGACCCGTTTCGCACCGTTCGACTGCCAATGATGCTTTTAAAGCTAAAGCAAGGCGCTGGGCGGTTAATCCGCACAACGGAAGACAGGGGGGTTATTGCCATTCTTGACTGTAGGGCAAAAACCCGAAGGTACAGCTCTGAAGTACTGATGCACTTCCCCCTGCAAATGTAACGACCAACCTGGATGATGTAGAGCACTTTTTTGTTGGACAATGAGTCTTCAATCCGTTGCGTTGAATCAAGTGGGTAACAGATGATCAAGAGGCAAAGCTGGAAAATATGGTTGGAACAAGCCCCGCCGTTGCCGGATGATCGAAAGTAAGAGGTTTGAGGTTATATTCTGCCGGTCCACCTGACTCTGTCCATGTTCAATTATCGCCGGGACCGATAATCACTTGGTACCATTGCCTTCTTGCTCGACCGCAACCAATCGGGCTCCACCCTTGTCGTTAGCCAGATCCTGGTGAGCCAATGGCACAAAGCAACTGCGGACCCCACGATTGCTGACGCCATCCTAGACCGTCTTGTTCAAGATTAATTGCTAAGGACCCATCTTTCTAAAGCCCGTTATTAATAATGGGCTTTACTTTCCTAGATATTATAGTGTCGAAACTTGTTGACTGAAAATTTGATCCATCTTTGAGTTTAACAAGACATCAAGTAAAAAGGCTATCAACTTAGAAAGGAGTGATCATATGTAGAATAGATTATGTCATAATGAAAGGATATTTTTGAGGAGGTTTCAACAGTATGCGTTGGATATCGGTAGTGGTAGCGTTAATATTGGCTCTCTGTATTGGAGCTACTACGGCGACTGCTTCGTCAGCTAATGACAAAGGGAAGACCATCATAGAATTCCCTGTTGAAACAGATTTCCATAAGATTGCAGTAAAAGCCAAGCAGTCAACCCCTTTACCCCCTGGCCTTACAGTTACAGCCAAACTTGGCGAAATTGATCTCCCTGTATTTAAACACGTGCAAAAAATCCGCGAAATCAGGAATAAACACGGTGCGACTATCCAGGAAGACTATTTGGTTACTGCTATTGCCTATGCTAGCAAAGATATATTAGATGCTTGCTTCTCCGGGAACACGCAGATTGAACCAAATGCGGCGCCGCCTGATACGTTATCAAACACCGATCCTATGGAAGGGGTCCGGGTTGTAGGACAAGCATAGTGGAGTAAAACAACAATCGGGGATTATACGTACTATAAGGTTCCGAAATACTCCGGCAAGTATGAAATTCTGGACTCCTCATATTATGTAAGAGGAACTTCTGATCCTACTGATAATACATACCCATATGTCCGAGCAAAAGCGTGGGCTAAGGATGAATACGGAAATTACGTAATTGATAGCGAAGATCCTGTAGATATGACAAGCAGTGACACCTTCTTCTACATTTATCCATGGTGGGGAGATAGATACTTGCGAGCAACCGGAGCAGATTATCAAATGGGTGGCCCTTATTCTTGGGTGTTTTCTACCAAGGATCCAAACTTCAAATACGAACTTTATCAAAATATGAAATATGGTGGTACAGGTGGGATAGAACATTAACAAGTGGTACAGGTGGGATAAAGCATTAACAAACAGACATAGCCAGCTTGTAAGCTGGCTATGTTTTAATCCAATTGGGGGAAGATAATTATGATTATGCGCGATCATTTTTTTGGGACTTTGGGGATACTTTTGTTTATTGGCTCTTTGCTATTATATAATCACTTTCATCAAATCTTTGTTGAACTTAACGAGGCAACTTTGGATATGCTTAGGATAATGCGCTATGATAACCTTGTTGCTTTGTCGATAGTCACCCCAGGAACTCTATGCTTATTCCTTCCTCGCTTGGTTTGCGTATTTCAAAACTTAAAGGCCTATCGTTTTAGATGGAGCCTTTTCTTTATTAGCTTTATTCTAGGAGTGGCAGTACTGATGAGTGTAGACCTTTACAGGTTCACTGATATGGGATATTTGTTTCTGCCGCTGTTTGAGTATAAGATTTCGGGTGCTGTAATTATTGGTGTCGGGATCATTGAGGCCATATATCGAGTAGGTAGCTAACACCGATTTTGTTACCCCAACTCCTACAAAACCGTATTACGGAATACAATTACCACATACCAGCATCGCTTTTTATTTTATGTTTGTTTCAGAAGCCCTGGAACAGGTATTTAGCGGTTGGGAAAGTACCCGGAACTATCAGCATACAGGCTGTTTGAAGAGATTCAGGAAAAGGGCTATACCGGTTCCGAGCGCACCGTTCGAGTTAGACGAAAAGTGGAGTTCAGGGAACCGGTATCTGGATATGGCGGGATACTTGGACTGGCGGGAAAAACATACAGAAACTCAGAAACAGACCCCAAAGATACATCGCCTTGCCTAACCGGTCATTTACCAGGGAGGTTTTACACAACATTTCGGACTTGATCGTTAGACGATCATGGAAATCCCATTCCACCTGAGAAACAGATTGTGGTTTTCCCTGGAATAGGGCTTTGTTTGAATTTATTCACCTTGATTACGATTATTATAAGGTTAATTCCAAGGTTGCAGAAACAAGAATTAGTTAACGCCCAGGATCTATCTTAATCTTTAGTGTTAAATGAAATTGCCTACTGCCCCCCTGGCAGCCTCGGGTTTCGCCGTGTCTTGCCAGCTCACCCAAGCAGCACAGTCCCCTATGGGATTCGTGTTCCTCCGGTGGCTTTGCCCCCAGATTGCTTCAGATCCCACCTCGCGGTGGATACCCTTACCTTTGGCTGGTGGGTTCGTGCTGCCCCGCCCTCAGATGACTTCACCGCCCAGTCAGTACCCGTGCCGGGCGCATAAGCAAAAACGAGAGATCTACAAGATCTCTCGTTTTATGCATACTTAGTCAAACATTGTCCCTGGGAGTAGGTTCAATTCTCCGGGCAAACTTTGAACCGCGAACGTTAGCTGCCCACAAAAGCTCCTCAGGTTTGTTTACCTGCCCTTCCCCACCAGGTTTTGCCCCTGTAAATCATATCTTACTTCAGGTTGAGCTGTTTGTGTGCTTTTTAAAGTAGGAGAACGCCAAACACCTTGTCATTTCAGCATTGTAAGGACTTACGTTTGTGTGCCGCTTTGTGTGCCGCTCAGAAATTTTTTGTGTGCCACTTGTGTGAAAAACCTTGATATCAAAGGATTCTTTAGGAACCCTTAGGGAACTATTTACCCGCCCGTCCTTTCCCAATAAAAAACCCGCGGAGCCTTGGCATTCGCGGGTTTGAGCGTCCTATTTATGGTACGCCCGGCAGGAATCGAACTATTTAGATCCAGGTACAAACCCACGTTAATTCTGGCTTCTCTGTGTTTTGTCTGCCTTTTTGTCTGCACCTGATAAGTTTAGCACATTATTGTTGTTTCTAACTGCGTGCGCGTAGACAGCCGCCGTAGTTGCAGTGCTTGAATGACCTAGCCAGGCAGATACAACCGGAAGCGGTACGCCCTGATCAAGCAGGATGGAACCGCTAGTGTGTCGAAGATCGTGTATACGCATTTTAGGTAATCCTGCTTTCTTAAGTGCTCGTGCTAGTGTTTTGCGAATAGCGTCCTCACCCATTGGTTTGTCACCAAAGCCAAATATGAGCGTATCATCTTTGTTAAGCGGCGTTACCTTTTCTTCTTGTTTCTTCTGTCGCAACAAAACTAATGTTTCGGCATCCAAAGTGAAAGTACGAGCACTTGAAATAGTCTTTGTCTCATCTCCTTCGGGTTTTAACCTGCGCCGCCGGGTGTCCACGCTGCGGCACACCGTGATTGTATGTTTATCAAAGTCTATATCCCCCCATTTTAGACCCAATACTTCTCCAAGACGCATACCGGTTAGCGCTAATAGTCGAATAACCAGGTAGTGCTTATACCCCTTAGCTGCGTCCAGTAACTGTGCAAGCTCATTAGATGTGAGCACATGCCGCTGCTTACGGGGCATACGCGGTGTCCGTAGTCCTGCTGTTATATCTGTTCCTAATATGCCCCAGACCACGGCCTGACGCAAAGCTGTTTTGAGTGTACCGTAGATGCCGCGCATAGTCCTAGGCGACAAACCTTGCAACGATTGAAGTGCGTCTTGCAAACTAAGCGCAGTCAAATTATATAGCTGCAAGTGCCCCACAACAGGAATTAGCCGCCGAACGTGCCACTCGTAAGTTTCCCAGGTGCGCTCAGTTACAGTACCTTTGATTTTCTGTAACCACATTTCCAGGTACTTTCCCAAACTCATTGCTGCTTGTTTTGGCCCGGTGTGATGTTTGAGTTTTACCTCTAGTTCTGCAGCGCGAAGTTTTGCTTGTGTTAATGTTCCATGAAACGTTTCGTAATGATAACGCCGCTTACCGTATTCGTCACGGCCCAGGTAAATTGAAATCGTGTATTTATTCTTTCCTCTCCTTCTTACTTGTGCCATATTTGCCGTTACCCCCTCCTCACTAAAAGAAAAAGAGGGACGGCCGGGCAGTGCTTAATTCTGCACCGCCCGACCGTTTTCCTTCTCGATGAATTCATGCAATGCTTCCTGCGGTATCCTGATCCTCCGTTCAGATAACCTAATTGCCCGCAGTTTACCCTGATAGATCAATTCATAGATATACCCTTTCTTAACTTTTAAAAGCCGCGCCACCTCTGGAACTGTATACATTTGCATTTGAAATCACCTCCCAAAAAGAAAGCGCGGGATTACTCCCGCGCTCGGTGAAGGCACTCGGTGAAGGCCCGTCAATGGTCCAAATCATCCTGGCCCTGCTCTTCCGATACTGAAACGACCCTGAAATCCCCCAAACTGTCGCGCCGCAAAGACAATTGTTCGTTTTCAGCAACAATGGAATTGTAGAGCTCGATGGCTTTATCCAGTTGCGACCTATATTCCGCACTTAAACCAGCATTGTTCTCGGAAACAACGCCGCATAAACTACAAAGCAAATCAATATCCGCCCGCAATGCATCCCTTATGATATCCCTCATACTGCGCAAACGCACCGAATTAAACCACTTTACGATCTCCCCAACCTTCTCGGATACCTCTAGCTTTACCGTCATTTTGTCTCCCCCCCTTTACAATTTGATTTACCCATACGGGCAAATTTTTTTGGCAACCTTCCTTAGCTACAACATTTAGGGGCCCGCGGAAGGGCAAGGGCGGCCGCCGTTGGCGGCCGGCCCGAGGAATAACTGGAGGGAACCCGCGCAGCGGGGCGGAGGCCGTTTATGCCGCAGGGCTTTACCCTTGCCCGGAACAGCGCGGCCCCTGTACAATTTTGAAGGGAAGGTTGCCCGTTCTAAAATAAAAAGACGGTCTGTGCCGCGCGCAAGCGCCAACAGTCCGTCCTTTTACCGCGTTATATCCCCATCAAAGTACCGGTCTGCAAGTACCTGTTACGCTGCAGTCCGGTATAGAGGCTTGCCCCTTAACCATGTCCTATCAACTGTGATACCCGTTTAAAAAGAGAAGGTTTTTGTACCTTGGGAATTGGTACAACAGGGTTGACAAGCTTTGCAAGCCCTGTCTTGACATCACTTGTTAGTGAAAAAGGGTCACTAAACGGCAAAGATACTACGGAAAGCCCTGTCTGTTCAGAAAACTCTCCTGCTTGATCACCCGTAGGTGCTGCAATGACTAACGCCGCGTCTTGACGTTCACGCAGACTATGCAAAAGAAATCCCCAATCCGCATAACGCCATGGAGCCCCGGAACCCACAATTACCGGTAAAGATGACCGCAACAGTTCCTGCCAAACCGCCCGATAAAAACCGTGGTTTTCGTTAGCCAAGCCAGCCGGCGATAAAGGCCCCAGATCGAAAACCAAATATTCATATTTCTTCCCCGATTGGCCAAGGGCACGAAAGCGACGGCTCAGTTTATCAGTAAACGTAACACTTAAATCCGTATTAAGATCCACATCCGGATATATATCCAGACGCCCCAATTGCCAGTATCCCCCTCTCTCTTTGGCAAGGAAATGGGAAAGTGATGCCAAAGCAGGACGGGGCGCTATTTCCGTGAGGCCCACCCGCCGGCCTAATTGAGACAGATAGTTGGAGATCAGTAAAGCCGTATGAGTGCAGCCTACGCCCGGTGCGACGCCGGCCACGGCAATGGTGAGGGTCCCCAACGGGACACGCTCAATTGAGACGCGTTCCCTAACCGTAAAGTCCCCGTTTAGACTATGGGCAACGTGCCAGCGAGCAGCCTGAGCAAATGTTGCAGCAGGCTTTTGAAGAGTGGTACGGACCAGTTCCGTCCAATCCGCATCATTGGCACCCGGAATTATGTCATACACTCCCAAGCCAACCAACTGCGCCACGGTCTGATCCCCTGGCTCCCGGCCAGGCGCAAGGAGAATAATCCGCGTTTGTGGCCGGGCAATACGGTAGTGCCGTATGCCCGCTATAAGGGCCCGGCCCGGACCTACTGCCATATCCACAATCAGCACTCTAGCGCTTACCCGGGCTACGGCCTCAAAGACAATACGGGTACTCTCACTGTCCAGTGTTTCATCACTTTCATATACAATGTCTCCCTGTATTGCTTGCCGTACCTGGTCGGTTCGTTCCGGACTGACAACCAGGGCATACATACGAAACACCGCCTCCTACCTTACTAAACTAGTAAAAGTCAACCGGATTAACCGGCCGTCCACCCAGACGGATTTCAAAATGCAAGTGGGGTCCGGTACTCTTACCGGTACTGCCCACGTAGCCAATAACCTTTCCAGCCTTGACTTTCTGACCGTATCTAACCTTGATGCGCCACAAGTGCGCGTAACGTGTTTCATAACCGTTGCCGTGGTCGATCTTTACTAGGTTTCCATAATTACCGGCCTTACCTGCAAAAACGACTTCGCCATCCGCAGCGGCGACCACAGGGGTCCCCATTGCACAACCAACATCCAGGCCGTAGTGAAAACCGTCTATGCCTTCCACCGGATCGACACGGGAACCAAAACCGGAAGTCACTCTGTATTCACCCGGCACAGGCCACAAAAACCGTCCTTCAACCGGCATCCAGCCAGGTGGAACGCCGGTACCCACATCACGCAGAAAAGTAAGGTCGATTTCCAAAAACTCGTATACCTTGTGTTTCTGCGCCCTGGTAAACCCAAGATCATTCAGCACTTCCGAAAGTGATTTCTGTTCGTAAACGGTATAGGTTTCGGTGGTAATCTCTCCCGTTTCCGGATCGGTAACGGTTCTGGTTTTCGTGATTTCCTCAACGAACATTTCTGCCAGGTTCACTGCCCGGGCGGCGCTGGTCCGCGAAAAATCCTGTTTGAGACGAACCGCATCAATCGCCAGTAGGTGCTGCCAGTTCACATCAAAACCATATTCTTCATTGATTGCCCCGGCCGCATCAACGTACAACTCTACCTGGCTCGGGGAAGCCAGGGGAACACGTTCATGCATAACCACGGGCCCCGCAAAAAGCAGGACCAGTAACGCCAGGGGTAGCATAATTATGATCAGCAGCCACTTGATAATGTCCTTGGGATCGTTAGGCATCAAACTTGCCAGGATTTGTACCGCGACAGCAGCCGGCGCCGCCATTAGGTACCGCCACCCGTAAGCAGCGGTTTTTCGAAGGGCGCTGCTTCAATCCTAACGTTGATCCGCTGACTGCCGGCCACCAACAAAGCTTCGCCCCGCTTGGCCCTGGTCAACAACTCCTGTTCGGCTTCCGACAGGTGCATCAACTGTTCCAGGACTTCCAGGTCTTTTTCTCCTTGTGCCAACAAAAGCTTATAACAGGGGTTATTCAAAAGAGCCTGCCCGTGCAATGCGATACTTTCGTGGGTAAAATCCACCACGTTCTGGCTGATCACCCACAGGCCACCCATATATTTGCGCACACGTTTGGAAACCTCGCGCAGGAAAGCCAAGGTTTGCGGGGTCTTTTTGTCAATGAGAAGCCAGGCTTCGTCGACCAGCAACAAGGTTTTCTGCCGGCGATCCTCCTCAATCTTATGCCAAGCCCATGTAAGCACATTGAAGTATTGGGCCCTCCGCACCGTATCGTCGGTGTTTTGCAGCTCGTGTACATCCAGCACAGTCAAGTCGGCATCGGCGCGCACCGTGGTGGGCCCGTCCCATAAGACGGCATCCGCCCCGTGCACGGCTTCTTCCAGGAACAAAGCCAACCGTTGCCAAGTGCCGGGATCTTTCTTGGCTTTTTCAGCAACACAGGCATGTAGGGTCGAAAAAGTAGGCCATTGTGCGGCTGAAACAGTAAGAGGATCGGTTTCCCAAGTAATACCCGCCGCACTATAGACTTCGCGCAATGCTTTTTGTAAGGCGACACGCTCAATATCCGTGAGCTCGGGTAGGTAGGTACGGAAGAAAGTCTTTAAAAGCTGCAGGTGATGCGCCAAGGCTCCCTGCGCCCGTGCCTGCTGTAATTCTCTAATATCAGGATCATCTTCCTCGCCGCCGTCCACCTCCGGATCAGGGGCCAGGGGCCGTACTTCCAAGGGATTAATTCTGCCACCGGCACCACCGGCACAGTTGACCCAGTTGCCCCGCAGCTGTTTACACATTCCTTTGTACTCACGTTCCGGATCAATGATAATGATTTTTGCCCCCTGAGCTAGCTCCCTAAGCGCCATCATCCGCACCGTATACGACTTACCGGCCCCGGGCTTTCCCAGGATTGTCCAATTGCTGTTCGTGCGATCTCCCCTGCGCTTCCACGTATCTATTAAGACCAAGCCACCGTCAGCATCTCGGCCCAACAGTACGCCTTGGCCGTCATTAATGCTGCTGGCGGCAAAAGGAAAGGCCGCCGCAACGGTTTCGGCCGGCATATTGCGCTTGGCGGCCGCCAAGATATCATCGGGTAAGAGAGCCCACGGTCCTACAGCTTTGAGACCGGTTTCCTGGCGGAAAGTCGCCTGTCGGCCTCGCATCCCCTTGGCGGCCAAGGCCGCCTGTACGCGCCGGCAGCGACGGTCCAAGGTTTCTTGGTCGGGTGCGAGGATCAGGAGGACGAGGCTCAGGTAGAAAACCTGCTGCTGCTCCTGGTCTATCTTACGAAGCAGTTCCTGCGCGTCCTTGAGCCCCTGCTCCGCTCTCTGCTGCGCCAAGGCCCCCCGCGCATTTTCCGCTTTATCGGCCAACTCCCCTATCGACCGGTTGATTTGTTCTACCAGCCTAGAGGGATCGGTGGGCGTAACGTGTATAGAGCACACTACGCCCTGCATGCCTGCAATGTAAGAAAGCCAGGCCGGGCCTACGCGCGGAGGATAAGCCGTTACAATTAAAATACGCCCCAACTGGTCACCAAAAACAAGCTGCCCTTTGCCGAATTCAAAGGCCGGCGGTGCCAAGTTGTCCAACAACGCGGTTTGCCTGTACCGGTCCGGTTCTAACAGCCTCTTTCTCCTAAACATATTTCTAAACTCCCCTCTGGTAACTAATTGGTAGTGACAGTGGTAATAGTGGGTTCGATACCGGGCGGGCGCTCAAAAGCAGCCTGTGCCGGATGAGTGAAGCAAAAAATCAAATCTATAATCTCCTGATCATCACAAACGCTTACCCGCAGTCCGGCACGTTGCAGGCTGCTTGCTAGTTCATGCGCCCGTTGTAGAACCTCCTCAAAAGCATCGTTACCTTTACGGTGAGGCAACAACACGTAATACCGCCGTTCCATAGCCTGACCGCCAGCAACGAGGCTGCCCACGTATCGCAGATAGTTCTGCAGGAGCCTCTTCCGGGGCAGGTTAGCGATGATCTCCTGCGCCATGGACTCCAGGTTTTGGAGATAGGCATCGAGATCAACCGGTCGCGGCAAGCATAGTATTTGAAAAGGTTCCTGCTGACCGTTCAGAGCTTCGTGCACGGCACCGATGATACGCCTTTTCTCATTATCAGAGGCCAAGTTAAGGTTGTACGGCATCACGCGCAGGACTGCGACCAAAGTACCGTCCTTACGCTCAATGACGCTGTTGTGAATATCCTTGAACGGCAACCACTGCGATACCATTTGTTGCCTTAGTTCCTGCTGCACGTCGGCAGCCTGTTCTTCGGTATCCTTTTTCTTGGCCCGGAATCTCCCAAGAAACGGCAAGCTTATGACTCCCATCAAATCTCCCTCCGAAAATATAAATAACGTTTTGGGGATCTCCCCCACTGCATGCCGCGCTGGAGCAGCACAAACAGGCTTTCCCCACCCGCCGCCGTAGGTCTGGTCACAAAGAAGGCTGCAGCGGGCGGTACAATACCAGAAATTAGGGCGGCCAGGGAAGGTACGCCCAACAGGTTGGTAAGCTTAAAAAGGACCAGACCTATCAACCCTCCAACAGCAACGGCGATCAGTTCAAACCACCCGAAACCGGTAAAAAACTCGAACCTAGTGACCACATTGCGTGGAATAAGGTACACGGGCCGTTACCCCCTTGCCATTAGTTTACGGACAATCAACCACGTACCACCTGTCTGCGCCACGCCCCCGATAGCACCGCCGATACCGGTGTGATACGCAAACTGTCTGAGGAAGTTCGGCGTTTTTACCGCCACCCACAACCAGGCGATCATTAGGAGTGGCCCAACGAGGCCCTGAGGGTTGATTGTCTGGGCCAGGAACCCCTTGAGAAGAAGCGTCTGCAAGGCCTGTGTCATGCTTAATACCAGCAGCTCACGCCACCAAAGCGCGAATAACCCCTCATTAACAGCGGTTAGTCCTACGGCCATAATGGGGCCACACACGGCTAGCGCGCCCAGTTCCACACCACGAATGGCGGTTTGTACGAGGATAATGAGCCATAGAACAAGGGCAATAATGAAAGTTATTACTAAAGTAAAAGGGAGATGGACTGCATCAGCTAAAGCCTCGAAAAAGCTATCCGCGCTTCCCTGACTGGGGATTTGGCTGATTTGTAATGCTAAGCTATTACCAAAAACGTAAACCTGTTTGGTAAGCCAGGGAATGCATCCTATGGCCGCCGCCCCAATGGCGGCCCGCCGCAAGATGCCACCGGCATCCGCTCCCGGGTCCCCTCCCTGCCACAAAACGTAAGCCCTCAACGCTTCCACACCTAACTTAACCGCCAAAAGACTCCCGCCGATCACCTGAGCAAGAGCCACAGCGTTCTTCACCAGCGGACTGTCCAACACTGTCAACGCAATTTGCATTTCCTTGCCCATAAAGCCTACAAAAGTGTTGACGGCATTTTCAAAGATACCGGTGATAAAGCCTGAGACAGCGTTTTGGATCATTTGAACAATTACATCCATTAGCTTCTCCTCCTTAAAAACAAGGGCCGGAGAATACCCCGGCCCCCGAAGAGCTTAAAAGTATGAGAGGAACCACTTGACGAGGCCGGAGGCACTCCAGCCAATCGCAGCACCGATTAGGACGTTCTTCATCGCCCGGTTGTGGGAAGCAATGGTGGAAGGATCACCGTCGCTCAATTGTTTCACAAGTGCGTGGTAGGCGATGGCTGCGCCGGCTGCAGCCGGAATAAGCCACAACAGCCAGGTCAGCACATCGTTGAGCAGGTTTTGAGCACCGGTGACCAGCTGCGGTGGGGCGGCCCAGGCCGGTGGAGCGATCACCAGCCCCAAGACGGCAATAGGGAAGTACCGCCTGAGTACTCTCAGCAGTTTTCTCATCATAAAATCTTACCTCCTTATATCTCAACAGTTAACTTCCATAATGGACATCAATATAGGACGGCAACGTAACAATTTCAGCGATAAGTCCAAAAAATAACAACCCGAGGCAGGTTAACCAAACCGCCCGCCGAAATTTTTTCATGTGCTTGACAACTTCCTCGTAATCTTCGTGGCGTGTTTTGTGCGCCGCTATCCGATGCTGCACCGCAGCGACCATTCCGAGAATGAGAACCAATGCGCCGGCAATGTCAGCCGCAAGAGCCCCGGCGCCTTTGGTAAAGGTCACCACAGCAGTGCCCAGCCAGGATAAAGCCAAGCATATCAGGAAAAGGTATGCCAAACCATTTAACAGGGCATTGCAAAGCTTACTGACCATCAACCCACCTCCCAATTAGTTAACTGGTTACATTTGATCAAGGCTATCGCCTGAAGATTGTTCCGGTGACGGAGCTGTCTCCGAAGGCTTCTGTTTTCCCTCCGTATTGTCTTTGCCCATAAAAGGCAACCACAGCGGCGGCAAGGTGATCACCCCCCTCCCGGACGGGTTTTCAACCGGCGTCAGGTCTATCGGCCACTCCGAAAGGTCGGGTAAAGACAACCGCGCCGGATACTGCCGGGACCTCAGAATTAAAGCGTGATTCCCGGGCCAACGCAGCACTTCGTCGGGCATCAAAAGTGCCCGGCCCGTAAGGGACTGGCTGGTACTTTGACTTGCTTCGGTATGGCGAACTTGTGAGGACCGGCTTTCCGTGGGAATGGTATACCGTCCCGTCTTTTCGCTAATGAGGCGGGCGGTCTCAACGTCGGCGGTTGCCAGGTAAATCCAGGTGGCACAGTTACCGGTGATAGTACGTGTTTGTTCTTTGTACCTGTCCTTTAACTGCCCGATGTCCTGGACCGCCAGGAGAAATTTCATGCCGCGCCCGCCAGCCACGGTCAGCTTTTGCGCGAAGTCCGGAATAGGTGGCAGGTTGCCGAACTCGTCTAGGATAAAGTGGGTCTTAACCGGTAATACGCCGCCATTACGATTTGCCAGGTCGACCAGCGCCATGTAAACCTGGTTTACATACAAGGAAGCCAGGACGTGTCGGGTGGATCGCTCATCCGGCACCACGATGAAGACAGCGGTTTTAGTTTTGCCTGGGGCAGCCAAATCGTGATCCTGGGCGGCCGTAAGCCATTGGATACCCGGATCGGCCCATAACCGGAGTTGGGCAGCAGTACCTGTGAAGATCGAACTACGGAGCCGGTCCTCGGACAAAGCCACCACGCCGTAAGCTCCTCGGGCTACATGGTTAAGCGGTAAAGATGCAAAATACTCGTCGAGCATCTCCCCGCCTTCGGCCCCCAAGCACGTTAGCAACTGGTAGGCACTCGCTAGGTGACGGGCGCCGGTAGGGGCTTCCGCAGCTACGGCTAGGGCCAGAGCAGTCGTCAAGGCTTCTTGGGAGTCCGGCCAGATTGAATCACCGTAATGCGGTTTTTGATACGTGATAATATGGCCAACATCCCAGGCTATTTCACCAGCTTTAGCATAATCACCCACATCGATAGCAGTGTTCACTGATTGTAAAGGGTTCCACCGGTTTCCAAGAGTTGGTTGACGCAAATCCAAACGGATAACCTCATAACCCTGCTCCTGCAAGTATCCGGCTGTCATAGCATACAGTTCACCTTTCACGTCCCCCAGCAGCATGCTTTCCCCGGCCCGGGCAATCGCCCAAATACTGGTCATAATCACCCGGCGCGACTTCCCTGATCGCGTAGCCCCAATCAAAAGAACGTGGGTGTCATCCCTGTCAAGATAGGCGAAGAACTTCTTTCTATGCCGCCGCGTACCTAAAACAATCCCTCCTTTGTCCAAAGGTTTCGTAATATCCCACCGGTCAAAACTGCGGTCTATTTCTTTTTGGGTTTGCCACCTGCTCGTACCGAACTGTCCAGCTCCAGCCGCTTGAGGTCCGCCGATGACATCTCTATTAACCTGCCGTCGCCGTTCGGGAAACAAGACCAAATATGCCAATAGCACCGTACCCGGTTGAAGAATGCTCCAGGCCATGCGAATCCTGGCATCGTGGAACACCAATGAAGGACCTCCAAGAGGGTAAACCGTAAGGGATTGCTGCCATTTATTCAGTGCCGCATTTAACCCGTGATCTTGTATGTAGCTTGGTAACGACAAAACATAAGGGAGAAGAAAAACATCAAAAAGGAGTAGTATAACCACTAAAATGATTCGAAACCTCATCCCAGCACCCCCGCACAGTTAAGAAAAACTTTTATTGGCAACCTTCCTTAGCTACCATTTAATAAGCGGCGCGCGGCCGGCAAGGGCGCCTAGCACTCAGCAGAGCTTGCATCTTATGCTTACCTGAGTGCTGGGCGGCCCGAGGAATAATTGGAGGGAACCCGCGCAGCGGGGCGAAGGCCGTTTATGCCGCAGGGCTTTACCCTTGCCGGCGAAAAGCAAGCCGCCCATACAATCTCGCCGGGAAGGTTGCCCGCATAAAAAAGACGGTCTGTGCCGCGCATCAGCGCTAACAGTCCGTCTTTTTACCGCTATATCATAGATTACAGAGCCGGTCTGTAAGCACGAAGTGTGAAGCAGTCCGGCTCGTTTTTATTAGCGCCCTTTAGACCGTCTTATTTCCCTATCGACTTCCCTAGCCCGTTGGAGCTTTTGTAAGTCTTGAGCCCGTTTTTCCATTAGGCTCTGCGCTTCTATCCGCGTACGTTCTCTCTCTACCGCTTGCCAGGCTGCCCGCCATACCATCCTTACCGTCCTGGCTTTGGTAATCTTATCGTGCCGGTCAGCGCGGTTGATATTCCCGGCCTCTTTAAGAATAACCTGAGCTACGCGATCACGTAGGTCAATATAAGCGTTCTCTCCCGCCTTATGCAGTGCGTCCGCTCTTAGACTATAATGGCTTGCCATTTCCCGTGCTATTTGCTGATACCTTTCCACCGAATGGGCAAACCCCGGCTGTCTCAATATCCAGTCGGCAGCATCCTTGGCAGACTGCCTGACATTCTCTGGCATATACTTTAGAGCTATACGTCCTTTGCCGGGCATTTGGCTGGTCAAAACATCCAACCGCCGGGCCAGTTCTTTACGCTGGTCGCTGTAAAGTATCGGCGGCACGCCGGGTGTTCCACCGTGCAGAGCATCCATCTCCAGACGGGCCTCGTGTACATCCCGTATTAATTTTCGTGCCTCTGCCAAATCACCCCTGGCAACCTCCCGTACCATGTCACGGATAGCTGTCTTTTCAGCCCCCAACCGTGCCCGTTCTTTAGCAAAAATCTGCTTGATAAAAGCCTTCCGTACATCCGTTCTTTCACCCTTACTCAACATACCGCGTGTGCGTTTAGGCTCCTTTTCCCATACAACCAGGTGGACATGGGGGTGTCCCTGCTTTTCGTGGAAGGCTGCTACCCAACGCAGGTTACTATCATAAATACCCATCTTCTCAGCGGCTTCCGGGACTGTAGCCCTTAATACCTCTTCCCAAGACTTACGGTCAACGTAACCCAACTGCTGGGCATCGTCTTCACGTAAAGAGAGTACGAAACGCCAGACTATCCCTTCGTGCTGCCCCAGTTCCTTTTCTACCTGCCGCATATCGGGAGCTTTATCTTCAGGTCCGAAAAGACCGTGGGACCCAGGCCTAGTACCAACGTAATGAACATGACCGGCTGCCGTCTCCGGATCAAGCTCCGGTTCTACCCGGTAATTGCGATCTCCGACCTCAGGATCACCGCGGTCAGCTTCCGGCTTTGTGGCGATGTACCTAATGTGTGCCTGGTTGCTGCCCCGGTTGTATGGTGAAGGGGTATAGAAGCTCAGCTTCATCATAAAAGGAGCGTTCATCTACCCTACTCCCCTTCTTTCGTATCATCATCGGATGCGCGCAAATAAGCCACCGCCTTAACTCGTGCTCGACGGTACAAATCGAGGGCATCACGCTTGCCGAGGTCCTCTATTGTCTGCGTATTAAGATACATTGCAGTCGCAGCGGCAATGGCAGCCTTGGCCGCTAATTTGGCCATCCTGTTTTCCGTTGGTTTAAGTTCTGCCCGGATAACTTTCCTTACTGCAACACTCACTACATCTACCGCATCAACAGCAGCTTGATTAGCCAAGGCACTTCTGAGGAGACGCCGTACCACGACGGCCATAGGCTCACCACGTTGCTTAGCAAAGGCTTTGAGCTGTTTATGTAAGTCATCTTCCACGCGCAAGTGAATCTCTTTCAAGATCGGTACCTCCCTCCGTTCCTCCCGGCTGGAACCCGCAGCCCTCAAAGGAAACCACGCGACAACCTCCCGCAGGCGGTACATACAAACAGCAAGAGGGACATCCCGATGTCCCTCAGCTTTTTTAGGCTTTCCAGGCACTGCCTGGAATAGGGGGATACGGAGCGGGACGCTCCCTTATCCTGCCTTTACGCCCTCACCCAAAAATAGAGCCCACCAAGGCGGGTCAGGGTGAGGGCCTTTTAATCAGTCGTCTTTGCCCGGCAAAGACTTCCATTTAAGATTAAGAGCCACGTGCCCGTCGTTCTATCGTTTCTCTTTTAATGCCAGGGCCAAGCCCGGGTTGGTACTGACCGTAGCCTCAAAGACCTCCTGCCAGCTTTTAAACCGGATGACACCCTGCGTCAGCTTACGGTTGTACGGCCAGTCCTTAAGCCATACCGTGAAGGCCCCGGCCAGGTTACCCGCAACCCACGGATCATCCTCAAAAACAGCGGCCGGATCAAGGCTGCGGATAACGTTCAGTTTTTCCTTACGTGCCGCAGCCAAATCCCCGCTTATGGTCACCACTTGGTCCACCGGAAAGTGGTGTACCTGCAGCCACCGTATAGTCGCAAACAAAGCATCCGAGGACCGGCAGGTGACGTAGGCAATTCGGTACCCGAGGCCGGCCAAGGTCGCAAGGGTCTTTTCCGCTAAAGGGAAAGGTTGTACCTCTTGGAGTACGCGCCGCCCTTCCCGGCTGTCAAAAAAACCCGGCGGCAACTTACTAGGATAAGTTTTTAAGGAAACATCAAAACGCCGCACCAGCTCCAGGTTTGTCGTCGCAACGGTGTTGTCCACGTCCACCGCAATCCACACCGTATCCCTTCTCTCCCATTTGGTCTTTTCACGTTTTTTTGCCCTCAAAAAACCAAAATACTTCATTGCAGTTACCAGATTTCCGATCACTCAAACGCCCCTTCTATGGCGTCTATTAAGTTCTTGGTATTAATTTGCGTCGAACCTTTATGATCTTGTCCTTCCGTTCGTACACCTTTTACTTCAAGAGCCGCGATCCTTTCTTCCAAGGAAGCCAACCGCGCTCCGATGTCCAGCCACATCTTGGCTATCTGACTGCGCGTCCCGGCCGGGTAGTCAAAAATAGGGTGATCTTCCGGAAGGCGTAACTCCAGACGTTTCAAGGTCTGCGACACGTTTTAGCCGCCCCCTTTCCGGAAAGATAACAGCAAATACGCTGCCATAAGGGACAGGAATTCCGGAACAAAGATCAAAAAAATGCCAACCAACCTTACGGAGACAAGCGGTTAAGGGTTCCGGAAGCTCAAAAAGGCACCGTTCCGGAAAACCGACCGCAAAAGCACGCCTCAGGTAAGACATACCAAGGGATAGAGGTTTCCGGAACCACTTCAAGGTACCATTCCGGAAAAGACGCCCCGAAACACATCGCAAAACCGCACCAAACAAGGGCTAAGGCGTTCCGGAAATCATATGGAGGAAACCGCGCGCATTAGCAAATACCGGGTCGTCAACAACCTGGCCGGCTGGAAACTCCTTCGCCAAGTGGTCAAACTCCAGCACACCCCCGCCGGCCAGGGCAATCTTTTCAATAAACCCTTTGCGGTTGCCCCAGGCGGCCTTGACGCTCTGGCTGATCTGCTGTTCCGTTTCTCGCTTAGCTTTCTGGTAAACCTTGCCGAGCTCCAGCGAGCGTCCCTCATAAATAACCGGCTGCCCGGCCCGGGCCTTTTCAACAACATAAGGTTGCATCTGTGCCGGCAGCGGGAAGCCGGTCAGCTTGTGAAATTCCTGCGCCACCGCCCGTTGCATAGTGTCTACTCCTTGCTCTACCGAGCCGCAGCCGTCAGGTAACGGAAGAATTTGGCCTTCCCTAACTTCGAGCAATAAGTAATCGGTGGTATAGGTCCCTACATCAATAACACCTATAAGACCGTTCTGCGGGAGTTGACCATCCAAAGCCATCACTACACCGACTCCCTGGGGCAACACGCTAACCTTATCAAAAGAGATAATGCGGGTATCACCATTATCTACACGCAACGTAGCCGAGATTTCTTCCAAGCGTTTCTTAAGCAGCAACTTTTGTTTTTTATAGTAAGCCAGCGGTAAACCTACCACCAGGTGCGTCCCCTTGTTATGTGTTTCCTCGTTGCTGTGATCCCCCGCACCCACAAGATACGCCCCCACCAAAACGGCCAGCTTTTCAAGCTCCGCCGGTTTTTCCGCCGAACGGGTATTAAACGACGAAAGAGAAAGAGAACGTAGCGCCGCATCACCAATTAAATAATCTTCAGTATCCCCGTCGTACCGGACGCGCACCCGGTAACGCGTACCTGAAGGCAAAACAGCGTCCAGAGTATTCACCACCGCCGGAGCCACTACGGTCGGAAACAGAACCTTACCTCTGGAAGAAATAGCTTTTGTCAAACCGTAACCAACGTCCACAGCAAGTTTAAACATTTTTCCTAACCTCCTAATACGTTGTACGGGATCAACCCCTATAGTCTTGTGTCCCTAGAAAAAAGTGCTGCCCCTGCGTCCTGGCAGCCTTAGACACAATATCGACTACTTTTTCCGCAGCTACCTTGCACATCTCACGATATACCGTTTCATCATCCGGTAGTTTAGTACGGTTTGCCCTCGGTTCGCTGCAGGCAACCCAAATATCGCAAGCAGCCAGTATCTGCGCCGGCAGCCAGTTACCCGGGTTATGATGGGTTTCTATCAGATGCAGGATAGTTTCAGGGCATTCCGGCCAAACCTGCTCAGCGATCCTGCGCCCTACCAGTGGATGGGCGGCCATAATATCCCGATCCGTAGCCGATAGGAGATTCTTTGTAAAAAGATCGTCCGGCCATGCTACCTTCCCTAAGTCATGAAGCACAGCAGCAGTAATCAAATCCTGGTGCGGGATACCCGTGTCCAAAATATCAATAACCCGGCAAACCAAGTAACCGACATTCAGACAGTGGCTCCCTAGCCCCTGCCCTCGCCGATAAAGCATAGTTAAAAGTCTTTGGTAGCGATAAGTGGACATAAGCCTTCCTCCTTATGTGCATAGCCATACTGCCAATGCCGCCACCGCAATGGCCGGTGCCAGGGGTATTTCGGAATACCATTTGCGGTACTTAAAGGAATATATGAGCATCAAAACAACTCCCAGGACGGATGAAAGAAGTAAGACATCCACGATGCGCAGCCCGAACCAGGCGCCGAGGGCCCCCATAAGCTTGATATCTCCGCCGCCCATCGTGCCAAAAAAGGACGCAAAAAGAAGCACCCCTGCACCCAAGGCCAGGCCCAGGAGGGCCGCTCCTACGCCCGGAATCACACCCAGGATCGCGCCGGCCAATACATATACCGTCAACCCCACCGGCACTGCGTCCGGAATAACGCGATCCCGTAAATCGCGCCAGGCCGCCCATATGAGCATCAAGGCTAGAAATAACGTATCCATTACTTAATCCCTGCCTCTTTCCCGTATGTGCACCACAATCGCAGCAGCAATGGCAGCGACCAAGACCAGATATTCCATAACCCCCTCCTTACATAAAGGTCTTTAAACAAATAACCCCCCGCCCGTCTTACGACGAAGCAGGGGGTTAATCAGGCAGCGATCAGCGGCTATATATGATCCTAACCCTGACCTGGTCGTAAATATCACCTTGGATAACAAGGAGCAAGGGAACCGTTTTCTCATCCGGCACAACATTAACCCGTCTGAGCGTAGCTGTTATGTTGTATGTTCCGTCCGGGGTATCAATGTCAGTTAGATATGTCCCCTTAAACGTGTTATATTTATTCGTCACCGGACCTACCGGCGTAAGGGTGATTTCGTCCCCGTGGAAGAAATAATCCGTCGGGAATTTCAACTTAACTTGCTCGACGTAGCCTTCGGTCTGCACCGTAATATGCAGCCTGTGGCCGCTTAAAGCCGGGTTCGGTGTCATTTCACCACTTCCGTCAATAGGAACGTCCACTACTTGTAAGGTTCTCGTACACCAATCAGACCATAGTGGCGCCGCTTGTGGCATTGGCGGATCGTCTTGCACCCTTAGCCTAATATCAAAGGTGCCAATACCCAGGGAGAAAAAGTCCGTAGGCTTACCGTTTTGCCAAGCGCCGCCGTTCTTACGGTATTGCCACTCCCGTTGCGCAATCGGGTCCCCATCCGGATCATAGGAGTTGTCAATATACGTAGGTTCCTGGTCAAAAGGCATTGGGTTGGGCGTTACGGTGAAATCGGCCACCGGTTTCTGGTTGTTGGGTATCACTTCTACGGTTTGGTAGTAGGGCTCCGACCAAAGCCCGGAGTCATCCTTATAATATATCCGGATGTACGCACCTTCAGGGCCGCCATAAGCAGAGCCCGCACGGTCGTACATTGCAAAATAAAAACGGACCTTGGTAAACCCCTGCCCTTGCACAGCAAGAGTGTCTGATACTGCGCCGCTATGAGTGCCATGAATAGCGCGATAATCCTTTATTACGTGCCAACTACCATCCTTATACCCTTCCACTCTCTGATCGCGGTAGTAGTCGTCGTTGGCCGGCGCCGTTTTAAATTCAATCACCGAGATGGTACCGGCTGGCGCCGTAAACTCCGGGTCCCAGTATGCATAAGTACCACCTTCCCCAGAAAAGTCGATGTCATGCTCCTCGTAGATAGCCGTACTCTCGCCATTATCCCGGACCCGCAATTCTATCTCGTATTCCCCTACCTCTATAAAGGTAGCCGGGGGCGTAGCGCCGTGATTGACCCAGGCCCCGCCGGACAACTTCCTGGACCACCACTGCCGTTCCACAATAACATCACCGTCGGGGTCATACGAGGTATCGTTATAACTGAGCGTTTCCCCCAAGGGTAAGGGATTAGGTTTGACGGTGAATTGGGCGATGGGCCGCATGTTGGTTCCGGTAGTGTTAATCACTTTTATTCTCGGGATCGACCAGGCCCCTTCTATATCTTTCACCCGTAGATATACCAGGTAGAGTTTACCGGGTTCCAGAGTGGAAGGTTTCCCGGAATGCCAGGACGTTTCATCGGAAGTCATCCACTTCCATTCTTCCTCAACAATACCTTGATTGGGTTCTGACTGATGATCGAGGTCGTAAGAATGGTTGAATAACTGCAGATCACCACCGGCAAAGGATTCGGTAGTAATCTTATAGTACGCCCCGTCCGGGCTGCCGTAAGCTGAACCCGCACTATCGTACATCTGAAAATAGAACCTTACCTTAGTGTATCCCTGCCCTTGCACAGCAAGAGTGTCTGATACTGCGCCGCTATGAGTGCCATGAATAGCGCGATAATCCTTTATTACGTGCCAGCTACCATCCTTATAGCCCTCCACTCTCTGATCGCGGTAGTAGTCGTCGTTGGCCGGCGCCGTTTCAAACTCAATGGTTGAGATTGTCTCACCATTAGGTGCCGTAAACTCCGGGTCCCAGTATGCATAAGTACCACCTTCCCCCGAAAAATCTATATTGTACTGGTCATATGTTTTAGTGGTATAATCAATGTTCGCATTCCAGGTAAAGTCCGCGATGGGCCTGCGGTGAACGTAAATGGTGTATTGTGCGTTACTGGGGTTGGACCATTTGCGGTAGTTGGCAAACCGGTCATCATCATCTACCGGGTTGTCCCGGGTCATCACTTGCACCTGGTAGCTTCCGACCTTATCAAACGCCGTAATCGGCTCAGCCAACCATTTGTCATGCTCCGCATGCAGTCCCATAGGGTTTTCAAAATAATCCGGGTCGTGAAGGTAATGCCACTTCCGGTCAAACTCCGGATCAAGCTCGTAGTCTTCATAGAAGACGTTATAGGCTACAGGCTCATTGAGAATAAAGTATTTGGTAATCTGACTGGCGGAGTCAGCTTTCGCGATGATGTAGTCCGCATACTGGTCCAACGGCACACTCATATCATCGTTGCTGTATATAAAGGTGCCGTTACCATCGTTCCTTGCAATAATATCTTGCACCTGGGCTTTATTAACGTCTGATCCGATTACGGAAAAGTCTATGTCGTTATTAACCAACCGGGAAACAAGTAACGCCATCTCCTCTTCATTTTCATATTCCGTAAACGTGGCATCTTGCACGCTGCAAACGAAGCGCAGCGCATCAGGACGGAAGTTCGGTGCCCTTACAATTTGGTCAAGGGTGATGAATTTACTTACCGTGAAGTTTTTGAAATAGGCACCGGTGTTACTGTACGAAAATACGCCGTAAGTCCCATTGGTATAGGGTTTGTCATTGTCTACCGCTGCCAATATCTTTTGCCCGTTAACATAAACGGTAAACGTGTTTCCTATCGCTTCAAGTTTTACAGGTGTCCAGGTCATTTTCCCGATACTAGGGATTTTCTTAAACCCCAATACCGTAGTTTGGACATTGCTATCCTTTAGGTTACTTACAGTTGTCCCTACCACCATCGGCGTATTGTTTGGAAAACCGGCATAATCATATGGTTGGTGCGCCCACCATCCATACTTGTCTTCCTTAGCCATGAGGGGTACCGAAGATTGGAATGCATTTGGCAGCGGGTCGTTTTGCACCTTAAAAATGCTTACTACGGTATGTCCGCTGTAATCATGGCTAAGCCACAAGAGGTAATAATCCCAACGGCCAGTCATAGTGCTGTTATGTTGTCTAAAGATAAGACCCATCGGCTGATTAAGCTGCTCCGTTGCTACATCAGCTTCCAAAACAACGTTTCCTGTATCAAAAGCATTGGGGTCGTAAAAACCCGTTAAGAAGGTACTGTTGTAATTCGTATAGATAGTTCCCTGTCCCGTGTCCAGGTGCCAATGATCCGTGCCATCGGGAAAGTTAATCCAACTATTGAAAATGGTCGCGGCATCGGCGGAGCTACTGCTGAAGCTTTCCATTGCTTCCACGTTCACATCCAACCCTGCTGCCACTAAGTTACTCTCAAACGCAGCCAGGTTGTCCTGCAAACTTTGCAGCTTGTCCCTATACGCGGAATTACCGCTTATGCCAAACCAGTCCACGTGCAAGTTCCCGCCTCCGCCATTTCGCACTTTCACAGTATGGCTGGCATAGGGCAGATTCACGATCTTGCAAATGGTACTACCTTTTTCGTTGGTATCGTATTCACCGAAGTATTGGCCGTCTACATAGACCTCGGCAATACCGTCGTTGTGGTCACACCAAGCTAATTGCACAGCCACGGAAGTGCTGGGTTGGCTGAAGTCAGCCCATATGCTGTCTCCTTCTCCCCATAGATACACAACGGTACGGCTTGGGTTATATGACCAGCTACCACTCTTAGTGGCCTGGTCCGATTCTGCTTCGATAACCTGGTCGAAGATGCTCCGGTCCTCGTATTTGTTAATCCAGGATATCGACGGTTGAGGTGTTCCAGTCGCAAAAACAACATCTACTTTGGGCTTGGTCTTAATTTCAAAGTCAATGGTGGGTGCCACATTAATGACCTGCACAATTTTCTCATCCAACGGTTTGACACCGGTATCAGCCCACAAATAATCGTCGGCATTAATAAACTCCGGGATGGTTTCTTCGTAAAAGTCCTCCTTTACCGACAATTCGATAAGGTATTTACCAACTTGTCCTGTGACGATACTGGGCGAGGTAAGGTTGTTGGTTTCATCAAGAACTACCCAACCCTCATCGGTAAAACGGCCGTCGTTGTTACTGTCGAATTTATATCTCCAATGACGCTCTGCTATAATATCCCCGTCCGGTGAATAACTGTTGTCATAAATCTGAATGGTGGCCTTACTATTGTTTGCGGGATCTCTAGCAACTTTGCCTTGCACAAAGAAGTCCGCCACCGGCGGCAGATCGGGCCGTATGGTATAGGTCTTTTCTGCCCATTCCGACCAGTGGCCGGCAGCATTTTTGACCCGTACTCTTACCTTAACGTCACCGCTGTCTTTGAACAGTACCTCACAGATCCCTTTGTCGGCTGTAGCCTTGCGTTTGATTGTCTCAGAGGACGATCCGTCTACCCAATATATCTGCCATTCCGTCTCATCCCAAAGAATGGGATAACGGTCTGATGATATACTTTGTTTAGCACTGAAGACGACTTTACGATTTTCCTTTAAGGTCCCATCTGTTTTCTCCAGAAAGGCATTAGGAATACAAGGCTCCACCGTAATAGTCTTGGTATCAGTGTCTATCTTACCAAAGTTATCTTCAACCTCCAGGGTGATCGTATACTCGCCTTCCTTATCAAACCATATTGTACTGGTTTCACCATTTAACTCACCCATTACGTTCTCAGTAGGAGTGATCGACCAGGTTGTCCGAACAATACTACCATCTTCATCATAGCTTTTGCTCTTAACCTCTATTTCCTCACCTTGCATAACTTCCGTAGGGCAAGAGATTTTAGCCTTTGGGGCTTCGTTAATTACAGTAATTTCTTCTGTATCCGTGTCTGTTGATCCATCGTTGGCCTCAATAGTTAGTTCGATAGTATATGTCCCAGGCTCGTTGAATGTCAGTTGACTGCTTGTGCCCGACAAGGTACCGTCAAACCCGCTTGAAGGAGTAATATCCCAATCACGATCAACAATATAACCGTTCTCACAAGTGGATTCATCTTCAATGGTCACTGTTTCCCCAATACCGCACCGGCTCGGCGCATCTATTCTGGCGTCGGGCTCCGGCGGCGGTGGCGGCGGCGGAGGATCATCTTCAACAAATATTGTCTTATCCGTGGAATCCATCGCGCCATCGTTATCCATAACTGTAAGCTCTACAGTATATACCCCGGGGGAATCAAATTTCAATGTACCGCCAGTATCCCCGAGATCTTCATAAGATGCACCAGGAGAAACAGACCAGCTGCGAATTTCAATACGGCCATCGGGATCTACCGATTCATCAGTGACGGATACCATGTCGCCCACCGTTGCAGAAGAAGGCATATCAAACTTTGCTATCGGTGGGATATTACCGTCTCCCTCAGGCGGCGGTGGCGGCGGCGGCGCGTTGCCAACCGTAATGGTTTCTGAAGTTGTATAGGAACGCTGCACTTTATCCGTAACGGTAAGGGTTACAGTATAATTCCCGGGCGTGTCAAAAGTATGGGTAACAGTGTCACTGAAAGAATTACCTGAAACACTGGTATCTACAACCGTGTGGCCGTCAACTTCCACTTTGTAATACGTAATATCGCGACAGAAGGTGTTACCGCTAACTCTGATATCAACCCTATCGCCTACCTCGGCTGTCAAAGGCATGCTGATACGGCCCGTTGGTTTTTGGGTGGTTGTTAGGTATACGTTAAAGTCATTTTCGTCAACCTGATAGATCCAAGCGCCGCTGTACTCAACAATCTGTCTAATATGTATCCTATCTTCTGCGTGATCGTAACCATATGCTCCACCGTTAAAGTTTAAATATTTTCGCTCTACCATTCTCTCAACGTAATCCACGTTTCCGTTAAGAGCCCTGGCCCAGCTTTCCAGGGTGTCCTCGCTGGCATAGGTGTGGCCCTTACCCCAGGACCGGTATGGTCTACTAGGGTAATAGTCAACAGCAAGGAGCATGTTACCCTTATTGGAGCCGTCAATGTAAATATCCATCCAGCCTATTAATGCGTAATACTGATCATTCCAACCAATAGTTCCTACTGAATGTTTGCTTTTATCCTGTATAACCGTCCAAGGTCCGTTGGACGGTGCACCAGGATAATATGGATCATCACCGGTGGCCTCTGCGATATCTGGCCCTATGGCTTCAAATAAGGGTGCTGATACAGGTAAAAAATACTGCGCCACTAGTAGTATTAACGACAGTAAAACAACCAATAGCTTACCGGATTGTCGCACGCGCGGCATAATGTTTGTATAACCTCCTTTTCCGTAGAACCAAAGATAAACAGTAAGTCCTTAGTAAACATAAAAAACGCCTCCGGCTTTCTTACCGAAGGCGTTCCTGCTAACTCAAAGGGTAGAAGTATTAGTTCGTAATCTCTATCCGTTTGGTCTGATCTTCAAAATTCACATCATAACCAAGCGTATGTGCGACAAAACTAAGGGGAACAAACGTAGACCCTTTTGCTGTTATGGCCGGTGCTGCCATTGTCTTGTTCTCTCCGTTCACAACAATCGTCTCAGAACCAGGAGTCAGGTATATAGTATCGTTACCGTTTTGCAGTTTAACGCGGCGATTCTCGGCGTCCCAACCAATAATAGTACCCAGCCAGTCCACCGTTCCCTTAAGCGGCACCATCTTCTGCCCTTCTCTGGTAGTTGGAGTAGGAATATATTTAGCATCCGCCGTTTCATTGGTCAGGTACGCGGCCACACACATGCCGTCAGCATCACAGTCTTGCCCTTCATAGAAATACACCATCTTATGACCCGGTTCAGGAACCTGGGGCAAAAGATCCAGCCCCCCGTGCCGGTTAATCCAGGTACCATGTAACCCGGAAGGATCACGGGACGCGTAACGTAAGATATTTTCCTTAATCGTGTCAGCGTATTTAGACTTTTGCCAAGGCTTCCCGTTTATCGCAATTATTTCACTACTGGGATAATGCATAAATTCTAAATCTCCTAATGATGAAATAAATCTTTGCTGACATTTTGTGAAAAAAACATCCTTAGGTGGAACAATGAGACCAGAATCCTTATAAAATTCCCAATTCTGATCCCAATTTGCTTTTATTAAATAGTCTCCACCAGTACGCTTGATCCAGCTTATACTATCATAGCCATATTTCCCTTGCTTGGCATCGTAATCATTTATTGTCTTTTCGCCCCAACCAAAAGCCGGTGTCACAGCCAACAAGCTTAACACCATTGCCAACAGTAACACTTTACGCATACATACGACCTCCTTCCTAGTTGAATAAATTCACCCGAAAACGGGCCGCCCAGCCCGTAAAAACTCTATTCATGAGTCCCAATAAGCCGGCGTATAAATTGCAGCACTTTTTCAGCTATTTGCAGCGCGCGAGAGGAATCCCCTTCATCAAAAGCCATTGAAGGAATACCTCCTGGAAGCCCGTTTGGATAACGCGTAGGGATATAATACTTATCCAGCAGCGCCGCTTCTTTTCTTATGTCAGCTATGTCCTGATTGATCTTAATGCATTCGTTAACAAGTTCGGCCACTGAATGTCCCCAGGGATCATAGCCATTAAAATAAAGGAAAGCCTTAAGAGCTTTTTCCGCCGCTTGCTGGCTAAGAAAACAAGCTACGTTATGCCTGTTACCTGCAGCATTATATTTAGCATCATCAAGGTCCTGCTCAGCTTGCATCATCCAGCGCCTGGCCTCACCCTTAAACTGCTTTTTCATACAACAGCTTACCCTCCTTAACCGCCTGTTGCACAAAACGGCGGCTGGTTACAAGCTCATTAAATTCCGCCGGAGTATAGATCAACAAGTCTACCGCAACGGTCGGTGTTACCCGTTCATACACAGCATCTATGCGATCAAAAAAGCGTAAAGGGGTTTCCCATATAGCCATCATGTCAATGTCACCCGGTTCCCTGTCACCGCGCGCCAGCGAGCCAAACAACCATACCTTAGACGCCCCAAGCTGCACCAACACATCTTTCAAACGGTGCGCTTCGGCCAACAACTTTTCACGTCTTTGATTTTGCCCTCGCCGAAAGTCATGCATGTTATCACTTACCATCATTTCTTAACGCGAAAGAGTTATAGAACCAAGTTATCTTAATTCAGTTTAATTGGAGCCAGCCAAAATTGTCAAATTTTACTTACTCGATTAGTGAATCCAGAGAATTCAGATACATATTCGCTGCTATCTGGCCCTCAATCACCAAAGTAAAAACCGCAAGCCCGATAATGGGGTTGGCCCTTAAACCAACCCCATTACTGAAAATCAAGCTTATTCCTCCTCCTTCTTCCGATCAAGAAACTTAACCTTTTCCGCTACCACTTCGGTTATCCAATATCGAGTGCCCTCTTTTTCATATTCCCGTACCTGGATGCGCCCATGTACACCGACCAAGGAACCTTTCTTAGTGTGTTCCGCAACCGCTTTAGCCGTGTTACCCCAAACAATGACCGGAATAAAATCAGTGGTATCACTTTTGGTACGATTAACCGCAATCCTGCAATCCGCCACCGGCTTATCCTCAGAAGTATGCCGTAACTCCGGGTCCTTACTCCAACGCCCCACCAAAGTGACTTCATTCAACATGTTTTTAACCTCCTCAATATAAATAAATGTTTTCCTATTTCCTAGACGCTGTAGGCTTTACCGTGCACTGGACAGGATATCGTGCCATTTTGTGCGTGTTGTAATGGATTTCCGCAAGCTGTGCACCGCCCAACATCTCTGCCAGCAGCATAGTCCATTCTCCATTTCCTACGCTGCTGCGCCTGTTCTTCCGGGCTCATCCGCTGGTACTTTCTCCAACGGCTGATGTCTCTTGCTGTCGGCAAGTTCTCCCCTCCTTTGAGTTTTTGGCACCTTAAAGTGCATTTTTTCTTTGCAACCTTCCTTAGCTACTATTTATAAAGCGGCGCGTGGCCGGCAAGGGCGCCCAGCACTCAGCAGAGCTTGCATCTTATGCTTACCTGAGTGCTGGGCGGCACGAGGATATAATGGAGGGGACCCACGCAGTGGGGCGTAGGCCGTTATGCCGCAGGCTTTACCCTTGCCGGCAATAAGCAAGCCGCCTATACAATCACTGTGGGAAGGTTGCCCGTTAATCGAGTAGGAGGGGGTGACTAGCCCCCGTCCTCTCACACCACCGTACGTACC
>JACDOK010000024.1 GCA_017656185.1 Peptococcaceae bacterium | reverse complement strand
TAAGCATATGGATTAATAGACCTAACCAGACCACTACGCCAGTGCTCTACTCTACATTTCCTGCATAACTTAAACACGCTTACATGCTCAAGCAACGATAATAAAGGTTGGATGTTGCGATCTGGACGCTACCTTCGGCGGCCGAAGCCCCGTTTCTTCCGCCTGCAGCTCTTATAACCCCCCGAACTGTGAAAAAGTCCCGACAATTCACCAACCAGATAACCTGGCACTTCTACCGTAGTCATGTTGCGGCCGATGTTTATTTTCCCCACCTGGTCTTTTTGCAGGCCAAAATTATTGGCCAGTTTATCCAAAATCCTATTGGCGTTCATTCCCTGCATCCGGCCCACAGGAACGGTTGCGGCCACCAGATCGTTATCAACTTCGCCTAGCTCCGCCCTTTCCAGTTCCGGCCCTTCATCATCAAGCAGTTTTAAAACAGCACCGACCACCAGACGCGCATCATGCCGGTCCAAAAGCTCAGTCGCCATTTCCTGGTAATCACCGGTACAGTCCCTAATGGCTGACTTAACTTTTTCGACAATAAGCTCCTTACGCCGCTCCATGGCATCGTCAAGGGTAGGCAGGGAACGTTCTTCGATGCTGGTTCGAATGACCCTTTCAATAAAACGTAACTGTTTAATTTCACGGGGTTCTACCAGGGTAATGGCCACCCCTTCCCGACCGGCTCGTCCGGTCCTGCCGATGCGGTGCACATAGCTGTCGGTGTCCTGCGGAATGTCGAAATTAATAACGTGGGTTACGTGCTGGATATCCAACCCCCTGGCGGCCACGTCGGTAGCGATTAATAATTCTACAGTACCCTGGCGAAAGCGGTTCATTACGTTATCGCGCTCACGCTGGGAAAGGTCGCCGTGGATGGCCTCAGCCGCGTAACCGCGCGCCTGCAGTTCTTCCACCAACTCTGCAACACCTTTTTTGGTGCGGCAAAAAATCAGTGCTACTGGGGGGTTTTCCACGTCCAGTATCCGGCATAAGGACTCTACCTTCTGCTGGGGATTGACCTTGTAAAAACGCTGTTCGATCTTAGGAACGGTAACTTCAGCCCCGGTAACAGTGACAAACTGGGGATTAGACATAAACCTGTGGGCCAGTTCCCGAACCTGGTCGGCAAGAGTAGCAGAAAACATTAAGGTTTGACGCTTACGCGGGCACTGTTTAAGGATCGTTTGAATGTCGTCCCGGAACCCCATATCCAGCATCTCATCGGCTTCGTCTAAAACCACGATGCTGATGCCGCGCAGCTCAATGTTTTTCCTGCGGATATGGTCCAGCAAACGCCCGGGAGTAGCTACAATAATCTGCGGATTTTTCCTCAAGGCCCGCAACTGAACCTCAAATGATTGCCCCCCGTAGATGGCCACGGCTCTGGCTTTCAAAAAACGGCCCAAGCTGTTCAGTTCCTTAGCAACCTGCACAGCCAGTTCCCTGGTGGGACACATCACCAACCCCTGGATGCCCGCATCCAGGGCAATAAGATGGAGCATTGGCAGCCCGAAGGCCGCCGTCTTTCCGGTTCCGGTTTGGGCCTGTCCTAGAACATCACGCCCCGCCAGAATGAGCGGAATAGCCTCTTTCTGGATAGGGGTAGGCGTCTCAAAACCCATTACCGCGACTGCCTTTATTAATTCAGGTTTTAGATTAAAATCCTCAAATATTCGCGCATTCACAATTACGTAACCTCTCTTAACCGTATAATTTTGCTATTTTCTCTACGTAAATAGTATTTCTTCTCTAATACATCAATAACCTCTCTAGTAAACCCTTACACCCAAAGGCGCATCCCGGTCGGGCTGCAGCAGTATCACGCCGCCCTTACCGTCGTCAACTCCCAGCACCAATACCTCGGACATAAAATCGGCAATCTGCCGTGGGGGGAAATTCACTACCCCAATTACCAAGCGTCCTTCCAAATCTTCCCTACGGTACAGCTTGGTGATTTGTGCGCTCGATTTTTTGACACCCAATTCCTTGCCAAAATCGATATACAATTTGTAGGCCGGTTTACGCGCTTTGGGAAAGTCCTCGACCTTGATTATACGCCCCACACGCATATCTACTTTTTTAAAATCATCAATGGTAATCATTCTGCCGCCAAACTCCCCTTTTCCAAAATCGCCATAATAATATATATCCTGTCCATCCTGTTAATCCCGTCCATCAAAAAGCGGACATGCCCCGATCAACGCCTGCCAAGCAACCTGTTGATCCGCTCCAGCACACGCCGGCTTACAAACCGGTCCGCCACGGCCAGCCCGGAACGCACCGTTTCAAACAAGTCGCGGTCCCCGCTCCAGTGCTCCAGCACCACTTCACGGGGAACATTGTTGATCATCCTGTTTAATACATACAAAGCCAATACTACGTCATCGGACAGTCCCAGAGGTCCGAACGCAGCCTCCGGCAGAAAATCAAGGGGTGATATAATGTACAAAACGGCAAGGGCCAAAATCTTTTTCTCAGTGGAAGCCACCCGGGGGTCCAAACTGAGGCGTACCAGCAACAAAAACATGTCCGGCAGCAGTAAAAGGTACTCCGCGACCTTCTCTCCCACCTTACCGGCTTTCGAACGGGCATAATCAATCACCCGTCTCTTCAAACGCTGGTAATATTCCTGATTCTTCTCTCCGATATCCGTGTTGGAATGGTGGTCGGTCAAAAGCTCACTCCCTTTCCTATCAGGCTAACTTTATTTTTTAGCTTTCACCGCCCTGTTATCCTTGTCATTACTAAAACAAAACACACCTTACCAAAAGCCGGCTGGCAATAAAGCATAAAGAGAGGTATAATAGCAATAACTGGAATATAGGCTGGTCCCGGTGAGGTGCCGCAGGGTGCCAGACCGCAGCCAACCGGGACGGGGCCAAAATTAATCAGGACAAGCCGCGGTGCGGCCATAATCTCTGATGGGATTGTAACGTAAGGGGTCTTCTTCTGTGCCGGTCTTATCTCGCCCGCTGCTGCTGACCATACGAGCCGTGGTGCTGCTTTTCATTTTTCTAAGCGCGCTCAGCCTCGAAGCGCCCGGCCCGGACCGTCTGAAGGTCCTGGTGGTTGTCTTTACGGCCTTGCTTGCCGGCATGCACCTCAAGGAACTGCCGGCCGTAAGGCAGCACCGGCTCTACTTTCTGACATACTTTTTAGACCTAACGCTCATTTCCCTTCTTGAGTACAACGCCAGGTTCGCCGTTAACTACTACCTGCACTCCTTTTACCTGATCCTGCTGGTTTCCGCGGCCCTCGATCTGAACAGGAAACAGGCCCTGCTCGTAAATACCGTCATTTTGCTGGTTTCTTCGCTGAAGTTTATCAATTTGCTTTACAGCGGCCCCACACCCGCCCAAATAGCCTCCCTGATCTTTGCCGTGTTCAGCGCCGTGCTGGTGACCGTCGTGCTCTACTACGCCAGGGCCATGCACGAAGAAAAAGAACACACCCGCCGCCTGTACTGCGAGCTGCAGGAGTACGCCGCCCGGGTCAGGGAACTAAGCATTGCCGCCGAACGCAATCGTTTGGCACGGGAAATACACGATACCCTGGGACATTCCCTTACGGCGCTGATCATGGAATTAGAAATGTGCCAGCGCCTGATAGCCCGCCGCCCTTCCGAAGCGGAAAAAATGCTGGAACAAATTAAAACCCGCGCCCGCAGCAGCCTTGCTGACGTGCGCCGGGCCGTAGAAGCACTGCACCCGCGTGCCATGAAGAACCGCTCTCTAGCGGAAGCCATTGCAGAACTGATCACCGATTTCAGAAGGCATGCCAACATAGAAGTGGAATTAGAGGGACAGGATCAAATCCCCGCCCTGCCCCCGGTTACCAGCCTGGCCGTATTCCGGGCCATCCAGGAAGCTCTCACTAACGCCGTAAGACACGGCCAGGCTACCAGGGTTGCTATAAGGTTTCATTTGAACGACTCAAAGCTCTGCATCACAGTAAAGGACAACGGAAAGGGGGCCTCCGCCGTAAAACCGGGGCAGGGGCTGGATGGCATGCGCGAAAGATTGCAGGACGTTAACGGACTGGTCAGCTGGTTGACAGCACCGGAGGAAGGATTTACGCTGAATATTGAACTTCCGTTTTTTAACAGGCAGGAAGCAGATGCGATAAGTCGGGGCTCCGCCGCGCCCGGTGACCCGGCATAAAGGTCGGAGATAAGAAAGGTGGTGTACCGGACCCTTGAACCCTATTCGTGTGCTGCTTGTTGACGACCAGGAAATCATCACCCGCGGGCTGAAAATGATCCTTGACAGTGAGCAGGACATTGAAGTCATCGGTACCGCTGCCGACGGCCAGGAAGCCTATCGTTTCTGCTGCCGCAACCGCCCCAACGTCGTGCTGATGGATATCAAAATGCCTGTAGTCAACGGGGTGGAAGCTACGGCCCTCATTAAACGCGATTTCCCCGGCACCAGAATCCTGGTGCTGACCACCTTCAACGATGATGAATATATCTTTGAAGCGTTGAGAAAGGGCGCCTGCGGGTACCTGCTGAAAGAAACACCCCCGGATGAAATCGCCAGGGCCATCCGGGAGGCCTATCGCGGAGGCTCCCCCATCCAGCCCAAGGTAGCCTCACGCGTGGTAGAACGTTTCACCGCCATGGCGTCCCGGGAGTCCCCGTCCTTCATGCAGGACGAAAAGGTTAACCTGCTCACCGACCGCGAAAAAAGCATCGTGTCGCTGGTCGGCAGGGGCAGGAACAATAAGGAAATAGCACAGGAACTGTACCTCAGCGAAGGCACCGTACGCAATTATCTGAGCAACATCTTAAATAAACTCGGCCTTCGGGACCGGACCCAGCTCGCCATTTTCGCCGTTAAAAACCACCTGGCATAGGGGTGCTTTAAACGCGGCGGGCACATCACAGTGACAAATGTCACTAGAGCATTCCGCAAAATATGACTCTTTCCACATGTCCTGTTCTTCCCTAACCCTTATACTGGTAATCAACGAAAACCAATTAAGATTAAGGAGGTGCCGCCCGTGCGCAAACCTATTCTTCTGCTCCTGTGCCTGGTGCTGCTCGCGGCCGGCGTGATCGGCTGCCGGTCGACCAGCGACTTCGAGGCATACCGCCAGGCAGTGAATAAGACCGAAAACATTAACAGCGCCCACGTTCTGACCAAATTCAAGATGCATATGGATTTTGACAGCGCCGACCTCACCGCAGAAGCCCGTCAAAACCTGGCCATGTTCAGTGAAATATCGGGAACCCTGGTAGAAAAATTTGACCGTGCCAAACAGATCAGCTACGTGGACGGGCACATCGATGTCCCCGGGATGGGGGTTGACTTTAAAATCTACGCCAACAAAGATCAAATCATCGTACTCCTGCCGATGTTCACCAGGTACCTGGTGATTGACAAAGACGACGCCAACCCGGCCGGCACTCAAAACCAGCATAAAACGGAAGCAGCCGAGCAAGAAGACCCGGCCTTCTCCGGCCTGGAGACCAAGCTGCGCAACATATGGAATAACGTTATCAGGGAAGACAACGTCAAGCGCACCGGCGAGAAGCTGATTACCACGCCGGAAGGAGACATCAGGGTCACCCGGTACGACATAACCCTGACCGATGCCGAAATCAAAAAAATCGCGCGCCAAACGGTTACCGCCGTCCTGTCCGATGAAGCAATCCGCCGGCACATCATTGCCAACTGGCGGCGTTATACCACAAGTTCCCGGGATGAGCAGCCTACCGCCCCGGAAATAGAAGCACACCTAGATAAACTGTTGGCTTCCTGTGTGGAGGGCATCAACCAGGCGCACTATGAAAGTTTTACCGTTACCGGGATGGTTGACCGGGATGGTTACCTGGTACAAAAAAATGTCCGTTTTAAGGTTACCGCCGGCGACCGGGAGCACTTTACGATGCGCATGGATATGGACATCCAGCTTCAGCGGTGGAACATTGAAAAGGACATCAGCATCGACTTCCCGCCAATAACCCCCGAAAACAGTTTCCCGGCCCGGGATTTCAGGAAGCACACGCCCCAACTCTGGGAAGGTTTTTGGGATCAGAAATTCTGGGAAGGTTTCTCGGAGGCGAAATAAATAAATGCAGACTATGCTCACCGTAAACAAGCTGACCAAGAAGTACGGTCCCCAGACAGCCGTTGACAATGTGAGCTTCTCCGTTCAGCAGGGTGAAATCTGGGGGCTGCTGGGGCCCAACGGGGCCGGGAAATCAACCACGATCGCCATTATCAGTACCCTTTTACGCCCGATTTCCGGCGATGTCCTGGTGCAGGGGCACAGCGTTCTGTCCGCACCGGACCGGGTCAGAAAATTAATCGGCCTGGTCCCCCAGCACATCGCCCTGTATCCCACCCTTTCCGCCTATGAAAACCTGGCCTTTTTCGGGCGGATGTACGGGCTGAGAGGGCAGAAGCTTAAGGCCCGGGTGGCAGAGGTCCTGGACATCACCGGGCTTACCGCACGGGCCAAAGACCGGGTCGAAACCTTTTCCGGGGGCATGCAAAGGCGGCTCAACATCGGCGTGGGGCTGATGAACAGACCCGCACTGCTCATCCTGGACGAACCCACCGTCGGCATTGACCCCCAATCAAGACGCCACATTCTTGAAACCATTAAACATCTCAATGCCAGCAGCGGTATGACGGTATTATATACCAGTCACTACATGGAAGAGGTTGAATTCCTGTGCGACCGGGTGGGCATTATCGATCACGGCCGGCTCATCGCCCAGGGGACCAAAGAAGAACTAAAGCATCTCGTGGGCGAAAGGGAAACCATCGAGATCAGGACCTCCGGTGTCTCTCCCGCCGCGATTGCCCACCTCAGGCAAATGACGGGGGTTGACGAAGTGCTTTGTGCCGAAAACACCATCAAGGTGTTAACCGGCAACGCCGGCGCTGTCCTCAGCCGGGTCGTGGCATCCCTCAACTCCTTTGACTGTAAAATCAAGTCCTTCCGGATCCAGGAACCTAACCTGGAAAGTGTTTTTCTGCACCTGACGGGGAAAGGGCTCAGAGACGGGAGGATGACATAAAAAAATGTCGTTCTGGTATATCGCCCTCAAAGACGTTCAGGTTATGCTCCGGGACAAAAAGGCGCTCTTGATATTAATAGCGATGCCCGTGATCCTCACTACGATCCTGGGCCTGGCCCTGGGCCCGCTTTTTAACGGCCCTTCCCAGGGGGTCCCGCATCTTTCCATCGCGATCGTAAAACAGCCGCCGGCCGCAGCACCCCCCCTGTGGGACCTGTTAACGGAAGAACAGCAGGAACAAATAAACCGTGCCGCCGGGAATCTTGACCTGGAAGAAATCTTCCTGCAGGACTTTCTGGCATCAAATGAGCTGCAGAAAATTCTGGACTACCGCATCATGGCAGAACCTGATGCCCGGGCGATGCTGGCGCAGCAAAAAATAGACGCGATTGTCTACCTGCCGGATAATTTTTCCATGCAGTACGTAATGGGAAAAAATATCAACCTGCACGTTGTCACCAACACAGACAGCGCTGCTAGAATCGTTCTTCAGGGGATTTTGCAAAGCTTTACCGATACCCTCTCCCTGCCGCGTATCGCCATGCAGGTCATCCAGGAAGAGAAAATCGCCGAGGGTATTGCTACCAATCCTTTTCCCGACTCACCAACCTTGTTCACCAGCCTGGTGGAGAACAGCCACACTTCGGTGACCATAAATACTGTTGCCGAAGAAGGTAAAAAGATTATTTCCGCCCGGCAGTACTATGCCGCTGCCATGGCCGTGATGTTCATTCTTTTTGCGGCCGGGTTCGGCGCCGCCGGCATTCTGCAGGAGAGAGACAGCCGTACTTTTGACCGCCTGGTAGTCGCCGGTCAGAAAAAAAGTGCTATCGTAGCCGGCAAATTTACAGCCACCATGCTCATCGCCCTGCTGCAAATGAGCGTGATGTTCACCTTTACGCACCTGGTGTTTGGCGTCGACTGGGGGACTGACCTGGCCGGGCTGGCCTCCGTCACCTTCAGCGCTGTTTTCGCCGTGGCAGGCCTCGGCATCCTCATTGCCTGTCTGGTTAAGACGGAACGGGGCATCATCGTTTTTCAGTCCGTTGTCATACAGGTAATGGCCTTTTTAGGAGGCAGCTTCCTGCCGGTGTATGTTATGCCGGAGTTCACAAGCACTTTAGCGGCTTTCACCATCAACGGTCAGGCCCTGAAAGCGTACTTGAGCTTAATGGAGGGAGCTACACTGGGAGACATAACCGCAACCATAGTCTATCTTATCGGGTTCGGCATTGCGTCCCTGGGTATCGGCGCTAAATTTTTCAGGGTAACCAGCTAGGGCAGCCACCTGAGAAGCGAGAAGCTAGTTTTTCATGCCGCTTCACCGGCGCCGCAAAGGATGAAAATGGGGAAACAGAGGAAAGGAATACCCCCCAATACGGCAAGCGAACGTCAGTGAGCAAATGACAGCGAGTGCAACGAGCAAGTCACAGCGAGCCCAGCGAGCGTACAGGAGGCGTCTTAAAATGTACAAAGCTTTCGTGATTGCGCATAACAAAATCCGCAAGCAGTTACGACAGCCCTTACTGTTCCTGGTCATGCTGGCCCTGCCTTTGCTGTTCACCTTCTTTATGGGCAGTATGAACACGGAAGGCGCCCGCCGGATACCGGTATTTTTTGTGGACAACGATCACAGCCGCTACTCCCAAAAGGTGATTGACAATTTTAAAGCACAACCCTGCTACCGCGTATGCACCGGCAGTAAGGAAGAGGCCGTGAAGCAGGTGCAGGACTTCAAAGTCCAGGCCGCCTTTATCATCAACGAGGGCTTTGGTGAAGCCCTGGAGGCAAATAAGGTGCCCCGGGTTGATGTGATCAGGGTCCGGGAAAGCGGCGAGTTTTACGCTTTGACCGGTTTTTTCCGCAGTACAGTCAACAAAGTCGCCTCCAATCTTAAAATTGCCGACCTGGCGCTGGCCGAGATCAGCCAGGCAAAGGATGTTACCGGCCGCGCCGCTCTCATCGCGGAACGGGCCTACCGCAGCGCTTCGGAGGCCTGGTTTCCCCAACCTCCGGTGGGACTAAACATCCAATCATACAGCAGCGGAAAGCAAACCGCAGCTTATAACCAAATGGTGCACGCCGCGATTGGTTTTGCATTGTTCTTCGTAATGTACACCGTGATTTTCAGTATCGGTGATCATTTAGAAGAAAGAAAACAGGGGACGTGGCAGCGGCTGCTGACGCTGCCTGTTTCCCGCCGTGCGCTCCTGGGAGGCAGCCTGCTGGGCTCATTTACCCTGGGAATGGCCCAGATAACGCTGCTGATTCTGGCCGGAAAATTCCTGTTCGGGGTCAACTGGGGCGCTAACCTGCCGGGGGTTCTCCTTGTAATCACTGCTTTCGTGTTTTGCGCCACCTGTCTGGGGTTGCTGTTATCCAATCTGGTAAAAACGACCGCCCAACTTCAGGCGGTAACCCCCGTGCTGGTGGTCAGCACCTCAATGCTGGGCGGGTGTTTCTGGCCGCTGGATATTGTTAACGTCCCGCTGCTCCTGACATTAGCCAGGGTCGTGCCGCAAAGCTGGGCCGTAACGGCCCTCGAGGATCTGGTATGGCGCGGAGCCGCCCTGGGCTCGGTAGTGCCCCATATCTTGGTCCTTTTGCTAATGGGGACGCTATTCTTTGGGCTGGCCCTCAAAGCCATGCGCTGGGGAACCTAGGAAGAACGGTTCTTTTGCTCCCACTTAATTTCCTGCCATCTCTCGCGCGCCATTTTGGTTCCCAAAGGATATGCATCTTTGCGGGGATGCTGGATCGCTTTATTAAACCACTTCAAACACTCCTGGAGAGGTTTTCCCAAACGGTGGCCGATTTCGCCCAGCAGGTATAAGAGGTGGATCTCTTCTTTGGGACCCAGGACTTCATTGTTATAGGCATCGGTAAAGCATTCATAGGCCATGTGGAGAAAGCGGTTTTCTTGTTGGGTATCAGCAATATACCGGTGCAACCAGGCCAGTTTGAGACATAAACCGCCCCTTATGGACATGCGTGCATCAATGTTTTCCTGGCAGTACAGCGCCGCGATAAAGGACGCTACCGCTTTCTTATGATCTCTTACCCCGGCAAAAGTTTTCCCGTCCCAGTTAACAATACGCTTAATCGTCGCTCTTTGATCTGCATTCAGTGCTTCCATACAGCGCTCCGTAAACGCATAACCACAATGTTGGCAAACCACCACTTCATAAAAGTAAGGGTTAATACCACTGAAATGACTGCAAAAGTCGGTATCGGTTTTGGTCACTACAACATAACGGCTTTTGACCGCGGGGGAAAGAGTTTCCTGGCTGCAGCATGGACATGTAAAACTTTTTTCGAAAATCATTTCTGCTTCTGCTACCATCACATCATCCCCAGGCTAAACTCTTTTTCATTGTAGCACAAACTGCCAAGGCAGATAATGTAAACCATCATAGCCTGCACACATCTTGCTATATTTTACCGGCGGATTACAGGCAGGAATCCCGTACCGTTAGGCGAACTTATTGACCTTGGGTTTTGTTTCAAGACGCATCAGGGCAACGCATTAATGTTTCTTCTCCCGTTCTACCGTACGATATGAGAGCGAATACGCCCGGAATGGACTACCACTGTTCACCGCTAGTATATTGCTTGGGATCCTGCAGTCTTCACTGCATTCTTTAACGTACTTCTATTCTGAACAGCCGCAACAAGGTCTCTCGTACCCACCTTGATGCGCCTGGAACAAGCCTTAATACCAAAATTCGGGCCCCGGTATTTCCCGGGGCTTTGCTTTTCCCTGCACCTCTGGCAACAGTTACTTTTCATAGCTAGCCTACAATAATGTTGATGACTGTCGTTGCCAGCCTCAGTTCGTTAGCGGTTAAATCTTCCAGCGTAAGGCCGGCCCTGGCAGATGTCAAACAGGAAACTGCCACATATCCGTTCCAGGCTAGCTGGTAAGCAAAAGGCTTTCCCGCGCCGACCAGAACATCGTCCCATTGGCGATGGAAGTACTGCTCAAAAGCTCGGACCAAAGTTTCTTGATCGGGGATTTCATCAGGCAGTTCCACCCAAACATCGTCCAGCCTGCCAACGGCAAGTACCCTGCGCGGGCTGCATCACCCGGTTTCATAAAAGTAGACCTGCGGCCTATCTGTACCGAGCCGCCGTAAAACGGCACCATCCATAGTGCCGAAGACCACGACGGGCTGCCTGCGGGAAATCTGCAAAGCTTCTTCTAACAGATCAGCCCCAATGGCCGCCAGCAAAACGGTCATAAAAAGCCACTCCCTTAACAGTGAACAGTAAACAGAAAACATGAAACAGGAAATACCGATTACTGATTACTGATTACTGATTACTGATTTGACCAGCTGCCGGTAAGCTCTCATCAATTGGTTGGTTATGGGGCCGGGTCTTCCACTTCCAATGGTCATACCATCGACAGTTACAACGGGAGTAACCTCGTGTACCGAGTTGGTACAGAAAACCTCATCAGCCCGCCGTAATTCGTCTTTACTGTAAGGCCGTACTTCAGTGGGAATGTTTAGTTCATCGCAGAGCTTAAGTATGAATTGCCTGGTAATACCGTTTAGAATCCTGTTATCAGCCGGGTGGGTGTGTAAAATCCCTCCCGATACCATAAACACATTACTGGAGGAGGCCTCGGTTACCACTCCGTTCTCGCGAACAAAAATAGCCTCGTAAGCACCCTGTTTGCGAGCTTCGTGTTTCGCCAGAACATTGGCCAGCAGTGAGATGGATTTTACATGACACATGTTCCACCGGCCGTCGTGAACAGTAACTGCGCTAACGCCCTTGGTATATATTTCTCCGGGGATATCAGGTAAAGCCCGGATGGTGATAAAAACATTCGGGGGCAAGTCCAAAGAAAAAAGATGATTACGGGGTTCCGTTCCCCTCGTAACCTGAATATAAACCAAAGTCTCAAGCAGCTCACTTTTTCTGTTCAGGGTTTCTACGAGTTCTTGAAACTCCTCAAGGGTATGCGGTAGTTTCAGATCAATGGCATCAGCGCTTTGCTGCAAACGCCTCAGGTGCTCTTCCAAACCGAACAGTTTACCATTGTAAGAACGTACCACCTCATAGATGCCGTCACCGAAGATGAACCCCCGGTCGTTGGTAGAAATCCGGGTTTCTCCGGCCTCAAAGATTTTACCGTTGAGATAGGTTAACTCGGGCACATCCATCTACTCCTTACATTAATGATTAACTGTTCAAAAACAGCAAATATTCGGCAACCTGTGCATCATTATAATACAAGTATCGGGCAATTTCACTCTTCAGCCGTTAGAAAATTGCGTGCTATAATGCCTTAAAAGAATTCGAAAAAGGTGTGAACACAGTGAAAGAACAAGAAAGCAAGTGCAATGAAGTTGAGGTAAGGGCTTTCTCGTTTATAAAGGAGATTTTTGACCGCCGGCAATGGCCTTCTCCCATGCGTGTCAAATTGGAAAAGGAATGTTCCGCCACCGAGCTGGCTCGACAGATGCAGATACCCCTTGACCGGATCGAAGCCGTGTTTGTTAACGGTGTCGCCCGCCCTCTCAATGAAGCCCGGATCAGGCCGGGTGACCGCGTAGCCTTTATTCCTCCGGGCACCCCCGGTCCTTACCGTGTTTTGCTAGGTATCGCCCGTATTTCGGGAGCAAAGAACCGGCAGTAGAATATACGATAGAATATCCGTAGAGTACACAATAGAATATACAATTGTACATCCTGGGCATTCCCTACGGGTCCGCCTTTTATCAGCACAAAAAACAATCCGGATACCGTAACGGCCGGCCCAAATACCGTATCGACCGTGTTTCCAAACGGGCTGCAAAGATAAGACTGCTTATTTGATGACCATAAATGCATAAAGATCCTGGTTGTTGGCAAATCTAACAGCGTAGTAAACAAACCCGGGAGGAATGTTTATGGCACAAAAACTTCAAGAATTAATGACTAAAAACGTAGCTACGGTAAGTCCCCAACAAACAGTCGCCGAAGCGGCGCAAATTATGAGCCAGTACAACATCGGTGTCGTACCAGTCGTAGAAAACGGCAATGTTGTCGGTATCCTCACTGACCGGGACATCACCCTGCGCACCACGGCAACGGGCCAGGATGCAAAGACTATGAAGGTTCAGTCTGTTATGTCTACCGACGTTGTAACGGCGACGCCGCAAATGGATGTGCACGAAGCGGCCGACCTGATGGCCAAGCGGCAGGTTCGTCGCCTGCCGGTAGTGGAAAATGGTCAGTTGAGGGGGATTGTATCCCTGGGAGACCTAGCCGTAGAGAATATTTATCAGAATGAAGCCGGGCAAGCCCTTTCAGATATTTCGGAACCAGCGGCCCCCAAAATGACAAACACACAACCCAGGATGTCCTAACCTTATAAAGTGCCGAAAGGGTGAGTAAAAACGCTCACCCTTTTTCTTTTCCCGATGAATATCCGTACTCCAACGGACACAACCGGTCATGTTTAAGAATGGTATACTACTGGAGTTGGCCGGGATTTCATGCTAACATTTAAGAAGTTTTATGCTAAGGCTTATAAATATCGCTTGGGTTGAAGTATATATGCTTAGTAACCAAAAGGCTGATACTGTATACCTCAACGGCAATATCTATACCCTAAACAAAGACCGCCCGGAGGCCGCCGCCCTGGCGGTAAAAGGACAGTACTTGATTTACGTGGGAGACAACCAGGGGGCCCAAGAGTTTATCGGGCAGGATACAAAGGTGGTCGATCTGGAAGGTAAAACCGTCCTGCCCGGCTTAATCGAGGGCCACATGCATTATTCTCGGCTGGGACAGAGATTGCTGCAGCTCGATACCTTTTGGAAGCCCAAGGAGGAAATTTTAGCAGCCGTCCAGGCAGAAGCCCGCCGCATGCCGCACGGCAGGTGGATTCTTGGACACGGCTGGAACCAGGAAGTCTGGCCGGGTAACGAGTTCCCCACCAAAGAAGAACTGGACGCGGCAGCTCCCCATAATCCGGTAGCATTGACCCGTACCTGCGGTCATGCCGTCTGGGTTAACTCCAAAGCATTGGAACTGGCCGGGATCAACAAAGACACGCCCAATCCGGAAGGCGGGGAAATTTTCAGGGATGAACAGGGCAACCCTACCGGCATTTTGACTGATACTGCCACAGTCCTGATCACCGGTAAAATTCCCCCATTCGGTGAAGAAGAACAAAAGCAAGCCCTGCTCAGGGCACAGTCAGAGCTGTTCTCTTACGGCATTACCTCGGCTGTGGATGCTGGCGCCGGAGTCAGTGACATCCGGTTGATGAAAGAACTTTACCAGTCCGGGGATCTAAAGATCCGGCTTTATGTAATGGTGAACACCGGTGAGGATGCAGAAATTTACTATCAAAAAGGACCTGAGACGGGCCTGTTCGGCAACCGCCTGGCGGTCAACTGCGTCAAATTTTACGCCGACGGTTCCTTAGGTGCCCGCAGCGCATGGCTGCTGAGTGAATACAGCGACCGCCCGGGACATTTCGGCAGCCCACGCTATACCGGTGATATCTTGTATCAGTTAGTCAAAGAGGCACGGCAGTACGGGTTTCAGGTTGCCACCCACGCTATCGGCGACGCCGCCATCCGCCAGTGTGTCGATGTTTACGAAAAAGTCCTCAATGAACTGCCTTTGGCAGATCATCGTTACCGGATAGAGCATTTTCAAATTGCCATGCGGGAAGATATTCAAAGAATCGCCGCGCTCGGGGTCATCCCGGCCATGCAGGCCGTTTTTGCCACGTCGGACAAGAATATGGCGGAAAAGCGTTTAGGAACTGAAAGAATCAAAGGCGCTTACGCCTGGCGCAAGGTGATTGATGCCGGTTCGATAATTGTGAACAGTTCCGATGCTCCTGTAGAAGCGGTTAACCCGTATTACGGGCTCCATGCCGCCGTTACCCGTACAGACCTTGAAGGCAATCCACCCGGCGGGTGGTATCCGGAAGAGGCGCTGACCCGCGAAGAAGCTCTGAAATCCTTTACCATCTGGGCGGCATACGGGCAGTTTGAGGAAACAATCAAAGGTTCTCTAGAAGCCGGTAAACTCGCCGATTTCGTCGTCATTGACAGGGACTATATGACCTGCCCGCCGGAGGAGATCAAAGACATTACGGCCTTAATGACAGTGGTCGGAGGCGAAACGGTTTTCACGCAAACAACAGGATAACCACTATTAAAACTACGGTTAATACCGGTAATAAACACCCGGGCGGTTTAGGTTTCGCGCCTGACTTCGCGGATTTTCGGGCCTGTTTTCGGAAATAGGCATCGATTTCAGGTTCGGATTCCGGGTTCTTGGCCCATCTTCGAAGCCTTGCCGCGACCTCTCTTACCGATTCACCCTTTTTAACCGGTTCGGCTGCGTCCTCGTCTTCAGGGCCGGTATCCTCCGGCACCGGCCTCCCGCAGTTGCGGCAGATTTTATATTCTCCTTCGCTGCCACAGTGTGGGCATTTCATAACGATCCCCCGTTTTTATCACTCTTCGTAAATCATTTTTACCGTCATGCCGCCGTCGACAATAATATTGGTTCCGGTTATAAAACCGGCCTTTTCATTGTCAACCTGTTTTTCGACTTCTACAAATAAAAACCTAGGTTTTGGTATTTCCTGAAAAGCGCTTTAAGGGGCTTATCCCCACCATCAGGTACACCAACAGCCCGATTACGGCCATTCCTGCCGCCGCCAGGTACATGTCGCTGTAGCCGATAAACTGCGCCAGGGCCCCCAGTAGAACGGAGCCTATGCCAATCCCGACATCAAAAGAAGCCGTAAAGGTAGCCTGGGCCGCCCCGCGCCGGTTTGGTGCGCAGCGGGCGACCGCCAGTGCCTGCAGTGCCGGGTGGATGAAGCCGAACCCCAAGCCGCTGATCACCGCGGCCGCCAAAAAGGTAAGCAGATTGGCGGTCAAGCTGAGGATGACCATTCCCGCTCCGAGAAGTAAGAACCCGGGAATAAGTACGACCCGGTGCCCGTAGCAGTCAAAAAGTGCTCCAGTTACCGGACGTGTGATTATGAGAGTAATCGCATAAACGGTAAAAAAGATACCGGGATTGGGAATACCCTGCTGTAAACCGTACAGGATAATAAAGGTAGCTACCCCGCCGTAGACAAATGTGGCGAAAAACACCAGCAGTGCCGGTTTAACGGCGGTCGGTTCCCACAAAGCGGGAGCAGATCCCCCTTTTTTCACATGCACTTCAGGCAGCCGGATGGCAGTTATCAGTAAAAGCCCCACCAGTGCTAAAGCTGCCGAGCTCCAAAACAGTGTAGGAAACCCCAGCCAGGTGACAAGGAAAAAACCCATAGCGGGGCCAACGGCCATGCCAAGGTTAGCCCCGAGGCCGAAGAAACCCATGCCCTCACCACGCCGCGGCGGGGGAATTAAGTCCGTGGCTGCCGTGGCTCCTGCAGTGGTAACAACACCCCAACCGGCACCGTGAATAACCCGGAGGGCAAGTAGAAGCGGAATCGTAAGCGCCCAGTTGTAACCAACGACGGCCAGTACAAAGACTGCGGCTCCAACCAACCAGATCCCCAGCCGCCCGTAACGGTCAAGCCCCTGCCCGGCCCAAGGCCGGACGAGCACCGCAGAAACCGTAAAGAAACCCGTCACCAAACCGACAATGATTTCGTCGTTCCCACCCAGGGCAGCTACATAGACCGGAATGGTCGGCATAAGCATTTGAAAACTGATAAAAATAATCAAGTTGTAAATACAAATAAGTATGAAGTCCCTTGTCCATAAAGGCGGGCGTTTTTGCTGTAAACTGTCGGATACGTCAACTGGGGCCTCTACTCTTCCGGGCATACTTCCCCACCTCAAACAAGTAGTACTACCACTGTTAAAATATAAGGTACAACTTCTTGTGAGTCATACTTAATGTCTTCAGTCTATATAGCGGGAATCTTAATGTCAATCCATTGGCTTTGGTTCTGTTTTTTTAGATATTCCTGCGAAATAAATGCAGTCTTAACGCATTTATATGGTTTTTAAGGCGCGGCAGTTTAAGAAAAAGGAAAAGTAAAGCAAAAATAACCCTATATGGAGTATAGGGGAGGGTTTGTAACCCTCCCATGGCCCGTAAAAAATACTCACCTTATAGCCTGCCCCAGTTTTTCCGTTTTGGTCATTACACTATCCGGTATCTTATCTTTTACCCTCTTTATCTTGCATTCCGTTTAGGGAGATACCGCCTGTAAAAAATAATCCCCGTCGTTATGACGGGGATGAAAATAGACAAGCTAATTAAATCAGGTCCACCTCTCGTGTTTCTTTCAAATACTCTAGATATTAATAGACTGCTGCTGTTTATTCATGGCTTTGCGATAGACCTCACCCAAAAGAACGGCACCCACCACCATAAGATAGAAGCAACCAAAGATGGCCGCCAGCCAACCTATAACAGGTATCAGCGTAATAAGACCTACCAGGAATCCCAAGCCGATAAACACCACGTATGCTATGAGATAGTCTCCAATAACCACTCTAATGCAGTCGAAGACCTTCTCCAGTTTAAAAGCAGCCCTAAAATTACCCGTATCAACGTATACCGCCAGGGCCATGGGAAAAACAAACCAGATAAACACAGCCAACAAGACCACCAGTATCCCTGTGGCGGCAGGTGATACATCAGCCCCGGCATTATCGGCTATACCAACAAACAAGATGATTAAAACAACCGGAAGCATGTAGACGATGCTTAATAACAAAGCCATAATACCTTTGAGAAACTTAGCGCCCCAGTTGTCCCAGGCCGGCATGGCAGGATGCCCGTCTATAGTTCTTTTCATTACTTCCAGGCAGTATCCGGTACTAAAAAAATTAATAATTGGAATGGCATTAAGGACACCGCCGATCAGGATCTTGATAATCCAGTCCTTAGCAGTAAAAGGAAATTTGATAATCTGTTCGATGTTCATATTTCCTTATTAACCCCTCTCTACCCGCGCGGTTTCCGAATACCTTTCTCGTTCCTTGGGCCAATTACCTTTCTACCCAACCATTTTTAGCAGGAAACGGACCTAGAACAATAGTATATTCCATTGGATATTCTACTGGATTTCTATTGGATCTCTACTGGATCTCTACTAGAACGGAGGGTTTGTAACCCTCCCGCAACCCTCAGAGGAATTCTCCCTCACTGGTCCGGCCTTTTAAGAACGGCCGTAACAAACTCCTCGGTATCGTGGCCGCCAGCGAGAGCCAAAAAGCCTCCTTCCACCGGGGCCAGGGGATACGACATGCCCGTCTGAGCCTCTTCCACCTTGGCAATGATACTGGACTGCCCCTCAAAGACAAGATCAAAAAGGTTGCCGGTCATCATCGGGTTGACGGCATAACGCAGCTGAGGGTGTTCCTGCACGGCCTTCCAGGCCCCGTTGAGCCAGTCGTTCTGCTGCCACTCGTTCCATGGTCCCGGATTGGCGGAGGGCTGGACGAGGAGGTCGGTCCCCTGGGCGACAAGCGTATTCAGGACGTCCTCGTGGAAGGCGTCGAGGCAGATCGCTACGCCGACCGTCCCAAAACCGGTCTGAACCACCCCGAGGTCACTGATCTTGCCGGGTGCCAGATCAAGCCCCTCTGACTGCTCCAGGGGTATGAGGTGAACTTTCTTCTGCCGGCCCAAAATTCGGCCGTCCGGCCCGAAGAAATAGGACACATTGTAGACGTCTTTGGAACGTATTTGATAGTTTATGGCGTCACCGCCGCGTTCGAGGGCAAAATCGGGCAGGGGCGCCGAGCCGGCAATAATGTAGATGCCGTACTTCCTTGCCAGGTAAGAAAATGTCTCCACGTAGACGCGGCCCATCAGCCCTGCCTTGCTCAGCGCGAGCGCACGTACCGGCCCAACTCCGTAGCGAAGGGAATAATACAGAACGCCGGGGATGTTGCGCAGCATAACCGCTATCACGGCATCCTCCAGGGTCGTTTTATCCTTGACGGCCCGGTACTCGTTGAGGAAGACAAGGGGGGCGCCGACATCTTCCGGAAAGACCATCAGGACCGGCCGATCGCGGTCGACACCTTCCAATCCTTCGGCTACCAGACGCTGGATGGCCCGGTAAAAAGCCCGGGGCGTGGCGTAGTCTTCGAGGTCCCAGTGCATCTGCACGGCCACTACCTGGACGCCTTCGCCTGTCTCACAGCAGGGAACCGCCGGAGGACCAAAAGCGGTAGTATCATCACTCATCCCGATCCCTGCGTGAAAGAACGAAACGGCCAGGATAATGACCAGCACGGATGCTATCAATAACGCGTTTTTAAAACTCACCTTTGTTATTAATATCACCCCTTATGAAACCACAGGTTAATTACTGATCAACCCTCTTTAACCTGCTATCAGCTACAGGTTACTTCTGCATCTTAAGAAGATTGTAAGTAATTCGAGACAAATCCCGGTTATCCCTACCAAAAACGGAACAAATCGCGGACTTTAGGGATACGTCAAGCTATTTGTCATGATATTTTGGGAGGAATACCAAAAGTTAATGGTAAATAATGGAATAGAATTGACTGGGAGGCCTGTTTATGCGTAGGACCCTATTTATCTCTTTTTGGTTAATCATATTTGTGCTGATTACCCCCTCTTTGGCTCAAGCCTTCAGGGTTGAGTCCATAAGCGGCAATCCTTCCACCTGGCAGCCCCGGACCGGCCTAATCATTGACGGGAAAAACTTGAGTAATGAAGCTAATATCGTTAAAAACAACGGCTATACCTTTGTTCCCCTGCGCATTGTCCTGGAGAAAATGGGAGCGGTAGTAAGCTGGCAGGCCGAAACCCGACAAGTGGTATTAGTTAAAGACAGTAAAACGGTGTGTTTAAAACCCGGTTCTCGTTGGGCCGAAGTCAACGGGAAAAGTCAAAAAATTGATGCCGTGCCGTTTGTGCGCGACGGGGCAATATATGTTCCCCTGCGGTTTATTTCAGAAACGTTCGGCTATCAAGTACTGTGGAATGCCACAGCGGACGGGGTGGCGATTTTCTCCCAACCGCTCACCGCTGCCAATGATGAAGCAGAAATGGCGGGCAGGTTAAGAGAATTCTACGGGATTGATTTTGTACACCTGCCTAAAGACGTGAGGGCCATTCGCGACGCTTACCGCAACTACGTCCATCCTGACAGCCTTGACGCTTTTGCCGGGTCCATTTATGAAGCCATTATCATCCCTACTGAATACAACAGGGTAAAGTATGTCGGCAGCCAATTAATAGCACAAACTGCGGACTACGCCGTAATGCTTTGCCAGGCTCTTGATATGGAGTGTGAGGAAACACAGTACTTATGGTTTTTGGAAGGCTTTAAGAAAAGTGATGGCAGGTGGTTAATGCTGAGATAATTCTATTGACCCCGTCAAACAAACTATTGGGCAGTTGTCCGGAAGGTTATCGAAGATTCCCCAACGCTTGATGATAGATCTCTCTGGTTCTATTTACCATCTTTTCCAAGGTAAAACTTTGTCGTACGCGTTCACGACCGGCTGTACCCATTCGTCCTGCTTCCGCAGGCCGGGTGAGCAGGCGATAAAGGGCGGTAGAGAGTGCCTCAGGGTCTCGAGGAGGAACCAGCAGCCCGGTCCGTCCCTCTAAAATAACTTCCGGTAAACCGCCTACCGCCGCCGCCACCACCGGTCGGGCGGAGGCCATGGCCTCTAATACGCTCAATGACAAACCCTCGGTCACCGAAGGGATGGCAACAACATCGAAGGATGCCAATGAGGCCGGAATATCAGCGTAATATCCGGTAAATGTTACCGGTACGGCATATTCGCTGGCCTCGCGTTCCAGGTCCTCACGCAGTGGGCCGTCACCAACCACTACACCGCGCACTGACGGCAAATAATTGCGCAAACGGGCCAGAGCCTTGATCAAGTAAGTAACACCCTTCTGCGGCGCCAACCGGGCTACCGTACCCACCACAGGGGCATCCTCGGGGATGCCTAATTCACGACGTACAGCCATACCAACCGCCCGGTCGCCGTGGAAAGGCGTTATATCGATACCGTTGTGAACAGTTACCACCCGGTGTTTTTCGATTCCCTCCCGCTCAATTAACTCACGCCGGAGATATTCCGACACCGTAATAATGCGTGTGGTAAGGAAACGCAGTTGGACCTCGGCCCGGGTCAACAGCCACCTCTTCCAGGCCACCCAGTCCTCGTAAAAAATTGAATTATGTACCGTGTAAATTACACCCCGCACGCCGCTTAACCGTGCTGCAATTCTCCCGACCAACCCGGCCTTTGCCCCGTGAACGTGTACCAGCGGGATGTTTAACTGCCGTATAACTGCCGCTAAATACCGGATACAATTCATGTCTTCCCGCGGGGTTAACTCTCCGCGCAGGGGAACCGGCAAAACTCTTGCTCCTGCTGCTTCACATTCCGCGGCCATGTCGGGGTGACAGGCGACGAAGACCTTACTCTGCGCCGACATTGCCCGGACCAGAGAAAGGAGATGGTTTTTCATTCCACCCTTCGCCGGGCGGATAATGTGCAAAATCCTATCTATTGAACTACTCGACTTCATTCCGGAATGAGCCACCCCAACAAGAAAAACATCCTTTGGGAAAATGTTTTTCTCAGTAGGGGCATTAATATACAAAACTTTGGAATGAAGTCCCTATTTGAAGGTATTTCCATAGCCGCTATGGAATACGAATCAGGAAGTTAGAAAGAGGATTAAGATTCCTATCTTAAATACCATTTCTGGTGATTACTACGCTCTTTACAAGAGCTAAGCTGCGTCCCACTGGTACATACTAGTTTAAAGACAGTATGAAAATGAAAGGACAAACGCAAATGCCGGTTAACTATGAACCTTCCTATCGCAAGCTTTTGGCCGGTGGCGAATTAGAAAACCGGGTGAAGGAAGCACGAAAGCACCTGACCGAGTGCAACCTGTGCCCCCACGAGTGCGGCGTTAACCGGCGCCGGGAACTGGGCTTTTGCCGCGCGGCAGATAAAGCTTTGGTTTCCAGCTACGGGCCCCATTTCGGGGAAGAGCCCCCTCTGGTGGGCCGCAACGGTTCCGGCACTATCTTTTTCGGCTACTGCAACATGCGCTGCGTTTTCTGCCAAAACTGCGAGCTGAGCTTTGGCGGGGAAGGAGAGATTATCTCCAATGAAAAGCTGGCCGAGATTATGCTCAGGCTCCAAAACTACTACCGGTGCCACAACATCAACCTTGTCACCCCCACCCACTTTGTCGCCAGTATTCTCGAAGCGCTCCTTTTGGCGGCCGAAAAAGGCTTGGCCTTGCCTTTGGTCTATAACTGTGGCGGCTATGAAAAAATGGAGACCCTGGCCCTGCTGGACAGCGTGGTTGATATTTACATGCCGGACTTTAAATATCACCTAGCGGAAAGAGGGCAGAGGTATTCTAAAGTAAGGAATTATCCTGAAATAGTGAAAAAGGCCCTTAAGGAAATGAACCGTCAAGTGGGAGGGTTAAAAACAGATGAACAGGGGGTCGCTTACCGGGGATTGATTATCAGACACCTCATGATGCCGGGAGGGCTGGAGGACACCAAAGAGGTCCTGAAGTTTATCAAGGAAGAACTGTCCCCTGACTGCCTGGTAAACCTGATGGATCAGTATTACCCCGCCCACCAGGCTTTTGAATATCAAGAAATTGCCAGAAGACTTACCCACAAGGAATATACTGAGGCCCTCCAGTTTGCAAGACAGTTAGGATTAAGGCTGGCACAGTAACATATTCCGTTATTGGTAAAATCAAAATTTATATCTAACCATTGCATACATTCGATAAATTTCTTCAGCGGGAATACCGGCTCATACCAAAGCCGCACCCTTTGCTGGCGAGATGAAAGGAACTCAGACTTCAGATACAGGGGTACACCCCAAAAGGGTCTGCCCCTTTTTTTTGTTTCCTTAAAACACACCTTACAAGGATACTTCCGGGGTACAGTTTTTTGAGAATGCCTAAAGCTGTTACGAATAAGTATTTATTATGGTTGTATAGTTTAAGGAGGTTACCTGGTGAAAAACTTGGCCCGAGGGATTTTAATAGTCCTGGTTTTCTCAGGACTAACCGTAACGTTTACGGCTCGATTTCTTACTAGTTGTCAACCTTCTCAACATCCCCATAATGATCGGGCAAGTGTCGTGAACCAACTTCCGCAAACAGATGACCTTCACCCATATGGCAGGCCGGCATATGGTTCTTTAATGTGGGAAAACGATGAAGATTTTCAAGAATTACTGGCTAAATATGAAGTGTCAATGAGAATGGCTGCCTTTCAAACTACGTTACCGGACCCTCTACCCGGGGAGGAGTATAATGTCGCCCGGGCAGCAGACTTGCTGGCCGGAACAGTCGTAAATCCCGGCGAAATCTTTTCTATGAATACAGCTATTGGGCCATATACCAAAGAACGCGGCTTTAGGGAGGGACCCACTTACATGGGTAACCAGGTAGTGAAAACCATAGGAGGCGGGGTTTGTAAGGTATCAACGACTCTGTACAATGTAGCCATCCTTGCCAACTTAAAAATTATAGAGCGGCACTGTCACGGAATGATGGTACCTTATGTTCCCCCTGGACAGGATGCTACCGTATCATACGGGAACCGGGATTTTAAATTCCAAAACAATACGGAACATCCTATCATTATTTGGGCAGATACCAAGGGAAATACACTGTATATAGCTTTTTACGGCAGGTCGAGACCCCCCAAGGTTAAATGGCACCATAAGATCCTTCACCGGCAAGAAATGCCGGTAATTTACCGTAATAACACCAAGTTACAGCCTGGCGAGGAAAAAGTCATCATACCGGGTGCTGACGGCCTTACCGTAAAATCATGGCTCACAATTGAATATTCCGATAGTAAGACTGTAACAAAGGAATTAGGTATTGACTACTACCGCCCCATGACGCAGGTGGTAGAACGAGGGCCGCAATAACTGCTGGGGGTGGGTCGCAATGTACGCCTTCTTTCTGGCTATGATCGGTGCCATATGTTGGGGAGTTGCTCCCGCATTTGGCAAGATAGGGTTAAGAGGGGTTCACCCTCTTGATGGATTGGCCGCCCGCACCCTGATAACGGTACTTTTAATTGGAACCTGGGTTTTTGCCAGCGGCGGTATTGGACGTATTATTACGATACCGGCACGGAGTTGGTGTTTTCTTGCTGCAGAAGCATTTTTGGCTACTTTTGCCGGAGACCTGGCTTACTATGCAGCCATAAAATGGGGCGATATAGGTAAAACAGCCCTGGTCCTATCTGCTTCGCCTTTGTTTACCCTTTGGGTTGGGTATAGTCTTCTGGGAGAATCCCTGTCACCCGTAAAACTTTTAGGAGCCGTGTTTATTGTATTGGGGATTATCCTTGTGGGCTTGGATTCTTCATTCTAATCGTTTTTTAAAACCATAATATCACCCCGGCGAAAGCACTGCCGCAGCAAATGACTTCATGTTCGGCAGCACAGACTTTAACTTCTTTCAAAGCAAGATTTCTTATTTTAAATGCTTCGTTAACCATATTTTTAATGTGCTCCTCTATTTCTTCTTTGCGATAGATACCCGCACATTCCATTATGACCCCAAAAGTGTCGCCTTCCGGAATTCCAACCGCTACAGCCGCCGAGATAATTTCACCGGGATTTTGGCTGTAAATAGTACCGTAGGCGGTAGGTACTAATGACCCCGGAGGTATTTGCAGTTCAGCACGGTATTCAGCTTTAGGGGGAAGGATACTTGAGACTTTAATCAAATTTAGGTTCCCTACACCAGCGTTTAGCAGAGCAGAGTCAAAGGCAGTTAGTGCTGTGTTCCCCTCTCCGGAACCGGCGACCATCGTAAACTTTTTCGGCGTTGGTAACAACTTTTATACCTCCTGATAAATTTTTACCTTACCAGAGTATTCACGGGTATAAGAAATGTTACTGAAGTGAAGTTTTATGTAAAAAACAATTGCCAGCCAAAGCTTTATGGTATTCTTTATATGAAGCTATGTATATAATGTATATTAGGTACTTTGGGAAGAAAGGGATAGCATGCTTTTCCCCGTTTCCGGCGTAGAGGTAAATCCTATTATTCCCCCGCTGGTGGCTTTTTTGGTTTCTTCCGTAACGGCATCGGCAGGAGTATCGGGCGCATTTTTGCTGTTACCTTTTCAAGTAAGCGTGCTTCATTACACCAGTCCTTCCGTGAGCCCCACCAATTTGATTTACAACATCGTAGCCATACCCGGGGGATTGTATCGTTACATCAAAGAAGGGCGTATGGCCTGGCCTCTCACCTGGGTTATCATCGCCGGCACCCTCCCGGGAGTGTTTTTGGGTTCCTGGGTACGTATTGTCTATCTGCCCGATCCCAGAGCTTTTAAGTTGTTCGTGGGAATGGTGCTTTTGTATCTGGGGGGCAAATTGATTTTCGAATTCACCGGCAAGTCAAGTAACCAAAAGGCCCAAAATAAGGCCCTGGAACAAAAATTCAAGGAACGCGTAAAGCAGCTGAAAACTGAAACCAGGAAAAGAATAGCGGCCGGTCTGCCGGTTGATGCCGTTGTCAAAACCAAGAGTTTTTCGCTTAGGAAAATCGAATATGAATTTTGGGGCGAAACTTATTCCTTTGGTACTATGGTCATCTTTACGCTGGCACTGGCGGTAGGACTGATAGGAGGTATATACGGCATAGGCGGGGGCGCCATCATCGCCCCGTTCTGCGTTTCTCTCCTGGGCCTGCCCGTATATACGGTGGCCGGAGCCGCTCTTGCCGGGACATTTCTTACCTCTATCGTAGGAGTGATTTTTTATTCACTGCTGGCTTTGACTCCTATAGGCACCTCCACAAACGTATCCCCCGACTGGCTGCTGGGTGCTTTGTTCGGAGTAGGCGGACTTTTAGGAACATACTGCGGCGCATACCTGCAGAAATATTTGAAAGAACGAATTGTGAAAGGCATCATGGCGGCGCTTATTCTTTTCCTGGCATTGCGTTATATTCTCCAATTTTTCTTCTAACTGACCGATTTGGTATAAAAATGAGGTATGTGTGATATATAAGGACAAAACCTATCTTCGGACGGGGGCTTGTAATGCTGCAAAAAAAGATAGTCATATTAGTATTGCTGATTATTTTTCTTACAGCCGGTTCACAACCCGCCGGTGCTGCCCAGGAGGCCATGCAGAAGATTATTGCTGGGTACAACCTGACTTTACAGGAAAAGCATGAAGAAGCCGCTAAGCTGTTCGAGCAGGCGATAAAAATTGACCCAATGGCTTTTAATGGTTACACCGCGTTGGGATATGCCCTTTTTGAATTAAAAAAATACGATCAGGCGATAGAAGCATTTTTTAAAGCTAAGGAACTTTTTCCACACCGGCCCGAGCCGTACAATGATCTATGAAGAACCCTTCCACTATTTATTATTCCCGCCTTATCTGAACTTATGGCCCGGTTCCTTTCTCATGCCGCTAATGTAATAACGAAAGAACCTATAGCTTAGGGTTAAAACGACATATTGTAAGTTATTTCAGCAATTCGCTGACCACTTTGTTGACAAGCTTACCGTCAGCCCTGCCTTTTACCTGAGGCATCACCAAACCCATCAATTTACCCTTCTCTTTGGGACTTTGAATGTTGTTTTCATCCATGACTTTAAGAACCAGGGCTTTGATTTCTTCTGCGGTCATTTGACGGGGTAAATATTCCTGCAAAATGGCCAAGCGCTTGGTCAACTCCTGCACCTGTTCGCTGTTGCCGGCTTTTTGATAAGCTTCCAGCGACTCTTTGGTCTGTTTGATTTCTTTTTGGATAATGGCAAAAATGTCGCTGTCCTGCAATTCGCCTTTTTCAATTTCCTGGTTTTTGATCGCCGCCATCACCAGGCGGATGGTAGCCAGCCGCTGTTTGTCCTTGTTCCTGAGGGCGGTTTTCATGTCATTGGCAAGCCTGTTTTTCATTTGTACAACCTTCCTTCTAATACACCTCACCGAATATTTTACAGCCACCAGAATTACAAAACCGCAAACTGTTTTCCCTACCAAGATTAAGTTAAATCAACATCTTAACCCGGAAAGCCTTACTTTCCAAGGCCAGTTTACCAGACAATGAAGGAATTTTCAAGGCGCGCAAGAAAAATATCCCATTGTAGGGAATTAAGGTTGCCGCTTTAAGAAGGTGTAAATGGGGAGATTGATTTTAGTGAGTACAATTTTTTTGACGAAAAGGAGTTTTAGAACTTGCAGAAGATAATTAAGGTACAGACCTACAGCCGCGAGGTCGTGGTAACGGTCATAGGAGCGTGAGATTGAAATACCACCGGAGCCATATCCACTTCTCTAAACCGTTCAAACTCCAGTTGTACAGCTAACGCGGTCCTGACCCTGGGCATCCCGTAGTTTCTGCATCCCCCCAGACAACCCCTTCTTTTACCCATTATGCTTGGCAAGAATACCCTTTAAATCTGCAATACTGTAGGAAATGTCTTCACACCACTCACCAAAACCACCGTGAGCATTTACAGCCTTGATCCACTCCTGCAGCGCTTGACGTTTTGTCTTGCTCTGCTGATCATCCCGACCTTTTACCTCTAAAACCAGCATCTTGCCGTTTTTTAAACGTATTAAGAAATCGGGCCTGTATTTGCGCACGACACCTTTGTAAACATATAGTATCTCAAACCCAAGATGGTCATTTTTAACCCAAGCCGCGACGTTTTCATTCCGTTCAAGTTCAAAAGCCTCGCTGGCTTCCCAGGTACTGTCAAACACAACGTGGCTGATATGCGATTTCCTGGTAACTTCACAAGGCTTGCTGGTATACCACGTCATCATATCGCCTGTGGAACGGATGGGTTGTTCCCTGTCAAACACAGGTTCTATCTTCTCGGCATTCTCAAACCGGATAGCCTCAAAAATGTGGTGAACAATCTTATTCATATTCAAAGTAATTAATACGCGCCTTCTTAATTCATCCTTATCAAAAGGCTCCGGAATTAGTATCTTATCAGAGCTTATAAACTTTTCCACCAGCTTTATTAATTGAAACAAAAGGTATTCCTTGCTTCCCGGCCAGCCTGGTTTCATTTGCTCATAAACATCCCTGGCTGCTTCAAAAATTATCCTCTGCTTACGATATCTGCGTCCCAGTTCTTCCAGATCTATGCGAGTTAACTTACTGACATCAGGCTTGCCATCCACAAGAGGCGCCATTTCTGTTAAGGTAGGTGTTTCCTCCGGTCTCAATTCCAGAGGCTTTACCTTTTGCCAGTCCAGCGTGAGGCGGGGCCGGTAGACATAGTCGATACGAATAATGTTGGGCCAGCGGATCTCATATTGCCTTTTTTCCGGCACCGGTTCGATGCAAGTCTTAGGCGGCGGCGGTGGCGGTGGCGTGCCATCCCCACCCTCATGGGGCAGAAAGGTAAAAGGTACGCCGAAGATGTTTACATATTCGGGCTCAAAGAATCCGGTTTCCGGGTTTATTTCATAGGACGTCCGGCGCAAGCCCCGGCCTACCACCTGTTCACAAAGGAGCTGGCTGGAAAAGGCTCGCAGCCCCATGATATGGGTTACGGTTTTGGCATCCCAGCCCTCGGAAAGCATAGCCACGGCAATGACATTTTGAATTTGCTCCCCGGGTTGACCAACCTGCCCCACGGTGTCCACCGTTAGCCTAAGTATCTCAGCCTGATCCTTTTTAGAAGACTTCGGTTCTGGATCTTCAATTTTACTTTCTGCCTTCTCCAACACCTTGGAGTCAATGCGCAAGGTCTTATCCGGCGCTTTCAGCTCATCAATAAGGATTTTACCGTGATTAAAAGCATACTCAATCCGGGCGGCAGTTTCGGTACGATTACAGATGGTAATCATCACCGGAGGAGTTTTTTGGCCGGCAGCTTTCCAACGCCTAGCCGTTTCCAGCCAATCCTTGCCCAGAAAGTAGTAGGCGTTGGTTACCAGGTCGGGAAGGGGTTCTTCAGGTTTTGCTTTGCGGTTGAGGTTATCTTTAACTTCCTCATCCATATAAATGTGATAAAAGCGGGATTTGTACTCTTTGGTCAGTGTACCATCATCCCTGACTACTACCCGGGGGGTTTTTACCAGGCCCGACTCAATGGCATCGTTTAAACTAAAATCCGAAACAATCCAGCCAAAAAGCGCTTCTTCGGCCGCCTTTTTGCCTGATGGCGCAAAAGGAGTAGCCGAAAAATCAAAACAATAAAGTATTCCCCTTTTTTTATGAATCCGGTCAAGGCCGCCAACCCAAAGGGTAGCCTCCTCTATTTCTTCTTTTTTAACCCCTTTAACTTTGGACTCCGCCGGTACACGCCAGGCATGATGGGCCTCATCATTGATCACAATTATATTTTTAGCTGACGATATTTCCTCCAAAACTCTTCTGGTAAATGCCTCATCACTCTCCGGCCCCTTTTTAACCACTCTGGGGCCAGAACTTTCATCCTTTGGCTTCATAACATGCCAGTTAATTATCCGCACTTTACCCTGACGCAATTTATCAAACAAAGTAGAAGGGACAATATTAAATTCCTGGTAATAGTTATTACTGGCCGCAGGGTTTAAGACCTGCAGCCTGCTTTTAACGGTCAGGCCCGGGGCTACGACCAGCACGTTTTTAGAAAATCGGGTATCCTGGGGGTAAGTTACTTTGTTCAATACCTGCCAGGCGATAAGCATGGCCATGACGATAGTTTTTCCCGCACCGGTGGCCATTTTACTGCACAAGCGCCGGAACTCACCGCCATCGGAAGGAATTTTGATACCTTGTTTATCGGCAGGTGATGCCTCTATCAGCCATATTAGCGTTTCAATAGCTTCCAACTGACAAAAAAAGAAACGGCGGTCATGGCGTTCCTCGGGGTCCTGCCAGTGTTCCAAAAGCTTTTTAGTTATGCCCGTTACTCCCGGATATCCCCTTTCACGCCAATCATCCACTCGCTTGCGTATTTTATTGACCAGCGGCAACTCTATAAAAATGCCCGGATCGTCAAAGGACTTGGATTTCCCAGAAGCGATTACATAACCGGCCGGTCTTCTACCTTTCTTAAGGTTAAATTCCCTTTTCTCGCGGTTATAGCTCCAGTGCCTGGTAGGTTTTTCGTAAGGGCTGTTGATAATAAGTTGATCAATGGTACCGGCCACTATTTCACCTCCAGGATTTTAAGAGATTCAATCCCGCGATCATCAATAATTTTAACTGCCACTCTTTTATGAGCACCCGGCACAAACGGCAAAGATACCGTTCCCCGGTATTTTTCTATTAATTCCTGGTCAATCTCTGCTTTAAGGCTTTTGGCCAACTTAGCCCAGCCGTCCTTTGCCCCGGCCATAGGGAAAAATACCTGCTGCGGATACAGGCTCCTGCCGTCATAATCGGTATCCAGCATCCACATAGCAATTTTGGAAGTATCACCGGACTCAATCTCGCCGGTTCTAGTGTTGTAGTAATCAAAGCCAAGCACTTCGACAATGTATTTACCTTCTTTGTCCCGGCGGATATCTATATCCGGCTGACCGATTAACCAGAACAACTGGTTATTTGACCTCTTTTTCTTCAGGCCCTCGGTCAACAGGTCGGCATTCATTTGTGCCTTAAGAAGAGTGACGCCGGGCCAGTCAAGTTCGTCTATGTCCTTGGCCGCTTCCGGGTCAAACTGAAAGGCGGCAAATACGATGAGTTTGGGCCTGGGCACCAGATTTTGCGCTTCTTCAATGGCCAGGGCCACCTGCCGCTGTTCCAGCGGCGCATGTTCGGGTCCGAAGGAAATTACCACCCGCTTGGGCTCGTTCTCCTTTGTTTCCCCGTCGGCGTGCAGCCAGCTGGTGCCAGGCAGGGGTTCAATCCGGGAAAACTCAATCATTTGACCGTTCTTGCCGCGAATCCCGGTTTTCAACAGTTCGTCCCGCCACTGGGACTGCCGTAGGGTTTCACCCGTACGGGCCACTGAATTGTCGCCTTCTTTTATCTCTTGCTCAACTTCATCAAGGGACTTTACCACCGGTGCCGGCACCGCTTCCACCGTAAAAGGCCCGGTGACCCGTTTTTTCTTGCGATCAATGTAGGGCTGATCGTAAAGAGTTTCCTTTTTTGGAGGTTCATTATAAGCTATAGTCTTTAGAGTTATATGTGGAACGGTCTTGTATTTAAAGCCGCTGCTCACCCCTTCTTCCGGATGGGCCAGTTCATAATAATCATATACAGCCGTCATTAAGCGCTGCTTGGCCAGAGTTATAGCTACGCGAGAAGTATCGCAAGTGATCCACCGGCGCCCCCACTTTTCAGCCACATAAGCGGTAGTACCACTGCCACAGGTGGGATCAAATACAAGGTCGCCAGGGTCGGTAGTCATGAGGAGGCAGCGTTCAATAATAGTATCTTTTGTTTGTACAACATAAATTACTTCTTTATTGGGACCAGCTGTATCCTCCCATAAGTTAGTTATTTCTATCACTGGGTAATCATCTAAGTAATTCTTAAAACATAATGTATTTCCACGTGCTTCTAATCTATTAGCTTTTTCTAATTCTTGCATGCCTTCTAAACTTACCTTCCAACCTTTTAAACCAGGTGAATATTTTTTACCATTAAATTCAAATGTGTAGTTTCTACCTTCAGATTTCTCCATAGCGACTAAATTATCAAGTTGATATATGCGCCATTTATCTGTATATTTCTGCAAATTTTTACGTATTTCAGGTGTTACTGTTTTCTTTTCTCCAGTCTCTTTGTGTTCCATTCCTAGCGATTTCTTCTCAAAACCTGGTAACTCATGTTGTTTTCTTAAGCGAAATAACTTATGTGATTTAATATTAAGAACATTTTTCCCATACCATAATATATAAATAAAATTATTTCTAATAATAGATTTCGCCATTGTGGGTCGTTTTGCGGCTATCATAGTAACATAGTTCTTCTTACCAAAAACTTCATCCATTAAGCATCTTACTAAATGCACATTCTCATCATTAATTTGCACAAAACAGCTTCCACTTTCAGTAAGAAGCTCTCTTGCCAACAGCAAACGGTCCCGCAAATACGTCAAATAAGAATGTATCCCCAACTCCCACGTATCCCTAAAGGCCCGAATCATCTCCGGCTCGGCAGTCAGA
>JACDOK010000023.1 GCA_017656185.1 Peptococcaceae bacterium | reverse complement strand
AGGCGGTGTTTCGTAGATGGAAAAAATTGGGGTACTTGTGGTGGATGATTCGGCTTTGATGCGCAAATATATAAAGCAAATCATTAATGAAGAGCCTGATATGACAGTACTGGATACTGCCAGGGACGGCCGGGAAGCGGTAGAGAAGGCCATTTCACTAAAACCGCAAGTTATCACCATGGATATCAATATGCCCCGCATGGACGGGATAACAGCGTTACAGTATATCATGGCGCAGGTTCCCTGTCCGGTGGTGATGTTGTCATCACTTACCCGGAAAGGGGCACTGGCCACCTTTGAAGCCCTGGAACTTGGGGCGGTGGACTTCATATCCAAACCGGACGGTACTGTTTCTCAAGAAATATTTAAGATAAAAGAGGAAATTAAAGCCAAGGTGAGGGCGGCGGCTAAAAGCCGCCGCCCCGGTAAATTCCGGCCGGAACGGAAAAAGGTTGTCCGGGAGAAAAAAGGCGCTCCAATAAAAACCAGTACGGTGCCTGTAAATGTAAATATAGAAAGAGTTGTAATCATCGGGGTTTCCACAGGCGGGCCCAAAACACTGATGGATATTTTACCGCTTCTGCCGCCTGGTTTTCCGGTTCCGGTGGTGGTTGTCCAGCACATGCCGGCGGGATTTACGGCCCCATTTGCGCAAAGGTTAAATCAATACTGCCCGTTACGGGTAAAGGAAGCTGCCAACGGTGATGTGCTGGAGCAGGGAGTAATATATGTAGCCAGGGGAGGTTATCACCTTAAAGCAAGCCGGTATCAGGTTGACAAAGGGGTCAAGCTCTTTCTTTCCCGGGAACCGAAAGATTCGCTTTTTATGCCTTCTGTCAATGTAACCATGGAATCCTTCTGTAAAGCATTGGGACCGGAACGCCTGGTGGCCGTGCTGCTTACCGGCTTGGGCGACGACGGGGCGGATATGATGGTGCAAATACGCCGGGGCGGCGGGGTGACCATAGCAGAATCGGAAGAAACGGCAGTGGTGTGGGGGATGCCCCGGGAAGCTCATTTGCGGGGCGGCGTGCAGCACCTTGTACCTTCATATCAGGTAGCCGGGTGCATTGTGGAAGCTTTAAAGTAAAGTTTTGGCCGGAGGTGCTCTAAATGAATACTGACAATCTGGTCATCAAGTTGAAAGAGGGTAATGAAAAGGAACGCCTGGCGGCTCTTCGCCACCTGGAGCAGCAGGGGGACGAGACGGCAATTAATGCCTTGGTTGATTTGTTAACGCTTGAACATAGCCGTTTGGTTCAGGAGGCGGCGGTAGCTGCGCTGATTCGGATAAACATGCCGCAAGTGGCGGAAGCGGTGGTTCAACTGTTGGAGAGCACCGATGCCTGGGTGAGAAATGCAGCTGTTGAAATCTTGCAGGGACTGGGCGAAACCGCATCTGATGTGGTCAGGGATCTTTTGCAATCTTTCGACCCCGACCTGCGTCTTTTTGCCGTTAATGTTCTGGGAGAGGCCAAATACAGGAAGGCCGTTTCATTATTGCAAGAGGTTGTCAATAATGATTCCAATGTCAATGTAGTGGCGGCAGCGGTGGAGTACTTGGGAGAAATGGGCAGCCGGGTAACAGATGTCAGGTGCCTTGAGAATGCCGGTCGGCGTTTCAAAGATCCTTTTCTTCATTATGCTGTGGACGAAGCATTAAAAAAAATAGGTCACATGTAGAAGAGAAGGTGGTATAAATTGACATTCGACGAGTTTGTTAAAATAAGAGACTACATTTATCGTAAATCAGGTATTTTTTTGGGGGATAATAAACAATATTATGTGGAAAAACGGGTGCGTGACCGTATGGCTGCCACCGGGCACCAAAGCTTTCAAAGTTATTTTTTATCTTTACGTTTTGAGAGTTCAAACAAAGAGTGGCAGGAACTGGTTAATGCCCTGACGGTAAACGAGACGTACTTTTTTCGCGAGTATCCCCAGCTGAAATGCTTTGCTGAAGAAGTTATCCCGAGTATCCTGGAAAAAAAAGAAGTACAGGGTCAGACCCCGATCAAGCTAAAAATCTGGTCGGCAGGCTGTTCTACAGGCGAAGAGCCATATACACTGGCCATTATCCTGGAGGAGATGACGGCAGGGGTAGTATCCGCACCGGTTACATTCGAAATTCATGCCACTGATATCAACACTGACGTACTGGGCAGAGCCAAAACAAGACTGTATAGTCAACGCTCGGTCAAAGATGTACCACATGAATACATGGATAAATATTTTCGCCGGCGCGGGCAAATGTATGAGTTATCCCCTCATTTAGGGAACTATATTAAATTTTATCAACTTAATTTACTTGATAGTACCGCTATGGAGCGTATGGAGAACTTTGACGCCATATTTTGCCGCAATGTCTTAATTTACTTTGACGATAATTCTCGCCGGGAAGTAGCCCTGTACTTCCATGCAGCGCTTGCCGAGGGTGGATACATATTCCTTGGCCACTCGGAATCCATGAGCCGGGTAACCCCTGTTTTTAAAATGGTGAGGTTGAAGAACGCCATAATATACCAAAAGTAGGTGGTGACTGGTGGTTTTAAAAGCATTAGTGGTGGATGATTCATTGACAGTGCGAGGATATCACTCCCATATCCTGCAGGAAGCGGGCTTTGAAGTGGAACAATCAGTAAATGGTTATGAAGCTCTGGAAAAGACCCTCCTGGATATTTACCACCTGCTGGTGATTGACATTAACATGCCCAAGCTGGACGGAGTTAGTTTACTCAAGCAGTTACGCCAGAGAGAGGAATATGCGGACATACCGGTCCTGGTTGTTTCCACCGAAACAAGTGAGCAGGATATCCGGGCCGGTCTGGTGGCCGGGGCGACAATTTACCTGGCCAAGCCCATACATCCTGAAACACTTACCTTTTTGGTAAAAATTTTTACAGCCGGAGGCGGGGGTGATTGTGATTAATCTGCTTGCCACATTCATCCAGGAAGCCAGAGAATATCTTGAAAATATAAGTCAAGGGCTGTTATACCTGGAAGAAAACCCGGCAGACGCAAAAGTGTTGGACGAAATTTTTCGTGTCGCCCATACACTCAAAGGGTCCGCGGGAATTGCCGGGCTGACTGAAGTCCAGAAATTGACTCATGCGTTGGAAGATGTTCTTGGCGCACTGCGTGACGGTCAAATAATTTATGATTCGGAACTGGCAGATGTTTTGCTGCATGGTTTCGACGGGGTGAAGGAACTGGTGGAGGCAGCTGCCGGCGGGCAGGCACCCACTGTGGATTATCGCCAACTAATAACAATGATTCGGGAGTACCTGCCCTCAGTTTCTGACGCTGCCTCAGGAGTTACCCATATCTTGCGGGATGTAGATAAAGATGCTCTGGCTGCCTTGCCGGAAAATGTGCAAAAAAATATTTCGGTTGCAAGAGGGCAAGGACTTAATATATTTCAGATCTGCTTTATGCCTGATGTCGGCATTTTTTATACCGGTACAGACCCGCTTTTACTTGTTGACGAGTTGATGGAGTTGGGACAAATAATCTATCTGCAAGTTGATGATAGCGGACTTCCTCCCCTGTGCGAAATGGATGCGGAACTTTGTTACCTGGGCATAAATATTTATTTAGCCAGCACAGCGGAGCCGGCCCGGGTGGAAGAGGTATTTCAATTTGTGGAATCCCCCGAAAATTACCTCCGGGTAGCAGTTATGGGAGAAGTGGGGCAATCGGCCACAGTTAAAGTCGCTAACACCCTGGCCGACCTGTCGAGCAAAGAAAGGAAAATGTTCAAAGAATTTCTGAAACAGCAACAAACGGCCCTGGCTGCTGCCGAAACGGACGAAGATCGGGATTGGCGGGCACAACACATAACCAAAATTCTTCACCGGGTGGCCCAAAATTACCAATGGCAGTGGTTGATTGAACAGTTACCCGACCTGCCGGTTAAACAAAAGGAATTTCAAGATTTTTTAGCGCGACTGGTGGAATTGTTGTCTGAAAGTGACGAGCAGGAATTGTCGTGCAAAGAAACCGGCCGAAAAACGATTAATGGGGATACCGCGGAAATTGATTCCATGGCAAGTCCAGTTTCCGTTAATGACAGAAAAAACGTTCTTCCTTCGCCGGGCGGCAGTTCTCCTGGTGGCAAAGACGGAGAGAAAGCATGGGAAAGCGGGATAAACCAACCCATTAAAGTAGAGCAGGAGAAATTGGATCGGATGATGTCCCTGGCCGGTGAGTTGGTTGTGGCCAAAAACGCCCTTCCCTATCTGGTTAAGAAACTGGAAATAGAACATGGTCTGGTCGAGTTGGCCCGGGAAATGAAAGAAAAATATAGTATTTTGGACCGTATAGCCCGGGATATGCAAGATACCGTGCTTGACGTGCGGTTAATGCCCGTATCGTACATATTTCGAAAAATGCCCCGGTTGGTGCGGGATATTTCGCGCTCGCTGGGTAAATCGGTGCGGCTGGTAACCTCCGGCGAGGAGACCCAATTGGATAAGAACATCATCCAGGTTTTAAACGAACCGATGGTTCACCTGGTGCGCAATGCCCTGGATCATGGAGTGGAATCTCCGGAAGAACGACAGGATTTGGGTAAGCCTGTGCCTGCTACTGTCACCTTGCGTTCCTACCGCGAAGGTGACCGGGTAATTGTAGAAGTGGAGGATGACGGTAGGGGTATCGCTCCGGACCGGGTCAGGGCCATGGCGGTGAAAAAAAATTTATTAACACCTGAAGAGGCGGTGTCCGTTAGTGATGAAGAAGCGTTAAACTTCATTTTTATGCCCGGTTTCAGCACCAATGAAGAGGTATCTGATCTTTCCGGCAGGGGAGTGGGAATGGACGTGGTGGCCACATCGTTGCGTCAGGTAAACGGAAAGGTCCGGGTTTATAGTGAGCCGGGTTCAGGTACCTGTATTCGGATGGAATTACCGCTGACCATGGTCACGTCGAAGGTTTTGCTAGTAAAAGTTTCCGGGCAGCCGTACGGTTTACCCCTGGATGCAGTCCAGGAAACCGTAAAACTCAACGCATCTCAGATAAAGACAATGAAGGGACAACCGGTTGCCGTGCTGCGTAATGAACTGGTACCCTTATCTGACACGGGTAGTTTACTCGCCCGGCATAAAATTATAAATACTGATGCTGATGCCAATACCGGTAGTGATGAAGAAATCTATATTGCGGTGCTGAACACAGGTATTGGATTGGCAGTACATGACTTGCTGGGTGAACAGGACATTATTTTAAAACCTCTTGAAGGCGAACTGGCGGGAATCGCTATTTTTGCCGGAGCGGCCGTTTTAGGTGACGGAAATGTTTTACTAGTATTAAACCCACATGAACTGACTCAAACGGGGGGAGTAATGGATGGGGTATAGTTTTGAAAATAAGGAAGATCGCCTGGTAGTACAGTTGCTAGATCGTTTTGACATCACCCAGGTGAAAGAATTTACTGCTGATATATGTTGCCGGCCCGAGCGACATCTGGTGCTGGACATGAAAAATTTAACAGGGTTGGACATGGCCGCATTGCAGGTATTATGGGCTATACGGCAAGCATATACCGGCCTGGAAATAATTTGGCCCCATGATAATCAGGTCGTTGAACGCCTGGAACTTCTGGGTTTTAAAACAAATTAATTTTTTGTTGTTGGGTTTAATATTCAGGCGATGATAACTACTACCGAAGAGTCAGTGCTGCAGTTGGGCGACAAAATTGCCGGTATCTGTTCGGCGGCCAGGGAAAACGCTCGGGAAGGTCTACATATTTTAGATGAATATTTAAGCCAAGAAAACAAGCAAAGCCTGATAGCGCAGTTATTAAAGGAAAACCAGCAAACCATGCAGGATTTAATGAACGATCTAAAAAAACTAAATGATGATGTCAGATCAGCGCAGGAACAATTTATTCAAGATGGAGCATACTGGCGGGACAAACAATCTGCTTTGACCGGTAGGCTGAAAGATATTGCCGATCATTCTCAATTGCTGGCCCTCAATGCTTCCATAGAAGCGGCCCGCGCCGGCGAACACGGACAGGGATTTGCCATTGTGGCCCGGGAAGTAGGTAAGCTGGCAGAACTGAGCAAAAGTACCCTTGATAAGATGGATAAACAGAGTATGGATATTTACAGTCATGTGGAAAATATGACTGTAAATGTCATGGATACAATTAATAATTCAACCAGTATCATACAGAATATCGGGGGGCAAGTATATAAAACACATGAAAGAATGACCGAAGCAATAAAAACCATTCATGAGGCATCTAATACTCTGGTTGCCAATGTAACTGAGTTATCCCGGCAGGTGGAAAACACGGTTTTTAATCTTCAGTTTCAGGATATGGTTTCCCAGGAACTGAATCATGTTGTGAAAATAGTTGAAGAGTGTAATGAGGAACTCCAGCACCTGGCGCTGGCGTTGCAAAATGGTGAGGCTTTAAAAGATCAAACAGAAATAACGGATAAGCTGGCAAAGCTTTATACCACTGTCAGTGAGCGACGGGTACACCAACAAGTGACCGGTGAAAAGCTTCTGGATACGACCAACGTGGGGAAAGTAGATGAGGAACTGGGTGATAACGTAGAACTGTTTTAACTAAATAAGGGTGGTGTTTGCATTGGCCAGGACCATTTTAACCGTCGATGATTCAGTAACAATGTTGATGAGTATAAAAATTGTTTTAGAAAATGCCGGTTATCAGGTGGAGCAAGCGCAAAACGGCAAAGCAGGTTTGACTGTTCTGGACAAAATAGGCAAGGTAGATGCCATTATTACCGACTTGAACATGCCAATCATGGACGGGATAAGTTTTATCAAGGCGGTACGTCAAAAAAGGCTTGCAAGTTTACTCCTATTATCATGCTTACAACGGAAGCGCAGGCTGCAAAAAAGGAAGAAGGTCGAAAAGCCGGTGCCACGGCCTGGATCGTAAAGCCGTTTAAACCCGAACAATTGTTGGCGGTGCTGAAAAAGGTGGGCGTGTAATGCTGACATGAGGGCCATGTTTGCATCGCCTGTGGGTGTCCATGCTCTTCACACTAAATATTTTTAACTGGTTTCCAGCACGACAACCCGGTCCCATTTGGCTAGCCTGAAACTTATATTGCAACAAGCTGCGTAACATCGTTATCTACGGTAACCTGATATTGGGCCATCGTTTATCCCTCCAGTTATGGGTTTATGTTGTTGCTTCAACTACCCACTTACCAGAGGGACGGTGGCCTTTTCTTCTAATCAGGACCTCTCTATTTTTACACCAGTTTACTGGACGTTACTCAACAGCACTCGACATAATATGACAATTTTTTTACCAAAAATTTGTATCTTTTTAAAGGTATATGCAAAACCTTATCGAAATAACCAGAGGGTTCTTAAAACTTACCGAATGTTAAGTAAATGTTAAGTAAGAGATATCCAGAGGGCAAACCCGGCGAAAGCCGGGGACGCAAAGCCATGGGTCTAAGGTCACAAATGTGACTATGGCTGCCAGGCTGCACGGATACGCAAAGCCCTCATAAAGAAGGTTTTTCTTTTTCATCTTTATATACTTGTGTTCATAAAGGGAGGGGACAATGCTGGTAATGACAGACATCACAGAGGCAGGAGTGATCCTGGAAGAACCATTATACGTTCCAGATGGCTTTGCAAAAAAAAACTTCCAATTACATGGTATAGTCAGTATCGTTGTCACACTTGATTATCTGCAAGAACTTGTTAAGGGTATGCAGCTGAGGCTGTTGTTCATAAGAAGAAAGGGGGGGGGAGAAATATCATCTGGTGACGGGATCACCTGAAATGGAAGCAGCGGGCATTACAAGGGTTGCAGACACAGTTGGATTAGAAGGAAGGATTATTTAGGAAATGCTTAAAGTGGCAGGATTACGTGTAAGGGGAAAGGAGAGGAAGAGGTTGAGGTTTCAGAACTTATCTCTCAAGTTTAAAATAGGTTTCACCTGCATTGTCGGCATGATACTGCTGTTGGGTGCGGTAATGTACGGGGTTAATTTTGTGGTGACCAAGCAAGCCAAGGATACGGCAACTCAGAAAGCCAAAGCCGACCTGGCCCTCGGTTACGAAATATTGGACAAAGAATACCCGGGACCATGGCGCCGTGAAGGGGACAAGCTCTATAAAGGCGATACCTTAATGAACGGAAACTTTGCTATCGTAGATAAAATCGGCAGGCTGACCAACGGGGACACCGTTACCATTTTCTGCGGCGACACCCGCGTGGCCACAAACGTCAAAAAAGACGGCAAGCGAGCCGTAGGGACGGTAGTTTCCGATATCGTAGCTGAAACGACCTTGAAAAACGGCCGAGACTACTATGGTGAGGCTAACGTCGTGGGCCATTGGTACCAAACGGCCTATACCCCAATCAAAGATTCCTCCGGCCAAATTATTGGTATGTGGTACGTGGGAGCGCCCACGGCGTTTGTTTCCAAAATGATCGCAGAAACATTTAAGACCGTTGGTTTGATTTCTATTATTGCTTTAATTCTCATCAGCACCGTTCTGTGGTGGTTCATGAACCGGCAAATGATTGACCCGTTACATAAGCTTATAGCCGCAGCCGAAAAAGTTGCTAAAGGCGATCTAACGCAGCGCATCCAAGTCCGTTCCAGAGACGAAGTAGGCAGCTTGGCCGCCGCGTTCAATAAAATGATCGACAACCTCAAAGAGATTGTAATGAACATCAAGCATAACGCTAACAATCTTGCTTCCTCCGCCGAGCAGCTCTCCGCCAACGCCGAAGAGACTTCGGCCGGCGCCAACGAGACCTCCTCCAGCATGCAGCAGACATCTCAGACGGTGGAGCAGATGGCACAGAATGTCCAGAACATTAAAGAGGCTTCCGACGAAGCATCAAATGAAGCCGAAGAAGGGCGGCAGGGTATCGACACCATCAAGAAGCAGATGAATACCATTCGTGCCTCGACCCAAAATGCCAGCACCGTCATCGGGAAACTAGATAAAATGTCCAGCGAGATCGGTAACATCGTGGAGACCATCAGCAATATCGCCGACCAGACCAACCTGTTGGCCCTAAACGCTGCCATTGAAGCCGCCCGCGCCGGAGAACAAGGCAGGGGCTTTGCGGTGGTGGCAGAGGAAGTGCGTAAGCTGGCGGAACAGTCAGCCAACGCCGCCGCCGAGATCCAGCAGCTGATCAGTAAAGTCCAGACCGAAACCAAGAATGCCAATGACGTAATGGAAGACGGAGTTAAGGAAGTGGAAGAAGGGGTCAATGTAGTTAATAAGGTCGGCGCATCCTTTGCCCAGATCATCGACCGGGTAAAAGGCTTGGCCAGTCAAATTGATGAATTATCTTCCGGTGCCGAACAGGTTTCCTCAGCCGTACAGAATGTGGCCGCTACTACCGAAGAATCAACGGCCGCCATGGAAGAAATCGCGTCATCAACCGAATCGCTTACCCAAATGGCCGAGGAACTACAGAAGATGGCGGCACGGTTCAGGATAGATGATGCCGAAAAGCTTACAGCAGCACCCCAAGGGTCCGTTAAATAGCTTACTGCAAAGCGGAAAGATGCTGGCAAACTTAACCAGGAAGGTGAAACTTATGAGTAATACTAGCAACCAGTTAGTTATTTTCAGGCTTGCCGATCAAAAATACGCCCTTCCTGTAGACCGTACCAATGAAATCATCCGTATGGTCGATATCACTCCAGTGCCCCGGTCTGATGCTTACGTGGAAGGCATTATCAACCTCCGCGGCAAGGTCGTACCGGTGCTGAACCTGCACCGCAAGATGGGCCTGCCGGAAGGAGAAAGAAGCCGCGACAGCCGCATTGTGGTGATTGAAAACGGGGAAGAAAGAATTGGCATGATTGTGGACGGGGTGGACGAGGTGAGTACTTACGAAGAAGATGAGCTGGACATGTCCGACACAGCCATTGGTGATAATTCCTTTATCAAAGGGATAATTAAGCGGGATAAAAACCTTTGGTTGCTTCTGGACTTGAACAGCATTGTAAAGTAGCTGTTTCAGGCAGAAATCTTTATGCCCTAATGACCGTCTTGTCGCAGAGAGCCGGGAATCGGTCGCCAAGGCTTAGTCTGAGACGGAAGAGGATGAGTAAGGGCGAGTAATGCAGATTGTTTAACGTGTGACAGAAATGCTTCCCCACCTTTAGGGTGGGGAAGCATACTATTAGGTTTAAACTTGTAAAAGTAATGCAAATTGTCATAAGTCGACAGTTAGATAGCTCAGAGCTAATCAATTAGTAAATTGCAGACGACCATTCTGAAATCTGGAAAGGGAAGATGCCATATGGAGAATACCGTTCTAGCAGATACTTTAAACCACTTTTTGCAAGCATGTTTAGAAATCATTAACCAGATCACGGGTTTGTCCCCAGACCGGGGTAAGCCGTTTGTCAAGAAAACGCCTTACCCTGTGCATCACGTCATTAGCATCATCGGTATTACAGGCGATATCCAAGGGCAAGTCATCTTTTCGTATTCCGATAAAGCAGCCCAAAGACTGGCTTCGGCGATGGCGGGAATGGAAATAACGGCCATCGATGACATGACCCTTAGTGCGTTAGGGGAGTTAAGCAATATGGTGATGGGGCGCAGTGGCACACTTTTGAGCGAAGCAGGTATTAACGTTACCATCACCCCACCTACGACGCTGACCGGAGAACAAGTCACCGTGACTAATCAAAAACCGGTCATCTGTGTACCGTATTATCTCGAGAACGATCAGTTAGAAATCAACTTTGCTATTAAAGGAGTCAATTGATGAAAAATAAATTTGTGAGGGGATGAATAGAAGTGGCTGCCAAAATCCTGGTCGTAGACGATGCGGCCTTTATGCGCATGACCATCAAGAACACCGTTACCAAAGCGGGTTACGAAGTAGTGGACGAAGCCGAAAACGGTGCCGTGGCGATTAAGAAATATGAAGAGCACAAACCCGATGTGGTAACTATGGATATTACCATGCCTGAGCTGGACGGCATCGGAGCCGTTAAAGCCATCATCGCCAAGGACCCCGACGCCAAGATCGTCATGGTAACGGCCATGGGCCAACAACAGATGGTTATGGAGGCCATCCAGGCCGGAGCGAAAGATTTTATTGTAAAGCCCTTTGAACAAGAACGTATCCTGCAGGCGATTAAAAAGGTTCTGAACAAGTAGGGAGGTGACAGTTATGTTTTCAGATGAGGAACTCGGGGTTTTCCTGGACGAATTGGACGAAAAGATCGAGGTTATCAGCGATGGTTTTCTACAACTGGAGCGCGCCGGGGAAAGCCCGGAGGTGGTTCAGGAGATTTTCCGTGCTGCCCATACCATCAAAGGGTCTTCTGCTATCATGGGTTACGATAAAATGTCAGCCTTAACCCACGAAATGGAGAACCTGTTTGACCGTATCAGACAAGGCGAGCTCCGGGTAACCAGCGAAATGATTGATGTCTTGTTCGAGGCCCTTGATACACTTAAGTTGCTGCGTGACAAAGTAGTGGGCGGCGACGCTGATGTTGATATTGATCCAATTATGGCAAAATTAGGAAAGTATTTTCGTGGAGAAAGCGATCAGGAAAGTGGGCCGGCGGAAAGTCAACCGCTTAGTGTTTCTTCCGGTGGAGAGAGCGAAAACGAGCCGGAGTTGACCGACGCAGAGATAGAAATAATCCGCGAGGCTCTTTTACGCGGACTTAACGCTTATCGCATTCGTGTTATTTTAGATCCCGATTGCCAAATGAAAAATGTGAGAGCCTTTATGGTGTTCGATAGGCTGGAAGGGATGGGCGAGGTCATCAAATCTGAACCTCCAGCCGAGCAGCTTGAAGAAGGAGAATTTGATCGTGAATTTGATTTAGTTGCTGTTTCTGAAAAAACTGCTGATGAACTCCGCCAGAAGATATTAGGGATTGCCGAAATCGAAGATGCACGAGTAACGCCGGTTAGGGTTTCCGATGACGAGTTTACATCTACCACATCGTCTAATGCGGAGGAAGAGGCGTCTCTTGCCGCTTCCAAGACGGCAAACGCCGCTGCGGACAAAAAAGCGGACGGTCCTTCCGGCATGGCGACCCCAAAAACAGTGCGTACAGTACGGATTAGCGTTGATAAGTTGGATAATTTGATGAATTTGGTAGGAGAACTTGTCATAGAGCGTACCCGGTTGGACCGCTTTGCCGAGCTGATGGAAAGTGGACAAAAGAGTGATGAACTCGTTGACACTATCAGTGAGATATCCAACCATTTGGGGCAGGTTACCGGGAATTTACAAGATGAGATAATGAAGGCCCGGATGTTGCCGATTAACCAGGTTTTCAGCCGTTTTCCACGCATGGTGCGGGACATAGCTCACAAACTCGGCAAAGAAATCAATCTGGTGATAGAGGGCCGGGAAACCGAGCTTGATCGCAATATCATTGAGATAATCGGTGAGCCGTTGTTACACCTGGTACGCAACGCTATCGATCATGGCATTGAAACGGCTGAGGAGCGCCGGCAGCTGGGTAAACCTGTAACTGGTATGCTGAAGCTCAAAGCTTATCACGAAGAGAACCATATCGTGATCATTGTGGAGGATGACGGGCGCGGGATTGACCCTGCCAAAGTTAAGCAAGCCGCCATACAAAAAGGCGTCGTAGACGCTGAAAGCGCCGAGCGTATGAGTGATAAGGATGCCATAGACCTGATTTTTAGGCCAGGTTTTTCCACCGCCGCCGAGGTTAGTGACCTTTCCGGTCGCGGGGTGGGGATGGATGTAGTGCGTAATCAAATCGAACAAATTAATGGTACCGTGGATGTCAAAAGTTCACCGGGGAAAGGTACCCAATTCATTATTAAATTACCTTTAACCCTGGCTATTATCAGGGCGCTGATGGTTAGTCTCGCTAATAAAATCTACGCTTTCCCCCTTGCTAACGTCCAGGAAACGATCCAGATTACCTGCAACGAGATCCAATTGGTCAAGGACCGCGAAGTTATCGTGGTTCGCGGTTCCGTGCTACCTCTCGTGCGCCTGGCAGAATTGTTTGGGGAAAGGTCGGAAGCCAAAGATAAACTATCCGTTGTCATCATCGGAACAGCTGAGAATATGGTGGGTGTGGTGGTAGATTACCTCATCGGCGAGCAAGAGATTGTCATCAAGTCGCTTGGTAAGTACCTGGGACGTATTCCGGGGCTTTCCGGGGCAACTATTCTGGGCGACGGTAATGTGGCTCTTATTGTCGACGTGCAGGCGCTGGTACAGGAATTTACCAGGAAAGAAGATAAGGTGTCGGCTCGAGCCGGTTAGGTTTCTTATTACCCAAACGAGCCAATGGTGCCTTGAAAGGTATTGTAAAACCGGGAAAAGGTTTTACTTGTTTTAAATCTGAATAAACGCTCAATAAGATCTATTAGGGGGCTGGTTGGTATTAAAGAACGCGATATTCTAAAAGAACTGGCCGAAGAATATGGCGCAAGTCCTGAAGAAGCATTAGATCGCCTTATTGACGAACTTTTAGAAGCAATAAAAAACAACACGTTTGAGGACGACGAGGAATAGTTAAAGCACGAAAAATGAGTAGCTGAAATATTGGGATTATTTAAATTGCCCGAAGGGACAGGAAAAACATTTGTCCGGCTTTTACCTGCATATTGGAAGTTTAATGCTTGCACTTTAGCTAAACCGTTCATAATGCCTCCCTTATTTAATGGATACGCTTCCCCGTCTTTACAGGCGGGGAAGTTGTGCATTTATTTTCGATGGTTGGGGTATGGGCCGGTTAAATTAGGCAATGCTAACCTTAGCGAAAATATAGGAAAAGATTCTATAAAACCGTTTCAGGCAGGACTATTGGAAATGTCGTAGAAAATCAAATATTGGTTATTTATGACAGGTTGTGTTAATCAATATAGCTATGGAGAGGTATATATTAATGAGTTATGACGACTGTAAAAAAAAAGGCGGAAATTCAACTCTCTTTATCTGAATTTGAAATACCGCCTATGCAGGACGTGTTGCTGGTAGGCAATGAGGCTCCTATCGGGCCTGAGGCGGCTCGCAGGATGGTGGATGCATTATCGCCGGACCAATAACGAAGTGTCAAACTTTATGATTAACGAGTTAGTTAATAAAGCAAGTTTGGCCTGTACAAGAGCTAAGCAAAAGCGTAAACACCTGATTGGTTTTGGATTTGGAAACAGTCGTTAGTTAATCATTTTTACCACCATACCTCCTTTTCAACATAGATATGCTTCCCCACTTGTAAAGGTAAGGAAGCAGCTTTTTCAGGCCAAAAAACAAAAAACCAGATGAAAACTCCATCTGGTAAACTGGTTATAACTGGTGGGCGCGGGAGGTTTCGAACCTCCGACCTCTTGAATGTGAGTCAAGCGCTCTCCCCCTGAGCTACGCGCCCGAAGCAATATTTATTATACCACCCTTAAGGTCTCAATGCAAGAATGATCGCTGTGTTTATTCAGATAGCTCGAATAAGGGTTTGGGTTCGGTCTTAATGTATTTGCTGCTGAGAATTACGAAGTCCACGCGGCGGTTTATCTGGCGGTGCTCAGCCGTGTCATTGGGTACACGGGGACGGTATTCGCCGTAGCCGGTAGCGGAAAGGCGTTCGGGTGGAAAGTTATGCTTTTTGATCAACCTCTGCACCACGCTGCAGGCGCGGGCTACCGAGAGCTCCCAGTTGGACGGGAACTCCCTTGTGTGGATGGGAAGATTGTCCGTGTGCCCTTCTATACGAATATAATTCGGTACACTCAGTAACAAGAGTCCTACCTCATCAATGATCTCTTTTGCTTCAGGCGTTAAGCGTGCTTTTCCGGATTCAAAAAGGACCGTATCCTGGATACTTAAAACAACACCCCGTTCCTCTGAAATAACACTAATCGATGCATCAAGGCCCTTTTCTTTAATGAATTTTCTAAGCTGTCCTTCAATTCTGGCCAATTGTACTGCTTCGGCGCTTTGCTGCAGGTCAATATCGTTGGACTGATTTTGAAGGCCGGGCGCAATGGAGGTGCCTGGTTGATCCAAAATAAAACTCATTTGCCCGCCGCCTAAAGCCTTGGTTAAAGATTCGGCGATGGCGGCGAACTTTTCGGCATCAATTTTACTGAAGGAATACAAAACTACGAAGAAAATCAGAAGCAGAGTGATCAGGTCAGCATAGGTAATCAACCAGCGCTCGTGATTTGGTTTACGATCTTCGCCGTGTTGTTGAATTCTATTATTATGAGATCTCATAGGTTTCACTACCCTGCTCGCTGTGTTCTAACGCTTGCTGTTTTTCTTTGGGGTGCAGGAAGGCTACCAGTTGTTCGGAAATGATAAGCGGGTTGTTGCCGGCCTGCAGGGCGGTAATGCCCTCCATCATCAAAAGCCTGATCGTGATTTCTTTGCGGCTGATGTTTTTAAGGCGCGCGGCGATAGGGAAGTAAACGACATTGGCACTGCATACGCCGTATAGGGTGGCCGTGAAGGCCACGGCAATAGCCGGTCCCAATGAGTCAGGATCAGTGAGGTTGCCGAGAACGTGAATCAACCCCATCACGGTGCCGATAATGCCCATCGTGGGGGCGTATCCGCCGGCCGCCTCAAAAATATCCTGGGCAATACGGTGACGTTCCTGAATTGAATAAATTTCGGTCTGCAGGACGCTGCGCACCACCTCGGGGTCAGCGCCGTCCACCACCAACTGCATACCTTTTTTTAAAAATTGATCATCGATTTCTTCAATTTGGTTTTCAAGGGCCAGAAGACCTTCGCGGCGGGCTTTTTCCGCCAAGTCTACAATTTGCTGCACCACCGCAGGTTCGGATGGCAGTTTGTGAAATAGCAATGCCCGTATGGCTGCTGGGAGGACTTTAAGTTCATAGAAAGAAAAACCGGACATGGTGGCCCCTATGGTGCCGCCGAATACGATGATCATAGATGTGTACACAACCAGCATGTCACCGTGTCCGCCTTCAAGCAAAAACCCACCAACGAGGCTGACAAAGCTGATTATAATGCCTATCAAGGTCGCCAGGTCCACAGGATGTCCCCCTTCGAAAATAGGAAATTAAGACTAATTTCGCGTTGCGCCAAGTTTTTCCTGCTTCTTTTGACAATTTCCACAATTTTTCATAGGAAATATTGGTAAGGTTTAGCGGCGGCTGGTGAGCAATAACCACAGCAGTAAACCGAATGCGGTGACCAGGGCTGCGTCAACGACCTCAAAGGTGTTGAACAGGCGGTAGCCGATATCGGCAAACAAGCCGGCGGTGATAAACAAGGTACCGGTGATGAAACCCCAAACCAGGCGGTTGATCCATTTTCCGGCATTGTTTGCCAGGCGATTAAGAGCGGGGTTTTCCTGGTTTAACTTAAAGGTTCCACCGGTAGCCTGCTCCAGCAGCTCGCTGACCTGGAAGGGGAATTGTTCCAGCAGGTGGGCGTACTGGGGCAGTTTTTCGGCCAGCAGGGCTTGCAAGCGGCGCGGGTTAAAACGTTCCTGCAGGATCCGGCGTCCGATGGGCTCGGCGATTTCGACGATGCTGATCCGGGGATCCAACTTTTTGACCACACCGTCGGTGGTAATGAGGGCTTTGATCACCATGGTGGTTTCGTTGGGCAGTTTGATACGGTGTTTAAAGGCTACCTGGAGGAGTTCGGTAAGAGATTCGGTGATATTGATCTGGCTGAGGGGGATTTCGTAGTATTTTTGCTGCAATTTATAAATATCCCGCTGCAGGGCATCTTTGTTGACTGTTGGCGGGACCTGCCCCATTTCGATGATGGCGCGGGATACCATTTCGGCGCTGCGTTTGACCAGGCCGAGGACCATTGTTCCTATGTGATCGCGTGCTTGCGGGGTTAGGTTCCCGATAATCCCGAGATCCATGAAGACCAGGCGCCCGTCGGGCAGTACGGCAAGGTTTCCGGGGTGGGGATCGGCGTGGAAAACCCCGTCAATCAATATCTGCCGGAGCAGCACATCGGCCAGCGTGCGGGCGAGAGAAGAGCGGTCAATGCCGGCGGCTTCCAACGCCTGCAGGTTGTTGAGCTTGACCGCGTCCACGTATTCCATGGTAAGAACTTCTTTAGCAGTGAAATCCCAATACACTTTGGGAATATAAACCCTGTCATCGGTATCGAAGTTGTGGCGAATGGTGTCGGCGTGGCGCCCTTCGACACGAAAGTCAGTCTCCTCAGCAATGGTGTCCGCAAATTCGTCGGCCATTTCGGTGAAGCTGTAGATTTGTCCCCAGGCCGTGTGTTTTTCGGCAAGGTAGGCAAAATCGCGCAGAATCTGGACATCAACGGCGGTTAATTCTGCTACGCCGGGGCGCTGGACTTTAACGACGACATCTTCACCCGTTTTCAGGGTCGCCCGGTGGACCTGGGCGATGGATGCCGCCGCAAGAGGCTCCTCCTCAAAATGGGCGAAGATATCCGCCAGGGGACGGTTTAACGACTGTTCCACCTGTTTGCTGATGTCCTCGAACCTTACCGGCGGCACCCTGTCCTGCAGTTTTTCCAGTTCGCTGATATAGTTTTGCGGCAGCAGGTCGGCGCGCGTGGACATAATTTGCCCCAACTTGATAAAGGTGGGACCGAGTTCCTGGAGCATGATGCGAAACCGTTCCGGCGCTGACATCCGGTATACGGTTCGCTGGCGCCTGGTAACCAACCTGCGGGGATATGCTACCAGATCTGCCAGGCGAAATAGATGCACAAAATAATCGAAACCGTGCTTCGTTAAAATGCGGGCGATCTGGCGATACCTGTGGAACTGCCGCAACCGCTGCCGAAACATCCTTAACAAGAGTGCAACCTCCCTCATTGTCTAGCATGCGCTTTTTCCAGAAAACTAACAAACCAAAACTTTTGGGATCAAGCAGGGTTTTTGGCACATTTTGTCCAATAATGCAAGGAATACACCCTAGGGCTTTTGTTTGCTGTCGATTAGGAAGGAATGGGGTTATATAGGGAAGAAATATGTAGCTTTAGAGAGTTTATGGTAACGGAGGTATTGTTGCCCTGTTGCTTGGAACGGAGGTGTACGTTTATGACTGAGGAAGTTAGATCGCGTGAGGAGCAGATCGTTGTTTTTGAATTAAGTGGTCAGATTTACGGGGTAGGTATTGCTGATGTCTGGGAAATCATTAGAATGGAAAAAATCACTAGGGTGCCCAAGGCGCCGGAGTTTGTTGAGGGCATTATCAACCTGCGCGGTCGTATTGTACCGATCATTGATTTGCGCAAGAGGTTCCACCTCCCCGAGGGAGAGCAGACCAAGTCCAGCCGGATTATCATCGTCCAGGTGGGCGAAATGACGGTGGGTATGATCGTAGATGCGGTGCACGAGGTCTTGAGCGTGTCAATGGACAGTATGAAACCGCCGCCACCGGTTGTGGGTGGGGTGGACGCCGAGTTCTTGCGCGGCATCGTGCTGCGGGATGACCGGCTCATTATTATGTTAAATCTTGATAAGGTACTGCAGAAAGATGAACAGGAACAGTTGCGGGAAACTCAGGACATACTGAAAAGGGCGGCGCAATAATACGTTTCCCCGTAGGACTGCTCTAATTTATGGTAAAAACATGCGGAAGGTGCTGGTGCTTGTCCCCCAAAGATTTTCGGATATGCTTATGCTTCTCTGTAGGAGGTAACCACATGTTTTCAGATGCTGAAATTAGCGTTTTCCTGGACGAATTGGACGAAAAGATCGAGGTTATCAGCGATGGTTTTCTACAACTGGAGCGCGCCGGGGAAAGCCCGGAGGTGGTTCAGGAGATTTTCCGTGCTGCCCATACCATCAAAGGGTCTTCTGCTATCATGGGTTACGATAAAATGTCAGCCTTAACCCACGAAATGGAGAACCTGTTTGACCGTATCAGACAAGGCGAGCTCCGGGTAACCAGCGAAATGATTGATGTCTTGTTCGAGGCCCTTGATACACTTAAGTTGCTGCGTGACAAAGTAGTGGGCGGCGACGCTGATGTTGATATTGATCCAATTATGGCAAAATTAGGAAAGTATTTTCGTGGAGAAAGCGATCAGGAAAGTGGGCCGGCGGAAAGTCAACCGCTTAGTGTTTCTTCCGGTGGAGAGAGCGAAAACGAGCCGGAGTTGACCGACGCAGAGATAGAAATAATCCGCGAGGCTCTTTTACGCGGACTTAACGCTTATCGCATTCGTGTTATTTTAGATCCCGATTGCCAAATGAAAAATGTGAGAGCCTTTATGGTGTTCGATAGGCTGGAAGGGATGGGCGAGGTCATCAAATCTGAACCTCCAGCCGAGCAGCTTGAAGAAGGAGAATTTGATCGTGAATTTGATTTAGTTGCTGTTTCTGAAAAAACTGCTGATGAACTCCGCCAGAAGATATTAGGGATTGCCGAAATCGAAGATGCACGAGTAACGCCGGTTAGGGTTTCCGATGACGAGTTTACATCTACCACATCGTCTAATGCGGAGGAAGAGGCGTCTCTTGCCGCTTCCAAGACGGCAAACGCCGCTGCGGACAAAAAAGCGGACGGTCCTTCCGGCATGGCGACCCCAAAAACAGTGCGTACAGTACGGATTAGCGTTGATAAGTTGGATAATTTGATGAATTTGGTAGGAGAACTTGTCATAGAGCGTACCCGGTTGGACCGCTTTGCCGAGCTGATGGAAAGTGGACAAAAGAGTGATGAACTCGTTGACACTATCAGTGAGATATCCAACCATTTGGGGCAGGTTACCGGGAATTTACAAGATGAGATAATGAAGGCCCGGATGTTGCCGATTAACCAGGTTTTCAGCCGTTTTCCACGCATGGTGCGGGACATAGCTCACAAACTCGGCAAAGAAATCAATCTGGTGATAGAGGGCCGGGAAACCGAGCTTGATCGCAATATCATTGAGATAATCGGTGAGCCGTTGTTACACCTGGTACGCAACGCTATCGATCATGGCATTGAAACGGCTGAGGAGCGCCGGCAGCTGGGTAAACCTGTAACTGGTATGCTGAAGCTCAAAGCTTATCACGAAGAGAACCATATCGTGATCATTGTGGAGGATGACGGGCGCGGGATTGACCCTGCCAAAGTTAAGCAAGCCGCCATACAAAAAGGCGTCGTAGACGCTGAAAGCGCCGAGCGTATGAGTGATAAGGATGCCATAGACCTGATTTTTAGGCCAGGTTTTTCCACCGCCGCCGAGGTTAGTGACCTTTCCGGTCGCGGGGTGGGGATGGATGTAGTGCGTAATCAAATCGAACAAATTAATGGTACCGTGGATGTCAAAAGTTCACCGGGGAAAGGTACCCAATTCATTATTAAATTACCTTTAACCCTGGCTATTATCAGGGCGCTGATGGTTAGTCTCGCTAATAAAATCTACGCTTTCCCCCTTGCTAACGTCCAGGAAACGATCCAGATTACCTGCAACGAGATCCAATTGGTCAAGGACCGCGAAGTTATCGTGGTTCGCGGTTCCGTGCTACCTCTCGTGCGCCTGGCAGAATTGTTTGGGGAAAGGTCGGAAGCCAAAGATAAACTATCCGTTGTCATCATCGGAACAGCTGAGAATATGGTGGGTGTGGTGGTAGATTACCTCATCGGCGAGCAAGAGATTGTCATCAAGTCGCTTGGTAAGTACCTGGGACGTATTCCGGGGCTTTCCGGGGCAACTATTCTGGGCGACGGTAATGTGGCTCTTATTGTCGACGTGCAGGCGCTGGTACAGGAATTTACCAGGAAAGAAGATAAGGTGTCGGCCTGTGCCAGTTAGTATTTTTATCGTTGATGATTCGCCGGCAATTCGTAAGATCATCGGAGGGATACTGGCCAGAAACTATGGTTTTAAACTGGTCGGTACGGCGCGTAACGGGCAGGAAGCCCTGGAGCAAATTCCCAAGGTCAAACCCGATGTCGTAATTCTTGATGTTGAGATGCCTGTCCTTGACGGCTTATCCACCTTGAAGCGGCTGATGCGAAGTTACCCTGTACCGGTGCTGATGCTGAGCGCCCATACGTGCGAAGGAAGTTCGGTCGCTATAGACGCATTGGCAAACGGTGCTGTCGATTTTGTTCTCAAACCCACCCAAAGTACCGGGTTAAATGCTATGGTGGATGAGCTGGTGGCTAAGATTGAGGCTGCTGCTGCCGCGGATATCAGTAAGGCGGCGGGATTACCCCCGGAAAAAAAGCTAAGAAGGGATAAACCGGCCGGGATAGTATTACCACGGCAGCGTGTACAGTTAATTGTCATCGGCTGTTCAACAGGAGGACCTGCCGCCCTGCGAGTCATACTGCCTTCTCTGCCCCCGGACTTCAAAGTTCCGGTCCTCGTTGTACAGCATATGCCCGCCGGTTTTACGGCTTCCCTGGCCGAAAACCTTGACGCCAGGTGTGCTTTGAGGGTAAAGCATGCGGCGGACGGGGACATGGTGAAGTGGGGGGGAGTTTTAATTGCCCCTTCGGGAAAGCGATTTGCACTGCAAAGAAAGACTTCCGGCGTGCATTGTGTGGTGAGGGAATGCCGGGGACCGTTGAAACCGGGCTCTTTTTGTCCCTCAGTGGATGAAGTTATGACCAGTGCGGCTGAGATATACGGCAGTCAGACTTGCGGCGTCGTACTTACCGGGATGGGCCGGGACGGACTGGAAGGAATGCGGGCCATTAAAGCCGCCAACGGGCTGACGATAGCGCAGGATGAAAGCACTTGTGTGGTCTATGGCATGCCCAAGGCGGTTGTTGATGCCGGTTTAGCCGATAATGTCATTCCTTTGCCCCAAATTGGTCCGACTCTGGTGCAAATAGTTGAGAAAATGTTATAGTACTCCTAAAGTTATTGCCCAGTTAGCCGATAAACATAATGACTGGGTTGGAGGTGATATAGGTGCGTATTAATCCTTATAATATACCTAACCTTGGCAAGGTCTATCAGGAGCAAAACGCGAAAGACCGGGTAGAAAAGCGCAAAGGCGCTGATGACGCGTCCTCTGTGCAGCTTTCCGATAAGGCTCTTGCAATAGAAAAGTACCGTGCCAGAATGAAGGAACTGTCCGAAGTGCGTGAGAAGTTGGTAAAGGAGATCCGCGAGAAGATTGAAGCCGGTACTTACCGGGCTGACGCCGAGGCCATTGCCAAAGGCATTATCGAGGAAGCCAGGCTTGACCGGCGGGTCTAACCGCCGTTTTTTGCTTTTTGGGGGGAGCGGGCAATGCAAAGCCAGATCAGCACCCTTTACGATGTACTGGAACAACAGAAAGAAATACTCCAGCAAATGGTCCGGGCGTCCGAACGTGAGATTGAGGCTTTCAAGAACAATGACATAGACGCCCTTACCTCTGCGGTGGAAACTTTAAGCCGCCTAAGCGACGAGATGTCACGCTTGGAAGAGGAACGCCGGCAGGCGCAGCGCCCTCTAGAGTCGGCCTTGAAATTACAAGCTGATGCCAGCATGCGCGAGTTGATCAGCGCGTTACCGGAAGAACTGCGCAGCGGGCTGGAAAGTTTATACCGGGATATGACCGGGCTCGTGCACGATCTAAAGGAAAGCAACGCTATTTGCCGTGTTTTAAGTACCCGGGCTCTGCAGTTTAACAACGCCTTAATGCGCGCTGTGGGAGCGGTGGAGGGTGCCACCTACGAACCGGGCGGCCAATTAAAAGCCGCGTCCAAACCCTGCACCCTTAACAAATCAGTTTAGGGTCGGACGGGATCCCGTCGATCCTATATGACCCGTAAGGAATACCTAGTACATATGCAATATAATAATCCGGTGAATCCTGTTAATCCTGTCTAAATTAAGGACCCCAAAGGAATACCTATAAAAAACCATGTAGTTTAATTTAATTCCTGTTAATTATGTCTACAAGGAGACGGTATCATTGATGCGATCAACTTTCTTCGGTCTCGAAATTGCCCGCCGGGCTCTGCAGGCACAGCGTACCTCGATGGACGTAGCGGCCCATAACCTGGCCAACGCCAATAACGAAGGCTATACGCGCCAGGATGCCGTGCACAGTGCTACCAACCCGTACACCATCCCCACCAGGACGCAAAAAGTGACGCCCGGCCAGATCGGCACCGGCGTTGAAGTGACCGAAATCCGCCGGGTAAGAGATGAGATTCTCGACCGGCAGGTTCGTTCAGCCCTTAGTGACGCGGGTTATTGGGAAAGCCGGCAGCTTGCCCTGGAAAGAGTAGAGGCTGTATTCCCGGAACCCAGCGAATACGGGCTGCAAAAAGTAATAGGGAAGTTCTTTGACAACTGGCACGATTTAAACAACAGTCCCGACGACCTGGGTCTAAAAGCCGCAGTAGTTGAAGGCGGGCGCGAACTGGCGTCTATGATCCGCGAGGCATACGTTCAATTGGAGGACCAGCAGCAGGGGCTGAAAGACCATCTTGAAAACTACGTTGTTAAACAAATTAACAGCTTGGCGGCGCAGCTGCAAGATATTAATAATAGTTTGACCAAGCTGGGGGCCGCGGGCCATAAGGCCAACGACCTGCTGGACCGGCGTGATCTGGTATTGGACAAGCTGGCCGAACTCGGTCCTATTACCGTTGAGGAAAACGATGCTGATCATACCGTGAAAGTTTATATGTTTGGCTTAGAGCTAAAGGATGTTGATAGCAACGGTGAGTTTGTAAGCGGGGCTGTCGATAGTACTGACGATAAGTTTAAGTTAACTTTTGAGAGCGCTCCTTCCTCTAAAGTAGTTGTCAGTGATTATCACACAGGAGCAATCGCCGGCTGGGAGCAGGCCCGCCAGGATATTAAGGGTTACATGGATGACCTTGACAAACTGTCTGCGGCACTAATTAATAAGGTGAATGCGGAACACACGGCTAACGGTGCTCCCGAGTTTTTTGCTGGTAACGGCGCGAATGATATTACCGTCAATAGTGCTCTTGTGGGGGATCCTTCTCAAGTTGACGGGTCAGTGGCTTTAAATATTGCTGGATTACGCGATGATAAATTTGACGATTTAGATGCAGATTTAAATAATCAGACCTTCGAACAGTTTTATGCCGGGCTGGTGACCAAGATCGGTGCCGATGTCGAAGGTGCCGGTGAGCGCATGGCAGGAAGCAAAGCAGTGCGTGACCAGCTTGAGAACCTGCGCCAATCGGTCATCGGAGTCTCTATTGACGAGGAATTAACCAAGCTGACCCAATACCAGTACGCCTACCAGGCTGCGGCACACGTCGTAACGATGATCGACGAAATGCTCGATACCATCATCGACCGGATGATTTAAATAGAGATTTCGAACTTCGAACGTCGAACGTCGAATCTCGAACGTTGAACGTTGAACCTTGAACCTTGAACCTTGAACTTAGAACGTTGAACCTTGAACGTTGAACTCTTTTGGAACACTCGAACCTCGAACTTTAAAGCATCGAACGTCGAACATTATTATATTAATCTCGTTAATCCCGTCAGATTGGAGGATATTATGCGCATTACCCATACTGTGATCGGCAACCGCATGATGAAAAGCGTCCAGTATAATCTCGAAGAACTGGCCAAAGCCCAGGAACGCATGTCCACCGGCAAGAGAGTTAACCGCCCCAGCGACGACCCTACCGCGACCAGCCAGATCATGGAGATCGAGAGCGGCATTGATCGCAATAGGCAGTATATACGGAATATTACCGACGGTTTAGCTTGGGTCTACGAAACAGACGCCGCTTTAAACGATGCCTTGGGTTTGCTGCATAAAGCCCGCGAGCTTGCCGTCCAGGCCAGCAACGACACTTACAGCCCGGAAGACAGGCAGACCATCGCCCGCCAGATTGAGGGTATTATGGATGGGATGGAACAGGTTGCTAATAGGCAGATGGGCAATAAGTATATTTTTGCGGGCAATAAGACGGATACCAAGCCGTTTAACAACGGTGTATTTCAAATTAATACTAGTGATCCTACTTTTTCGGAAAATGTAAAACGTGAAATTGGTCGTGATGAAGAAGTAGAGGTAAACGCATACGTTGAAACAACCTTTGAGAATATTTTTGCAACATTAGCCAGCTTACGTGATAATTTAGATGCGAATAATACTGCAGGGATAGAACAAAATATTGGTGATTTAGATAATAATATAGATGCCGTTCTTGTGCACCGCGTCAAAATCGGTTCCCGTACCCGCCACCTGGAAGCGCTGAAGAGCCAGCTTGAAGACCAGGAGGTACGCTTGGCGGCCGTTAAATCCAGCCTGCAGGATAGCGACATCGGCCGCGCGGCCATCGACTTTACCCAGCAGCAGATTGCTTACCGCGCTGCCTTATCCGCCGGGGCCAAGCTGATGCAGATGAGCCTCATCGACTACCTCCGCTAAAGGTATGGACAGGATTTACAGGATAAAATTATTTTACACCCGGAAAACATAACCATATAACCTCGTTAAATCCTGTGCATCCTGTGAATCCTGTCTATATAATTATTTAGATCCAATCAAATCCTGTTATCCTGTCAAAATTGTGACCGTAAAGAAATGCCCTAATTCCAACGTCGAACGTCGAACCTTGAACGATTATCGTTGAACGTTGAACTTTTTTCGAACCTCGAACGTCGCACGTTGCACATCGAACGTCGAACGGTATACGGTATAAGGTGATCCTCATGAAAATCGGCGCCGGCGGACTGCAGTCCCTCCTGCACTACGATAACATCATAATTAAAAAAGGCGAGACCATTGCCACCCGCGCCAACACGGCGCAGGAAGGAGTGGCCTTTAAGCCGAACGTCGGCCTGGAAGACCTTGTGCGCCTCGTAGAGCAGCTCAACCGCCTAGCTGCATTTTATAACTACCCTTACCGTTACACAGTGCGGCGCGAGCGGGATCGTAAAGGGGACAAGGACAAAGAAGGCAAGCAAAAGGGCGAGCTTGTGGTAGAAGTTGAAGATCTCAGGACTGGTGAAAAAAGACCTTTAATTCAGGATGACATTAACCGCATTGAGCGTCACCTGCTGTCCGGCGACCACTCCGGCCTCACCCTCGAGCGCGAAGTATGATATATCAGATAGGTCATTCAAACTTCAGATTGACCTAAAGGAATGCCCAGTAACCCCACTATATCACTTTTTCTTATCTATAAACGCCCCCGACTGCTGCTGCGGGCGCGGCAGATACTGCAGCGCTTTTTTGCTTTTTTGCAGCCGTTTAATGAAGTTCTTGGCCTTTAACAACTTGTTCTCCAGGGTCTTAGCCACCGAAGCATTGAGTTCCTGAATCTCTTGCAGGAGTTTTTTGATTGCTTGTGCCTCTTCGGGAGAAGGCGGAGAACCGGTAGCGTCCAGTTCATCTATTTTGTCCATTAACTTCTGACGTTGTTCGAACAAAGCAGTCAAGACTGCGTCGTCGATCTCATCCTGCTGCACAATGTCGACCATCTGCTGCGTGACCCGATACATCTGCTTGAGAAGCTCTAACTTACTTTCTCGGCTCAAAATCCCACCCGCCTTTCTCACGTCTAACTTTCCACATGCCACTTCCCCCAAAAAACGTAAGGGCGGATCTCTGTGCCCGCCCGGTGACCCCAAAGGAATATTCCCAAATTATTCAGCCCAGCACTCAGGGCTGATAAGCACAGATAGAAGTGCTGAAGTAATCGCTGGCAAACAGAACGGACATATAAACTCCCTGTTGTTCACTGAGTGCTGGGCGAATGACAGCGAAGCGCAGCGAGCGAATGACAGGCCTGAAAGGCCGAATGACAGCAGGCGTTAGCCTGCGAATAACAGCGAAGCGCAGCGAGCGAACACAATCCTGTTAATCCTGTCTGTTCTTCACACTTTTCGCCGCTTCCTGCCATGTCTCCCGCAACTCGTTCAGCATATCGGCCACTTCTTGCAAAATGGCCGCGTCCTTTTTGACATTAGCCTCCACCAGCCGCCGATACATATAATCGTAGAGCTGGGCGAGGTTACGGCTGATTTCGATGGCGGGATTGAGGGTGCTGGCTAGGTATTCCACGATATCCTGGGCCTTGGTGATGGCCTTATGGGCCGCGGCGGGTTTATTGTTATGGACGTGTTCTATGGCTTCTTTGATATTTTTAACGGCTCCGGTGTACAACATCAGCGTGAGTTTCCCGGGATCAGCCGTCATAACGGCGTTGGCCTTATACTGTTGGTACGGATTGGGCGCCTGCATTCTCTCACATCCTTTATTAATTTATTAATTGATCAGACACGATGTGCAAGGAATAATTAAATATTTGGACAGGATCAACAGGATTAACAAGATAAAAATAAAAACTAGGATTGACAGGATTAATTGGATATTTATAAATAAACAGGATTCACAGGATTAGCAGGATTAGATTTATAGGATTAGAGGATTTATAGATAAAATCCAGTCTATCCTCTTAATCCCGTCTAAAACCTTAGACAGGAATACCCAAGCAACCTATTGTATCACCATCGTATTACCATTATGTCACCACCGTATCTCAGGCCGAAGGCGCGTATCACAGGCGCACAGCGCCGTATCTCAGGGCCGAAGGTCCGTATCTCAGTGAGCCCCCAAGGGCGAATGTATTACAGCGACCGTAAGGTCGCGCTATTGCATCTGCTGCATCAACCACATGCTCTGGGCATTCATCTGAGCAATGTATTGCTCCAGCGCGGTAAACTCCCGCCAGTAACGCTCTTCCACTTCTTGCAGCCGCTCCTCCATCTGGTCGATCCGCTCCTCGATTTCCCGGAGGGATTTACCCATAAAACTGTTATCGTAAAGACTAAAGCTGCTGGGGTAACCGGCCTTGTCCGTGAGGAGTTCGATAACGTCCTTCAATTCGTCGTAAACGCGCTTCGCGAGACCGGTCGTTTCGGTGGTTTCTCCACTGGCTGTAAACAGATCCATTACCGCTTCCGGGTTTGCTTCCACCGCTTCCCGGAGCTTTTCTTCATCGATGTACAGCTTGCCACCTTCCTGGTAGCTGCCAGGGGTAATACCGATTTCGTAAATGGTATCATAAGCGGTATCCACGCCTTCCACGCGCGAAGCAAAGGCATTGCGCAGGGCATAGATCGCCCTTGTCAGTAAGGGGTCGCTGCGCAGCATGCCGCTGCGGGCTTTTTCTTCCCATAATTCAATTTCCCGGTCAGACATTTCTTTCTTTTGCTCCTCGGTAAGTGGTGGGTAGTCGCGGTAACGGGGTTCGTTTAGTTTCGCGTTAATTGTTTCTAGAATGTTATTGTACTCCTCAACAAAGGATTTAATAAACTCAACGACGGCGTCTGTATCGCGTTCTACCATTACCGTGGCGGTACCTGTGTTTTTAAGATTAAAGGTGACGTTGTTGAGGGTGAAGGTGTTTTCGTATTTTGTGATGCCTGTGAGTCCGTTGATATCAACGATGGCGTTTTTTCCGTCCGCCGTAGCTTCAAGCTGCAGGGTCCCCAGCGCAAAGTTGCCGGTAATATCTTCTATTTTAATTTCAGGGGTCGCGTAATCTCCAGTCCTGGTAGTGGAAATAACCACCTTATCTGTACTTTCTTCGTAGAAGGCTGTAACGCCGAGGGTAGCAGACTTGGCGTTGATCCGGGCAATGACATCGTTGAGGCTGTCCACGGTGGTATCCACCGTGAAGTTTTCGGTGATAACATTGCCTTCTTCATCATAAGTGGAAATGCTGAACTCCAGGACTGTGGCCGAAGGGGAGGTAGCAAATTTCGCCGCTTGGCTGTCAATAGTGACATCGGGATCGATCTTGTCCGCCGGATCTGCCGAGAGCACCACCGTACTGATATCACTGGCCACCTCGGCCAACTGGTGGACTGTCACGGTGTAGGTACCCGGCTGGGCGTTGGCCCCTACCGCCGCCGTAACCACCGTTTCATCCGAAGAGGTCGCCTTTCTGGCCAAGTAGGATGATTGCAGGCGGGCAGCTGACGCTATCCCATCCCGGAACGCGCGCAGGGCGGTGTTGATGGAGCGGTAATCTTCCTGCTTCCACTCCAGGAGCTGCTTGTCTTGAAGGAGCTTATCGAGAGGTTTTCTTTCTACCCTCATCAGGTCCTCGACGATCTGTTCGATATCCAGCCCCGAGGCGAGGCCGGTAATTCTGTTAATACTGCCATAATACATCGCCGCAGCCCTCCCAAACTTATACCTTCTCGTCTATCAGCAGCCCAACGAGTTCCTGGATGCGAGCCACAATATCCAGGATTTTCTCCGGCGGGATCTCCTTAATTACTTCCTCGGTCTCCCTGTCAATGATCTGTACCATTACTCGCTCACTTTCCTTATGAATCAGGAAATGAAACATACGGTCGAATATGTAGGCGGTCCGGGTCAGTTTCTCCAGCGCTTTGACAAGCTGCTCCTCCGTAGGAGCTTGGTTTTCTTGGGTATCATGTTGTTCCTTGCTGACTTTTTGACCTTGCTGTGATTTTGGCGGTGCTGTCGGATTCTTTTCGGTAACAGAGTTTGGCCGGGAGATAGAGTCCAAAGATTTTACGGGATTAACAGCCATAAGCGTCACATCCCTCTTTCTTTAATTTATTAAGCTACTATTACTATACTATATAGTATAGTAGTATTTTCCAAACATTTTACTAAATTTTAGTTCACAACGCACTGTTAGGAACCCACGGGTGTTTGGAAGCTTTGCTCCTGGGGCCTATCATCCAAGGCGACCAGAGTCTGTTCTAGTTGGCTGATCATAGTCTTGGTACCGGTGCGGTAACCTTCGTAAAGTTTGATGATGTGCCGGACCTGATCCAGCAGTGTTGCGCCGTCCGGCGGGGTTTTAGCCAAGTGATGTTCAAAGGTTAATAGACTGAGGAGATCGATCAGCTTGGCCGCGGTGTTGACTTCTTTAAGCAGGGCGTTCAGTTCGGCGGCCTGCTCTTGCAGGTGACGGGCTGCGCCCTGAGCGAAACGGTTAGCCGTTTCAGCATCGGGTGCGACGTTAAAAACATCTGCAGCCTTCACAATTCCTTGGGCTTTTTCCAGTAATTGATCTAACTTGGGTAACCATTTCCTGTATGCCTCCAGGGTGTTTTCTAACTCTTTCCGCACCCGTCTTACCACATCCGGCCGCGGTCCGGAGGCCTCCCGGTGTTTGGTGGTGATGATTTCCAGCGCCGGCACCTCTTTGGTGAAGTAGGTGTCCAGAGCCTCGCGGAAGGTCATCACTTTGGTCCCCTGCTTCAGGGCCCCGCCCTCCGTAGCATCAATAATCAGACGATCACTATATTTGGCAAATAGTTCTTCAAAGCGAACCAAAACAGAATGCATTGCACGGGATGTCCAGACCTTCCCGCCGCCGATGGCCGGCACCTCCAGGTAGTCCAGCCGTCCCGCTTTGGGCTTCACCTGGCGCCCTTCATATACCGTACCCTTGGCGTGGGTGAACCCACCGGTATAGGCCAGGTCCTGACCTATAAAGACAATGGGATCGCTTCCCAGGAGATAAGCGATGCCGAAGGCTGCGACAGCAACAGACCCTCCGGGTTCAATGTATCCCTTTGCGCCGTAAAGGCCTACCAGCCAGTTTGCCAAAGGGCTTTGAAAAGAGTTAAAAACAAAACGCCGTCCCGCGAACAGCGGGGGGATCAACCGGTGGGTCTGGGGCTCGTAGCAGAGAAAGGCCTCGGTAGGGTCCAACCCTTCAAACAGCTTATAATTGCCGATATTAGGATCCAAAGTGACAACCAGATCCGGGTGCAGTCCTTCCGCCAGCATGGCCTTCAATGCCGTACCGACGCATATGATCACGCCTTTATTCTTGGCCTGATTCAGGAGGCGCATATTATTGCTCAGCGAAGGCCCGGCACTGACGATTACGGCGGGGCACCCACGGAAGATATCAGCTATCGTATGGACACCGGGATCGGTAATCACGCCAGGTAGATTAGCTAGCATGTTTTCATGGACAGACCGGTTTATTACTTTCCCCGTGGCTGTTTCCACTAGTAATGTGGAAACATAATCTCGTATGTGCTGCCTTATTTTAGTATAGTAGTCCGGGTTGGTCCGGACGGAAGCAGGGTGGTCGATGAGAACCAATTTCTTTTCCCGTAGTACATCACGGTGCTGAAAGAAAAACGCTTTTATTTCCTCTTCCCGGGCGGCGATAGTAATACGCTTCCAGGTGATTGAGCGGTTGTGTTTGCGTGCTAACTTTATCATGCGGTCATCGCTTTCAATCACCAGCACGCGGGCTTGGTTGTCCAGCTGCTGCAGCAGTTCGGCAACATGGTAACCAAGACCCAGGCCTAAGACCACTACTACCCCGGCGTGGTCCAGAGCATGCTTTGCCACCAGGGATGCCGCCTCTCGCCCGGGGTCGTAAGCACTGTGCAGCCACGAGAAACGCCCATCACCCCACCGGACGCGGGCTGTTACTTGACCGTTCCTGGCGGGCAGGATCTCGATGGCAGGTGCTGCATCGGCCATCGCTGTTACCCCCGCTGTAGACCGCCCTGGCACGACTCCAAGGCCGGTACCAATTCATAGCTGAGAACGTCGCTGATCGCCACCGGATCTGCGTCTTCAACGGCTGTGAGCAAAGACGGGTAGACCGCTTCGATTTGTACGCGTGAGCTCTCCAAACCTGACAGCTCCACACTGAAGGAACTGCAGAGAAACTCCAACACTCGCTGCAGTTCCTTCAGCCCGTTTACAAGTTCTCCCAAGCCGCGCATCCCCTGTGCTACATCACCCTGCTGCAGCAGGGTAGTAACTTCACCTGCTGCCGCGGAGAGGGTCGGGATGAATTCCCTGATTTGCCTCAAAATTTCCTCGATCTCAGGCGGTAAAGCCGTATTCATTACTTTCCCCTTTCATATAGAATGAAATAAAGCGAGGCAGGGAGCGCCTGCGGCCCCCTGCCTCGCTGGGTGCGATTAACCGAGCAGTTGAAGAACGGATTGCGGGGCCATGTTTGCCTGTGCCAGCATCGTCGTACCGGCCTGTACCAGGATTTGGTTTTTTACGAAGGCCATCATTTCTTGTGCCATGTCCACGTCGCGGATGCGCGACTCGGCCGCGGTCAAGTTCTCGGCGGCGACGCCCAGGTTGGCAATCGTATGCTCCAGGCGGTTCTGGATGGCACCCAGCTTAGACCGTTCACTTGAGACTAGGTTAATAGCGCTATCAATGGCTTTAATTGCTGCGGCGGCCCCAGGCTGAGTGGAGACGGTAATGGCGGCTGCAGCGACTCCGAGCGCCGAAGCGC
>JACDOK010000022.1 GCA_017656185.1 Peptococcaceae bacterium | reverse complement strand
CACCGGCAGCCACGCACCAGCCTCGTGGCGCACCAAAGTTCAACGTTCAAGGTTCAAGGTTCAAGGTTTTCTAAGGTTAGAACGCAAGTAACGGATCAAGCCACATATAACGCTCTTAACTTTTTGTGCTTGTTGATATAACTCGTCGAACCCAGCTTTGTTTATATATCCCTGGTCGAGGGCGACGTAAAGGTGCGACTGGGCCTCAGTAGCTGACCGAACCGTGGCTTTGCGCCCTTGCCTTTCGGACAAGTTTGCTCTTAACGGAAGACTATGTATTTTTTGGCTGTTAATTGTATTACGTCATGGTTTTGCATATTCCTGCAATGTGTGACAAGATCGCTCACTGCGTTCGCTGAGATACGGCCCTGCGGGCCTGTGATACGGCGCAGGCGCGCCTGTCATTCGCTCGCGCTTGTAGCGCTCGCTGTCATTCGCAGGCTACGCCTGCTGTCATTCGCCCAGCACTCAGGGGTAATTACTGATAGATAGCAGCATTAAAGTGATGCTGAAAAACTGGAAGATCATGAAAAACTTTTACTGTTCACTGAGTGCTGGGCTGTCATTCGTGACATACGGTCACTGAGGTTAGGGCATTCCTTTGGGGTCGCGGGTGGGCGCGGAGACCATTTGAGAGGTGAGAAGTTGGATGTTGGAAATGAGAGGTGTAAGGTTAGAAATGGGAATATAAGGGTTAAAAGTTATCAAAAGATAGGTTTTTAGTGTATTTTTCAATCTTACGGATAGCTTCTAGAATATCTTTAAGGTAAGCTTTATGCTCCCGAAGCATATCTCACACTCCCTAAGATATACGGTTTTAAATCCGGCTTTATAGCCTCAACGACTACAAGATCAACCTTGCACTTAAATAAATCTTCTAAAGTATTCCCCGCATGTTTGAATTCTGAACGATAACTCTAAAAGTTTTCTGCTATTTCCTGCATGTCATCCAGAAATGTGGTTATTTGATGTTCCGCATCAGCAGCAACGGCAGGCAAATTTTCAACCAGATGAGCAAATCTTTTGTATTCCAGTTGGAAACCGTAGATATTGCGTACCAGGTGTCTGAACTTGAGGTATTCTTCCAGTTGGCGAAAAAGCTTCTTATTAATAACAGGCAGACGAATTTCCGGTAATTCTATAGACATCTGGCGCAGTAATTTTTTGTGCCAGTCTTCTCCTTCGGGTAATTCACCGTCTATTTCTTTAGCTATTAGTTTAAAAATCCGCTCTACCGCCATATAAAAATCAGCAAGAACAGAAGCACATACACGCTTCTCTATTTCAGGATCCAATCTTCTTTCTTTTATGCCGCATAAGTCTTCTGTGAACTACCCCTCCCTTCGCTAACGCTCAGGAAGGGGCTTCCTGCTTCATCGGGCACCTACTGGTGCGCTCCAACAGGCGTAACCTCCCGTGGTCCCCACGGTAGGGAAGTTATCAGGCCACTTCCAGGGCTTTCCTTAGTATATTTCGGGCTGCGTTTACATCCCGGTCTAACACAAGCCCGCAATGAGGGCATTTATGTACCCGAACCGACAAACCTTTGGGTACTTTGTTCCCGCAACTTGAACATTCCTGCGTAGTACCGGAGGGGTTTACCTTTATTACCCTGCTACCAGCCTCCGCCGCTTTGTAGCAGAGCATGGCAAGAAACTCACTCCAGCTCGCATCGGAAATGCTTTCAGCCAGGTGGTGATTTTGTACCATGCCTTTTACATTCAGCTTTTCTACGGCAATAAAACTGTAATTACTGACCAGTTTACGGGCTTCTTTATGCAGAAAATCCCGGCGCTGGTTCCTGACTTTCGCGTGCAGTTTGGCTAGCTTGAGCCTGGCTTTTGCCCGGTTGCGGGAGCCTTTCTGTTTACGGGAAAGATGACGCTGGGCATGTTTGATTTTCTTCTCCGTGTTCCGGAGATACTGGGGATTCTCAATAATGCTGCCGTCCGAAAGCGCCGCGAATTTTTCCAGCCTAACATCCAGCCCCACAGCAGAACCGGGATGAGTCTTTACTTGCTCAAGTTCTATTTCAACAGCAAAGACAGCGTACCACCTGCCGCTGGCATCCTTCTTGATGGTGACGGTCTTTATTTTACCGGGTATTTCCCGGTGCCGTTTTATCTTGACCAGGCCAATCTTAGAAAGTTTGAGCTTATCGTTGTGCCAGGAAGCACCCTTACCCTCACCGAACTGGGTGTAGGTGATAGATTTATACCGGCCTTTGCCTTTGAACCGGGGATAACCGGGCGTTTCACCGTTCTTTACCCGGCGAAAAAACCCGGCGAAGGCTTTTTCTACCCGGAATAATACTTCCTGGGCCACCTGGGAATGAACTTCTCTGTAGCAATCGTTTTCTTTTTTGGCTTCTTTAAGCCAGGCCTGCTGTTCTACCCGCGTGATGGAGCGTTTTTCCCGTTCCCAGGCGTCTCTGCGCTGCGCCAGGGCGGTATTGTATATCCGGCGGCAGGTCTCAAGCCAGCGTAAGAGTTTGCGTTCCTGTGCTTTATTGGGGTAAATGCGAAATTTGTAGTTGCGGATGGCTCTGGGATGGGACGTATTGCTTACCATTTTCCGGCTTCACCTTTACTTAGTTGCCGTTTTATGCCTATATCGTACCGAAGAAAATTAGACGGAACAAGTGTTTCGATGATCGCCAGTCCCGCCCCTCATCCCCGCCCTCACGGACGGGGACTTCCCGGCGGGAGAGTTAAGCTGGGCGATATTTGCCAGCTCTTCTTCGATCTCATCACGAAGTACCAGCAATTTCTGGATCATCTATATTACCAGCCCTTCATCTGTAATTTTTCTCTGCAAAGCCTTGCTAACTTTCTCGAAAGGCAGCAGATCCACCTTGAAAGGCAGAGCGATCTGGGAAGCTTCCCAGGCCATATCCAAATAGCGGTCTTCGTCCATGCCGTGAACGGCGATGTCGATGTCCGAATGTGCCCAATACTTGCCGTTAACAACTGACCCGAACAGCACAACTTTCTTTACTCCGTATTTTGCCTTTAGCATCTGAGCAATTTCAAAGGCCTTTTTCAATGCCAGCTGGTGCTGCTGTTTCAGCCGGGCCTCTCTTTCTTTTTCTCTCTTTAACCAACCGGAGACATACCTTTGTTTCTGCTGGGGAGTCAGCACGGCCAGACCTCCCATAAGCTATAGCCATCTTTTCTATACGCTTAAGCGTATTTCATTTATTGTACTACGATTTTGCGTAAATTTCCAGGATATGTTACGGCGTACTGCGCCGGCGAGATACGGTGGGGATACGGTAGAGACACAGTGGAGACACGGTGGTGACACGGTAGAGATACAGTAGAGACACGGTAGTGACATAGTAGAGATACGGTGGAGATACGTGGAGACACGGTGGGGATACGGTGGGGATACGGTGGTGATACGGTAGAGATACGGTGGGGACACGGTAGAGATACGTGGAGACACAGTGGTGACATAGTGGAGACACGGTGGTGATACAGTGGTGACACAATGGTGATACGATAGATACCTCAGAAAGCAGTAAGCAGCCAGCAGTGAGCAGTTTCCTTTTTATTGTTTCCTGGTTTTGGTATAATGAAAGAAGGGTGATGATAGGTATGCGGGAGGACTCATTGCCGGAGTTTACCCATCCCTTTTTTTGGGATGTAGATGCATCAACGATCAATCCGGTTGGGGACTATTTTTTCGTAATTGAAAGGCTTTTGGAATACGGCAACGATGATGCCATAAGGTGGTTAATGGCATTTTATCGAGATGAGCAACTGCAAGAAGTAGTAAAAAAAAGTCGGAATATTTCTAAAAAGACGGCGTATCTTTGGCAGAATTATTTCAATTTGCCCCGGGAGGAAATAGTTTGTTTGAAGAAGTCATCTCCAAAGACCGGAAACGTCTTCTGGAACTACTAGCCCGCCACGGCATTTTGCAAAACTTTTATCTTGCAGGTGGGACGGCGGCAGCTTTATATTTAGGGCACCGTATCTCCGAGGATTTTGATTTTTTCAGCCGGGACGACTTTAATACTTTTGACCTTATACAACGATTGAGTGAATTGGGATCTTTTGCCCTTTCCAGGGAGGACCACGGCACCGTACACGGGTTATTAAATGGAGTTAAGCTCAGCTTTTTACTTTATAAGTACCCTTTACTGTACCCCACTGAAAGCTTTATGGGATGTCAACTTGCGGATCTAAGAGACATTGCTCTGATGAAAATAACGGCTATTTCAAGCCGGGGCAGTAAAAAAGACTTTATTGACCTGTATTTTATTACCCAAGAAATAATTGACCTTAAAAGCTTAATGGGGTTGTTTGAAAAGAAATACAAGCGTGTGGCATACAGCAAGTATCATTTGATTAGGAGTATCGGTTACTTTGAAGATGCCGAGAGAGAAGTTAACCCCTTGATGTTGAAACCGGTGAAGTGGGAAGATGTTAAGGAATATTTTTTGCGGCAGCAGAGGGAGTTGATGCAAACGCTGTGATTCGCTCGCTGCGCTTCGCTGTCGAGGTTCGACGATAATCGTTCGACGTTCAAGGTTCAACGTTCGACGTTCGACGTTGGATTGAGGGTATTTCTTTGGGGTCCGGGAGGGTTGCAAACCCTCCCCTACGTTTATTGAAAGCATTTGGTTTGGGGTCCTTGGCGGGCAGACGCGGAGAACCGCTCCTACACTTCTGAGGCATTCCTTTGGGCTTACGGGCGCATCAAGATGTGCTCCTACATTCTGTTTAAGCTCATTTCATTCCTCACCCTTTACTCCTTACTCCTCACACCTTACGCCTCACGCTCCTACAGCCAGGGGATTTTGTCCATGTAGTCGCCGCGGAGGATGGGAATGAGTTTGGTTTGGAGGGGTTCCGGGACGTCTTTGAGTTTGGTGTGGTCGTATTTGAGGATGTCGATGGTGTCGAGTTTCAGTTTTTGGGCCAGTTCCTTGGCGGTGAGGCCCTGGTTTTTGCGGAGTTCTTTGACGGTTTTGTTTTTGAAGCCGAAGCCGAAGAGCATAGTTTTCGCTCCCTTCGGTCGCTGTGATTCGCCCAGCACTCAGGGGTAATTACTGATAGATAGCAGCATCAAAGTAACGTTGAAAAACCATAAAGATCACGGAAAACTTCTATTGTTCACTGAGTGCTGGGCTGAGATACGGCACTTCGTGCCTGTGATACGCCCAGCATAAGCTGGGCTGTGATACGGGCCTGCGGCCCTGAGATACGACATTCTTCGCTCCTTGCGGTTGCTGAGATACGCGGCAAAGCCGTTGTAATACCGGGCTATGTCCGCTAGAAAATATGCCATCTAAAGGAATACGGAAAAACTTGCCCAATTACTTTCCTAGTATTGAGGAGGGATAAGTAGATGCCGCAAGGTTCGTTTACTGATCTGAAAGTTTGGCAACTGGCAAAAGACTTAGCTATAGAAACTTACAAGATACTTAATATATTTCCTGCTGATGAGCAATATGCACTTACAGCACAAATCAAGCGGGCAGTTGTTTCTGTTGCCGCAAATATTGCTGAAGGCTTTGGACGATATCATTTCAGGGATAAATGTAAGTTTTTTATTACTGCCCGGGGTTCACTTACTGAACTTCGTAGCCACTTATTAATCGCTCACGAGTTAAGTTTTCTCACCGATGAATCTTTAGATAATTTGGAAAAACGCATTCGTGATTTATCAGTAAGATTGAACAAGCTGCTTACATCCACAAGAGAAATGGGAGAATAAAAGCGATTACATTTCTCGCTTCCCTTCGGTCGCTGTGATACGCCCAGCACTCAGGGGTAATTACTGATAGATAGCAGCATCAAAGTAACGTTGAAAAACCATAAAGATCACGGAAAACTTCTAGTGCTGGGCTGTGATACGGCGCTTGAGCGCCTGTGATAATGCTTACTGCATTCGCTGAACTTTGGCATTACTTTAAAGTTACGGGAGGGTCAAGACCCTCCCTTACATTGTTGGCCCCAAGTTCTCTTACCTTTTATAAACCTTACCACGCGGCAATACTGCCGACACAGCCACTATCAGTTCTTCCATATCCACTGTATAAATTATACGAAATGTTCCTACTCTACAACGCCAGCGCTTATCCTTCTAAGTTATGTGTTACTGGCTTAGAACAGGGAGTTGTTTGGCCTGGTCGTATTTAGCGGTGATGTTGGGGTTGAGTTTTTTGGCTTCGTTGAGAAGTTTTTCAGCTTCTTGGGTTTTGCCCTGCTGCTCGCGGGCCAGGGACAGCCACATCAGGGCCTCGGGTTTAAGGTCTTTGTCCTTGGCGGCATTTTCCATGTTCTCAACCGCCGCATCAAAATTGCCCATCAGGTAGTGAGAGGCGCCGAGGTGCAGCTGCATTTTACGCGATGGAACCAGCTTTGGATTTTGCCAGAGCTTCTTTTCATCTTCACTGAGCCCCGCCATAATCTGCTGCATGCGCTCGGGTACGTTCAGCGCCTTTTCCAGGTATCCCCGGGCCGCATCCTTTTCGCCTTTCTCCAGTGCCCCCTGCCCCGCCAAGAAACAGGCTTCCGTCAAAAATTCATATACCTGGCGTTTCAACGGCGCAACAGAGACGGCCTTTTCGGCATTTTGAACCGACGCCTCGTAATCTTCTTTGGCGTAATACACGGTCGCCAGCATCTGGTAGCGGGCGGGGTCATACTTACTCTTGGAGACCGCGAGTTCGGCCTGCTCCAGGGCCTTGTCGAGTTCACCCCGTGCTTTGTAAGCCTGAGCCAGGGCGGTATGGTAGTCGGCTTTAAAGGGATTGCAGGTCTGCGCCTTGTGTAAAAGCTCTAACCCGCCCTTGAAATCACCCTTGTTGAACCGGGCCGCTCCCTGCACGGCATAGCTGCTCGCCAGGGAGAAACAGACCCCGGCGGCTATTATCAATACCGTAACAGCCGATACCGCTACCAGGCGAAGGTTATCAGGCGGTACGTACTTACCTCTGCTGTGCGCCGCGCCGGCTTCTGCCGCCGCGCCGGCCTGCCGGGCCAAACCGGCCATAACGCCCATCAGGGTAAACAACACCAGGGTCAAAGCGCTCAGGGACAGGTCGAAGTCGATGGCGGCGTGCAGGCCGATGCCCAGGGCCGCGACGGTGGTTACCCAGACCAGCGTGCGGCGTTCCGGCTGGCCCTTAGAACCGTGGTACAGTTTGTGGCCGGTCCAAAGGAACACTGCCCAGATGACGGCAAACAGGGCGACACCGATAATGCCGGTCTCCACCCCAACCTGGGCGTAGTGGCTGTGGACCTGGCGGGAAATGAAGTTATAGTTTAAAAAAGCCTGATAGGCCTCCTGCCACCCGCCGCCGCCCCAGCCGGTCAGGGGCCGGGCCGTCATCATTTCCAAAGCGTCACCGATAAAGTCAAGGCGAGTTACCGCGCTGCGCATCTTTACCAGTCCCTGAATTTTGCCCTGCAGCGCCGGGTTGGTAAAGGCGTAAACCAGCGCGCCGAGGATGGTAGCACCGAAAGCGCCAAAGGAACCCCAGGTAATTATCCGGCGGTAACCTCCCAGCTTGGCTGAAAGGCCCCGGCGGTCCCACAGGTCAAACAAGGCCTGTCCGGCTGCGGCCAGGAGTAACCCTATAAAAACCCATCCCCAGGCGGCGTTAAATTTCTCGGCGGCCACAGCAGCGAGAAAGCGGTTGATCGCCAGAGCCGAGGGGAGGGCCACCAGGACAAAATGCCAGATGTGGGGGATGCGCCATTCTTTCGCCACGCCGGTGATGAACAGCGGCAGCATCAGCAGGAATACCAGCGTGCCGCCGTTGGACTGCGTGCCCAAGAAGACCGTAAAGATAATGAAGTTCCCCGCCGCGTAGAGATAGGGATAAAAACTTTTCTTTCCTTTTATAACAGCGTCCTGCCAGAGGTAAAGCCCGATGAAGAACACGGCCATTAGATAACTGGCTAAAGCATTGGGGTACTGGAAAGAGGAATAGATGCGGCCGTTTAAAAAGCCGTCTTTAATATACACAATACCGGTAGCGGTGGCCAGACCGGCCAGGGACACCACGATGGCGGCCCCGTAAATGACCTTGAACATGGTATTGATGTCCTTACGGCCAGTCAGCAGGCGGGCGGCCGACCAGAAGGCCAGGAAGTAGAGGGTGTACTTGATCACCTCGTTGACGGCATCGCCGGTGTTGACCGCGAAGAAGGCGCTGTAGAGGTAGACGACCGGCAGGCCGAAAACCAGGTAGTCCAAAGGGTGTTCGAAGAACTTGTTCTGCCGCAGGGCCCATTTACCCAACCAGACCAGCCAGAAGACCACGGCGGCCAGGACGAGGAATTTGTACTGCTCCGAAGGGAAGAAAAGGCCGCGGAAATAGGGGGAGAAAAAGAGCAAGGCCGCGAGGCCCCAGAAGGCGATTTCCCAGATTAGGGGCCGGGATGCGGCTGGTGTTGTTGTTCGTGCCGGTGCGGTGGTATCTTTAGTTTTGCGTTTGCTTTTGCGTTTGGCCATTCGGGTCCTTCCTTTCAGACGGGATTGACGGTCTATATTTCGACGGATTTACAGGATTTCCTTTTTAGATTATTTTGACTGGATTATACTGTGCATTCTGTCCAAATCCATATTTAAAGGGCACGCGGGGGCGTGCCCTTTACGGTGAGCATATAGTGTGGCGGCAGGTTACCTTTCCAGGACGCGGAGGTCTTCAATGAGGCCGTCGTCAAGTTCCAGCTCCACTTCCCAGCCGTCGCGGAGGTCATCGATCTCGATATCCTTACCGTCTTCGTCTTCCAGGTCGGCCCGGTCCTCAAATTCAAAAGTAAATCTCTCGCCGCTGACCTGCTTAATGGTTATTTCCCTGTCATTCTCGTCGACATTGGTAATTTTTCCGCGAACCGTAATATCCTCATCGTCGACGACCTCGAGATAGATGATGTCGCCCCCGCTCAGGCGGAATTCCACCTCAGCACCGACCAGGATCTCATCGAGGTCGATGTCCTCACCGTCGCGCACAATCTCGGCGTCGCGATCCACGTCATACCACTGGTGGCGGCCTTCCTCGGGGTCAATTCGTATTTCATTGTCCCTGTCATCAATATTGGTGACTATTCCTTCCAACAACCGGCGGGCGGTAATTTGAATCCTGGTCACACTGTCGTTCAGGTCCAGCGTCAAGGTTACTTCGTCACCCACATTCAGGTCGCCCAAATAGGTCTCATCACCGTCCTCATCATATACCACCACTTTTTCGGCAAGGTCATATGTCTCGTCGTTGTCGTCCTCGTCTTCAATCGTAATTTCATCACTGGTAAGGTCTAACTCAGTTACTTTACCCGACAGGATGGAACGGTCGTCCACCTCAATACGGATAACTTCATTCTCATCATTCACCACCAGGACGACCTCAAACCCGGTATCAATGTCGTCCAGGTCTAAATCTTCATCATCGTCTGCATCTTCATCCCTGATCGCAGCTCCGGGAAGCACCTTGAAAGGCCTTACCTGGCCGAACTCATCAATGATGATAATTTCCCGGTCACCTGCGTTAACATAAGCCACCCGTCCTTCCACCGTTTCCCGCGGCGTAACCACGATGGTGACCACTTCGCCGTCGCCGTTGAGCACCAGCTCGACCTCGTCGTGTTCATCAATATCTTCACGGTCAACCCGGTAACCCTCGCGGTCCTTGATGGTACAATCGCTGGCCAGGTCGTAATCTCTTTCATAGCCGTCAGCGTCCTTTATTTCAATTTCACGGCTGTTGATGTCGAGCACTTCGCCGAAGAAACGCGGCGTATTATCGAGTATCTGCACGCCGGTCAGCATGTTTCCCAAGCGCTGCAGGCGTACCTTGTAGCCCGGCTTGAGGTTCCAGTACTGGCGCGGAAAACCGTCCTCCTCAAACTTGGTTATTTGCAAAACATCAAGCTCTTCGGTGGTACCGTCGTTGTACCGTACGGTGAAAGAGTTAATAAACTTGTTCACCACGTAACCCGTGTTACGGCTCCCTGCCGTACCGCCTTCCTGTCCCGTACCCGCAGAGGGCGTCCAGACGCCGGCGTTGGTCTCGGCCAGGAAAGAACACCGTCCTGAACCGTCCAGCACCACCTTGACATTACTACCCACACTAAGGGAACCGAGCTGCAACCTTTGGCCGTCAACGTATACCATACACTGGGGAGAAAGATGGTAGGTACTGGTGCCGCCGGTAGTCTGCAAAGTAATGCTGTTGTCGGCACTGTTAACAAGCAGGACCTTACCGATAAAATACCGTCCCGGTGCCGGGTTGACGTAACCGGAATCCACCAGCCTGCACAGCAGCGTGGCCATTTCCATGCGGGAAATGTTTTCTTGCGGGGCAAACACGTCCCCGGAGCGACCCTTCATAATATTGTTGTTTACCACTTCTTTAACGTACGGGATGTAATAACTGTCAATCTGGTTTATATCCCCAAAGGGCAGCTCGGCATCGCCCTGCGGGAGGTCGAGCGCCATGGCGATTAATACCGCCGCCTCTAAACGCGAGGCAGGCCCTTTGAAATTAATATTTGGCAGTTTGCTTTTCTGAATCAATCCTTCCTGAACTGCCAACGCAATATGTTTACGAGCCCAATCTTCAGCTGAATCAGGAAATTCCAGATTAAGAGTGCCAAGGTCTAAATTCGATGCCTCATCATCCTTGCCCAGGGCCCGCAGCAGCATTACGATCATTTCCTGGCGGGTAACGTTATCTTTGGGCGCGAAAATAGCGGGCTGCTTACCTTTGACCAACCCCAAGGCCTGCGCCTGGCTAATGGCTTCGTCACCCCACAAGCCTTCGGTATCCGTAAAGCCCATTACACTCGCTTCCGCAGCCGCCAAACCCGTGACAGAAATCAAACAGATGGTCAAAACCAGCGTCAACCACGGCCTCACCCGCAAGAATTTCAACCTCCCCTTAAAAAAGTGACCTTTATCCATATAACGTGTTACAATATGATTTGGATTGCCGTTTTGGTAAATTCGCGGCACGTATTTGCCATACCTACCACAATTTTCATTCTAGATCGACAGGGAAAACCCTCCTTAAATTAATTATGAAATAGATAGGATTGAGAAAGAGGTTGGAGATGCGGAAGTCGATTGCGATTGATATTGACGGGGTGATTGCGGACAGCCTGCCTGCTTTGCTGGAAGAGCTGAATGCCTATTTTGGACATAATCTCACGGCAGACGATGTTACTACGTATGATATCTGCCGCGTATACGGCATAAACAAGAACCAGCTGGCCCAGTTCTTGGCGGACAAGGAAAGGCTTTTGATAGGCAAACCGGCGCCGGTGTCCGGCGCGAAGGAGTACGCAGCCAAACTGCGGAAACTGGCAAAAGTAATACTTATCACGGCCCGTTCGGAGAAATACCGGCAGGATACCGAAAGCTGGCTTAAAAAACACGGTATAGTTTATGACGAGCTGATTATGCTGGGGCATCGCGGCAAGATACAGACCTGCCGGGAGCAAGACGCAGCGGCCATCGTTGAAGACAACCCCGATACGGCCAGGGAGGCGGCGGAAGCAGGGATCCCTGTGGTTCTGGTGGATGCGCCGTATAATCGGAATGTTGAGCACCCGTTGATAAGAAGGGCGGCGACATGGCCGGAGATTTATGAGGCGGTAATACGCGCCCTTCGGGCGCTGTGATACAGTGGAGACACGGTAGAGATACGGTGGTGACATAGTAGATCTATCCATACTGTTCGTCCTGTTGATCCTGTTCATCCTGTCTAAATTAATTTTTCTGTCTTATCCTATAAATCCTTCTGTCTATTTTTAATCCTGTTTATCCTGTCTAAATTCCAATGGAATCCCGTTAATCCTGTCCCATTACAAAACTTATTCGGGGAGGGTGGCGTAGGCCTCGTCATCAAAGTAGAACGCACGGCCAGCCGGGATTTCCATGTCGGGAATTCGCGGCTTCGCTACTGCCTCCAAACGGATGAAATTCGAAGTGTACCAGTTGACATCCGGAACGGGCAGCTGCTTGAAAGCGCGTTTGACCAGGGGATAGTTTTTGGCTACAAAACCTTCCCTTTCCAGCTCATACTCCTGAAAATTGTGGATGATGTCAGTAATAACAAAATTCATATCCAGGAGCAGCTTCTGGATCGCGTACCACTTGTCCCGGGAAGCCTCGAGATGGGTCAAACCGAAATAACCCGCGCTGCCCTTACCCTTTAGGGATTGAGCGCACCGGGACAAAAACAGAGTGATACCCGGCAGGGTTTCCACAGGGTCAATCAGGAAGGTGTCAAACCGGCCCTGCAGTTCCGCCGGGAGAGCATGCCGCACGTCGTACTTGTGCACGGTAAGATTATTCCACCCGCGCTCGCGGGCGACACCGCCAATAAAATCAACCAGCCGCTCGTCCACTTCCAGCACCGTGATGCGTTTCGCCATCCCGGTCAAGGCGATGGCAATGCTGGTTAAATCGTCGTCGCCGATGAGAAAAATATTCTGGTTTTCCAAATCACCCCGCTGGTACATTACGGCTACGCGGGCTATCGTACTCGTTATGTCTACATACCCTTGATCAAACTCGGCTATGGCCGGAGGCCGCTGCCGGGCAATCTCTCCAAACTCGTCACGTACACGCGTAAACTTGCCCTCCAGGGTGACAGTTTTCCCCTCACAGGTCGGGCAGGTAACCTGCTCCAGAGGAGTCAGACCTTGTTCCCGAGCGATCCTTTGACCCTGCTCCGTAAGGTAAAGATGATCATCCCGGTTATGGATCAAGCCCCGGGAAACCATGTCACCTATGACCTCAACATAACGGGCCAAGTATCCGTCCTGTTCTCTGATCAACTGCCAAAAGGTACGGGGTTTTGCCATTAAGGCACGCAAAATCTGTTTCTCCGTCTGGTCCACCATACCACCTCCGGATAAGCTGGATCTTAAATAGACAGGATTAACAGGATCGGCAAAGATTAGCACAAAAAAAAAGAAACCTCAGCTAGTTAGTTTAAAAAAAGCAAGTTGGAGGTTCCTCTGATTTAAAAATATATTTAAGAAAGCGGGTATTTGCAAGAGATTTGTTAAGGTAGACACGATTGACAGGATAATATGATTATATGGTTTTCAGACGGGAATTGTTCATCCTGTCTAAATTATTTTTTCATCTATCCGGTAAATCCTGTTAATCCTGTCTTTTCTTAAATATTACTCTTTGCGCAGAGATTGGACGCGGTCCTGCGGGCTGACAATATTCGTGATGCGGACACCGAAGTTTTCGTTAACCACGACAACCTCACCCTGGGCCACCGGGGTATCGTTAACCAAAATTTCCACCGGCTCGTCGGCCAAAGACGACAGCTCAACAATAGAACCCGGGGCCAGTGCAAGCACCTCTTTTATCGGCCGCCGGGTCCGTCCCAGTACCACACTGACCCGCAGGGGAATATCGAGGATAAGATCGAGTTTTTTCTTATCGACGTACTCACCGGGTTTAGCTTGTTCTGATCCCGAAATTTGCCCGGACACAGGACTTTCGGCGGGCGGGGCACTCAAGTCCGGGGCCCGGCCCCCGGTGTCGTGGTCGTCCCATTCCTTAGTCACCGTTTCCACAGATGGCGACGTACCGGCTTCGGGCGCTGGCTCTCCCGCCGGGATTGTCTCTTCACTTTGATACCCGTTGAGTAAATGGGCCGCCATTTCCTTGGCCGTCTGCAGGCTCATCAACTGCATTATTTCCGTATTGATAACATCCTCGGCCGTCATGTTAAAAGACACCACGACTATGGGATTTCCCAGGCTCTCGTCAAGCTTTTCCTGCTCGGCCGGAGGTGCCTTGAGGATTTTAGTGGTAGGATGCGAGATAGAGACCGGTTTGTTAAACATCGTAGCCATCGCCGTCGCGGCGGATCCCATCATCTGGTTCATAGCCTCGGCCGCGGCGCTGATCTCCATTTCCCCCAATTCTTCTGCTGGCGAAGAACCGTCGCCGCCCATCATCAGGTCGGCCACCACGGCCGCGTCGCGCGTACTCAAGACCAGCACGCTGACTCCTTCCATCCCCTCGCTGAAGGTAATCTCAATTAAGAGGTGAGAGGTTTGGAATTTTTCCAGCAGCTCCGCCCGGCCGATGACCTCCACCCGCGGGCTGGTGATCGAAACACGCCGGTTTAACAGGGTTGAAAGGGAGGTAGCAGCAGATCCCGTGGCAATATTGAAAACTTCGCCCAGGGCGTCCCTTTCTTCGGTGGAGAAGGCATCGTCATCGCCCGGGACTTTGTCATTTTGCAAGGCCCCCATTAACATATCAACTTCTTCCTGTTCCAGAAACTTATCAGCCATTGTCATCCACCGCCTCTACTAATCCTGTTACTTGTACCGCCAGAAACCTTCCCAAAATACCGGCTTGCACTTTATACTTGAGTTCCTCTTCCACCAATAAGTCCAGATCCTGATTATAACGCCGTTCCAAAGGTATAATGTCGCCGACCTGCAGCTGTAGAAACTCCCCGACCGTAATCTCCGTTTCCCCGAGAACCACCGATAAATCCACTTCTGCCATCTCAACCCAATGCTGCAGGCGCTGTTTGACAACCTGCGCATCCTCTTCGCCGATTTCCATACCATAGGTCCGGGTGCTGGTAAGGTTCGAGAGCACCGGCTCCAACACGTTGTACGGGAAACAGAGATTGAGCATACCCTGATATGTGTCCTCGATATTGACCGTAAAGGTAATCAAGGCCACAATTTCATTGGGAGAAATAACCTGCTGCAAACGCGGGTTGGTCTCCAAGGAAGTCACCTGGGGATTGATTTCGTAAACGTCCCGCCAGACCAACCGCAGGTGGTCCAGCATTTTGGTATTCATCTTCTTAATCACGGCCAGTTCGATATCGGTCAGTTCCCTTAGCTCTTCCGGCATGGTCCCTTTGCCGCCCAGCAAAAGGTCAATAACGGGAAACATAAAATAAGCGTTCGTCTCCAGCACCGCCAGGCCCTTTAGAGGCTTGACGCTGAAAACCGTTAACACGGTAGGGGTGGGCACCGAGCGTGTAAATTCCTCGAAAGTCAACTGGTCAATGGTATCAACATGGATCTGAATGTTGGCATTCAGATAGGCCGAAGCAAAGCCGGATATGATACGTGCAAAATTGTCATGTATGGTATGCAACCGGCGCAGGTGATCCTTAGAAAACTTGTTCGGGCGTCTGAAATCGTACGACTTGTACTCCTTTTCCGCCGGCTGTTGCTCCCGGATGTCTTCTATGGACAAAGCGCCGGTGCTTACGGTCGATAACAAATTGTCAATTTCATCCTGCGATAACATGTCTTGTAACGGCAAAAGCAGCGCCCCCGTTTACTGACTTAAGACTTTCTCAATGGCCTGCACAATACGCTCTTGCTGGAAAGGTTTAACAATAAAATCCTTGGCACCCGCCTGAATGGCCTCCATTACCATGGCCTGCTGGCCCATGGCCGTTACCATAATAATCTTGGCATTAGGATCTTCGGCGATAATCTTTTTGACGGCGGTGATCCCATCCATCTCAGGCATGGTAATATCCATCGTTACGAGGTCCGGCTTGTGTTCCTTATACTTTTCCACGGCCACCGCCCCGTTTTCGGCTTCGTCCACGACCTCGTATCCTTTTTTGGTGACGATGTTTTTAATCATCATCCGCATAAAAGCCGCATCATCTGCAATTAAAATCTTCACAGCCACTTCCATTACCTCCTACAGAACTAAATATTTTATACTATTAAACCATTAACCGGTTTACTATTTTCTCTAATGACTCCGGGTCCATAACCAGGATAAAGCGGCTCCCGATCCGAGACCCACCCTGGGCAAATTCAGTTTTGATCGTCAGTACCTGGTCCTCGGCATAGCCACCCTCAAGCAGCGCCGAGGCCAGTACGGCACCGAGCATATCAAAGGCTAAAAGGGGTACACTCAGTTTCAGGTCCATCCGGGTCATTGAAGATATGGCACTCAAAAAAGCACCTGTTAGAATGTTGCCGGCCTCGGACAGCACCGAACTTTCCATATCCCCCAGCTCAGTGGTGGTACCTGCCGGTTGTCCGAGCAGCATATCAACCAGCCTGAAACTGCTGTCCTGATCAAACAGGTAGATTACGAGCCCCTTGATGTCCCCTTCCACTTCAAGCTGCACACAGGCCACCGGCTCTTCCATTCCACCCATGTCGTTGATAGTTTCCTCCATAGGAAGAAAAGCAGCACGGGGCACCGCAATGTCCACGCGTAACCCGAGGAGGGATGCCAGAGAAGTAGCGGCGTTACCGGCACCGATGTTGCCTACCTCTTTGAGAACATCAAGTTTTTCCCTCGTAACTTGATAATTGTCGCCCATGTTATCACCTCTACGTGGCGAGAGTGCGGACAACCAACGGTTTACGATAAAATGACAGCTTAAACCGCTCAAAGCCCAATGTCTGGTATTCAAACATACTTTCGCTGGCCCCCAGGAAGAGCACGCCCCCGGGACTCAGAGCCCGGTAAAAACCGCTGTTGATACGGTGCTGGGCTTCCCTCGTAAAATAAATCTGGACATTCCGGCACACGATCAGGTCGTATCCCGTACCGTACCGGTCACTGAGCAGGTCATGGACCCGAAACGCAACCCTCTTTTTCAAGCGGGGATCAAATACGAACAAGCCGTTCCTTTTTTCAAAATACTTTTGTTTACGCTCGGGTGAAACATTGCGTAAAAGCTGCGGCAGATACTCCCCGCGGGCCGCCACCTTGAGAATATTGGGATCGAGATCGGTGGCCTCAATGCGGTGTTTCCTTCCGGGGGTCAGATCCTCCAAAATCATAACCAGGCTGTACGGTTCCGCTCCGTTGGAACACGCCGCACTCCATATCTTAAGACGCGTTTTTCGCTGCAGCAGTTCCGGTAGTATTTGTTCTTCAAGCACGCGAAAGGCCTTGATATCGCGGAAAAACTCGGTCACGTTAATGGTCAGGTAATCGATAAATTGCCCCAGGGCCTGGGAATTGGATGAGAGATGGCGAAAATAAGCGGCATAGTCAGGAATCTGCTGCCGCGCCATCAAACTGTTAATACGGCGCTGAAGCTGGGTACGCTTGTAACTTGTAAGATCAAGGCCGAACTTGGCATGCATCTTTTTGACAAACTGTTCAAAGTCCATTTAGATCTCCTTTGTTTTATTACCAAGTATACGTACGATCACAATACCGGTAGCGGTATCGACGATCATGGTACGACCGACATTGCCCCCCACTTCCTGGGCTTTGATACCGATCCCGAGCTGCTGCAAAAGATGCCGTACCATTGTAACGTTACGTTCCCCGATATTCAACATGCTGTTACGGTTACCGGAAAACATCTGAGCACCGCCCACCAGTTTGGCTTCCAAACGCCGGCGCAGCGCCCCCGCTTCCTCCAGCGCCTTGACAAGAAGCGGAAGCCCTGTATCCGCGTATTTGGCCGGGTTTGTCACTTTGTTAAAGGCGGTACTTTCCGGCAGCATTACGTGCAGGAGCCCGGCCACTTTGCGCAGCGGGTCATAAAGACTTACGCCGACACAGGAACCCAAACCCAGTGTTATCAAGGTGTCCGGCGCAGACGCCACTTTATAGTCGCCGATGCCGACATGCCATTGTTGAAATTTGTCGTTTACCGCTAAGCTCTTTTGTATCATTAATCGTTATTACTCCTTAATGCGATGCGCCAGCTCCCAAAGCTCGTCGGTCGTCCGGACCATCCTTATGTTGACCTGGTAAGCGCGGTGGGTTTCAATAAGGGTTGTCATTTCAGCGGCGATATCGGTGTTGGATCTCTCCAGGTACCCGGAGCGCAAAACAGCGCGGTCCAGTTCCTGTGGTTCACCGCTCAGTTCATTGGCCGCATACAGGTTATTCCCCCGCGACTCCAGGGCTCCTGGATTAAGCACGTTATAAACCTTGATCCGGCCGATTTCCTCACTGTCACCCTCGGAGTTCGTGACGGTAACGGTACCGTCGGCGGCGATACAGCAATCCTGAGTACCGTCGGGCAGAGTTATTTCACCTTCAAGCGGATGTCCCGCAGAGGTCACCAAGCGCATTTCGCTGTCGATTCTGAACCGGCCGTCCCGCGTGAGGAGCACTTGACCATCGTCGCCCTGCACGGCAAAAAAGCCAGGGCCCTCGATAGCCACGTCCAGACCGCGGCCGGTAGGCATTAAGCCCCCCTGCCGGAAATCGCGGCGCGCCTCGTGAACCCCGCAGCCGGCGCCAACCAACCCGTTCCGCGCGCCTTCTGACCGGGGAACCGCATCATACTGCAGAGCCCGGTACAGGAGATCCCCGAAAGACGGCCGGCTGCTTTTGAAGGCCGTGGTACTGACGTTGGCCAGGTTATCGGCCGCCATATCCACACGCATTTGCTGGGCGTTTAAACCGGACCCGGCACACTGCAGCATTGCGATCATTCAAGACACCCCCTTTTATCCTACTTTCCCAGCCTGGTTAATCAGTTTGTTTAATAACTGGTCATGGGCACTGATAATCTTTTGCCCGGCCTGGTAGGTCCGCACTACGGTCTGCATTTCCAACATCGCCGCAGCAAGGTCTGTATTGGAACCTTCCAGGGCGCCTTGTTGTACCTGACAGCTTGTTGCCTCTTCCATCCCGGTATTCCCTTGGTAATCAAAATAATTCTCACCGTTTTTTTGCCACGCCTCCGGCTCACCCGCAGGGAGGCGCATTATCCGCAGGCGGTCCACTTCGGCGCCGTTTTGCAGGATGGTACCGTCCGGCCGCACCTCAAAGTCCCCCGGTGCCAACGTAATGGGCCCGTTTTGGCCCAATACCAGCCGCCCGTCGGCCGTCACCAGCGACCCGCTGGCATCCACGTGAAAACTGCCGTCCCGGGTATAAAGGGTGTCCTCTCCGGCCTGCACCGTAAAGTAGCCCTCACCCTGCAATGCCAGGTCGTATTTATTGCCCGTGTACTTCAGAGGTCCACCAGCCAGGTTGGTCGTAATACCATTGACCGCCACCCCGTAGTCCATCGGGCCGACAGGATGATAACGGCCGGACTGCCGGGCGTTAACAGCGTGTTCCAGGTAGGTGGTGAAACTGACCCGGTCCTCTTTGAAACCGGGCGTTCCCACGTTGGCCAGGTTATTGGCCAGCACCCTGGCCCGGGTCTGCGCCACATTCATAGCCGCCCCGCCGATGTAAATACCCCTGTTCAAAAGCCCCACCTCCTCTTCCTGCTTTATCTTCCACAATTCGATACATTTTCCTGCTCACCTGCCAGGCGGCCGGCATCATCCCCCCGGCAGCATCTTTGGGGAAGCCTTGGCCTGGAGACGGTAAAGGTTAATCATCAACTCGATTTCACCCTTGCCCCGGCCCAGCTCGCGCGCCAGGTCTTCCACGGACCGCCCCTCTTCAAAGGCACGCCCCACCCGGTACCAAAGCTCATAGTCATCACCCGCGGTCTTGCCTTCCCGCAGCATCTGCGGCCACCGCTCTTCCAGGCCCTGCAAGCGCCTGTTGGTTTCCTCGAGTAAAGTTATGACCCGGTCCACCCGGTTTTCCAGGTTGGCCAGCCGGGTATCCAGCTCCTCGTTAATATCGGGGAAGGCGGTGGTAAGTAAATAGTTAAAAGACTTCCCCTGCCGCTTCTTGATGATGAACCAGACCGCCAGGAATACTAGGCCCACAAGCCCGGCCGTTATAAAGATGTATATCAAGGTGAACAGCCAGGGGTTGGTCACCCGGTACGACCTCCTTCAGGGCTCTGCAGGGCGGCCAGCTTGTCGCGCAGCCGTTTGATCGCCCTCCCGTGCAGCTGGCAGACACGCGACTCCGATACCCCCAACACCAGCCCGATTTCCTTCAGAGTAAGACCGTCCTGGTAGTAAAGCGCCAGCACCAGGCGGTCTTTTTCATCCAGATCATTAACAGCCTGCTCCAGAAGTTCGTGATCTTCCCGCTCGGTGATGACATGGAGGGGGTCCGTACCGTGAGGGTCTTCCACCCGGTCACCCCAGCTCACCTGTTCACCGCCCGGCAGGGCCACCGCTTCATCCAGGCTGGATACCGAGGCCGTGTAAAAATGTTTGGTCAGCCGGGTAAACTCGGCAAGTTCCAGCCCGGCCGCCGCCGCCACTTCGGCATCCGGTACCGGGCCCCCGGACTCCCGCTCCAAGCGCTCCCGGACGTTATTGAGATGCTGCAATTTCTGCCACAGAGGACGCGGCAGCCAGGACATCTTGCGTACCTGGTCCAGTATGGCGCCGCGCACCCTGCGGTAGGCAAAAGCCTCAAAATCCACCCCCTGGTGGGGGTTGAACTTTTCCACGGCCTCGATGAGCCCGAAAACGCCATAGCTCTCCAGGTCTTCCTGATCAATATAAGAAGCAAAACGAACCGCCAACCTGCCGGCAATCGTTTTCACCAGCGGGAGATATTCCAGGATCAACTGTTCCCGGAGCTCCGGAGCTTTGGTTTGGTAGTATTCAAACCATACTTTCTTTATGGCCGCCATATTCTTACATCCCAGCGCAGTCGCTGGCCCTCCGCCATTTTACGGAAAATGTACTGCACTATCATATCCTGTTCCTGGAGTTTGAGATCGAGAAACTCTATCCCGTAATGCCACACGTAGTCGCCGCCTTTTTTTTCAACTTTGTAGCGGCGCACAATGCGCCCGCGCGTGGCAAAGTCAGTCCTGCCTTCAGGCAGCGGTAAGCTGAATTTTAAATGGAGAACGTCACCTACCCGGTACTCTTTTTCGTCGGCGAAGCGCAGCCCCCCGCCGCTGATGTCCAGCGCTTTGGCCGTGCGGTACGAACGCTTTTTATCCCCCGCGGTTTCTACGGCATAAGTTACGTCGAGACAACAGTCGAGCCGCACGAATCTTCTTAACTGGATGCGCCGTACCTTGCTCGGCATTCGCAGGCGGTAAAACACCACATTGTTTTCCTTGAACCTGCCGAGGCAAACCGTTTCAAAGGCGATAGCGGCACCTTCCACGGGGAAGCGCACGCTGACCGTGTCTCCCTTTTGCAAGTCCAGGGGCTGTGTGTTGCGATAAGGCATTTCAATGGCAAACGTATCCCTGTCGACATCCTGTATTGAGGAATTGTAGTAAGTTTCTTCGCCGACACGTGTAACCTCAATCTTTTTTTTGAGCGTAATCGGATTTTTCAATGATACCCTCCTAGCCCAAGCCGAACACACGTAGTACTTTTCTAAAGAAGGTTTCCTTAGCAGCGTCCCGGTGCGGTCTTTCCAGCACCAGGTTGCGCGTAATCTCCTCCACATTCCTGGCCGCCACCGACCTTGGCTGCGATATCACCAGCGGTTCCTGTTTCTTGATCGCCGAGACCACCGTACGGTCCTCGTAGATCGTCCCCAGGTGCATTAAACTTACCTCCAGGAACTTTTCGGCGGCCATGCGCAGCCGCTGGAACGTGTTTTGCGCTTCTTTGAGATCGCCGGCACGATTGACAACGACATACAGCCGCGGCACCATACGGATTTTGACCAGGATCTTTATCAGGCTGTAGGCGTCCGTAAGCGAAGTAGGTTCCGGCGTCACTACTATAATGGTCTCGTCGGCTGCGGCCACAAAACTCAAAACGTTGCGCGAGATACCAGCCCCGGTGTCAATCAAAATGTAGTCCGTGTTCTCTCGAAAGTAACGCAGCAGTTCCAAAACACGCGAACGCTGCGTGTTATCAAGGTCGACCAGTTCCAGAAAACCGCTGCCACCCGAAATATAGCGCAGGCCATGCGGCCCCGACTCCACAATCTCGCCAATGCTCTTATTTCCGAACAGCACGTCCCGCACGCTGTACCGGGCGGTAACACCCAGGAAGACCTCCACATTGGCCAGCCCGATATCGGTATCAAACAGCAGCACCCGCTCGTTCATCTTGGCCAGCGAAAGGCCGAGGTTAACCACCAGGTTAGTCTTCCCTACGCCTCCCTTGCCGCTGGTCACGGCGATAACCCGCGGTCCCAGCCCCGGTTCCTCGTTACAGGTTACAAAACGCTGCTGTTGTACCATTTTCCGGAGCTTATAGGCTTGATCGCGCATTGTTTTCTGCACCCCTGAAAAGCAGGTCGACAATATCCGCCGCCCCCACCTGCTTAATATCGTCAGGCACGTTCTGGCCGTTGGTGACGTACATTACCGGCAGGCCGACATTATGTACCGTGTTTACAACACATCCCAACGCTTCGGTTTCGTCAATCTTGGTAAAGATCAGCTTGGAATACTGTATTTTCTCAAATTCCCGGAGACAGCGCCGCATGTCCCGCATCTTGGTGTTGCTGCCCAACACCAGGAAGACATCGTGCGGCAGATCCACTACCTCCAAAAAGCTCTGCAGTTCCCGTACCTGTTCGGCATCATTGAACGGGCGCCCCGCCGTGTCGACCAGGATATGGTCCATATGGCGGTAGCGCTGCAGTATATCGTCCAGGTCGCGCGGGCCCATGGCCACTTCTACGGGGATCCCGATAATTTCGGCGTAGCTTTTCAGCTGCTCGACGGCACCCAGCCGGAAAGTATCAAGGGTGGCAATGGCGACCTTCTTGCCTTGAAACAGCGTGAACCGGGCCGCCAGCTTGGCCAGCGTCGTAGTCTTACCTACCCCGGTCGGGCCCACCAGGAAAAGGCACTGCTGCAATTCCTGTCCCCCGTAGGCCCGTCCCAACATCTGTTTCAGCCGGCTTTTGACGAAATTCTCAGCCGTGTTCTCAGCATCAGAAGCGGCAGGGTCAATACGGGCACGCATCTCAGCCATCAAGTCTTCCGCAATGGGCGCTTCTATTTCCATATCCCGCAGCCGCCGGTGCCAGCGGTCAAAAAAACTGCCATTTTCACCGGCTTGGCCGGGGGTAGGTACTCCGGCCACAGGTGCCGTCACTGCTGCCGGCTGCGGGCGGCCGCCGCCGACCTGCTCGCGAGCCTGCTCTACCGACGCGCGGTCAATATACCAGTGGCGCCCCTTCTTTTCGGCCTTGAGAACCTTCCTTTTAATATAGTTGCGTACTGTGGTAATACTGACACCCAGTACCACGGCCGCTTCTTCGAGGGTATAGTACCGGGGCTTGCTTGTGGCTGCCGGTATGGCCGCCGGTGCCGCCTGGTACGCGCGCCCGGACAGAACACGGGGAATGGTGACCGGATTCCCGTCAAACCGCTGCCGCGAAGGCGCTTCCTTTGGGACGTCCCCTGCTTTTTTCTCCTGCGGGGTCTCGGGTTGTTCATCACGGGCCGCCGTTACCTCCAGGCGCGGCGGGAGGAAATAGCCAAGAATACCTTTACGCCTTACTTTCCGCGTCGCTATGATCACGGCGTCCGGCCCCAGGTCGTTTTTCACCAGCCGCAACGCCTCTCCCATATTGGCCGCTATATATTTCTTAATCTTCATCCCACATCACCGTTCCCAGGGCCTCAATCTCTGTCTGCGGGTCGATTTCCTGTAAAGCCAGCACCGCCAGGTGCGGGTAGTAGCGTTCCGTCAGCCGGCGCAGCGCCAGGCGGATTTTGGACGAACAGACCACGACCGGGGACAAGCCCTTCTGGGCCACCTTCTCGATGGCCGTTCCCAGGCGCTTTATCAGCGCCTGCATCACCTGGGGTTCCAGGGCCGGGTAAACCCCTACCGAGGTTTGCTGCAGGGAATCGGAGATCACATGTTCCCACTTGGGATGCAGGGTGATTACCTGTACCTTGTTATCCGCCCCGGCGTACATCCTGGTGATGCTGCGCGATAGTGCCTGGCGCGCGGATTCGGTGAGATAGTCCGTCTCCCGGTTGACCCTGGCCGCATCCGCGACGGCCTCCAGGATCGTCACCAGGTCCCGGATCGGCACCCGCTCTTTCAGCAGGTTCTGCAGCACCTTTTGGACCTCGCCCAGGCTCAAAAGGTTGGGCACCAGTTCTTCCACAACGGCGGGATGCTTTTCCTTCACCGTTTCCAACATTTCGCTGACTTCCTGCCGGCCGGTCAGCTCGGCGGCGTGCTGTTTGATAAATTCATTCAGGTGGGTCACCAATACCGTAGAAGGATCTACCACGGTGAACCCCTGGAGCTCCGCTTCTTCTTTCTGCGCCGCGGTAATCCACCAGGCCTGCAGGCCGAAGGTCGGCTCGGTGGTCGGGATCCCTTTGATTTGGCCCTGCCCAGTGGGGTCCAAAGCCAGGTAGTGACCGGGCATAACCTCACCGGAAGCAGCTTCCACCCCGCGCAGCTTGAACACGTAGCCGTTAGGCTGCAGCTGCAGGTTGTCCCGGATGCGTATGGGGCGCACGAAGATCCCCAGTTCCTGGGCACACTGCCGCCGCAGCGCCGCCACCCGGTGCAGGAGATCACCACCCTGCTCCTCGTTGGCAAGGGGTACCAAATTGTAACCGATTTCTATTTCCAGCGGGTCCACCTGCAGGTAAGCCAGCACGTTTTCGGGTTCCCGGCTTTCCGGCGCCTTGCGCGCGGCCGCCTCTTCCGCTCGGCTGATTTCCCGGCGCTTTTCCTCCCGGGTCAGCATATAACCGAAATAGCCCAGTATACCGCCCATAGTCAGGAACAGCAGGTTGGGCATGGCCGGTATGAAGCCCATGATCAGCAGGATGGCGGCGACAATAAACAACAGCCGCGGGAAGGTCAAAAACTGCCGCGATATATCCTTTCCGAAACTGGCGTCGGGGTTGGCCCGCGTCACCAGCACGCCTGTGGCGGTGGCCACCAGCACGGCCGGAATTTGACTCACTAACCCGTCGCCGATGGTCAATATCGTGTAGGTCTGCAGTGCGGTCATAAGGTCCATGTTGTGTACCGCGATGCCGATAACAAGACCGCCGATAATATTTACCAGCACAATGACAATACCAGCAATGGCGTCACCACGGATAAACTTGGTGGCACCGTCCATCGCCCCGAAAAAGTCCGTCTCGCGCTGCAGGCGCTTACGCCTGGCCCGCGCTTCTTCCTCGGTTATGAGCCCGGCGTTGTAGTCGCCGTCGATGCTCATCTGCTTACCGGGCATAGCGTCCAGGGTGAACCGGGCCGCGACCTCGGCCACGCGCCCGGCACCGTTGGTGATCACCACAAATTGAATGACGGTAATAATCACGAAGATGATAAAGCCGACCACATAGCTGCCGCCCACCACAAACTGCCCGAAGGCGTTAATGACGTTGCCCGCCTGCGCCTGTCCCAAGATCAGGCGCGTGGATGATATATTGAGCGCCAGCCGGTATAAAGTCACCACCAGAAGAAGGGTCGGGAAAGCGGCAAACTGCAGGGCATCCGTAATAAACAGGGGGATCAACAGGATCAAAAGGGCCAGGGTAAAACTGAGGATCAAAAACAGGTCCAAGGCCAGGGGTGGCAGCGGAATAATGATCAGGAGAATAATACCGATGACAAGCGCTCCGATGACCAGGTCGGTATGCTCTTTGGTAAAGTTTCCTACCCGGGCCAGACCTGCCGGTAGCATCCTATTCCCCCTTTCTATCCCTTACCCGAACATTAACACCCACAAACGAGCGGCGAAACGCGCCATCTTTCTCATATATTCGTCACATTGCGGCTTTTTTCCTGTTACGTTCTGCACTCAGGCGGTAAACCATGGCCAGAATTTCGGCTACCGCCTGGTATAAACTGGTCGGAATAGTATCCCCAACGTTGACCAGGCGGAAAAGCATGCGTGCAACCGGTGGGTTTTCCACCAGCGGGATATTGTGTTCCCGCGCCAACTTCCTGATTTGTTTGGCCAAGTCGCCGGCCCCCTTGGCCACTACTTTGGGTGCCTCGTCGCCTTCCTCGTAACGCAATGCCACGGCCAGGTGAACCGGGTTGGTAACCACTACGGTCGCTTTAGGTACTTCATCTTTAATGCGGTTCAGGGCCACCTCGCGCTGCCGCCGGCGCAGCCAGCTCTTAACTTGCGGGTCACCCTCGGTCTGCCGCAGTTCTTCCTTGAGTTCCGTTTTACTCATCATCATCTGCTTGTGATAGCTGTGCCGCTGGTAGATAAAATCGAGCAGCGCAATGACCAGGTAGGCCGCGCCCGCCGCTCCGATAACGATGATCAGAAACCTGGCCATCAACCAGGTGGCCGCCCCGGGCGTGGCCTCGGCAAGCACCAGCAGTTCTTGGATCCTGGTCTTAATAAGGAAGAACAAGAGCGCCCCCACCGCGGAGATCTTTAAAAGCGACTTGGCAAGCTCCATCAGCCCTCTGGTGCTGAAAATGCGCTTGAAACCTTCGGCCGGATTGATCCGGGATGCCTGGGGCTTGAGAACTTCGGGCGCAAAAAGGAAGCCCACCTGGGCCAGGCCGGTGACCAGCGCTACCATAACCGCCACCACAAAAACCGGCCCCAAAACCTGCACCAGGAAATAGCCTCCGGTAAGCACCAGGTGGGGGATATTGTCCGGCGTGGGCACATAACTGGTGAAGCTACGTAAAAACATCCTCATAAACCGTTCCAGGGTCCATATGAAATGTTCCCGGGTACAGTAGAAGAACAACGCCACCACCAGCAGGAGCAGCGCTCCCTGCAGTTCCGTACTTTTCGCTACCTGCCCCTTTTTGCGGGCCTCGCTGATCCTTCGCGGTGTAGGTTGTTCGGTTTTTTGCTGCTGGTCGTTTCCCGGCATTAACCGGCCAACCCCTTCATCAAGATCATCAGGTCACGGACCATGGTGTCGTACAGGCGGGTCAGAAGACTGCCTAAAAGCGGAAGGGTGACAGCCACCGCGAAAATACCGGCCATAATTTTAATCGGAAAACCAAGCATGAAGACATTGATCTGGGGCACCATGCGGACCAGGAGTCCCAGCGCCACATCGATCACAAAAACCACGGCCAGGATCGGTGCCGCGAGCTTTAAAGCCGCCACAAACACCCCGGCAAAATCCTTCGTGATAATTTGAGCGCTCGCCCCGGTAAACACCGCACCTCCAAGCGGTATTATTTCAAAGCTTTTATCAAGGGCCATAACCAGGACATGGTGCCCGTTTATGGCCAGGAAGAAAACAAGACCAAAGACATATAAAAAATTGGCCAGCACCGAGGTCTGCGCCCCTGACCGGGGATCAACAATATTGGCCATTGCGAAACCGATATGCAAGCCGCCTACCTCCCCGGCAATACGCAGGGCCTGAAAAAAGAAATTGGTAAAAATACCCATCCCCAAACCCACGGCGGCTTCTACAATCACCTGCATTAAAAACCCGAACATGTTACCGGCTACGTGCGGCGCCGCCGACCATACCAGCGGAGAAATGATGGCCGCCAGGGTAAACCCGATACCTATTTTTGCCATAGGAGGGACCGATGGTTGGGTAAAGAAGGGACAGGAGACGGCAAACGCCGTGAGCCGCACCATTACCAGTAAAAAGACAGCCAGATATTCATATCCCGGCAATGCTTCGACCTCCCGTTACCCGACTGCCCCGGCCATTTGGTTGAAATATTTGGACCCGATGCTGATCAGCGTATTGACATACCAGGGGGTCAGCAGCAGCAAAGCCAGCAGAATGGCAATGATCTTAGGGGCAAAAGTCAGCATTTGGTCCTGAACCTGCGTCATTGCCTGCAGGATGCTGATCACGAGCCCCACAAGGGTGCCGATGATTAAGGCCGGCGCCGCCAGCAGCAGTACCATCATCAAGGCGTGTTGGGTAGCTTCAATCGCAGTTGTGGGTGACATTGCTCACCGTCCTCGTTCGACGTTCGACGTTCGACGTGCGACGTTCAATGTTCAACGTTCAAGGTTCAATGTTCAAAGTTAGAAGTCCGAAGTTCGAAGTCCGAGGTCCAATGTTCAACGTTCAACGTTCAACGTTCGAGGTTCTCCACCGTGTCTCTACTGTATCTCCACCGTGTCTCCACTGTATCTCTATCGTATCTCCACTGTACCTCTACCGTATCTCTACCGTGTCTCTACTGTATCTCCACTGTATCTCTACCGTATCTCTACCGTATCTCTACCGTGTCCCCACTGTTCATGCAAAACTCTCCACCAGCGACTTCACCACCAGGTACCAGCCGTCTACCAGGATAAACAGCAGTATTTTAAAGGGCAGCGAGATCATCACCGGCGGCAGCATAAACATGCCCAGAGACATCAGGATACTGGCCACCACCATGTCAATAATCACAAAGGGCAGGTACAGCATAAACCCCATCTGGAAAGCCGTCTTGAGCTCTGAAATCATAAAGGCGGGCGTTACGACGGTCAAAGGCAGGCTGTCCCGCTGCGGGTTTTCAATTTCGGCCAGCCGGATAAACAAATTCAGGTCCTTTTCCCGGGTCTGTTTCAGCATAAACTCCCGCAAAGGCGCGGCCGCTGCTTCCTGGGCCTGCTCCTGGTCGATCTCGTTCCTCAAAAAAGGCTGTATGGCCTGGTCATTGATCTGCTCGTAAACCGGGGCCATAATAAAAATCGTCAGGAAGAGGGCCAGCCCGATCAGGACCTGGTTGGGCGGCGCGTTATGGGTTCCCAGCGCCGTGCGCAGGAGCGACAGCACCACGACAATCCTGGTAAAGGAAGTAACCATTATGATAAAGGCCGGCAGCAGCGCGATAACGGTCAGCAGGATCAGCAGTTTGACGGAGTTGACAACCTCGCCCGGCGAACCGGCCTCGCCGATATTAATATCGATACCGGGAATGGGCAGTGGTTGGGCATAGGCAGCCGGCACCAAAGCAAAAAAGATCCCCAAACAGCACAGTGCCACCCAGTTAAATCTCATGGCCGTGGTGCTCACCTCTTCTGCCGCGTCTTTTCCAGTAACCCACCAAATCTTTGAGGTTACCCAACTGCGGTTGCGGCAGCGTTTGAGGAATTGTCTCGGGTAGGGAGTCGTACTCTCTCACCACGGTGACCGTTTCTTCGTTATGCGCCAGCAGATAGTACTTTTTCCCGACCCGCACCAAGCTGAGCCCCGCTTTGGGTCCCAGGGGGATCTGTTCTACCAGTTGCATTCTTCGGGAAAGCCCACCTGTGATCCCGTAGCGACGTGCCAGTCCAAAGCGGAGTACCGCATAGGCCAGTCCCAAGGTTATAGGTAGGGCAATGCATAATCTCAAAAGTGCGCCCCAGAATTCGCCGTCCATCAGCTGCCCCCCGCTTCCGGATTCATTTTGCGAGGAGCGTCCACCGAGTGCAGCCGTATCACGAAGTTATCGTTGATGACCAGGACTTCCCCTTTGGCAAACTTCTGATTGTTGACCCACAATTGTACGGCATCCCCGGAGGAACAATCCAGCGGGACCACCGAACCTTCCTCCAGGGCCAGAATATCCCGTATCCTCAAGGAGGTTTCACCAAGTACGGCCATCAAGGTGACTTTCACGTTGCCCAGGTAATTGATACCGGTCTTTATTCTTGAACCTTGGCCGGGTGTGAGCTCCGGAAAACGTACTTTGCGCACCAACGCCTGCGGTTGTTTTTCAAACGAGCCGATTAGTTCGTTGATTTGCTCCTGGGTAAGCAAACCGCCACCCCCTATTGGACGATAAATTCGGTGAAATAAACGTCTTGTATTTCGCCTCTACCTTCCAGTACCTTGTTTACGGCCTGCATTAGCTCCCGGCGCAAGGCTTCCGTTTTTTCAACAGTAGCCACGTCATCTATGTCCTTACTTCGCAGAATATCAATGATGAGATCTTTGATTTGATCTTTTTTCTCGTTAAGCAACTCGACTGTGCTTTCGTCCCGGTAAGCAAGGGATATACCCACGCGCAGGTAACTACTGCTGTAAGGTTTACCCAGATTGACCACCGTGTTGCCCAAGCTGAAGCTGTGCAGCGGTAAGGACTCGGGTTCCCCGGACTCCCCGCCTGGGGTCAGGAAGAAGAAGTACCCGGCGGCAGCCGCGCCGCAAAGCGCGACTGCTGCCAGCACAATGATCAACCAGGGTTTTTTCTTGGGTTGCTGCTGTGATCCCGCATTCTGTTCTTCCGGCATTATGTCCCCCTGCTCCTTTACTTCTTACTTTATTTTGTTAACCAGCCAATTAACGTTTGAGCTGGACCAGCTCTTCCAGCAAACTGTCCGAAACGGTAATGACCCGGGCGCTGGCCTGGTAGCCGCGCTGGGTGGTAATCATGTTGGTGAACTCCTGCGCCAAATCTACGTTGGACATCTCCAGGTAGCCCGAGCGGATAATACCCCGTCCCGGAGTTCCCGGTGCACCAAAAGCGTCGGTCTCGGTGTCAGGTTTAGTTAACCCTGGGGTATGTTCGAACTGGTTGCTACCAGCTTTGGTAAGGCTCATAGGATTGGCGAAGTTAGCTATGGATATCTGTATTTTGCCGGTTCCGGTAGCCACATTATAACCATTGATATAGACATAGCCGTTTTCATCAATCTGGATGGAGTCGATCTGCTGTACAGGTAAGTCTTCCACACCGGCAACGCCGTCCCAGTCCTTTTGGTCGGCAGCAGTGTATGTGCCGTCGCCATCCGTATCCAGCTGCGTAAGGTTGATCGCCACATTGTTAGTACCATCGCTGCCCATCACATACTGGCCCTGGGCAGTAACCAAGTAGCCATCTCCGCTGACATAAAAAGTACCATCACGCGTGTAGGTGTACTTACCACTCGCATCATTCTTGGTATTTAGTACAAAAAACCCGTTACCCTCAATGGCCAGGTCCAGCGACCGGCCCGTATTCTGCAAACCACCCTGGGTGTGCAGCGTGTCAATACCGCCCAGGGTAATACCCAAACCCACCTGAGCCGGGTTGATACCGGTAGTACCGACGGTCTGGGCCAGGACGTCCTGGAAGTTCACCCGCCCGGCCTTGAAACCGGTGGTATTTACATTGGCGATGTTGTTCGACACCACGTCCATGCGGATTTGGTGGTTGCGCAAACCGGAAATACCGGTATAAAGCGATCGAATCATATCCTTGTCCTCCCTTTCTTAAGAACTAGGGCTGCTTCGGTCATTCCGCAGCCCGCAGCCTCCCGAAGGACCGGCTGCCTACTTTATGATGATAGTACTATCGATATTGGTAAACACGTGTTCTTTCATCGCCGGCCCGTTCACAGCCGTCACCACGGTGCGGTTCTTGATACTGGTTACCAGGGCCAAGTCACCGTAAATGAGCAGCGAGTCCCGCGCGCCCTTGCTTTCGGCACGGGCTACCGCCTGCTCAATTTTTGCCATGTCATCCGGCGTTAAATTGATCCGCCTTTCCTGCAGCCTTTGCTGCGCGTGCGCCGAAATTTTAAGTGACCGCTTTTGGACCCCGGCCAAAACGTCTTTAAAGGACGGCTGGACGCCGGGCCTTTGCGGTGCCCACGGACCCCGCGCCGGTTGCGACTGGGAAACCTTTTGTACCGGTGTTATTGACGCTCCCGGCACTCTGTCAATCGCCATTCTCCTCACCTACTCCTCAACTTCAGGAACCGGAAGACAAAGAGCTTGCACTGTTGCTGCTGTCTTCCTAGCCGCTGTTTTCACCCTGTTCCTTAATTTGCTGCAGCAGTGCAATGACTTGATCCAGCTGCTCCGTTTGGTCGACCTTTTCTTTGCCAACTTGAATGACGTTACTCAAAGCGTAGGCCTTCCCGTCAATAATAATGGAGGCCCGGTCTCCACTGATGGTGGCCCGGTCAACAATCCCCGTAACGGTAGCTTCCCCGTCTGCCACGGTTACCTCGTGTCCTATGAGAGCGGAAGCCTGGGCCAGCGCCTGGGTACGGTTGAGGTTCTTGATCTGGTCTTCGATGGAAAGCATGCGCTCCAGCAGGCCCAACTGTATGAACTGGTTCATCATCTGTTCTATATCCTGTGGCTTAAAAGGATTGGGATTGCTCAACTGGGCCAGGATAAGCTTCATAAAGGCATCCTTGTCCAGGATGCTGCCTACGCTCCCGGTTTTGCCGGTCAAGTTACCGGCGGTAGACAGTGGTTGAATGTCCAAGAACTCACCTCCCACTACGCCAGATAATTAACCAGCCCTATAGCCGGGCCCTCCCGGGCGTGGAACACATTGTCTCCCCCCGGAGCCACATCGGCTTGCGGGTGGTAAAATCGCTGTCCCCCCGCCTGGTCGCGCGAAGGAGCCTCATGGCCATCACCGTGAGCAAGGTTTACGCTGGCCTGGCCCAACTGCAGCTGCTGCTGCGCCAGAAACTCCCGCAGCTGCGGCAGGGCGGCCTGAATGGCATCCCTCACCCCCGGATCTCCCGTGAGAAAGTGGGCCGTAAGCTCGCCCCCGTTCAGGGACAGCTTAACGGTGATCTGCCCCAGGTGGGGCGGATCCAGCGTCAGGCGGGCCTGGACTACCTGGCCGGGCCTGTCACGGACGATATGCAGCTGCCGCAGCACCTCGTGCACCACCTGTTCGCCCGGAGGCAGGGGTAGAGCATCCGAAGAAGACCCTACGGCCTGCGCCTGGGAAGCCGCAGTGTTTGGCGGCCCTGCAATACTCCCCCGGCCGTCTGCTGCCGGCAACTCTACCTGCTTGTCCGTCCCGGCGGGAGCAGCATTGGTCTGAACATTCACCTGGTTTTGTCCCCGGCCGAAATTGCTCTCCGCATACCAAGATGTCACGCGTGTCGAGTTATTTACACTTCCATTTACACCGGGCGTCCCGTGATCTTTCCCCATCTCGCTTAACGGAGGGCCGTCCTTGGGTGCCAATACCTTGTCACCGGGAAATATTGGCTTCACGGTATCCGCCTGAGCCCCCGGTATCCTGGCATTCACCTGTACCTGACGGTCTCCCCGGGATAATACGGTCTGGCGTCCGGCATGGGTATTGAGGAACTGCTGCACCAGTTGATCGTCCAGTACCGGTTTCTTGGCCGATACCTTGTCACCGGGAAATATTGGCTTCACGGTATCCGCCTGAGCCCCCGGTAT
>JACDOK010000021.1 GCA_017656185.1 Peptococcaceae bacterium | reverse complement strand
AACAAAACGGACTTATAACCCCTTTATTGTTCACTGAGTGCTGGGCTGGTACACTCCAGCTTAGCTGGACACGCGCAAGCCTGACCCCCTTTATCCCCTTTACATCAATAGTAATCACTTATATACTGAAAACAGTCGAGTAATACTTAGTATTACAGAGTATTCGCAAGGGGTGAGTATATGCGGGAAACTAAGGTATGGAGCGTATCTTTGCCTCCACTGTTGGCTCGGCAAGCAGAAGAATTAGCTCAAAAAGAACAACGAACCAAAAGCGAAATGGTACGTGAAGCATTGCGCCAATATATTAATTTGCGGAAATACGAAACTGTTCAGATGACCGCTTCGGCCCGGGCCGGAGAACTGGGGATACAAGATGAAAATGACATTGAACGATTGATTGACCAGGAGAGGCATTAAAAGCCGTTAGATGTTACGTGCGGTACTGGATACGAATGTTCTCATCTCTGGCTTGGTTTTCCCGGGCGGAATCCCCGACAAGATAATACGGTATGCCATTTATGGACGCTACAAGCTTATAACTTCCCCGTTTATATTAACTGAGTTGGACCGCATTCTAAGGAATAAATTTGGTTTGCCGGTAGAAAACGTGAAAACAATGGTAGAAGTTGTTGAGAACAGTGCTGCTTTGATAATTAATCCCAAGATACGCCTCTCTTTAATTAAATCCAAGGAAGATGACAACCGTATCCTGGAATGTGCTGTTGAAGGGAAGGCCCATTATTTGGTTACCGGAGACAGAAAACACATTTATCCTCTTAAAAGAGTATCCGAAACCAAGATCGTTCTGCCACAAGAATTCTGGGATGTTTTGCAGAACACTAAATAATGTAGATCTCTGCAAGTTAAGTGCCTGGTACCTAAGAATAGGGTATTTCTCTTTAGCTCACGGGAGCCTTGCAAAGGCTCCCGTATATCCCTGCTAAGTAACTTATCGTAGGGGTAGGTCTCTGCGCCCGCCCACCACAATATTAGCATCAGTACCTGAATTATTAATAAACAACTGGTTTGTTGTATTCAATTTCCGTAATCTCAAAATGATACCAACTGAAATCTCCCGTTTTTAATTTCCATATGACTTCCCCTTTGGTAGGAATCCTTATACCATTAAATTCCTTATAATCCCTTATAAGAACCGACCATGTTTCCAATACATACTGTCCATCGAATTGCCCGTATCTTTCAGCAACAAAGTTAATAACTTCACCCTTCTCGTTAAACATAAATACCCCTGATGCGGTTACCCCTCTGTAGCTCATGGTAGCCTTGGCTGAATTTGCATCGATTTCTTCCCATGTGATGTAGCTGCTTAAAGCCGCAGTTGGAAACCACACCGTCTCAGCGAGATATCGTAACAGCGTACCCTGATCCAGTTCTTTTCCTTTGGAATCCGCAACCGTTATCAATGAAGGAATTTTAATCAGCATGTTTCCTTTGCCTTCATAATACTTATCTCTTCCCACTATGTGTAATAATGGAGCAGCTTTAACTTTGGCCTTCCAAATAAATCCGGGTTCGTCTATCGTAAAGTACTGTTCAGCTTCAGTAGGCATCCATGGCTGTCCTTCTTTCATCCTCATAACTGCTTTTTGTTTTAAGCGAACCGTTCTAATTCTCTCTTTTCCAATCACTTGGGAATATTCCAGCCATTTTTGAACGCAGAGTGGTAACATTTCCAAATCAGCTTTTTGAATAATTTCATCTTTATTTTCCACGTTACTATTAAACAATTCTCTAACTTCTTTTTTTACATTTTGGTTGAACAGGAAATTTGCTATAAATGAAACTGTGAAAACGAAGAAAATAATAAATACTAGAATACTGATTATAATAAGTGCAATTTTAGGCATATCATCAATCCCTTTCATCATTCTGTCGTTACTAACATTAATTGGCCGCCCCTTTCTCACATTGGCTGCAATCCGCGGCAAGAAAAGGCGGCGTCAGTCCCATCTGCAGGCATAGTTCCCGGTACAGATGCCGCGGGGATAACCCCGACTGCGAGATATACAGTACCTGGTGGGCTGAAGCTTCCAAACCGTGGGTAAAGGCCCGCAGGGAGGTGGACTTACCCGCGCCCACTTCTCCTGTTAAAAGCCCAAACCCCCGGGTCCGCACCAGGTAATTGAGCCGAAGAATGCGTCTGGCAGCATCAATTTCGTAGTTTTACCGAGGCTGAAGCTGTGATAACTAACTGGGTGAAGTTCTACAACGAAGAGCGTATGCACTCAGCTTTAGACTATCGGTCACCGGTACAGTTTAGGAATTGTCTCCGGAAATCAGCTGCTTAAAGTTGTCTTATTTCCGGGGGGCATTACAGTAGAATAAAGCTCATTTCGTCTTCTGATACAATGGTGCCATTTAAGATTTCCTTCAAAAGCACCGACCTTAGCAAATTTTTTCTCGTTCATCTTAACATCCTACTCAAAAAACTTAATAATCCCGCCGAAACAGGGTTGCGGAACCTATTACTTTCATCTGTCACGCATCAGGTAACATCTTTGAATGTAATAATCTTGCTAATACCGATCTATGAAACGTTTTGGCTACTTTTCCCGTATTCCCTTTGTTGAAGAATGTCGAATAAGAGAACCCCTGCAAGCCAGTCGATAGATCCTAAAACGGGTACACCAATATGAAACCCCGCTTGCCTAACAAGCGGGGTTGTCATTTTTAGTTCGGCACCCGTTCATTGCCACCCTACACAATGCCCATCAGTGGAATAAATAATGGAAAAACCAAATGCCTTTTTACTAGAAGATCATCAGAACCATAAAATTTCTCCATTATTGATATCTGGAACCTATCTTATTATAGACAAGAACCGGGGCAGAACTGTTTTTCAACTTCTTTGCCGAGCAGTACGAGCACCGCAGTGCTACTGTAACCAGTAATTTAGCGTTTGCCCAGTAGATTGAAGTGTTAGTGTTGAGGGGAAAAACCCTGACAGCTGCCTTGCTGGAACGCCTTACCCACCGGGCGCACTTATAATTTATTTTTTATTTTGTTCTTCAATCAGCTTCTCTATAAACTTCTCAAAATTATCTTTTCGTCTTGAAACCAATTTATAGGCAAACATCCCATCACGTTCTGCAATACCGGCAATTATGGCAACTTCTACTACATTAAGTTCAGTAATCTTCCATATAATGCGGATTGACCTCTTATCTACGTAAATACTCCGGTATCCCGCCAGCAGCCTGCTGGCCTGGTTCTCTAATTCTTTGCCAAATTCAGAAGGGGCCTTTGCTATTTTCTGCAATGCTTTAACTACTTTAACCTGCCGGCTTTTGTCCAAACTAAGAAAATCTTTTACAGCAGCGGGATAAAATTTAATATTGTCCGGCAAAAGGTTAATCAGTTTCGAGTTCGACATCCGGTGCCGCCTCCAACTCCTCAGCAGTTATATCAGTTTTTAAAACTACATCAGCAAGTGATACCGGAGCTTTACCACTCTTTTCCTTCTCAAAAATACGGTATAACAGTTCCATTTTCAATTGCAGCTCCGCGGCTTCATTAACCTTTTCCCAAAGTTCTTCAAACTTATCATAGCTTAATATCGTAGCTTTTAGTTCGGAACCGGAAAACATCATCAAAAATGGTAGTTTATTCAGTTTTGGTTCAACAACACTTCTCCATTTACGCTGTAAATCACTTATATTTATAATTTGCTCGCTAGAAAAAAGTGGTTTGTTTTTCATTATCGATATATACCCTCCCATAAAGACTATACTCCTTTCTATAATATGATATGTGTTTATACGTAAAATATTACATATTTTATTCGTATTAAGTATCGTATATTTATACGACAATGTCAAGTTGTTTTTGGGTGCGCAAACCAAAAGACAAAGCCAAGGTAGAAACCGGCGTGCAGGTCGCGGAGCGCTGGATCTTGGAGGCTCTTAGGAACCGGACCTTCTTTTCGCTAGCAGAACTCAACAGTGCTATTAAAGACCTCCTCGAACGGCTTAACACCCGCCGGTTCAAAAAGCTTTCCGTCACCAGGCGCAACAAAAAAGCCCCTCACTATTTTATAGTCAATGAAGGGCTTCCTAACGCGTTATAATCTTAGACTACTATTGGCTATGTGTATTAATTTCCTCTTTCCTTATTTATAATCCAGGAGGCATTGGCAACAACACCCGGTCTGCCGGTTCCTTCCAAAACTACCTCATTGTATACGGCAGTAGGTATAATTCTATCTTATAGCGTCTAACATTGTTTAGCCGAAAAGGGCTTGCGCCGCAGTCCTGGCCCCTATCATAAGGTTTACTTTTGTGGCACAATTGTGTATAATTTGTGCACAGACCATGTATAAGGAGGTGTTCCTCTTGCAGTTCATTACTGTGCGAGATCTAAGGATGAAATCTGGGGAAATTTGGCGCCGGCTGCAGGAACAAGGCGACATGATCGTAACCTCAAACGGCAAACCAATAGCCGTTTTATCCTGCGTTAACGAGAAAAATGTAGAAGAATATCTAACCACTTTGCGGCGCGTTCGCGCAATGGAGGCTCTCAATAAAATCCATGAACGGTCCCGGCAACTGGGCTTGGATAAGATGTCAATGGAAGAAATTGATGCGGAAATTAAGGCCGTTAGGCGGAGTCGTGCCAAATGAAAATTGTATTGGATACCAACGTTCTGGTTTCAGGGTTACTCAAGCCCTACAGCCATGCCGCGACCATTCTCCGCCTTGTTGCCGGAGGTTTGGCACAGGTAGTCTATGATTCCCGTATCCTCACCGAATACCGCGAGGTCCTTTACCGCCCTAAGTTTGGTTTTAAGAAAGAAGGCATTGAAGCCATCTTAACACAGATTGAAAGTGAAGGCGTTTTGGTTGCCGCCCAACCTTTATCTGTAAGGTTACCCGACCCTGATGACGAGCCGTTCTTAGAAGTCGCTCTGGCCCTAGACGGCACTTTTATTGTTACCGGCAATGCAAAGCATTTTCCAGTACCGTCTCAACTTGGTGTTACTGTATTAACCCCCGCCCAATTTATCTCCGCCTGGCGTGATTAATTCAGGCCCCAACTCATCACCTAAATATTCCTGTTTATTCAGTTAATCCTGTCCAGACAAAGACTCCAGAGAAATACCCTCAATCCAACGTCGAACCTTGAACGTTGAACGTTTACTTATACGGGATGTAGGGGCCCGGCACTCAGAGCTGATAGCGATTGGTAGGAGTGTTAAAGCAGCCGCCGGTAAACAAAACGGACTTATAACCCCTTTATTGTTCACTGAGTGCTGGGTCAGCTTAGCTGGACACGCGCAAGCCTGACCCCCTTTATCCCCCCATCGTCTAGGTAAGCGTACGGGGGTCAGAACCAGACCTCTTCTGGGTACAGGCATTTTTTGCTCTGGCCAGGGATCCAGGCACACCACCGATAGAACAAATTCCTTGCCGATGCCTTCGTTTGCCAGTATTTGTCGGAAGGTCTGGATGTAGTCGGCGTTCCAACCGAAGATAGCCAGGGTCTCTAGGAATTGTATGCCTTCCGGATGAGAGTCCTCCCCCAGCACTGTGCTCTGTTTCAGACTCATGAGCAGCGAATTCCTAAAAAAATTTCCAGTTAACTACTTAACGGGTGACCCCTCCTGGTGAATTAGTCGCAACCTACATGGCGCTTCAGGATGTCCCGTATCTCTCCCGGTTGGTACGCTACTGCCCAATACCAGCGGCCAAATCCGCCATGCTCGTTGACCGCCCGCACCCATTCATCCAGATAGTTGTGTTTGACGCGCGTTTCCTCTGTCTTCTGGCCTTTGGTTTCCAGGACAAGCATGTCGCCATTGCTCAGTCGGACCAGGAAGTCGGGTCGATATTTTTTCACCACTCCGCGATACACATAAAGAATCTCGAAACCCAGGTGGTCGTTCTTGACCCAGGCATCTACCAGTTCGCTCTGGTCCAATTGAAAGGCGTCGGATGCCTCCCATGCGCTGTCGTAGACGCAGACATTGATGTGCGACTTCTTGGTATATTGGCACGGTTTGCCGGTGTACCAGGTGCGCATCTGACCCGTTGAGCGAATGGGATGGTCGCTATCAAATACGGGTTCCAGCCGCTCGGTGTTTTCACAGCGCACGGCGTCCCAAATGTGCTGCACCACGCGCGACATGTTGAGGGTGATGATCAACCGACGGCGCAGTTCATCCTGGTAAAACAGCGGTGGGGTGACGACGATCTTGTCGGAGCGAATAAATTGCTCTACCAGGCGCACCAGTTGGGCCAGCAGCACTTCTTTACTGCCGCGCCACTCGGCCTGCATCTGATCGAATACATCACGCGCAGCCTCGAAGATGATGCGTTGCGTGCGAAATTCGCGCGCCAGCCGCTCCAGTTCAATCCGGCTGATTTGGGTGACATCCGGCTTGCCCTCCAAGATTGGAGCCAACTCGGCAACCTGGGCCGTCTGGGCCGCGTCTAACGTCAAAGATGTGACCCTGGACCAATCCAGCGTTAAGGTGGGGCGCAGAACGTGCTCGATCCGCACCACGTTGGGCCAGCGGATTTCATACCGGCGTTTGGCCGGATCGGGTTCGACGGGGGTTTTGGGCGTGGGCGGCGGCGGAGGCCCATCCTTGCCCCTCTCGTGCGGCAGGAAGGTAAACGGCACGCCAAAGATGTTGACGTACTCCGGTTCGAACAGCCCAGTCTCGGGGTTGACCTCATAGGATGTGCGGCGCAGGCCCCGGCCGACCACTTGCTCGCACAGCAACTGGCTAGTAAAAGCCCGTAGCCCCATGATGTGGGTCACGGTTTTGGCATCCCACCCCTCGGAAAGCATCCCAACCGAAATGACGTTGCGGATCTGTTCTCCAGGCGCGCCCTTGCGGCCGATTGTGTCCACCGTTCGGCGCAACAACTCGGCCTGCTGGGCTTTGGTCAGCTTGGGTTCCGGCGCGCTCTCTTCCTCATCCTCGTCTTCAGTGGCGGCCGGTAGGGGAATGGCCGGTTCATCCTGGGCTTCGGCTTCTTCCAGCACTTTGGAATCGATATGCAGGATGTATCCCGGTTCGCATAACTCGTCAATATGAATCTGTCTGCGGTCGAAAGCGTGTTTGACGCGCGCCGCGGTCTCGGTGCGGTTGCAGACGGTGATCATCACCGGCGGTGTAGGCAGGCCGGCTTGCTGCCACGCCTTGTAGGTCTCCCGCCAGTCATAACCCAGGAGATAGTAGGCATTCAGCACCAAATCGGGCAGCGGCTCCTCCGGCCTGGCCCGACGGTTCAGGTCGTCTTTGACTTCCGGGTCGTTGTAGATGTGGTACAGGCGCGATTTATAGGTTTTGGCGTCGGGAACGGCATCGTCGCGGATGACCACCCGCGGGGTTTTGACCAGACCCGATTCGATGGCATCGTTCAGCCCAAAGTCGCTGACAATCCAGCTAAACAGCGTCTCTTCGCCGCTGCGTTTACCTGATGGCGCAAAAGGGGTGGCCGTGAAGTCGTGGCAGCGCAGAATCCCGCGGGTACGATGGATACGATCCAGGCCGCCGATCCAGACAGTGGCCTCTTCCGCGCTGTCTTTCAGGTCGCGGCTGCGCAGGTATTTGCCGACGGCTTCCGGGTTCACCCGCCAGGCGTGGTGCGCCTCGTCATTGATCACCAGGATGTTGCGGGCATTGGCCATCTCGCCCAGCACTTCACGGGTGTAGGCTTCGTCGCTCTTGACGCCGCGTTTATCCACGCTGCGCTTCTTTCGGATCTGCTCTTCGCTTTCCCAGGAAAGCGCATGCCAGTTATGGATGAGTACCTTCCCTTGCCGCAACTTGTCCAGCAGGGCCGGCGGAACGATGCGGAAAGCCTCATAGTAGTTGTTCGGATCGGAAGGACGGAGCACCGACAGGCGGCTCTTGACGGTCAACCCGGGGGCGATGACCAGCACGTATTTGGAGAAGCGGAGGTCCTGCGGGTTGGCGACCTTGTTGAGCACATGCCAGGCGATCAGCATGGCCATGACGATGGTTTTTCCGGTTCCGGTGGCCATCTTGCTGCACAGGCGCGGAAATGCGCCGCCGTCTCCGGGGATTTCAATGCCCACCCGCTCGGCGGCGGGGGCTTCGGTCAGCCAGATCAGGGTTTCGATGGCCTCCAGTTGGGCGAAGAAGAAACGGCGGGTGTCGAATTCTTCCGGGTCGGTCCAGTATTCCAGCAGGCGCTTGGTGATGCTGGTGACGCCCGGGTAACCGGCCTGGCGCCAGGCCTTGACGCGCGGGCGGATCTGGTTGACCAGCGGGATTTCCACAAAGATTCCGGGGTCGTCGAAAGTTTTGGAGCCCGGCGTGGCGACAACATAGCCGGCCGGGCGGCGACCCTCGACCAGGTCAAACAGCTTGGTGGCGGGGTCGTAGCGCCAGTAGTGCTTGGGCTCCTCGTAGGGCGAGTTGATGATCAACCGGTCGATGGTGGTCTTGGCCATCAGTTCACCTCCAGCACTTTCAGGCTTTCGATGCCCCGGTCGTCCACGATTTTAACGGCAATGCGTTTGTGCTCTCCGGGCTCAAAGGGGAGCGAGACCGTGCCGCGGTAGGCTTCAATCAAATCGGGATCAATCTCGGCCTTGAGGTTTCGGGCAAGTTTCGCCCAGCCCTCGTTCTTACCGGCCATGGGGAAAAAGACCTGCCACGGGTAGAGGCTGCGGCCGTCGTAATCGGTGTCCAGCATCCATAGGGCGATCTTATCCGCGCCGCCGGATTCAATGTTGCCGGTCTTGGTGTTGTAATAGTCGAAACCGTGTACCGAGACGCGCAGTTTGCCCTTGTGCTCACCTTCGGTGATGCGCTCTACCTGTACGTCCGGCTGGCCGATGAGCCAGAAGGATTCGTTGCTGGCGCGTTTCTTCTTCAAGTCTGCGGTCAGTAGATCCGCGTTCATCTGAACTTTCAGCAGGGTGACGCCGGGCCAGTTGGTCTCGTCGATGTCCTTGGCCGCTTCCGGGTCGAATTGGAAGGCCGCGAAGACGATGAGTTTGGGTCTGGGCACCAGGGTTTGCGCCTCTTCAATCGCCAATTGCACCTGCCGCTGCTCCAGCGGGCCGTGTTCGGGGCCGAAGGAGACCACCACCCGCATGGGGTTGTAGGTTGGGGCATCTTCGCGCACCGAATCGGCGCCCTCATTGCTGGGGCGGGTCTCGCCGTCGGCATGCAGCCAGCGGCAGCCGGGAAGCGGCTCCAGCCGGGAGAAGCGGATGTGCTGCCCGGCTTTACCGCGGATGCCGGTGCGCAGGAGTTCCTCGCGCCATTCGGCCTGGCGCTGGGTTTCTCCGGAACGGGCCACAGAAACGTCCCCTTCCTCGGGCGGTTTTCTTTCGAGAATCTCGTCCACCGATCTGACCGCCGGAGCGGGCACCGCCTCCACCGTGAACGGACCGGTCACTCGCACCTTCTTGCGATCGACGAGCGGCTGGTCGTAGAGCGTTTCTTGCGGTGCATGACGAGCGATGGCTTCGTCCATCGCCTTCTGCATGGCATGCCGGGCGGCGTGGAATGCCGCGAAGGGTTTGCGGGCAGCATCCGGCCAGTCGGTGGGGAAATCGAAAGGCACTTCCCATTCCAGCAGTGCGCCGGCCGGGGCCTCCTGGCCGGAGGGGAGTTTCACCATTTCGCCTTCGGGCTTGCGGAAGTCCACCTGCTTTCCGGCTCGTCCGCCCCGGGTGACGGTGAAGGGCTGCGGAGAATTCTCACGAAGTGTCGTGTTCAGCTCGGCCAGGGCCTGCTCGATGGCCGGGTGCATGCGGGCATAGATGCCGTCAATCTCCGGGTTATTGGCGATGGACTTAAGCGTGATGTGCGGCACGGTCTTGTACTTGAACCCGCTGCCCACGCCTTCCTCCGGGTGGGCCAGTTCGTAGTAGTCAAAGACGGCGGTCATCAGCCGCTGGCGTGCGATGGCAATGGCCACGCGGGACGTGTCGCAGGTGATCCAACGCCGGCCCCATTTTTCGGCCACATAGGCCGTAGTACCGCTACCGCAGGTGGGGTCGAACACCAGGTCGCCGGGGTCGGTGGTCATCAGCAGGCAGCGTTGGATAACTACTTCATACGTCTGTACGACATAAACCGGGTTTGCCGCACCCTTGAGATTGTCCCAGAAGTTATTGAGGGGAGTAATGGGTCTATCATCCCAGAAGACTTTTGCGAATAAACGAGTTCCTGTACCGCGTAGCCGCCCAACATATGCAAGCCGTTCCAACCCATCAGGAAACCTAACACTCCAATGACGATTAGAAGGGGGCTCGTATGTTACGCCCTCAAACTTGAAAGGCGTTGGCAATGGCGAGGGATCCTGGCTCACAAGTGGATAATCATGTCTCATCAGACGCCACCCCTGGGCCAGTTTCTCGCCCAGTTCTTTTTCCGTAAACGATGAAGTTGCCCAATCATTACCTTCGGGTGAGACAATTCGTGTGAATTTACCTACATCTCCTTCAAACGTGCGTTCTACGTAAAGAGGCCTAAATTTGAGATTTCTTTTATCTTTAGCATACCAAACAAGGTAATCATTAACAGGCGCAAGAGCAGCCGCATCTTGATATGCCTTTTTCTTGAAACAGATTGTGACTACCAGGTTTTCTGCCCCAAACACCTCATCCATCAACTCGCGCACGTGGTGAACGTTCTCGTCGTTGATCTGCACGAAGATGCTGCCGCTCTCGGTGAGCAGTTCGCGGGCCAAAAGCAGCCGGTCACGCAGGTAGGTGAGGTAGGAGTGGATGCCCAGCTCCCAGGTGTCCCGGAAGGCCTTGATCTGCTCCGGCTCGGCTGTGAGATCCTCGTCCTTGCCGTCCTTTACGTCGCGCTTGTTGACGAAGGGCTGGAAGTTGGAGCTGTACTTGATGCCGTAGGGCGGGTCGATGTAGATCATCTGCACCTTGCCGGCCAGCCCCTCTTTTTCCAAGAGCGAGTTCATCACCAGCAGGCTGTCGCCGGCGATCAGGCGGTTCGACCAGCCGTGGGCGTGTTTATAGAACGCAATGGCCTGACGCAGCGGCTCCTGGCGTTCGGTTTCAAACAGAGAAAGTTGCTGCGCCCCGTTCCCATTACGCTTCCTGACCGCCTCGATGATGGTGCGCGGTGCAATCCGCTCATGGACGTGCAAGGAAACCGTAGGTATTTCAAAGGACGTGTGCTCCGCCTTGCCCGCCCAAACTAGTTGAGGGTCCAGGTGAGGGTCGTAGGCGTAGCGCTTCTTCCGCCCAGTGTCGGGGTCGGTTTCCGGCGTCACCAGCCCAACTGGTGGGTTGTTGACGCGCTGCTTGTCCTTATGTTCATAGGTTTCGATGATGCGCTTTTCTTTGTTGGCCTTCTTTTTACGTGCCATCAGGCTCCTCCTGTTTCTAAAAAGTAGCCAAGTAATCGTCGTCCTGTACACGCAAAGTATCTCGTTTCCAAAATCGTTCTTCGGTAGTCCCCTGATGCTGGTCGGTAGCAAAGAGTATAAGCAGGGTTATCTTGTTCAGTTCTTTAATGATTGGTTCTAAAATGGGAAATTCCAGTTCCAAGCGATACAGTTCAAAATCCTCTTGAAGCCCCTTTAAAATCTCTTTCCCCTTTGCCCTCTAATCCTCTAAGACCGCCCTTCAAACCTAAGATCTGAATTTCCAATGTTAGCCAACAGGACTGTACTCATTTTGTATTATTTTACTCCTTCATCCAGCCTTTTTCAGCAAAAAGCCTTTTGAAAAGCAGAGTTTTTCAAGGTTAAGACATGTGGACAAAAAATCAAGGTTTTCCTGCAACTGGTTTTTTAGTTCAATTTATTGCTTAAAAAATCCTTGTTGAAAAATGTCGTTATTTGTTGGTGCATAAAGAAATTAGTTAACTATGTTACTCACCTTTTTTAATCCTACATACTCATGTGTGACGACTAAAAATAAGATTCCAGTAACGACAGGCATTTCAAGGGACGGGAGCCTCATGGGGTCAGGACTGCGCGTGTCCAGCTAAGCTGAAGTGTACCAGCCCAGCACTCAGTAGGGCTTGTAATTTAAGAGCTTCCTAAGCGCTGGGCCAGGGTAAGGGCCAAGCCGCCCTGTAGCTAACAGCCGGTGTGAGGAGAGATCCCAGCACCGAAGCGCCGTGAGAAAGTACCTTTTAGGGTGCGAGCGACCTAGCAGTCCGTAACATAAAGTGAATCCTGCCGCGTCGTAAGACCCCCCCTGGGAAACCAGGGACCAGGAGGAGCCGAGCCTTGGTAGGCCAGGCGAAGGCCATGGAAGGTGTGAAGAACTTGGATCGCAGCACCGAAGAACCTCCCGGCGTAAGGGGAACGGAATGTTAGGAAGGCACACTTCAGAACTGGAGAGGCCCTCCTTCGCACCGGCTCTTAGAAAGCCGGTAAAACCGACACCTATAAGGAGGCAGCGCTGTATTCCATCGATCGTGTAGCACCTGTTTGGTTACCCGGAGAGGGAGTGGGACTGATCCTAACAAATCAGGTGTGTTAGAAGTGGCAAACGGCCAGGGACTCTCTGTCTTTCAATAAGGTTCCACACAACACCATTTCTGGGAAGGAAAAATACCCGGAACCTGTTGACTCACTCTGTATCGGCTAGTTACGTGACCAAATTGTGTCTAAGTTTTATATTATACTTGAGAAAACTTATTTTTTAACACATGGGTACCCTTAAACTGTTTGTATGCATACCTGTCAGTCATTCCCGCGATATAGTCTGCTATGACGAGCAACTCGTTTCCGTTACCCAATTTCCTAGCTTTTCTATACTTTTCCTGAGTAGTTTTTGGAAGTTGCTCTGGAAACTCAGCGAAAGTATTAAATAGGTGTTCGATTACCGATTTAGCAGAGCTGTCTAATCTCTTAACCCCTGGAGAATTAAATATCTTATTTTCAATTAAATTTTTAAAATCTTCTACCATTTTTTTCACTGTGGGGCTATGTTGAATTACTTCTTTATCTATTTCCCGAGGCTTGAGTTCTTTTTCCAACGAGGAATAAAACCTCGTCAGAATGCCTAATAACATCAGTAATCAGAAAACTCGTAAGACAGCGCGTGAAAAGCCTTTTTTTGTCTTCTTCTTCTCTTTTGACAAGTTCATGATTCATATCATATTTCCTTTCCTCTAGATAAAAATCCTGTATCACCTGGTATATTTCGAGCTTTTTAAGGCGGTCAAAATCGATAAGCCCCAACTCCCAGCAATCGTCCAAGTCGTGGCACCTTTGGGCGATTTCATCGGCTACATTAACAATCTGCCCCTCTACTGTTGTAGAAAAAGGAATATTTAACGCTAAGTCTTTACAATTGGTGGGGTATCTTTCAGGAGGGAGTCCATCAGGTAATTTCGTATGTTTGAGGATCCCCTCTCTGACGTCCCAAGTCAAATTTAGGCCATCATGCGAAAAATATTTCTTTTCCAATCTATCTACAATTCGAACGCCTTGAACGTTATGTTTAAAACCCCAGTGGCCATTGTTTGATAAAATTTCATCTAAGGCTTTTTCACCAGCGTGGCCGAAAGGCGTATGGCCTAAATCGTGCCCTAATGCAATCGCCTCTGTAAGATCTTCATTTACTCCTAAAACCCGAGCAATGTTTCTAGCTATCCGACTAACCTCAAGGGTATGGGTAAGTCGTGTTCTCACATGGTCATCAACATCGAAGACGTATACTTGTGTTTTATATTCGAGCCTCCTAAAAGCTCTTGAATAAATTATCCTGTCTTTATCCCTTTCATATCTTGTCCTATATTCGTGTTCTTCGGTATCATAAGTTCTTTTTGCATCACGGCTTTTGCAAGCATAAGACTTTAGCTTATCATATTCTAACTCTTCATAATCTTCTCGTTTAAACATCGCCCCTTGCGCATCCTTTCAATCCAATATCCGATTTATATAATAATATCAGAGGCAGTTAGCAGAACGATGTCGAAAAATAACATTGCAAAAGAAAAAATTTTTATATTTAACTTTTAACGACCAATATTCTGTTAAAACCGGTGATAAAATCCCCATAATCACCGGGGAAAAATTCCCCACCCCTTAGAACTAAACACCGAAGACCTAGCAAGTCGGAGGTGTTTAAAAATTCACGCGGTGCCTTATGGGGTCAGGACTGCGTTAGCTGCACGAATGGAATGAAAGGAGCTTGGCTCATCAGAAATACCCGTTCCTGCTGGTAGATGCCCTGGTGATCCGCGTGCGAAAGGATGGCCGAGTACGGTCGCTACCGGGAGCAACCGGGAAGGCTGCCGTGAAATATCCTGGGGCTGATAATCGGCGACAGTGAAACGGAGGCTAGCTGATCTGAATTCTTCGCTCGTCTCAAGGAGCGAGGGCTGCACGGGGTGGACCTGGTCGCCTCTGATGACCATAAAGGCCTTGTGAAAGCCGTAGAGACCCACTTTCAGGGGGCAACATGGTACCCAGCACTCAGGTTCTCTGAGTGCTGGGCAAACCCACTTTGTCCGCAATGTCCTGGATGCCTGCCCCAAGTTTCTGCAACGCGAACTGCACGGGCGGCTGCGGTTGATCTTCGACGCACCGGACCTGGCAACGGCGCCCCGGCTTATGGACAAGGCAAGCCGGGACTACGCCGATCGGGCTCCCAAGGCGGTGGAACGGCTGGAAGTTGGTTTTGAGGACGCCATAGCAGTGATGGCCCTGCCCGAGCGGTATCGAAAGCGACTTCGGACCACTAACGGCGTGGAGCGTCTCAACGAGGAAATCCGACGAAGGGAACGAGTCATTCGTATCTTCCCTAATCAGGTATCGGCAGAACGTCTTATCGGGGCCCTGTTAATGGCACAGCATGAGGCATGGAGTACCCCGTGTCTATCTGAACATGGATGAATACTGGGAGTGGAAAAGAACTGAAAAGAACGAGCCAACAAATGTAAACCAGCAAGACAAAGTTGCATGGGAAACAGCTACCCTACCAGAGGGGATTTTATACACCAAATCTGGACTTGACCCTCAAATCCTACAGAATTTTTTCAGGATCCTTTTTACTACCGTTTAAACTAGTTTTCCCTCTGGGGTATAATTGTTTTGATAATCTTAACGGGTATATTGGTCTAGGCTAAACAACCCAATAGTCGCTTCAAAATTTCAGCTCCGTTCAACGAAAAGATAATGGCTAGGAGGTCTGTGGGGGCATGGAGATTATAATAGATCCTAAAAACTTTATCCGTCCCCCCTATCGTACTTGTCCGAAATGTGACCAAAAAAGCTTCGGGGTATTATCAATATACGACCAGCACTATGTAAGACGATGCAAAAAATGCTGGCATTCGTCCAGTTATTTGCTCCCGCCACTGAACAAAAAGGTAATCTACATCGATCAGATGGCGCTTAGCAACATGATGAAAAGTCTTAACCCTAATACTAAAGCATACCAGAAAGGAACTATCGATCCCATTTGGAGAACGTTATTTGAAAAGCTGGATACTTTATGTAAACTTCAGCTAATCATTTGCCCTGATTCCGATTTTCATACTAGTGAGTCACTCCTTTCACCGTTCTACCCCACTCTTAAACGTATGTATGAATTGCTTTCACATGGGGTTAGCTTCTATCACCACGAAGATATTAAAAGGTTTCAGATATGCGAACATGCTAAAAACTGGCTGGGCAATGAAGAAGATAAGCCCCCTAATTTAGATATTAACTCCGTTGTTCATGGAAACATCAATGCTTGGCAAGAACCATATATCATATCAGTTAATTGGGAAAGAGACCAAGATTCTTTGGACAAGCTACGAGAAACTAGAGAGAAAGTACACACAGGATTTTTGGATGTATTCCGTCAATGGCAGAAAATAAATAAGTCCTTTGAGGACACATTTGAAGATGAGTGTATGGCATTTGGTCGCACGGTCTTGCAAGTCTATTGCAATTGGTTAGGAAAGCTGGTCAAAGTAATGACTGGACAAGCAGCAGTAACCAACGAGATTGCTTTTCCCCCTTCCCCGGTTAATCTAATACACTCTATCACGGATGTGTTCCGTAGGGCGGGAATTAATGAAGATGAAATAATGTCTAAGATTGTAGCATATCTTAGATCTCCTTCATTAAAGAACGTCCCGTTTCTAAGAATCTCGGCTATGCTTTATGCAGCTTTAGCCAGAAAAGCCGCTGCGGGACAGAAACGATTACCAAGTCGTGGAATGATTACCGATATTGAACTAATCTCGGTATTATTGCCGTACTGTGACGCAATGTTTATCGATAACGAATGCTATGGTCTTTTGCGAGAAGTCCCACTATGTAACGAAATTAATTATGGTACCCGCCTTTTTTCATTAAACACAATAGACAAATTTTTCAGCTACCTAGATGAGATAAAATCCAGTGCTTCAGATGAACATCTAACCAAGATAGCTGAAGTGTATGGGAAAAATTGGGGACAGCCCTACATCACCCTCTATAGGTCAAACAGGTAGAATAACCAAATAGAAAAAACCCAAGATATGTAAGTTTTCACAACTCAACTTGGTATGCTACAAGAACGGGTTTGCAAAAAATGTACTAACAAACTGTGCATAACAATCAAGGGGCACCATACCATATCGCCTTACATCAACTTCTATTAAAGCTGGATTTCTTTTGTTGATCTCTATAAAAGAAAAACCCCAGATTTTACGCTGGGGTAGTGTACAACTTTATTTTTCAGTACAACATTATTTTCTAGTGTACAACTTTATCTTCTCTACACAGCCGCCTTGCGGCGGCCCTTCTCTTCTACTCCACCGTGACCGATTTGGCCAGATTCCGCGGTTTGTCGACTTCGCAGCCGCGGGCGACGGCGGCGTAATAAGCAAAGAGCTGCAGCGGCACTACCGCCAGTACCGGGGCCAGGGTCGGGTGAGCCGGCGGCAGATAGATGACGTGATCGGCTACTTCTTTGATGGCGGTCATTCCTTCGAAGGTAAGGGCCACGACCTCGGCGTCACGTGCCTTGACTTCCTTGATATTACTGACCGTTTTTTCAAAAAGCTCCGGCTGGGTGGCCAGGGCTATTACACAAACACCGGGCACAACCAGGGCCAGGGTACCGTGCTTCAACTCCCCGGCGGCGTACGCCTCGGCATGAATATACGAAATTTCCTTGAGTTTCAGGCTGCCTTCCATCGCCACGGCGTAATCCAGGCCGCGCCCGATAAAGAAAATATTTTCGTAACCGGCATAGGTACGTGCCAACTGTTCCACCCGGTCCGATGCGTGCAGGATTGCTTCCACATCGCCGGGTAAAGTTTTCATCGCTTGCAGCAGTTCCTGCTGCTTTTTGGGAGTAACGGTCCCCCGTTTTTCAGCCAACCACAAAGCCAACAGGTAGAAGCTAATCAACTGGGTAACATAGGCCTTGGTAGAGGCCACGGCGATTTCCGGCCCGGCCCAGGTGTAAATTACGTCGCCGGCTTCACGAGCCACCGAGCTGCCCACCACATTAGTGATGGCCAGCACGTGGGCGCCCCGGCTTTTGGCCTCGCGCAGCGCGGCCCGGGTATCGGCCGTCTCTCCGGATTGGCTGACTACGATGACCAGGTCCCCGGGATTGATCATAGGATCACGGTAACGGAACTCCGAAGCAATGTCCACCTCCACCGGCAGGCGGGCCAGTTTTTCAATGACGTACTTGCCCACTACTCCAGCGTGATAAGCGGTACCACAGGCGGTAATAAAGATCCTGCGCAGGTTTTTAATCCGGTCAGGGCTGATATGCAGTTCCTTATCAAGAGTCACGCGCCGGCAGTCGCCGGAGATGCGCCCGCGTATGGTGTCCCGCAAAGCCTTGGGCTGCTCGTGAATTTCCTTGAGCATGAAGTGATCGTAGCCGCCCTTTTCGGCCTGTTCCGCTTCCCAGTGCACGTAAAAGATCTCCTTGGATACCTCCGTGCCCGCTATCGTAGCGATTTTAACACTGTCTGCCGTTACTTCGGCCACTTCGCCGTCATCGAGCAGGTAGGTTCGGCGGGTATACGGCAGCAGGGCCGGAATATCGGAAGCAATAAAGTTTTCACCCTCACCCAGGCCCAGGACCAGCGGGCTGTCCTGCCGCGCCACCACCACACGCCCCGGTTCATTGATATTTATGGCCAGCAGGGCGTAGCTCCCTTTCAACTTCCGCACGCTTTCCAGCATGGCCTGGTAGAGATCGCCGTTATAGAACTGTTCGATCAGGTGCGGCAGCACCTCGGTATCGGTCTCGGAACGGAATTTGTGTCCTTCGGCTTTCAGCCATTCCCGCAGTTCGAGGTAGTTTTCAATGATACCGTTGTGTACCACGGCGATATTTCCCGTGCAATCGGTATGAGGGTGTGCATTGATATCAGTGGGGGCACCATGCGTCGCCCAGCGCGTGTGACCAATGCCGGTGTTGCCTTTGAAACCGTTTCCCTTTATGGCTTCTTCCAGCACACAGAGGTTTCCCGCTTTTTTGGCAAGCAGTAAACTACCGTTTTCAAACACGGCAATACCCGCCGAATCATAACCACGGTATTCCAAACGGCGCAAACCATCTATTAGAACCGGTACGGCCGGCTGGCTGCCGGTGTACCCGACAATACCACACATATTTAAGGCCTCCTTTGTTGCGTTCAGGCATTCCTCACGGGTCCGGGAGGGTTACACTTTATATAAGTTACTTAGTAGGGTTGTAGGGAATCATCTTAATCTCTGCCCCTATTAACCATGGTATTTTCTATGGTCACCAGGTGTTCTAAAGGGCATGAAAAAATGCCGCCAAAGCACGGCATAACCTACTTCAGGCTGAAAAAGGACAAACTCAGCCTGCAGGTATTCGCTTTGCGTTCCCTCACCCGACACCTTTTGTCCCGGCAGTTACCTGCCGGTTTTGTAGTGTCTTTAACGGCCGTGAGCAGCCGGGAGGCACCCGCCGAATCTTTCGATAAACCTCCTCCTCGTCACCCAGCACTCAATGCAGGACTTGTTTCCGAATGACAGTGAGTCCTTACTGTACGGTAGACTTGTTCTCCGAAGCCACTTGCTGATCGTTGAGTGCTGGGTCTGGCGCTTGGATATTCAGTTGTATATCTTTATTTACGCCACACCCCCTTCATCAACCCTTCTGATAATTTCTACCAGGTCATCAACAATCCTGTCAAGCATATCTTCATCCCTGCACTCAGCCATAACCCGTACCAGCGGCTCGGTACCTGAAGGACGCACCAGAATACGGCCCTCACCCTTCATAACGGCCTCGTGGGCCTCAATAGCTTTAACCAGGGCTGGGTGTACCATAATGCGCTTTTTATCCTGCACCCGCACATTTTTCAACATCTGCGGCAGGCGCTGCATCCGGGAAGCCAGGTCCGCGAGGGAACAACCGGTGGCTTCCATTACCTTTAACAGCTGCATCGTAGTTATGATGCCGTCGCCGGTGGTATTGTAATCCAGGAAGATGATATGCCCGGACTGTTCCCCGCCCAGTTTGATACCGGCGCGGAGCATTTCTTCCAGTACATAGCGGTCGCCGACCTTGGTCTGCAAAACCTCGATACCCGCCTCGCGCAGGGCCAGGTGCAGGCCCAGGTTGCTCATTACGGTGACCACTATTTTGTTGCCGGGAAGCAAGCCCTGCTCCTTGAGGTGGAGACCGCAGATGACCATAATATGGTCGCCGTCAACCAGCCGGCCCCGGTGGTCGACGGCAATAACCCGGTCGGCATCACCATCATAGGCCAGCCCCAGATCGGCCCCGGCGGCAACCACTTTATCCTGCAGGGGCTCCGGATGGGTGGAACCGCAGTTAAGGTTGATGTTGGTACCATCAGGCCGGCAGTTCAAGGGGATGACTTCGGCACCCAGTTCTTCCAGCAGCCGCGGCGCCACTTCAAAGGCCGCCCCGTTGGCGCAATCCACGACGATCTTAAGACCCGCCAGGCTGCGGGGCCCGGTGGTCTTAGCATGCTCAACATAACGTCCCACGGCACCGGTGGCATCAAACACCCGCCCGATGCCCGCTCCCGTAGGCGAAGGACATTCTTCTGCGTTGAGAACGGCATTTTCAATCCGCTCTTCCACGGCGTCCGGCAGTTTGAAGCCGTTGGCGCCGAAAAATTTGATACCGTTGTCTTCACAGGGATTATGAGAGGCGGAAATGACAATACCAGCTCCGGCGTTGAGTTCGCGGGTAAGAAATGCCACGCCCGGCGTCGGGATCACACCCACCCGCAGTACGTTTACGCCTACCGAGCAAATGCCGGCGATGAGAGCAGCTTCGAGCATATCGCCCGAAAGCCGGGTGTCCCGGCCGATTACGATAGAATTCAAACCCGTTTCCCGGGTAAGGACATATGCTCCTATACGCCCTATGGTAAAAGCCAGCTCAGGAGATAAATCGCGGTTGGCAACCCCACGAATGCCGTCGGTACCGAACATGTTACCCATTTTCCTGTAACTCCTCCTCCGACATCCATAAGACAACTCTATCATACAAATTTTACAACTTCAATTGGTACATTTTATGCACGGGGGTATACAAGTGTCAGGATGAAACCAAACCTAAAAACAGCGGCAGGGGTTAGCCTTCTTGGCCTTCTTGGTCTTCTTGGTATTTTCCGCCTTCACCCGCACGCCTCTCGATACGCAGGAGCCCATAAGCAAAGCTGTCAACCAGGGCCTGCCAGCTGGCCTCAATGATGTTGGACGACACGCCCACGGTGCCCCAGGAGTCACGACCGTCACCGGTCTCAATCAAAACCCTGACCACGGCTTCGGTACCGGCTTTTTCATCGAGCACGCGCACCTTGTAGTCGTTCAGTTTCATATCCTTGATAGCCGGGAAGAATTCTTCCAGGGCTTTACGCATGGCGGCGTCCATCGCGTTTACGGGACCATTCCCCTCGGCCGCCGTGTGTACCACACGGTCTTTAACGCGCAGCTTAATGATGGCCTCCGAAGAAACATGGCCATTGTCGTTTAATTCGGTGATGATACGCATGCTCTCAAGTGTGAAAGGTTTGACATAGTGATTGAAAGCTTTCTTAAGTAGCAGTTCAAAGGATCCTTCCGCTCCTTCAAACTGAAAACCACGAAATTCCAACTCCTTGATGTAGTTGAGCAGTTTACGCGTTTCTTCGGGATCATGCGTACCAAAGTTCAGCTCGCGGTACTTGTAAACCATGTTCGACAAACCGGATAGCTCCGACACCAGCACGCGGCGTTCGTTGCCGACCAACCCGGGGTCAATGTGCTCGTAAGTTTGGGCGTCCTTCATAAGTGCGCTGACGTGTACGCCACCCTTGTGACCGAAAGCATTGGCACCCACGAAAGGCTGGCGGGGGTCGGGACTGGCATTGGCCAACTCATAGACGTAACGGGAAAGATCGGTCAGGTGGATCAAATTCCGGCGGGGAATGGTTTCGAACCCTTTCTTCAATGTTAAGTTGGGAATGACGGCACACAAGTCGGCGTTACCGCACCTTTCCCCAAAACCGTTGACGGTTCCCTGCACCTGCACCGCACCGGCCTCGACGGCCATTAAGCTGTTGGCCACAGCCAGGGCGCCGTCATTGTGGGCATGGATCCCCAGGGGTACGCTCAACGCCTTCTTTACAGCCGCAACAATATCGAAGATTTCGTTAGGCAGCGAACCGCCGTTGGTGTCGCACAGCACCACGGTACCGGCTCCGCTCTCCTGGGCGGCGACGACGGTCGCCAGGGCATACTCCGGATTGGCCTTATAACCGTCAAAGAAATGCTCGGCATCGAAGATGACCTCCAGGCCCTGCTGCTTGAGATAGGAAATGGTGTCGCGGATCATATGGAGATTCTCTTCAAGAGTGGTCTGCAGGGCCCTCTTGACGTGGAAATCCCACGCCTTGCCGAAGATAGTCGCTACCTGCACCTTACTCTCCAGGATCGCGGCCGTGTTGGGATCGTCTTCGACCTTGGTGTTGGCCCGGCGCGTACTGCTGAAGGCCGCAATTTTGGCATGCTTTAGGGTATACTCACGGATACGGCGGAAGTACTCCCTATCCTTCGGGTTGGAACCCGGCCAGCCGCCCTCCACATAGTGCACACCCAACTTATCCAGGCGCCTGGTGATTTTGAGTTTGTCTTCCACCGAAAACGACACCGCGGCACTCTGCGCGCCATCGCGGAGTGTCGTATCATAGATCTGGATGACGGGGTTCATTCTACCGCCTTCCCTTTGACGTAGTTGATCAGCCCGCCGGCGGCTATGATCTCCTGCATAAAGGAAGGAATAGGCTGGGCCTGGTAGGTTTCCCTCCTAGTAATATTGGTAATGACACCGGTAGCTGTGTCCACGGACACCGTATCGCCAGCCGCGATTCCGTCCACGGCCTCGGAACATTCCAGAATCGGCAGCCCGATATTGAAAGCGTTGCGGTAGAAAATGCGGGCAAAGCTGCGGGCGATAACACAGGCCACCCCGGCGCTTTTAATGGCCAAAGGGGCGTGTTCCCGCGAGCTGCCGCATCCGAAGTTAGCGCCACCTACAATGATGTCGCCCTCCTGTACCCGCGCCGCAAAACTCGGGTCGGCGTCTTCCATACAGTGCTTGGCCAGTTCCTCCGGATCGGTGGTATTCAGGTAACGGGCCGGAATAATCACATCCGTATCAATATTGTCGCCGAACTTCCAGGCTCTGCCCTGTAATTTCATTTAGATCACCTCATCCGGGTGCGTAATACGCCCCGTAATCGCAGATGCCGCCGCCACCGCCGGGCCGCTCAGGTAAACCTCGCTTTCGGGATGCCCCATGCGCCCGACAAAGTTGCGGTTCGTCGTAGCGATGGCGCGCTCACCGGCAGCCAAAATACCCATATGCCCGCCCAGGCAGGGGCCACAGGTAGGCGTGCTTACGGCCGCGCCGGCCTCAATAAAGGTGGCGATCAGGCCTTCGGCCATGGCCTCCCGGTAGATCTTCTGCGTACCGGGAATAACGATCATCCGTACATTGCGGTGCACCTGCCGCCCTTCCAGTATTTGGGCCGCCACCCGCAGGTCTTCTAAGCGGCCGTTGGTACACGACCCTATGACCACCTGGTCAACGGGTATATCCCCTGCTTCGCTCACACCACGGGTGTTGGCGGGAGAATGGGGGAAAGCCACCTGCGGTTCCAGCTTACTGACATCATAATGATAAACCCGGGCGTAGGTGGCCTCCGGATCGCTGTGGTAGAAAGTAAACGGCCGCTTGGCCCGGCCGCGGACATAAAAGGCCGTGCGGTCATCGGGCGGGATAATGCCGTTTTTCGCCCCGGCTTCAATGGCCATGTTGCACATGGTAAAACGCCCGTCCATGGACAAGTTTTCAATAACCGGGCCGGTAAACTCCATCGCCTTGTAAAGCGCGCCTTCGACGCCGATATCTCCAATGGTATATAAAATAAGGTCCTTACCGCCCACCCAGCGCGGCAGTTCCCCTTCATAGACAAACTTCAGGGATTCCGGTACCTTGAACCAGATCTCGCCCGTAGCCATGGCGGCCGCCAGGTCGGTACTGCCCACACCGGTGGCGAAGGCGCCCAGCGCACCGTAGGTACAGGTGTGCGAGTCGGCCCCGATCACCACATCACCCGGCACGACCAGTCCCTGCTCCGGAAGCAGGCAGTGCTCGATACCCATACGCCCGACCTCGAAATAGTTCGTGAGGTGTTGTTCGCGGGCAAAATCGCGCACCATTTTGGCCTGCTCGGCCGATTTGATATCCTTATTGGGTACAAAATGGTCGGGTACCAAAATCACCCGGTCTGCATCAAAGACGTCTGAAACGCCGATTTTAAAAAATTCCCGGATCGCCAGCGGCGCCGTGATATCATTGGCCAGCACGGCATCAACACGAGCCGAGATCAGTTCCCCGGGCCTTACCTCATCCCTTCCAGCATGGCGGGCCAGAATCTTTTCGGTTATGGTCATAGGCATTTTGTTTCACCTACTTTTGTTCGTCGTAAACAATCTTATTGAGTACATTGATATACGCGCGGGCACTGGCGTTTAACACGTCGGTGTCCACGCCCCGCCCGGTATAGATCTTATCCTGCTCGTTAGCTAACTTGACAGTTACACTGGCCAGAGCGTCGGTACCGCTGGTAACGGCGTCAATGACGTAGCTGACGAGCGGGTACTTCCGCCCTGTGATCTTTTCGATGCAGCGGTAGATAGCGTCCACCGCCCCGTTGCCGCAGGCCGCTTCCTGGATTAACTCCCCGTTGACCACCAGGGCCGTCACCGCGGTAGGTTTCACCGTGGTCCCGCTGAATACGTGCAGGTATTCCAGCTCAAAGGTGGCCGGGACCTTCCGGATTTCGTCTTCTACGATGGCTTCCAGGTCTTCGTCGGTAATCGTCTTTTTGGTATCGGCCAGTTGTTTGAAACGCGCGAAAGCCTGGTTAAGTTCCTCCTCGGTCAGTTTAAAACCGAGCTCGGCAAGACGCTGCCGGAAAGCGTGACGCCCAGAATGCTTGCCGAGCACCAGGTTGGTCATGGTAATGCCGATCTTGGCGGGGTCCATTATTTCATAAGTGGTCCGTTCCTTTAACACGCCGTCCTGGTGAATACCGGATTCGTGCAGGAAGGCGTTTTTACCCACAATGGCCTTGTTGAACTGCACCGGCATTCCCGTAAGGGTACTGACCAGCTTGGAGGTCCGGTAAATTTCCTCGGTAACCACGCCCGTTTGAACTCCGAAACGGTCGCGCCGGGTATGCAGGGCCATAATCACTTCTTCCAGGGCGGCATTGCCGGCCCGCTCACCAATACCGTTAATCGTACCTTCGACCTGGCGCGCCCCGTTATTAACGGCGGCCAGGGAATTGGCCACGGCCAAACCGAGATCGTTGTGGCAGTGGACACTGACGACGGCTTTTTCTATGCCGGGGGTTTTCTCCATGATCTGCCGGATAAAGTCCCCGAATTCATTGGGATCGGCGTAACCCACGGTATCGGGAATGTTCACCGTGGTCGCCCCGGCCTCAATGACGGCGGCCAGTACCCGGCACAGAAAATCCAGATCGGAACGCGAGGCGTCCTCGGCCGAAAATTCCACATCTTCCGTGTATTGCTTGGCGTGCCGCACGGCGGCCACCGCCGCCTCCAGCACCTGTTCCCGGTCCATGCGGAGCTTATACTGCATATGGACGTCGGAGGTAGCGATAAAGGTGTGAATACGTGCCTGTTCGGCCGCCTTTATAGCTTCCCAGGCCTGGTCAATATCCTGCGAGCGGGCCCGGGCCAGGGCGGCAACCGTGATACCGCGCACTTCACGGGCTACCGCCTGAACCCCCTGGAAATCTCCCGGTGATGCCACCGGAAAACCGGCCTCGATGATGTCAATACCCAGTTTGGCTAACTGCCGGGCAATTTGCAGCTTTTCCCGTACGTTTAAGCTGACCCCGGGGGATTGTTCCCCATCCCGCAGGGTGGTATCGAAGAGATAAACGCGATCCGCCATTTTAACCTCTCCTATCCTCTAACCAGGGCATCATTTTGCGGAGCTCGGCCCCTATCTTTTCCAGCGGCTGCTCCTGTTCCCGCCTGCGGATGGCATTAAAGACCGGGCGGTTGGCCTGGTTCTCCAAAATCCACTTTTTGGCAAAGGTACCGTCCTGAATTTCAGCCAGTACCCGGCGCATCTCTTTGCGGGTTTCCTCGGTAATGATCCGCCGGCCGACCATATAATCGCCATATTCCGCGGTGTTGCTGATACTGTTGCGCATTTTGGTCAGGCCGCCCTCATTGATGAGGTCGACAATAAGCTTCATCTCGTGAAGGCACTCGAAGTAAGCCGCTTCAGGAGAGTACCCCGCTTCCACCAGGGTTTCAAAACCGGCCTTGATAAGCTCGGTCACACCACCGCAGAGCACACACTGCTCGCCAAACAGGTCGGTCTCGGTTTCCTCGCGGAAGGATGTTTCGAAAACACCGGCCCGGGTGCACCCGATGCCCTTGGCGTAGGCCAGCGCCAGGTCCTTGGCCTGCCCGGTATAATCCCGGTACACGGCGATCAAACCGGGTACACCTTTACCGTCCCGGTAAAGACGACGCACCATGTGCCCCGGCCCTTTGGGAGCCACCATAAAAACGTCGACATCGGAGGGCGGTACGATCTGGTGATAATGAATATTGAATCCGTGGGCGAACATCAAGCCTTTGCCCGCGGTCAAGTGCGGCGCGATATGTTCGGTGTAAATTTGCGGCTGTGTTTCGTCAGGAGTAAGCATCATAATAATCTGCGCCTCGGCGGCCGCCGCGGCGATATCCCGCACCTGCAGCCCGTCGGCTTCGGCCTGCCGGCGGCTCGGGCTGCCCGGCCGCAGCCCTACGACTACATCCAGTCCGCTGTCCTTAAGGTTCTGCGCGTGGGCGTGACCCTGGCTGCCGTACCCGATAACGGCGATCTTTTTGCCCTTTAAAAGTTCCAGGTTGGCATCCTGATCGTAGAAAACTTTCATAAGACTAATCCTCCTTACTGTTTATGATTGCCGTGCGGCTGCCGCGCACCAGGGCGATTTGCCCGGTACGAACCATTTCCTTGATGCCATACGGTTTTAAGGCCGTTTCAATGGCGTCGATCTTGCCCTTATCACCGGTAACCTCTATAATCAAGGTCCGGCGTCCCACGTCGACAATTTTGGCCCGGAAAATATCGGCGATCTGCATAATCTCACCGCGGGCTTGGGCGTCGGCATTCACTTTGATAAGGACCAGTTCCCGCTCAACGTGCGGCTCGTTGGTAATGTCCAGGACCTTGGTTACGCACACCAGCTTGCGTAACTGTTTCGCCACCTGCTCCACCACCGCTTCGTCCCCGTCCACCACAATGGTCATGCGTGAAATGGTGGGGTTATCGGTGGTACTGACCGCCAGGCTGTCGATGTTGAAACCCCGCCGGCTGAATAAACCCGCTACCCGGGCCAGGACACCGGGGTGGTTTTCCACCAGAACGGACAATGTACTCTTCATAAGGGTATTCCCCCTAACCCAGCATCTTATTGATGGCCTCACCGGGAGGCACCATCGGCATTACGTTTTCTTCACGTTCGATGATAAAGTCGATCAGCACCGGCTTACTGGAAGCAATGGCCTGATCCAGCGCCGGGCGGATGTCAGCCTTGTTCTCCACCCTGATGCCTTCGGCACCATAGGCTTCGGCAATCTTGACGAAATCGGGATTATGCAGTTCGGTATAGGAATAACGGCGGTTATAGAACAACTCCTGCCACTGCCGCACCATCCCCAGGTAGCCGTTGTTTAAGATCGCGACGTTTACCGGAAGCTCATAAGTCACGGCGGTGGCCAGTTCCTGAATATTCATCTGGATGCTGCCGTCACCGGCGATATCGAACACCACCTCGTCCGGGCAGCCCACCTGGACACCGATGGCAGCCGGGAAGCCGAAGCCCATAGTGCCCAACCCCCCGGAAGTGATAAAACTGCGCGGGCGCGTCACCGTATAGTACTGGGCCGCCCACATCTGGTTCTGCCCCACCTCGGTGGTTACACGGGCCTTACCCTTGGTGGCGTGATAGATCTCGCGGATAACAGCCTGGGGCCGCAGCCCGTTGTTGGTATCATATTCCAAGGGGTATTCTTTTTTCCACACTTCAATTTTTTCCTTCCAGGCTTCGTTGGGATGCGCTTTGAGTTCCTTCAGTATTTGTTTTAACACGGTTTTGACGTCGCCCGTAATGGGAACATCTACCGGCACATTCTTACCGATCTCGGCGGCATCAATGTCGATATGAATAATCTTGGCTTCAGGAGCGAAACTTTCGATTTTGCCGGTAACGCGGTCGTCAAACCGTACCCCTACCGCAATTAACAAGTCGGATTCATACACGGCATAGTTGGCATACCTGGCACCGTGCATCCCGAGCATTCCCAGCGAAAGGGGATGGTCGCCGGGGAAAGCCCCCAGCCCCATCAGGGTGGTAGTCACGGGGGCCATGAGCATTTCGGCCAGCTGCCGCAGTTCCTCGTGCCCGCCGGAGTTGACCACACCGCCGCCGGCGTAAATCACGGGCCTCTGGGCCTTGGCAATGAGCTTGACGGCCTTCAAAATCTGAGAGCGGGCACCCGCCATTACGGGTTTATAGCTGCGCAAATTGGGAGCCTTGGCTTTGCGGTACTCCGCCTGCGACGCCGTAACGTCCCGGGGTAAATCGATGAGGACGGGGCCGGGCCGTCCTGTTTGCGCTATGTGAAAGGCGTTCTTGATAATCTGAGGCAGGTCCGCCACGTCTTTGACCAGGTAGTTATGTTTTGTTATCGGCATTGTGATACCGGTTATGTCGGCTTCCTGGAAAGAGTCCTTACCCAGCAACCCGGTGGGCACCTGGCCGGTAAGGGCCACCAGCGGTACCGAGTCCATATAAGCATTGGCAATACCGGTTACCAGGTTGGTAGCACCGGGGCCCGAAGTTGCCAGGCACACCCCGACCCGCCCGGTAGCCCTGGCGTAGCCGTCGGCGGCATGGGCCGCCCCCTGCTCGTGCCGGGTCAGAATATGCCTGATATCGGCATCATAAAGCGCGTCATAGATGGGAAGGACGGCGCCACCGGGATACCCGAAGATGGTATCGACGCCTTCTTCCTTGAGACACTCGATAAGAATTTGCCCGCCGGTTAGCATCCTTTCACTCCCTAGTTAACAATTTGGTTTAAAAACAATCTTTATCTGATTACAGCGCCTTCGGAAGCTGAACTTACTGTTCTGGCGTACCGCCCCAGGTAGCCTTTTTTGATCTTCGGTTCCGGCGGCCGCCAGGCCGCCAGGCGCCTTTCTATTTCTTCGGAACTTAAAGCCACGTTCAATTTCCGGTTGGGGATGTCTATTTCAATGATGTCACCGTCCTGCAGCACGGCAACCGGTCCCCCTTCCTGCGCCTCGGGAGAGATATGCCCGATGGAAGCGCCGCGGCTGGCACCGGAAAAACGCCCGTCGGTAAGGAGGGCTACGTCTTTGTCAAGTCCCATACCGGCCAGGCTGGCGGTAGGCGTCAGCATCTCGCGCATACCGGGACCACCCTTCGGTCCCTCATAACGGATCACAACCACCGACCCCTTGGTAATTTCGCCTCCAAGAATAGCCTTGACCGCCTCTTCCTCGGAGTCAAAAACCCGCGCCGGGCCCCGGTGGACCATCATCTCGGGCGCTACCGCCGAAGCCTTCACTACCGCCCCGTCCGGCGCCAGGTTGCCCTTTAAAATGGCCAGGCCGCCGCTGGGCGAGTACGGGTCATCGGCGCTGCGGATAACGTCCCAACGTAAAATCTCTTTTCCTGCAATATTTTCACCCACCGTCCTGCCGGTTACAGTGGGAAGGTCCAGTTTCAGCAGCCCCTTTTTGGCCAGTTCGGCCATAACCGCCGGGATGCCCCCGGCCTCATCCAGGTCCTCCAGGTAGTAAGGGCCCGCCGGGCTGAGGCGGCACAGGTTGGGGGTTCGGGCACTGATTTCATCAATAAGCGCCAGGTCGATCTTCACCCCGGCCTCGTAGGCTACCGCCGGAAGGTGCAGCACCGTATTGGTGGAACACCCCAGCGCCATATCCACCGCCAGGGCATTGGCAAAAGCATCGGTGGTTAATACCTGCGAGGGGCGCAGGCCGGCTTTGACCAGTTCCATTACCTGCATCCCCGCCTTCTTCGCCAGGCGCCGCCGGGCGGCACTGACGGCCGGAATGGTACCGTTGCCGGGCAGAGCCATTCCCAGGGCCTCCGTCAGACAGTTCATGGAATTGGCGGTAAACATCCCGGCACAGGAGCCGCAGCCGGGGCAGGCACAGTTTTCCATCCCGGCCAGGTCATCTTCACTCATTCTACCGGCTTTAACGGCCCCTACCGCTTCGAACATATTGACCAGGGAAACACGCCGCCCCCCGAACTTGCCGGCCAACATCGGCCCGCCGCTCACAAATATACAGGGCAGGTCGAGCCGGGCCGCCGCCATCAACATTCCCGGCACAACTTTGTCACAAGCCGTAACAAAGACCAGGCCGTCCAAAGCATGCGCCCGGGCCATAATTTCGACGCTGTCGGCAATAATTTCACGGCTGGCCAGGGAGTACTTCATTCCCTCGTGGTTCATGGCGATACCGTCACAGACAGCAATGCTGCCGAAGGACACCGGTACCCCACCGGCCATCCGTACTCCCGCTTTAACGGCTTCGGCCAGTTCTCCCAGGTGCAAGTGCCCGGGAACGATCTCATTCTCGGAGTTAACAATGCCGATTAACGGCCGCTCCAGTTCTTCATCAGTGAAACCAAGAGCTTTAAAGAGGGAACGGTGCGGGGCCTTTTCCAGGCCTTTTTTCGCCGCGTCACTGCGCAATGTAAACACTCCTTTGTGCAATGGTAAATTATATCTGCAGTATGTCATATGGTATTACATATTGAAAGAAAGGTAAGGGCGACTACTGCCGCCTATAACAAGTTACTCTTCATCAGGGTAGATCTCCGGCCCGTCGACCTTGGTCAGTTCACGGAAGGCCCTGATCAGCTGCCAGGTAACGGGACCCGGTTTGCCGCTGCCAATGGGCCGCCCGTCCACCTTGATCACCGGTATCAATTCGGCAGCCGTACCGGTAAGGAAACACTCATCGGCGACATAAACATCGTGACGGGTAAAGAGCTTCTCCTCTACCGGGATACCGGCCTCGCGCGCCAGTTCCATTACAGTGTTGCGGGTGATCCCTTCGAGGATGCCTACATACGAAGGTGGGGTAACCAGGCGGCCGTTTTTGACCAGGAAAATGTTGTCCCCGGTAGCCTCGGCCACATAGCCTTCCGCGTTCAGCATGATAGCTTCCATAGTGCCGGCCAGGCCGGCTTCTATCTTGGCGAGGATATTGTTCAAATAGTTAAGCGACTTGATGCGGGGGTTCACGGCCTCGCCCAAGTTGCGCCGGGTAGGGACCGTAACAACTTCGAGACCCTGCTCATACAGTTCGGCCGGGTACAGCTGGATGGAAGCGGCTATACAAACGACCGTGGGTTTAGGGCACTTTTTCGGGTCCAACCCCAGGTCACCGGCACCCCGCGATACTACCAGGCGAATATAAGCATCACGCAGGTTATTGCGGCGCAGGGTTTCCAGAACAACCTCCTGCATCTCTTCCCGCGTCAGCGGAATGTTCAGAAGTATGGAATGCGCCGATTCATACAGGCGGTCAATATGCTCCTTGAGCTTGAACACCCTGCCGTGATAAGCGCGGATCCCTTCAAAAACACCGTCGCCGTACAGGTAACCGTGATCAAAAACAGAAACAACCGCTTGTTCCTCAGAAACATACTCACCGTTCAGGTAGATAACAAGCCCCATAACCCACTCCTCCCAAACATAGAATTTTATTGGATGAATTTGAAATTTAAACACCGGAAGATATTAAAAAAATATTAAACCTCCCGCCCAGTCAGAAACATCTGCCAGGGACGAGAGGATCACTCACGCGGTACCACCCTGATTGCCACCCGTGCTGGCGGGCAGCCTCTCTTTGCGTGCCGACAGGAGCACGCGGTGATTGTTAACGGGTCACCAACCCGGAGTCAACTACTAAGATGCCCCTAAGGAACACCCGTTCATCTCCCGGCTCCGGGGTGATCGCGACACCTGCACCTTCCCACCGGTTCTCAGCTGCCCCGGCTCTCTGTCGGGCGCCGGCCACAGGGTCGTATATCCCCTTCCTCGCCTTTGTCCTTAAAATATTAATGCTAAGTATATTAACTTATAGTAGTACTGTCAAGGTATGATTTAAAGGGAAAAGAAGATTTTTGTTTTATGGTAGTACATTAACAAATGCTGTGCTAAAATAGTGGGCACCAAATTTATTCAAGGAGCAAAAAATATGCAGGGCGAATTGCCCACGGAAAATATTAAAGAACGGAACGCCGGCACAGAAGTCAAACCGGCGCAGGAGTTTAAGCTGGGAGCACTTCAGGCGGTGCCGATAATGATGGGCTATTTCGCATTAAGCGTGGCCTACGGGGTGCTGGCGCGGGACGCCGGGCTGAGCATCCTGGAAACGGTGGCTATGTCGGTCCTGGTTTACGCCGGGGCAGCGCAGTTTATCGCCGTGGGCATGTTCGCCGCAGCCATGAGTCCCTGGGCCATTATTGCCACAACCTTTTTGGTTAACCTGCGGCACCTGCTGATGAGCACATCCCTGGCCCCCTACTTTCAACGCCTGCGCTTGAGCACCCTGGCCCTGCTGGGAACGGGCATTACCGACGAAACCTTCGCCCTGAACAGCGCGGAACTGGCTAAAAAGCGGTACCACTACTTTTTTACCTACGGCACCAACCTTGCTTCCTACAGCGCCTGGTGCACCGGCTCGCTGGTGGGTGCCGTATGCGGCTCCGCCATCCCGGGGCTGGATAAATTGCCGCTGGACTTTGCCCTGCCAGCGATGTTTATCAGCCTGCTGGTCATGCAGTTAACCGACCGCCTGTTAATTATTACCGCCGTGCTTGCCGGTACATTATCTCTCCTTTTTGCGATGCTGTTAGAAGGCAACTGGAATATCATCCTGGCCACCGTACTGGCCGCTACCATCGCTGCGGGGTGGGAAAAATGGCGGAAAAACTCTGGGTAATCTTTGCGATGGCTGTAGTAACTTACATACCACGGATGCTGCCGTTGGTCGTCCTGGCCAATACCAAAATTCCTGAGGGGTTTATTCGCTGGCTGCGTTTTATTCCGGTGGCCGTCCTGGCCGCCCTTTTGAGCCCGCAGCTGCTGCTGCAAAACAGTACCCTCTCCGTTTCTGTGCACAACTCGTATTTACTGGCTGCCGTTCCCTGTTTCTTAGTGGCCTGGTGGACCAAAAACCTGTTTATTACCGTTACCGCAGGCTTGGTAGCAGTAGTTTTCTGTCAATTCCTTTTATCATAACGATGGCAGCTTTTAAGTCAAGATAACCAATAAGAACAACACGGCCACCAAAGATATTTCGGTGTGGGCACCCAGCAGGTCGCCCGTTACCCCGCCGTAGCGTGCCCGGCACCAGCGGCCGAAAAGCCAGGCCAGCCCAGCGGCCAGGATTATGGCAGCCGCAGCAGGCCGGGCCGTCACCAGTAAACCGCCGGCAACAATCAACCAACCAACGATAATGGGCAAAACACGCCTTGCACCCACAAAGGGTTGGCCTGTTCCTCCCCCCGCGCGGGCGTATGTCTGGAAAGCGGCCAGGTGGGCCGTGGCCTGCCGTGAAACGGCGAAAGCCAGACAAACGAGCTTCCACCCGCCCACCAGTTCCAGGAGGCGCAAGTAAGCGGCCCACTTAAAGAGCAGCACGAGCACTATGGCCACAACCCCAAAGCTCCCCTGCCGTGAATCCTTCATAATGGCCAGGGCCCGCCGGCGATCCCCCCCGGCCCCGAGAGCATCTGCCGCATCCCCCAGCCCGTCGGTGTGCAGCCCGCCCGTTAAGAGTATTTCCAACAATAACATTAGGGCCGCCGCTCCTGCCGTCCATTCCGGCGCTGCAGCCAGCAAACCCCATCCTCCAAGGCTTACCAGCAGGCCCAGGAGTGCCCCGACCACGGGGAAATAGGGCAGCGCGTCCGCCAAAAGCCGCGCATCGCGTCCCGGCACGGGTATGGCCGTCAAAGTTCGCAGGGCTGTAATCAACCCGCGCACCGTTAAGCCCCCGGTTCGATGCCGGCATCCTGGAAAGTCGCCATCTCGTTGTAAATCGCCACGGCATCCCTGATGATCTGCATCCCGATAGCCGCACCGGTACCTTCACCCAAACGCATATCCAGACTTAGCAGGGGACGCAGGTTTTCCCGGGCAAAAAATACCCGGTGACCGGCCTCCGCCGAAACGTGGGAGAAAAACAGGTAGTCCCGCACGGCAGGCGCCAGCCGCATAGCCACCAGGGCCCCGGCACCTGAGATAAACCCGTCCACTACCACCGGCAGCCGGTGTGCCGCCGCTCCCAGACACAACCCGGCAATGGCTGCGATTTCAAGACCGCCCACAGCAGCCAGTGTCGACAGCGGGTCGCTCAATCTCTCGCGATTAACGGCCAGGGCCCGCCGCACGGTTTCCACCTTTCGCTCCAGACCGGCGTCATCCAAGCCGGTGCCCCGGCCCACTATTTCCTCCGGCTCACAGGGTAAAAGCGCCGCGTAAAGGGCCGCCGAAGGAGTGGTGTTACCGATACCCATCTCTCCAAGGCCAACCAGCGTGCTGCCCTCAGCTTGCGCTTGGTCAGCCATTTCCACACCTACCGCCAGCGCCTGTAACGCTTCCTCAACCGGCATAGCGGGTCCCCGGGCGATGTTGCCCGCCCCCCGGCGTACGTTGCGCCTAACCAATCCGGGCAGCGTCACATCATCCCGCATCCCCACGTCTACCACGCGCACCTCCGCCCCGGCGCAGCGGGCCAGGACATTGATAGCCGCGCCCCCATTAAGAAAATTATGCACCATCAGGGTGGTCACCTCGGCGGGATATGCCGAGACACCCTCCTCCGTCACCCCGTGGTCACCCACGAAAACAAAAACTTTCGGCGCGCGAACCACAGGCTTGAGCTCCCGGTCCAAGGCCGCCATCCGGGCGGCAATTTGCTCCAACACCCCAAGGCTGCCCCGTGGTTTAGTGAGATTATCAAGTCTTTCCCGCGCCTTTTGCAGGCGATCAGGGTCGATAGGACGGATACTTTCAATGATCTCTTGCAATGACATAAAGTAATCTCTCCATTCCTAATATCAAGGTTGTCGAGTAGACATATCGATTACTCTTTATGCCCCTCACAGAACCGGA
>JACDOK010000020.1 GCA_017656185.1 Peptococcaceae bacterium | reverse complement strand
GCATAAAACAGGGGTTTGCCATAATATGTAAGGCAATTAAACTTGCAATCTACGAGAAGAGGGTCTATCTAAAATACTTCTTGACACGCGATAGCCCAACTGCTAGACTGATTTCAACGTGAAGACAAACTAAAAATATCCTCATTAGGTGTGCTCTTATCAAGAGAGGTGGAGGGACTGGCCCAATGAAACCCGGCAACCGGTCGCGGCAGGTCTAATGCCGTGACTCAGGTGCCAATTCCAGCAGAAGATTAAGTTCTTCTGAGAGATAAGAGGCATGGTGTAACATAGCCTCTTCCGATTGATGAAGAGGTTTTTTAGTTTATGAGAGAGAACAACTCGGGAGGTGTTGTTTTAGTGGGTGTCCATAAAACCTACAGCGAAATTAATGAACGTATACGAGAAGGTAAAGCAGTCGTGGTTACGGCCGAGGAAGTAGCAGCTATGGTCAAAGAAAAGGGAACCTCAGAAGTGGCTCGCGATGTTGATGTCGTCACTACGGGTACTTTCGGCCCTATGTGTTCATCCGGCATATACTTCAACTTCGGTCATAGTGCCCCGCGCATCAGGGCCACCAAAATTTGGTTAAACGGTGTTCCGGCTTATGGGGGACTGGCTGCTGTTGACGCTTATCTGGGAGCTACCGCGCTGCCTGATGATGACCCTTTGAATTCCAGTTATCCCGGTGAATTTAAGTATGGCGGAGGTCACGTAATTCAAGATCTTCTTGCCGGTAAAGCGGTAAAGTTTCGCGCTACCGGGTATCCGACGGACTGTTACCCACGCCGTGAAATTGAGACCTATATTACTTTGGATGATCTCAATGAGGCGGTACTGTTTAACCCCCGTAACGCATACCAGAACTATAATGTTGCCGTTAATCTTAGCTCCAAGACCATATACACGTATATGGGGATTCTAAAACCGCATCTGGGTAATGCTCACTATTCAACGAGCGGGCAGCTCAGCCCTTTACTGAAGGATCCGCATTTTAGAACTATTGGTATAGGTACACGTATTTTCTTGGGGGGCGGTATCGGTTACGTGGCATGGCACGGTACTCAACACTTCCCCTCCCTGCAGGACGGGCCTGAAGAACACACGTATCTCCCTGCCGGCGGGACTTTGACGCTTATCGGGGACTTAAAGCAGATGTCGGCTGACTGGATTGTAGGAGCCAGTATTTCGGGATATGGTGTCAGTCTTTTCGTTGGTGTGGGTATTCCCATTCCGGTTTTAAACGAAGATATTTTATATTGGGCTTCTCTCTCTGATGAACAATTGTATGCCCCTATAATGGATTACGGGGACGCTTACCCCAATCGTGTTTCCGAGTCTTTGGGAATGGTAAGTTACGCTGAGCTAAAATCAGGCAGCATAACGATCCGCGGCAAGAAAGTCCCCACTGCTTCCATGTCAAGTTATGCCAAAGCCAGGATTATTGCCGAAAAACTCAAAGAATGGATTGCCGCCGGAAAGTTTTTACTTACCGAACCCGTAGCGCTGCTGCCGGGTCCCGATGCCGGGATAAAGGCCAAGTGCTTGAACATTAATGGACCGAAGGAGTGATCCTTATGACAGGAAGAATTATATTACGTTTTCCGGATACCTGTGCCGATAAACCCATCATCTATTACCTTGTGAAAAGTTATGATTTAGAGGTTAACATCCTTAAAGCCAACATAAACCCCCATAAAGAGGGGACCATGATCCTTGAACTTACGGGTTCCAAATATGAAGAAGGCCTGCAATACCTTAGAAGTCTGGGTATTACGGTACAGTCACTGGCGGAAGAGATAGCGCGTCACGAGCAGAAATGTACCCACTGCGGCGCCTGTACCGCTGTGTGTCCTTCCGGTGCTCTACATATGGAAAGGCCGTCAATGGAAGTAACTTTTGAAGGGGACAAGTGCGTAGTGTGTCAGATGTGTGTCAAAGCTTGCCCGGTAGGGGCCATGGAGGTCAGGTTCTAGGTTGCCAGAATACCGTGAAAGAACGTACCGCGAAAGTTTCAAAAAAACCGAGTTGCACTTCTTCCAGGTGGTTGTAAAAGAAACCGATCTTTATATCGGTGTACCGCGGGACCGCTTCACCCCGGAATTGGCGGAAGAAGTTTATGATCTTGTGCTGAAAGCGCGACGGGATATGGAACAATACCTTCAATTTCATCCTGGTTTCAAAGAGTCTCTTGAACCGGTAACGCCTGATCCTGACGCGCCAAAAATGATCCGGGACATGGTTCAAGCTGCCGCAGCGTGCGGCGTTGGTCCCATGGCTGCTGTCGCTGGAGCTTTTGCGCAGCTTGTCGGCCGTTATCTTGCAAATTCTTATACCGAAGTTATCGTCGAAAATGGGGGAGATATTTATTTACAAACCACAAAGCCGCGCTTGATAGGTATATTTGCGGGAAATTCGCCTTTTAGCGGTAGGATTGCTGTTAAGGTACCGCCTTATCTTTCTCCTTTGGGAATATGCACTTCATCGGGAACGGTAGGGCATTCTCTCAGTTTCGGAAAAGCGGACGCCGTTACAGTGTTGGCTGAAACATCAATCCTTGCCGATGCCGTGGCTACGGCCACTGCCAACAAGATCAATCGCCCCGAAGACCTTCAGGCGGCAACTGCTTTTGCAGCCGAAATCAAGGGGGTCCGGGGCGTCCTGGCCATAAAAAATGATAAATTAGCGGCGTGGGGTGAAGTTGAACTTGTTCCTTACAGCTGATCTTAACAGCGATTTTTTTCAATACAAAGATTCATTGTTAGGGTCCATAGCTATTAAAGTACCGTCTTCGTCAACGTCAAAAACTTGAACGCCTTCTTTGTTAATGCGGTACTCGACGCAGCAATCCCAACAGTAATACTGATCAACGCCTACCTTTCCCGTGGCTCTTCCACCGCAAACCGGGCAGTTCACAAGGTATCCTCCTCGCTTTATAGTTCTCCTATCCTCATTATTGCCACGATTTAAAAATATTATGGATGGTATGCGTTACAGCCGCGGTTTTGCGGTTAGGAAATAGGTATTTTTAGGTTTTCCGGAGTTGTAAAACGAGCTCTTTAAGTGTGTCAACAAAAAATGCAGCGTCATTTGCCGTGTTTTCACTTCCCAATGTTACGCGCAGGGTGGTTACAGGCCCCGCGGGACAGCCAATCATGGCCTGCAGAACATGTGACAGACTCGAAGTCCCGGCGTGACAGGCCGCCCCACCGGAAACGGCGATACCTCTTTTATTAAGTGCGGTCAATAATTCCTTGCCATCTACTCCTTCGATTAAAAAGTGGGCGTTATGAGGAACCCGTTGCAATCTATGGCCATTCAAGGACGTTCCTGGAATCTCGCCCAGCGTTCTTTCGACAATATAGTCGCGCAGGGAAGATAGCCGTTTTGCTTCCGGGGACAAACTCTTCACTGCAAGCTCAACGGCCTTGCCCAAGCCCACGATACCGGGAACGTTCTCCGTACCCGGCCGGCGACCACCCTCTTGCCCTCCGCCGCGGTTAAGCGGCTGCCATGGCGTGTCGCGCCGTATATACAAAGCGCCGGCACCCTTAGGCCCGTATAACTTATGAGCCGACAGGGAGAGTAAGTCTACTCCCAGTTCATTAACGTCTACCGGGATTTTGCCTACCGCCTGTACCGCGTCAGAGTGCACAATAATATCGTACTGGTGGCCGATATGAGCTATTTCCTTAACCGGCTGGATGGTACCGACTTCATTATTTACGAGCATTATGGTGATAAGTATTGTATCCGGCCTTATGGACCGTCTCACCTGCTCGGGATCCACCAAGCCATACCGGTCGACCGGCACTTCCGTTATGAGATATCCCTCTTCGGACAGCGCACGGCAGGTTTCCAGAACGGCCGGATGCTCAATAGCACACGTGATGATATGCCTGCCGCGGTGGCGGTTGGCATATGCCGTACCGCGTATGGCCAGGTAATCAGCCTCACTGCCGCCGCTCGTGAAAACAATTTCATCACACCGGGCACCGATACCCTCTGCCACCCTCAAGCGCGCTCTTTCAATGCCTTCCCGCGCGGTTTTTCCCACCGCGTGACCGCTGGATGGGTTACCGAAATGGTCAGTAAGATACGGCATCATTTCGTTGAGAACCTCTGTGTTAATCGGTGTGGTAGCTCCGTGGTCAAGATACACGTAACGCAAATATCTCCCTCCTAATAACAGTTAACAATTAACAATTAACAGTTAACGATTAATAGTTAACAGTCATCCGTTGCCAATGCGGACCGGCCGTCCAGCACTCAGTGAACAATACGAAGCTTAGATGACCATTTTAGCTATCCATAGTTCCCATTTATACTCCTACGTATGATTATGAGCCCTGAGTGTTGGGCGTCACGTTTTTATCCTTCGTGGTACTAGTAAATCGGTATGAAAAACTGCTTACTGCTCACTGATTTCCTTCATTGCCAATTACCATTCGGATGTAATTTATCACAGGAAGAATTTACCGTCAAATATCAAGTGGGTAAACTGCTTAATAAAAAAGCCGCCCGAAGGCGGCTTTAAGGCGGTAGTCTATAATCAAAACAGATAAACCCCACTGTGCCGTTGGCGCCCTAAAGTTTCTTGAACCCTGTCTCGACAGGTGGGTGCCCTCCTGGTTGCTTCTTGTTTCCTTCTTTCTCCGAAGGCCTGCATTCCACAACCAGAGTCCAGGCTCCCTATGTGTTGGTGTTGGCTCAGAACTTCAAGGTTCGCCACGGACAAAGCAGGGTTTGCATTGACTACACATATATTAGCATAGGCCAGGTCCTTTGGCAAGTAGCGAAAACGCTACTTGCCAGGGATGGTAATATTGGTTAGTCCTGGCATTTACTTAAATTGTCGTTTTAATATGCAGTTCTTTCAGTTGCTTGGCATCTACGGGACCCGGAGCGTGTGTCATTAAATCTGTTGCGCTTTGGGTTTTCGGAAAAGCTATCACATCCCTGATAGTATTACAACGTGCCAGTAACATAACCAGCCTGTCAAAACCAAAGGCGATGCCGCCGTGTGGAGGTGTGCCGTATTCGAAAGCATCCAAGAGAAACCCGAATTTCTCCCTGGCCTCTTGCTCGCTAATACCTATGGCGGCAAACACTTTTTCCTGAATATCGCGCCGGTGAATACGGATGCTGCCGCCTCCGATTTCAACACCATTCAAAACCAGGTCATAAGCCTTGGACTTTACGCTTCCCGGGTCGCTAGCAAGCTTGGGCAGGTCACTTTCTTTAGGTGCCGTAAAGGGATGGTGCAAGGCTACATAACGCTTTTCTTCGGGATCATACTCCAATAACGGAAAGTCAACGATCCACACAAATTTGTTGGTATTATGCGGTACCAGGTCCAGTTTCCGCGCCAGGTGCTCGCGCAGCCTGCCTAAAGTAGTGCCCACCGTATCATCACTATCGGCCACAAACAGCAAAAGATCGCCGGTTTGCCCCTTCAAACGGTCTATGATCGCTTGTAGTTCACCTTCGGTGAAAAATTTGGCGATAGGGGATTTTATTCCTTCGGAAGTAAGCAAAAGGTACGCCAGGCCTTTGGCACCCTGATTTATCGCGAAAACCGTCAAGTCATCTATTTCCTTGCGGCTAAATTTGGCACCATCCGGTACACAGATGCCCTTGACCCTGCCGCCGTTTTCCACGGCGGCGCGGAACACTTTAAACTTGCAATGGCGAGCAATATCGGAAATATCGGACAGTTCCATACCATACCTGATATCAGGTTTGTCTGACCCGTAACGCTCCCAGGCTTCGGCATGGGTCAGCCGGGGAAAAGGAATATTCAGTTCCTCTCCGGTTGTTTGCCGGTAGACATGCTGGATCATTTCTTCGCTGATCCTGATAACATCGTCGACCGTAACAAAAGATATCTCCATATCAATTTGCGTAAACTCGGGCTGCCGGTCGGCGCGCAGGTCTTCATCGCGGAAACAGCGCACGATCTGGAAGTATCTTTCTACCCCGGAAACCATAAGGATTTGCTTGAACAGTTGCGGTGATTGAGGCAAAGCGTAAAAGCTGCCCGGATGGACCCTGCTAGGCACCAGATAGTCGCGTGCTCCTTCCGGAGTGCTTTTAGTAAGCATTGGGGTTTCAATTTCCCAGAAACCTTTCTGATCCAGGAAATCCCTTACCGCTTTAGCTGCCTTGTGTCTCAGTTCGAGGGCATTGCGCATTTCAGGCCTTCTGAGATCCAGATAACGATATCTCAAGCGCAAGTTTTCATCAACGTCGATACCATCTTCAATGTAAAACGGCGGCGTTTTGGCCGTATTTAAGATTCTGAGATCCTGTGCTACCACTTCCACTTCCCCGGTCTTGAGGTTGGGATTCTCAGTACCCTCAGGCCGCCGCCGAACATATCCTTTAACTGCCAGGACATATTCTCCGCGTACTTTTTCGGCATCGTGGAAAATATCTGGAGCCGTATCGGGACTGAAAACCACTTGAACAAGACCGGAACGATCTCTCAAATCGATAAAGATCAGACCTCCGTGGTCCCGCCGGCGCTGAACCCAACCCATAACAGTAATCTCTTGGCCGGCTTCGGCAGGTGACAATACCCCGCAAAAATGGGTGCGCTGTAGTCCCTCCATCGTATTAATCATTACCAAATACCCCCATCAAAATGTACCTTAACAGGTATTGCTTTTAATCTCCGCAACAAGTTTGTCCAGTTCAACCTCATACTGTTTTCCAGTATCCATATCGCGGAGTGTGACGTTTCCGCGGGCCAGTTCATCTTCGCCCACAATGACGACATATTTAGCATTGATCTTGGAGGCGTATTTCATCTGGGCTTTCAAACTTCGTCCTATGTAGTCACGATCGCAGGAAACACCCGCCTGGCGTAATGTGTAAATGATACGGGTCGCTACATCTTCCGTGTCCCCTGCCATTGCTACAAACGCCATAAGCCGGTGTGTTTCTTGCTCCAGCCCCTGCTTTCGTATTACAGATATTGTCCTCTCCAAACCAATGGCAAATCCTACCCCGGGTATGTGGGGCCCGCCGCAGGTTTCTACGAGACCGTCGTAACGTCCACCGCCCCCAATAGCACTTTGAGCGCCGATATCGGGTGCTATCACTTCAAAAGCGGTCTTGGTATAATAATCCAACCCCCTTACGAGGCGCGGGTTGACTATGTAGGCAATCTGCTGGACATCCAGGTAGCGGCGCACGGAGGCAAAATGATCGCGACACTCTTGACAGAGACAGTCAAGAGGCGTCGGAGCATCCTTCCCTGCATCACGACAAATCTTATTTTTACAGTCCAGGATTCTTAGAGGGTTCCGTTCAACACGTTGACGACAAATAGAACAGAGGTCGTTCCGGTGGGATTCAAAATATGCCATCAATTTCTGACGCAGGATTTCGCGGCATTGAGGACATCCCACACTGTTAATGTGCAGTTCCAGATTTTCTAGGCCTATCAGCTGGTAAAATGCCATGCACAGGTGAATAACCTCGGCATCTGAGGCAGGGTGGCTGGTTCCAAAAATTTCGACCCCAAACTGGTGGAACTGGCGATAACGGCCCGCTTGGGGCCGGTCATGCCGGAACATTGGTCCTAAATAATACATCTTTACCGGTTGTGGCCAGGCATACATTTTATTTTCGAGATAGGCCCGGGCAACAGCGGCAGTACCTTCGGGACGTAAGGTTAGACTGCGGCCACCCTTGTCTTCAAAAGTATACATTTCCTTATCGACAATGTCGGTGTTCTCACCCACACCTCTAAGAAAAAGTTCCGTATGCTCAAATATCGGGGTTCTAATTTCCCGGTAGCCGTAATTACGCGCTAAAGATGTTATAATGGCCTCAATTTTTTGCCATAACTCTGTTTCCCCAGGGATAATGTCGTTAGTACCGCGAGGTTTAGACGTAAGCATAATGACCTTCCTCTGTCCAATATTAAACTCCCACCCGTGTTCCAGGTTGGGAGCACTTCTTGTGAGATTTTATGCCAAACACTTTAGATTGTCAACATTTCCTTATAAAGCGGGTTACCAGTCTTCATTTAAAAAAGGGTTGTTTCTTTTTTCTTCCCCTATTGTCGTTAAAGGACCGTGTCCCGGATAAACCCTGGTTTCATCGGGTAACACCAGAAGCTTGTTCTTTATGGACGCAATCAGGGTTTCCATTTCGCCCCCCGGCAGGTCGGTACGTCCTATGGAGCCGGCAAAAAGAGTATCTCCGGAAAAGATAACGCCATTTGCGATAAAACATACCCCACCCGCGGTATGCCCGGGCGTATGGGCAACCGTCAGTTCCATCTCTCCGGCATGCAAGCCCTGACCGTCTGTCAGAGTATGGTCGGGAGCTTCCAATACGGTGTCACGTCCCAGAAAAGATGAAAGGTTCAGTTTACTATCCGTCAACATCGCGCTGTCTTCCGGGTGAATGTAAACGGGGCAGTTTAAACTCTTTTTAACGGCGGATGCTGCCCCAATATGATCAGCGTGACCATGGGTCAGCAAGATGCCGGCAACGGTCACGCCGAGGCTCCGTACCGCCGCCAAAATTTTTTCGGGTTCGTCCCCCGGATCAATAATAAAAGCTTGTTTGGTTTTGTCACAACCAATAATGTAACAGTTAGCTTGCAAGGCGCCGACCGGCAGCACTTCTAAAAGCAACCAAAATACCTCCCATCAAAAGAGCTTGGCACTGTCCAATAGCAGCGTCACCGGCCCGTCATTATGTATTTCTACCATCATATGTTCACGAAACTTGCCCTGGGCACACCTCAAGCCTAAACGTTCTAAATGGGCAATGAACTCCTTATAGAGGGCTTCCGCCTTTTCGGGCGGTGCCGCCGTACTGAAACTGGGACGCCGTCCCTTGCGGCAATCCCCGTAAAGGGTAAACTGGGAAACGACCAGCACTTCTCCCTCAATGTCGCGTACAGAAAGGTTTAATTTTCCTTCCTTATCCTCGAAAATCCTCAGGTTCGCTATTTTTTCGGCCAGATAAACCGCGTCCTGAGAAGTGTCCTCGCATCCTACCCCCAGCAATACTACCAGGCCTTTGCCTATCTGACCTACTGTTGAACAACCAACGGTGACGGACCCCTTGGTCACCCTTTGGACTACAGCGCGCAGCTTATATCACCCGCTTTACTTCAAAAACATCTCTTACCTTATGGAGTTTTTGCATTAAATAGTTAAGCTGGTCTAAGGTTCCCGTCTCTATCAACAGGTCGATACTGGCATAGCGGCTTTTGTGCCCCCTGGCCGTGACATGGTTGGCACTTACCTTCATTTCACCCAGGACATTCATAACATCTCCCAGCAATCCCGGCCGGTCCATACCTATGACCTCGATTTTTACCTGAAACGGGGCGTTATAACTTTGATCCCAGGCTACTTCTACCAGGCGCTCGGGTTCTTTATTCTGCCATGATTTGGCATTACGGCAGTCGGTACGGTGTACCGATATCCCACGGCCGCGGGTTATATAACCTACAATCGCGTCTCCAGGAACAGGATTACAACAGTGCGCCAGGCGGACCAAAACATTTTCTATGCCTTTGACCCTTATACCGGCAGCCGTTTTGGACCACTTCTTGGGATCCGAAACAACCTCCGGTATTTTTTCTTGCCCGGGAATTTGATTCTTCAGTTTAGTTATGACGGCAGACGCCGTCATCGATCCCAGCCCTATCGCCGCATAAAGGTCATCCAGGGTCTGGAACGAATACCGTTTGGCAATATCAAGCATCTTTTCACTGCGCAGTAATTCGTTGTCGATACCTTGTTTCTTAGCTTCTCTTTCTAGGGATTCGCGTCCACGCGCGATATTTTCTTCACGCTGCTCGCGGCGGAACCAGCTCCTTATCTTTGTTTTAGCTTGGGAAGTTTTAACCAGTGTAAGCCAATCACGACTGGGATTAGACTGCTTGGAAGTAATAATTTCAATCCGATCGCCGTTATGGAGTTTATAATCCAGTGGTACCAAGCGCCCGTTAACCTTAGCCCCTATACAGCGATGACCGATTTCGGTATGGATGCGATAGGCAAAATCCAGCGGGACCGACCCGGCAGGTAATTCTATTACATCTCCCTGGGGTGTAAATACAAAAACTACGTCGGCAAAGAGGTCGATTTTCAAGCTTTCCATAAACTCCCGGGCGTCCCGGAGTTCATGCTGCCATTCCAGTAACTGGCGAAGCCACGCCAACTTGGCGTCGAACTCCTTATCGGTACGAGCACCTGCCTTATACTTCCAGTGAGCGGCAATACCGTATTCAGCGGTACGGTGCATATCCCACGTGCGTATCTGGACTTCAAGCAGGTCTCCCCGCGGACCAACAACGGTAGTATGAATCGATTGGTACATATTTGACTTGGGCATGGCAATAAAATCTTTAAAACGGCCCGGAACAGGTGTCCAAAGGGTATGAATAACTCCCAGGGCTGCGTAGCAATCCCTGATGGTATCCACTATTACCCGGATCCCCATAACATCATATATTTCATTAAGATCCTTGCCTTGTGTTACCATTTTATTGTAAATACTGTATAGATTTTTCGGGCGCCCTTCAATTTTGGCTTTAATGCCCATAGCCTTTATCTTATCTTGAATAATTTGAATAGCTTCATTAATAAGTTCTTCTCTTTTCGAGCGGGTCTGAGCTATCTCCTTGGCCAAGGTATAGTATTTGTCAGGATTTTTGTGCCGAAAGGCTAAGTCTTCAAGTTCCCACTTGATGCGGTAAATACCAAGGCGATGAGCTAAAGGACTGTATATTTCCAGGGTTTCCTGCGCAATCTCCTTGCGCTTGCTGGCAGAATGAAAATCCAGCGTGCGCATATTATGGAGACGATCGGCGAGTTTGATAAGAATGACCCGGATATCCTTAGCCATGGCCAACAGCATTTTACGCAGGTTTTCAGCCTGTTGTTCTTCTTTGGAGCGATATTCGAGGCGATTTAACTTGGTTACACCGTCGACAAGAAGGGCTACCTCATTGCCGAATTTTTCTTTAATAGTTTCCAGGTCAATCCCGCCATCTTCCACAGCATCATGCAGAAAAGCCCCCATAATTGTTTCCTGGTCGAGTTCCAAATCAGCCAGGATTTGGGCCACGGCCAAGGGATGACTAATATAATCCTCACCGGAACGGCGTTTTTGATTGCAATGTGCTTCCGCCGCGTAATGCAATGCTTCGTATAACAGCTCCTCATTCACTTGTGGATTGTACGTGCGGATCGTATCGATAAGTTGTTTATAAGGCATAACCAGCACCCCAGGAAAGTATATCACAATTGAAGTACAAAGCTAAATCACCGGGTGTGGCTTCCAGGAAGAATTTTTGACATCGAGCAGAAGACTTTTTAAACGAGTGCACCTTAACAAAAGTGTTTGACTGGGGAAGGAATTTCTTTTCTTTAACGTGTGAAACGGTCGTATAATAAATTCCGCCGGTTACTTCAAAGGAAATAAAACCCAGTTCTTGGAGTATCCTTAGTGCAACCTGCACCGTCCAGGAACCTGTTTCCCTAAACCCTAATCTGCGTAAATAGTGCGCAAATTTTTCAGTGTCGATTGCTGCCGTACGCGGGCCCATGTTTTTAAGTGAAGTATATATGTATGCCATTATCGTTCTATTAGGGGCCAGGCTGTTGAGACGGCGCCGGTTTAATCGATATTCATTCTCGCCAAAACACATCACCGTTAGTTTGGCGCCCAGAGATGCCACCCAGCACCAATCCGCCCAGGTATACAGCGGGCTGGAAACTATTACAATTTCCGGATTAAGCTGTATATCGTGAAGTGGGGTGGCAATTAACGTTTTTACGGCCCCGTTCTTAAACGTTTCTACTATTCGGCCGTGTTTCTCCTTATCCATTGCCGGGTGTAAATAGGAAATATCGCCTGCATCTTCGGGTTGTTCCTTATTTAGCATTAAAAACAGTTCAACAACCTGCTCCGGATTAGTAGTGATTACAAGCACTCTTTGATTACGGTTAATATACCGCCTGATAATATCTTTATGTCGCAGGCGGCGGCAGTCAGCCAGCAAGCCGGAATGATTTATGGGATAAGTATATTCTACCGGTTCTTGGCCGCTTAAATCCCACCGTAAGGAATCAGGCAGGATAAAAGGCTCCGTTTCAAGCAGTTGCAGAAACTCGTCACGCAGCGTGTCAAAAGGCCCGGACGGATAAGTGAAACACTTAGCGGAACCACCTTTAGTCCAGCGATAGAGCTTCAACTCCACGCTGCAGCGGCCGTTCCATTGGTTGAGAATGGGAGCATAGATCAGGTCTAACTCTTTACTTTCTTCCATCGCTTCGCGGTCAGCCGCCATATTAAATCCGATACCTTTTACGAAATATGAATTCTGTCTTAGCTGCACCTGAAGATGTTCTTTGTTTTTCCCAACTTCGCGATAACCGTTAAACTTTACATTTTGTGCTAAAAACAACGGTTCGGGATTACCGGTACCAAAAGGTGCCAGCCTGTCAATATCGTGTACCAGCTCGGGAGATAACTTCCCTAGCGGCAAAACAGCGTCAATAATGTATTCTGTTTCTGTCTCTCTTTTGATGCTTTCCTGTGAAGCCGCGTATTCGTTTATAGCTTTAGCGATCTCGGGAATATCTTTTGCAGCAAGTGAAAAGCCGGCTGCCTGCGGGTGACCGCCAAATTCAATGAGTAATTCCCGGTGAATTTCCAGAGCTTCAAAGATATTGAAACCAGGGATGCTACGTGCTGAGCCCCTGACCTCATCTTCGGTACCAGCCATCACCATTACGGGCCGTCCCAGCTTTTTAGCGAGCTTTGAGGCGACAATACCAACCACCCCGGGATGCCATGTTTCCCCGTGTAAAACGGGGATTAGAGGGGGCTGAGTCCAGGAACCGATTTCGGCTAAAGCTTCGGTTAGTACCTGCGCTTCCAGGTCTTGCCGCCGCCGGTTCAAGTCAATTAGTTCCTCAGCCAATATCTTCACTTCATAGGTATCATCACTGACCAGCAAATCCACTCCTAGTTTAACCCGGCCCATTCTTCCGGCGGCATTAATAACCGGCACAAGTTGACAAGCTATGTCACGAACGGTCGGGTTATCTTTAAAACCTATCGCATCAGCAAGGGCGGCCACTCCAACTATACTTTTCAGTTGTGGTATGCCGTGCCGTACAATGATACGGTTTTCCCCGGTCAAAGGAACTATGTCGGCAATAGTACCAAGACAGCATAGTACCACAAGGTCGTCGGGAAAAGGAATGTCGTACTCGTCCAAAAGTGCGGCAGCCAGCTTTGCGGCTACGCCAACACCAGCAAGATCTTTAAAAGGATATAAACAATCCGCTCGTTTAGGATTAATAACCAGGGTTTGCGGCATTTCAGCCTGGGGTTGGTGGTGGTCTGTCACAATGATGTCGATACTGCGGGCCTTTGCCCCGGCAACCTCCTGTACGGCATTAATTCCGCAATCTACGGTAATGATCAGGTTGATCCCTTCGTCACTGGCCTGTTCTATAACCGGCCAGTGAAGGCCGTAACCGTCTTCTCGTTCCGGGATATAGTATTTAACGTCAACCCCCAAAAGCTTAAAAGCTCTGATTAACAATGCGGTGGCAGACATACCGTCAACATCGTGATCACCGTAAATTAAGATATTTTGTTTTTTAGAAATCGCTTTTTTGATCCTATTTACAGCTTCTGATAAGTCCCTGAGCAAATAGGGTGGATATAGATCTTTTAAAGTCCCTTCGAGAAAAAGGCGGGCATCAGCGCTGGAACGAATACCGCGGACGATAAGCAGGTGACTTAAAAATTCCGAGATGCCGCATTCGCGAGCGATTAACTTTTGCAAAAGCTGGTCGTCAGGTTGAATTAGGCAGCGTAAATTGTCTTCCCGCATAATCCTCTCCCGGAAAAATTTTCTCTATCCAATCAATTATAAGGGTTATCAATCAACCTGACAACAGAAACGGGCCTTACGGCCCGTTTTACTGTACCAGATTACCTTCTTCGCTAATACTGCTCTTTAGTTCAATAAACTCTTCGCCCAGTTTGGTCATACTGCAGATTTTGCTTTTCCCTTCAGCGGTAACATCAACTAATCCTAAAGCGTAAAGCTGCATTATGACATGGTCCAGAACGGCCCGTTTAACCCGGGATGTTAAGGAAAGTTCCTCTTTGTTCATACGCCCGTGATTCTCAAGAGCCTTCAGCACTCTTATGGCCTCATCAGGCAGGCGGTTCCCTACTTGTACGAAGTATTCGCTAAGTGATGAAGAAAGATTGTTAAGCATTTGCATTACCTCCTAAGAACTAATTTACCTGTTAGTATGTACAGTTTTGTATCTGTTAATAACTAAATAACTACCCATGAGGACAATTTTTTAATTTCTTTATCGCTTTAAAGAATGAGTGTGTTCCATTAATTACCAAATAATTTATTAATATTATCAGAGCATGTGGTTATACTATGATCAAGCAAGGGTTCGTAATGGCCGAGCCAAGACTGCTATCGGGTCTAAGATGGGCTCGATAGCAGTCGGCCGAAGGCTAATATCGGGTCAAAAGGCTCGATATTAGCCGGAGGGAAGAGCAATAAGTTTTTTGACCGGCTTATAGCCAGTCCGAAGGACTGTCTATAGGTCCTAAAAGAAGCTTATTGTTCGAGCTAAGATCAAGGTTGCTGTCGGAAACTTTGTTTATACAAAGTTGGGGTTGTTGGTGGTCGAGAGACTGCCAGCAGGTCCCTAGATAGTTGCCTTGGTCGAGCAAAGATCGTTACAGGTCTTGTAATGATCTACGGTAGCCGAAAGGTTATCATAGGTTATGCAGAGATTTGTAACGGTCGGAGTGAAGGTCATTACGGGCTCTTAACATAGAAACCCTTCTCAATTGAGAAGGGTTTCTTGTGTAATCTGATATCGATCTCATCTTAGATAATAATGCAGATAAGTCCCCCGCTGCCATCATTAACAATACGCTGTAGCGTTTCCTGCAGTTTGACTTGAGCGTTTTCAGGCATTCTATGAAGCTTATTTTGAATTCCTTCGCGTACCAAATCGTGTAGAGACTTACCGAAAATTTGTGATTCCCAAATTTTCTTGGGATTTTCTTCAAACTCATTGAGAATAAAGCGCACCAGCTCTTCACACTGCTTTTCGGTGCCGATAATAGGAGTGATTTCAGTAGTAATATCGGCTTTAATAATATGGAGGGATGGTGCACTGGCTTTTAACTTAACTCCAAAACGATTCCCCTGCCTGATTAGTTCCGGCTCAAACAGGTTCATTTCATCCAGCCGCGGCGTTACCATACCGTAGCCGCTTTCACGAACTTCTTCAAGAGCTGTTGCAAGTTTGTCATACTCCCTTTTGGCCACGGCCAGCTGTTTCATAAGGCGGAAAACATCGTGATCGCCGCCAACTTTAAATCCGGTTTCCTCGGATACAATTTGATAAAACAGTTCCGGTTGCGCTTTTAAATTAACAGATGCCGTCCCGACTCCCATATCCAGTTCTTGCAGGTCGACTTCTTCTATAAAATCATAATCGGCTAACTGGTCCGTTGTGGATCGAATATCCCGTACGCGTTGAATGTTCCGCACAGCGTCCCGGACACACTGTTCAAACTTTTCTCGTAACCAATGCGTACGGTCCAGTTCTTCAACCCATCGTGGGATCGCAATTTTAACCTCTGTAACCGGGAATTCATAAAGTATCTCTTCGATTAATGTTACAACATCGCCTTGTGATAACTCGGAAACATCCAATGGTAGTACCGGGACATCGTATTTTTCCTGGAGTTCAGCCGCAAGTTTCTGCGTTTCCAGAGCGTGGGGCCGGGTAGAATTCAGAATAACGATAAAAGGTTTGTTAAGCTGTTTTAGTTCTTCTATGACACGTTCTTCTGCATTTACATAGTTTTCACGGTCAATGTCGGTAATGGTACCGTCGGTGGTCATAACAATACCTATGGTTGAATGATCGGCGATTACTTTCCGGGTGCCCATTTCCGCGGCTTCTTCAAACGGCATCGGTTCGTCTGACCAGGGGGTCATTACCATCCTGGGTCCGTCCTCTTCTTCGTAACCCAAGGCTCCCTCCACGCGGTAGCCGACGTTGTCAACGAGACGGATTTTCATCTTAATACTTTCGCCTATGGAGACCTCTACTGCTTCATTGGGCACAAATTTTGGTTCCGTGGTCATTATGGTTCTGCCTGACCCACTTTGCGGTAGTTCATCCCGTGCTCTCTCTTTGTCATAAACGTTTTCAATATTGGGAATCACGAATAATTCCATAAAGCGCTTAATGAAAGTAGATTTCCCCGTCCGGACGCCCCCCACTACACCGATATAGATGTCCCCACCGGTCCGTTCCGCAATATCACGAAAGATATCAAATTGTTCCATAAACCTTTCCCCCCTTTTGTTTTCCAAGGAAAAAAATCATTTATGTCAAACGTAAATGTATTTATCCTACGCATCCCCCCCGGGGTAGTCCCTTAAGGTTGAATTATTTTCCAGACAGTTATTATCTCTACTATATATATGAGTAATAGGTTTCAATATACCGAAAAATTCTGGGCAAAAAAATTCCGCCCTATTTTCAGGCGGAATTCAATAATTAAGCCGCAGGTTGTCAGACCTTTAAGCTTTCCAATATCTCGTGCCAGTTGCAGTACCGTTCAATATTCTCAAGCGCCATGCCTATAGCCCGGTCATCACCCGGGCGGATGCGCCTGGTGACGGCTGATAGCTTTTCAATGGTAGTGTAAGTGTCGTAATGAACCAAGATTACCGGCACACCTTTTTCGCTGGCGCGTGCTACCACATTGACATTAGGATACAGCCCTCCTGTCAAGATTAAAACCGAGGTGCTTGTTTCAAGGGCCGCCAAAGCATAGTCGGCCCGGTCACCGCCGGTAATCACCGCTTTGTTGAGAGAGCGGCGCAGGTTATCAATAGCGCTTTCTATGGTCATAGCTCCAATCAGGACGTCTTCTACCAGCAGGTCCAGGCGGTCCTCTCCAGTTAAAATTTCACCGCCCAGGACTTCGAAAAATTCTGCCACGGTAGGAGCGTGAATTTCCCTGCGTCTTGGAATAGTACCCATCCACCGGTAACCAAATGATGCCAGCAAGCTTGCATAAGGCCCCTCAGTCTTGGCCAACAATGGTCGCGGCACGTTATTGAAGACCGTACCTACCATAGGAACGCCCATCATTGAGGCATAGTTGTTTATGAAGACGGCTTCATCAAAAGTGAAATCGTTATCTACCTTGATCGTGCATAATACTGCGGACTGCGTCAAACGAGCGATGCTTGGAGCATCAAGACCAAAACCGGCCATTACCCACGGAAAGCTGCTGCCGTCAATTATGACCGGGTCGTACTTGGCAGCAATGGCTTGATACGCATTCAAAACCTTCTCCTGACAGTATTTGGGGTCCTTGAATGCCGAAACGTAGAACAAACTGGCCGTAAGAGGGACAAGGGTATCCAAGCTTTCATCGAGTTTAAGAACTTCTTTCATCAGAATACCGTCTTCATCATGTGCCGCCGCTACTCCCGGTGTACTTCCCACCGGCTTAAAATACCCCGCGTTCAGTCCTTCTTTGCGGAACTTAAGGGCTAATCCCAATGCTATGGCCGTTTTCCCGCTGCCGGGTGTACCAATAAGATAGAGGCTCTTCACTTTTGCCACCTCACGAAATGGTTATTTTTATATCCAGCGCTGTGGCCCCCGAGGGATAGGCAAAAACCGGGTTAATGTCCATTTCAGCTATTTCAGGAAAATCAACCACCAAAGCTGCAACTCGTTGGATAATGTTTTCAATGGCATCCAAATCCGCAGGTTTGTCTCCCCGGTATCCGCGTAAAAGGGTATAGGCCTTGGTCTCAAAAATCATCTTCTTAATTTCTTCCCGGTTTAACTTATACGCCAATCGGAAGGCCACATCTTTCAGCAAATTCACATAGATACCGCCCAGGCCGAAGGCAATTAAGGGACCAAACGTAACGTCCCTAGACATTCCAATGATAAGTTCGGTGCCCTTGGGTGCCATCTTTTGTACTTCGATGCCGTAAATAACAACATTGGGCAAAGACCGCTGTACATTCCCCATAATGGCCCAGTAACCGGCCATTACCTCCGCCGGGGATTGGAGACCAATACGCACGCCACCGATATCGGTCTTGTGGACAATTTTGGGCGAAGCAACTTTCAGTACTACGGGATAGCCTATTTCCTCGGCAATGGCCACGGCTTCCTCCGGCTTCGTCGCCAGGCGTGTCGGTGCCACGGGAATACCGTAGGCTTCTGCTACTTCCGCCGCCTCGCTTCCCAAAAGCACAACACGGCCGTCATCCTGCTTGACGTACTGAAATACCTTTTTAACTTTATCACGGTCAATGTCTGGCAAAGGCGTTACGACTTCATCAGGACGCTTTGACCGGTACTCCGCGTAAGTTACTAGCCCCTTTATAGATGAAACAGCCACCTCGGGGAAGGTGTAAGTTGGAACGCCTGCTTCCGATAACTTGCAAACTGCTTCGTCCATTATTTTCCCGCCCATGTAAACCGCACAGACGGGCTTCTCGGGAAACGTTTTCTTGGCTTTGATAATGGCATCGGCGGTGGGTATTGGTTCCGCCGTAGCGGTAGGACATACGAGAACCACCATACTGCCCACGTTTTCATCTTCTAAAACCTTATTCATAGCATACTCGTATCTATCGGCTTTGCCGTCGCCCAGCACATCAACGGGGTTATAAATATTCGCTTCGCGCGGCAGATTTTCTTGCAGCGCTTTAATGGTATCCTTACTGAAACGGGCCATATCCAGGCCACGCTTCTCAATCATATCCGTCGCTATAATACCGGGACCCCCGGCATTGGTAACGACCGCAACACGGTCATTACCGGGAATCGGTTGGCTGGAAAAGGCTATGGCCAGGTCAAATAATTCGGCCATATCCCGCGCACGGATGACGCCCGACTGGCGGAAAGCAACCTCATAAGCCAAGTCGCTGCCTGCCAGAGCTCCGGTATGTGATGACGCTGCCTGTGCTCCGGCCTGGCTACTGCCGGATTTGAGAATGACAACGGGTTTCTTACGGCTGGCTTGAGACGCTATCTCTAAAAACTGGGACCCATCCCCGACATCTTCTATGTAACACAGGATAACTTTCGTAAAAGGATCTTCAGCAGCATTCGCAATAAAATCCGCTTCGTTAAGATCGGCTTTATTGCCTAAGCTTACAAATTTGCTAAAACCAAGCCCTGCCTTAAAGCTCCAATCCAAAATTGCCACAAGCATCGCGCCACTTTGCGATATAAAGGCAATTTCCCCTTTTTTGGCGAAGCCGGCCGCAAAAGAAGCGTTTAAAGGCGTATGCGTGTCCATCATCCCCACGCAGTTTGGTCCCAATACGCGCATGCCGAATTGCCTGGCAATATCGACCAGTTGCTTTTCACGATCAAGTCCCTCTTTTCCTGTTTCTTTAAAACCGGCACTAATGACAATAAGATTCTTAACCCCCACCCGGCCGCAGCTTTCGGCAGCCTCCAGTACCTTTTGTGCCGGCAAAGAGATCACCGCCAGGTCTACTTGCTCGGGAACTTCCGTTACGGTAGGATAGGCACGATAATTTTCTATTTCCTTCTCCTTGGGATTGATAGGAAAAATGCGGCCCGCGTATCCCGAAGATATGATATTTCGCAAAATGATATTACCAACCTTATTACGGTTGCGCGAAGCACCGACGACAGCAACTGAGGCCGGATTAAAAAGAGAAGCCAGTTCACTCAAAAGTGTCACCTTCTTAGTCAGTCTCCAACCGCATTGCCAAAGGTTATCATGGTTACGATTACCATACAATTTCGCTGCTAAAGCTGTCAATCCTTCTCATGCAAAAACACCCCAGCCAAGAATGCTAAAACATTGTTGCAAAGACGTGGTTACCAATACGTGTTACCACCGGTAATGAACGGATCCAGCGGTCCCTGGCAATCGTGGGATTGTAAAAGAATAATGCGCCTCCGGTGGGATCATGTCCCATCAAGGCATTCATGGCCGCCTTAATGGCCTTCTCGTCAGGCGGCAGATTGATTGTGCCATCCCCGACCGGGGAAAACTGATAGACGTTGTTTGTTTTTTCAAAAATCACGTCCCGCAGGCTGCTGGGGAAATAGGGGCTTGCCAAGCGATTTAGAATTACCGCTCCCACGGCAACCTGCCCTGCAAAAGACTCTCCTCTGGCCTCAGCGTGAATAATTTTGGCCAACAATAACAAATCGTCCCTGGAAATGTAACCTCTTGAAAATATGGCCTGTGTTGGAATGGTAAGTATTTGGCCAGGGTAAATAATATGATCTGTCAACCTGTTTGCGGATTTAAGGGCTCCCACTGATAAGTTGTACGTTTGGGCAATATCGTAAAGGGTATCTCCTTTTTTGACCGTATAATAAATAGGTTCGGGTTCCGCACTTGCAGGTAACGGACACCAAACAAAAATCAACAGGGTCAGTATTAAGACCAAGCCCCAGTGAGTTCTCATTGTCTCCTCCCTTCCAAGGGCATATTATGCATTTTATAGGATGCCTCTTATTCAACCACATTTATACATTTTTGGTATACTCTAAATAAAAAACGCCTGTTTAAGGCGTTTTAAAAAGAAACTGTTTTCCTTTTTTCGGCGCTCTATCTTCCCATAGTGCCGTTCTGCATGCGCCGGGCAATTCTAATATCTACATCAACTAAAAGCCGCACCGGCCGGCATAACTGTACAATACGTGAAGCGGTTCTTTCTCCTAAATGCTCCTGCATTTCATCCAGACTGATATTGGTGGTAATAATCGTTGGTAATGAGTAATTAAGCCTGTAATTTAGTATCGAGTATATCTTTTGCAGAGCCCATTCCGAATAGTGGTGCGCTCCCAGGTCGTCCAAAACCAGTAATGGGATGGTTTTGGCCGAGTCGAGGAGCTGCTGTTCGGTATAATCATTGTTGTCATCATAGGTAGCCCGGATCTGATCCAAGAAGTCCGGCACTACAACAAACAATACTTGCTGTCCCGGCGAGGTAACTATAGCGTTAACGATACAGCACGCCAAGAAGGTCTTGCCGCTACCGACAGGTCCTGTAAATAGAATACCTTCCGGTGCTTCATTATTGAGAAAACTTCTTACAAAATTCCGGGCAGTGTGAAGGGCTAAACGGGCCGTTTCAAGGTAGCTGCGTGAACGCTCCTCGTCATAAACAAATGCCGAATAATAACGCAAATCAAATCGCTCAAAAGTGAAATTGCGCATTTGCGGGCTCAGGTGTGCGGCTTCCAATTTCCTAGTCAAAGTTCTTTGTTTCATGCAGTCACACCGCACAGCTACTTTACCGTCAAAAATGATACCGCTGTCCTGACATTTGGTGCAGGCTGCCACGGAATATTCTCCTTACACGAGTGATCTCTTAATCTCTAAAGATACAAGCTTTTCAACAACTCTTTTTCCTTAGATGTTCTATTCTTTCCCGCAGCCCTCTTCCTTAACTTTTGCTCCCGGCGTCTTTGGAAGTATTTTTCATATTCAATTACTTCGTTAACCGTTCGGATATTGTTTTTCTGCCATTCCAGCAGAATGCTGTCAATATATTTAAAATTATGTTTTCCCATCAGAACGGCTCTTCGCAGGGCTTCCCTTATTAATTCGGGACTGACCTTTTCCCGCCATAAACTGATTTGATCAATTTCAATCGGTGATAAAGGCCTCCCAAACTCCCGCGCAAACTCTTCATACAGCACGTTGTCATAACTGTCTTCCTTTTCTCCGGACGCCGGGGAAACGACGTTTTGCATTTTCTGAATTTCCTTTAATTTGGAGCAGGCCCAAATTTCCGAGATCTTCTCGAAAAGAGGTTCAAAATCATACCCTTCAGTAACTATTTCCAGATCTTGATGATAGTACTGGGTTACGGCCAACATGCCTTTTTCAAACAGGCTTTTCAAGTTACGCTCAACTTCAGATTTTTCTCCCGAAAAATATTGCTCCAGCACGTCAACCGACGGGTAGAGATTAGCTTCCTCCTGTCGTAAGCGCAGCAAGTGAATAAGAAGCATTACCTCGCTCTCAGTAAGCTTCATAGTTTTATAATACTTAATTAAAAGACTGGGGATAGTGGTTAACCCTTGCAGAAAGAGGTCGCTGCCAAATGCCGCGGTAATGTTGCCCGCGCGGTATTTCTTTAGGGTTTGGCCATTGTTGCCTGGCATGGTAGCTCCTCCTCCCGTATCCATTTTATGATTAACAGTCAGGTTTGTCCAACACGCCAACACGCCGATTGGGAAAAGTAGCTACCGATTACTCTATCTTATCCAGTAACTTTATCTATAATATTTCAGTTTTTACGGCAGTGACCTCTATGCCACGCGCCATTTCGATAAATTTAAGAACCGTACTCAGGACGGCATCAACGTGACTCGCCTCGTTGCTAACCGTGACCACAGCTAATTTAGAACGTTGCCATGTATCCTGGTAGCCCGTTTCACCGACCGAAACATTAAAGCGGCTCCTCAGGCGGGTTACAAGACTTTTGAGAACTTTTCTCTTGTCTTTCAATGACATAGCTTCACCTAAAAAAAGCTCTACGGTTAATATTCCTATGCGCATATTCACGCTCCTACCCTAGTTGACTGCATCCACAAATTACCGCTATAATGCCCACAACTTTTTGAGGCAAGAGGGATAACTTTGGATACCCTAGCGCTAATAGCAGCCTTATTGTTTTTTATTGCAGGTGTCGCCGGGATTTTCTTTCCCGTTTTGCCGGGCGTAGTGATGATATGGATCGGTACGCTCGTTTTCGGTTTTTTGACCGGTTTTAAAAACCTCGGCCCGGTGTTTTACATTGGTCAGGCCGCTGCCGTCCTATTGGCCTTTTTAGTGGATTATGCCGCCAACATATGGGGCGTGCGCCGTTTCGGGGGTTCGGCAGCGGCCCTCTGGGGCAGTGTGATCGGTATCTTATTGGGAATCTTTCTGTTCGGTCCTTTCGGTATTATCCTTGGCCCTTTTGCCGGTGCGGTAGCCGGGGAGCTGGTCGTACGCCGGTCACTGCCACAAGCAATAAGGGTAGGAATAGGTACTTTGGTCGGTTTCCTTGGTGCTACGGCTTTAAAACTGGTCCTGGCCGCAATTATGATCACCTGGTTTTTTATAGCCGCTTACTAACCTCATTCCACGCCAACAAAGCAGCTCCCAGGGCCCCTATAATCTGCGGTTCGGGCGGTACCCGCACTTCAACGCCAAGGCGTTCCTGGATAGCTCTAACCACGCCGGCATTTTTTGCCACGCCACCCGTCATAGTAACTTCCCGAGTAAGCCCTACCCGGTGAACCATATTAACGGTTCTGTCTGCCACGGAGTTTATCAACCCCTGCGCAATTTCTTCCCGGGGCGTACCCTTTCCAATTAAAGAAACCACTTCCGACTCGGCAAAGACGGTACAAGTACTGCTGATATTTGATGCCCGGCGGGCTTTTTGGGCCAGTGTGCTCAAATCTTCCAGGTCTACCTCCAAAGCTCTTGCCATTACCTCTAGGAATCTACCGGTGCCGGCGGCACACTTGTCGTTCATGGTAAAGTCAACCACCATCCCCGAGGCATCTAGCTTAATAACTTTACTATCCTGGCCGCCGATATCAATCACCGTGCGGGTATCCTGGTATTCGTAGATCGCCCCGCGGGCATGGCAAGTGATTTCAGTTACCTGGCGGTCGGCGTAGGGTACGTTAATTCTCCCATATCCCGTAGCAACGGTAAAACCGATATCCTGTTTAGTATACGGAGTCTTTGAAAGCGCGGCTTCAAGTGCCGCCTCCGCCGCTTTACGGCTATCCGCGCCGGTAGGGACGACACTATATCCTAATACCTTGCGATTCTTAATCAAAACTGCCTCTGCAGACAATGAACCGACATCTATACCGGCAGCTATCATTACACATCACCCCATTTACCCTTATTTACCAAGACATCTTAGAACTAAGTTTAAACTTCTTGTGATTTAACTGCAACCCCGGTAAACAAGCAGGATGTTCTCAGCCCGGGTCGAATACTGGCTAAAGGTGGTAAACATGCCAAAACTGGCCCTGAACTTATACCTCGCGGGCGTAATGGTTTTTTTGTGGGGTATTGCCGGTTCAGCAGGTGTTATGACCGGGGAAGTGGTACCTCACCCGGGAAAGGCAATACCTCCTGAACCCAGGCTTGAGACGACAATAACCCTTTGTGCCGTGGGAGATCTACTTATGCATATGCCTATTGTCAATGCAGCCAAAGAAGGCAGTAACTACCGTTTTGAGCCCCTCTTCAGCCCTGTGGAATCCTACATCAACGGTGTTGACTACGCCGTGGCGAATCTTGAGACACGCCTGGCGGGACGTTCCTTGGGCTTTTCAGGTTATCCCTGTTTCAACACCCCGGATGAGCTCGCAGATGCCCTCAAAAACGCCGGTTTCGACCTGGTAACCACCGCCAACAACCATAGTCTGGATAGGGGATGGGAGGGGATTGTAAACACCATTGAATGTCTGGAGCGGGTCGGCCTGCATCATATCGGAACCAACCGCAGCCCGGAAGAGCGGCGTCGTGCTTTTATCGCGGAGGTTAACGGCATAAAAATCGGGTGTTTGAACTATACCACTTTCACTAACGGTCTACCTCTTCCGCCAGAGCATCCCTATGCCGTCAATATTCTGGAACTTGATGCCGTGTCTCAGGATATTGCCGCTCTCAAGGCGGAAAATCCCGACGTTATTATTGCTTTTCTCCATTTTGGCATTGAGTATCAGCGTACTCCAAGCCGCAGCCAACGCGATATCGCGCATGAATTATGCCGGCAGGGCGTAGACGTAATCATAGGTACGCACCCGCACGTTGTACAGCCCGTTGAACTTATGCAGGTTGTCGAGGACGACCGGGTTAGAAACTGCTATATTGCCTATTCCCTGGGCAACTTCGTTTCTGACCAGCGCTGGCGGTATTCCGACAGTGGCATTATACTGGTATTGCAAATTTCTAAGGATCATTACCGGGACAAGGTGGTTGTCAGTAAAGTAAATTACGTTCCGGTCTGGGTTGATACGTTTTATCGTGGCGGTAAAAAACAGTACCGTGTTTTACCGGTAACCCAGGCCATTGCCGCCTGTGAAAACGGTCGTGATCCGCTTTTAACCCCGCAGGACTATCACCGTATGACACAGGTCCGGGAAGAATTGCAGCAGCTTTTGGATCGCCCGTACTTGCATATGTTATCTGACCCTAACGCTGTTTCCACAGGTTTTCAAAGCTGACATTTTGCAGCGACGTGAGAAACTTGTCGTAGAAATCGGGATAGCGTTGGGTAATCGAAGACACAAGATCCTTCATTTCTTCGCGCTTAGTGTTTCCGTTGTAGGGACACGGGTTATGTATCAGCGGCAGGCCTTCTTTTTCCCGCAGGGATGCCAAAGTCTTTTCGGTTACATATACCAGGGGCCTAATCAAGGTCAGGCCCGTGTTGCTTAAATAGGTCTTGGGTAAAAACGTTTTTAACTGTCCCGCAAAAATCATGTTAAGGAAAAAGGTTTCCACAACATCATCGAGGTGGTGGCCGGTAGCCACCAAGCCGGCACCGACATCCAAAGCGATGCTGTTGACAATACCTGATCTTAACTTGGCACATAGGGCGCAAGGACTTTTTTCCCCTCTTTTCTGAATAATGGAAGCAACCGGATAGGATTTCAGGTACAGGGGCACGTCCAGCTTTGTACACAGGGCCTCCAAAGGACCCGTATCTACCTCACCCCACCCCAAATTGATATGGACGGCCTCCAGCTGGAAGTCTAAATGCGAGTAGTGCTGCAGCAGAAAGAGGATATACAAAAGTGATATGCTGTCCTTGCCCCCCGACACAGACACGAGGATCTTTGCACCTCTTGGAATCATATCGTAATCTTTGATCGCACGTTTTACCCTGGTTAAAAACCAGCTGTGGCGGTTTCTCATAAGATATCGCTTCATCCTTTCCAAATTGCCGGTCTGTGCTTCACAAGCAACAGTATAAACGAAATTAAAGCGGGTATAATACCCTGAAGACTTTACCAAGTTATTAGTGTACACATACCAAATATTTTGATATCATTTCCCAACTGAAGGAGGAGTTTAGCAATGGCTATTAAGGTCGGCATTAACGGTTTTGGCCGCATTGGCCGTAATTTCCTGCGCGTGGTCTATGACCATCACGACATCGAGGTGGTAGCCATCAACGACCTTACTAACGCCGCCACCCTGGCACATCTCCTGAAGTATGACTCGGTGCACGGCGTCTTTCCGCCGGATGTACGTGCCCAAGAAAACAGCTTTTGGGTCGAAGACCAGGAGATCAAGGTTTTTTCCGAAGCGGATCCGTCCCGTCTCCCCTGGGGGGAGCTTGGCGTAGAATACGTTATTGAGTCTACAGGGCGTTTTCGCAAAGCCGATGATGCCAGAAAACACCTGGATGCCGGGGCTAAAAAAGTCGTCATTTCGGCACCGGCTACTGGTGAAGATATCATGATAATTATGGGCGTTAACGAACACCGGTATAAACCCGGAGAACATCATATTATCTCCGCCGGGTCGTGTACCACGAACTGTCTGGCGCCCATTGTTAAGGTATTGCACGAAAAGTACAAAGTCAAGAGAGGCTTTATGACCACAGCGCATTCCTACACCAATGACCAGAGGCTGCTGGACCTGCCCCATCGCGACCTGCGCCGCGCCAGGGCTGCCGGCATGTCCATTATTCCAACTACTACAGGCGCTGCCAAAAACGTCAGCCAGGCCATTCCCGATCTAGAAGGAAAACTTACCGGTCTGGCTTTCCGGGTACCGACGCCCGATGTATCCATCGTGGACTTTGTGGCCGAACTCAACACCTCAACCGTTAAAGAGGAGCTTAACGATACGCTGCGGGCGGCGGCAGAAGGGGAATTAGAAGGTATTCTTGCCTATTCAGAGCTCCCGCTGGTTTCACGTGACTATACCGGAGATCCGCATTCGGCCATTGTGGACGGCCTGTCTACCTTTGTTATTGACGGCAATTTTGTTAAAGTAGTAGCTTGGTACGATAATGAATGGGGATTCTGTAACCGGCTCCTGGACATTGTCCTTTATATGCACTTCAGTGAAACCCTTGGGGAACAAGCAAGGGACAAGGTAAGAGAATACGCCAGGGTAAGAAAGTAAGAAAGCGCCTTTTGGGCGCTTTTATCACGCGGGACGGGGGTATAATCCCGTTTCCGAAACCAGTTGCGGTACTACTTCTTCCCACCCTATGGCCATGATATGTACGCCGCTGACACCCTCAATACTCTGAACGGCGCTTATCAATTCTTTGGCAATCCGGATCCCTTCTTGTTTAGGGTCAGCGGCATTGCGCAGGCGGGTAACAATATCATCGGGGACGGATATTCCGGGTACCTTATCCCGCATAAAGATTGCCGCGCGTTCACTTTTCGGGGGGATAACACCGGCCAAAATAAAGCATTTCTCATCGAGACCCCGATCGCGCACCAGGGACATAAAACGCTTGAAACGTTCCAAATCGAATACGGCCTGTGTCTGGATAAAGGCGGCACCCGCCCTGATTTTCTTTTCCAAGCGCAGCACGCGCAGCTCCAGCGGGCCTGAAAAAGGATTTTCAACCGCCCCGATGAAATAATCCGGCGCCCCCTCTTTAATCGGTTCTCCGTTAGCAAAGATACGACGCTCGGAAAAACCTTTGACAATGTTCACGAGCTGTACCGAATCGAGATCGAAGACACCCTTGGCCGTCGGGTGGTTACCAAAACGCTGGTGATCCCCCGTCAGGCAGAGTACGTTCCTAATACCCAAGCTGTACGCTCCCAGCAAGTCGCTCTGTATCGCAATGCGGTTGCGGTCGCGGCAGGTTACCTGCAGCACCGGCTCCAGTCCCTCGCGCAGCAGGTGCACCGCCCCGGCGAGACTTGACAGTCTGACTACCGCACTCTGGCAATCCGTAACATTTACAGCGTCCACATATCCCTTCACCGCCCGTGCTTTGGCAAGCATGCCCTGTATTTGGGCGGATTTGGGAGGTCCCATTTCACAAGTAACGGCAAAATGGCCCTTTTGAAGCACCTGTTTCAGCCGGCTTCCCGCCTTCATTCTGAATAATCCTCCCTTGCCAACCGGCCCAAGCCTCCCGCGTTTCCACGGCTCCAATCCTTCGGCTGCTGCAGCTTCTGCCAAAGCTCCAGTCTACCGGCCCTTTTCAAGCGCTCGTAGATATGGATCCAGGCGCACGGGATCGAGGAGTCGATTTCACAGTGTTCCCCGGCAGCCCCACCACAAGGCCCGTTCAGCAATGACTTGCTGCACCGGGTTACAGGGCAAATACCCCCGGTGAGATGAAGAATGCAGTCTCCGCACATCCGGCACCTTTCCTCCCAAAGCGTGGTACCCACACGCCCCCCGGCAAATCGGGTATTAAGTGCCGGCACCACCCATAAATCAGCAAAGGCTTCGGCCAAAAACTGCACGCCCACGCCACACGCCAGGGATACAACAGCATCAACGCCGGTTAAGCGATGTTCGATAGGCTGCAGAAATTCACGATCACACTGCCGGGTCACGGCAACCGTCCCTGTATTAACAGGGACACCGGCAACTCGATAATGCATACGTATGGACGATGCCAGGACCTCGGCTTGTTTTGCCCCTCCGGTAAAACATACCGCTGTGCACCCGGAACAGGATACCACCAGTACTTTGCGGCACTTCCCGAGCGCCGCCACAATCTCGGCCAACGGTTTCCTTTCGGCCACGATCATTTACCCTCACCCTCTTCAGGACAGCCATTCAACGGCAGCGGCCCCATCCCTCTGATACGATCGGTCATTTCTTTAGCAATTTCGGCAAAACGGGAACCCATGGCGGCAGAAAGAAAATACATTTCCAAACGGTCACCGTCAATGCCCGCTTCGGATAAGACCCTCTTTAAATATTTGACACGCTCTAAAGCGCGCAGATTACCGACCTTATAATGACATTCGCCCTTAAGGCACCCGGCAATAAAAACCCCGTCGGCACCCTCTTCGAAAGCTGTTAAAACGGTTGTCAGATCTATTGCACCGGTACAGGGCACACCTATTACCGAAACACAGGGATCATATTGCAAACGCATCGTCCCTGCCAAATCTGCCGCCGCATAGGCGCAGTTATAGCAACAAAAGGCAATAATCTTGGGTTTAAAGGAACTCATTACACCTCACCCCGTAAGAGCGCTCTCACCTGGGCCGCCATCTGGTCCTTCCGGTAGCCTACCAGGTCAATGGCATTGTTGGGACATTCCGCCACGCAAATACCGCATCCCTGGCACTGGATGGGTTCGATTTCAGAGTACCTTTCTCTGATGACCGGTACGTTGTAAGGACAGATGAGAGTACAGTTCAAACACGTGACACATTTTTGGGGGTCAACCCGGGCGAAAACACCGCCCGCTTCGACAACCCCGCGGTTTAAAACGGCACCGGCCCTAGCGGCAACGGCCTTGGCCTGCAGGATACTTTCCTCCAGGGTTTTGGGTGCGTGAGCATCCCCGCACATATAAATCCCTGCCGCTGCGAAATCGACGGGCCGCAGGCTGTGGTGCGCTTCCAGGAAATAGCCGTCGCTGTCGGCCGCCACTTTGAACAAACCGGCCAGTGCTTTAACGTCATCCGGCACAGTTGCCGTTGCCAGTACCACTTTGTCGCAGTCGATAATGAGCGTGCGCCGTAAAATGTGGTCGGGAACCGAAACGGTCAGGTTGTTTTCATTTCTAATAACGCGGGGTTTGTTCTTTTCCGGGTCAAACCGGATAAAGACCACCCCGGCACCGCGTGCACGTTGGTAGAGCTTTTCATACCTGCCGAAGGTCATCATATCGCGATAAAGAATGTAGACATTACACGCGGGAGACTGCACTTTAACCTGCAGTGCCAGGTCCAAGCTGCGGGTGCAGCAAGAACGGCTGCAATAGGGCCGTGTCTCATTGCGAGAGCCCACACACTGTATGAAAACCACATTGTGCAGTGAATTACCCTTGCCGCGCCCGAGAAGGGAATCCATCTCGGACAGCGTGAGCACATCGGGGTCTCCCGGCAGATATTCGTCGCCGCGATACTCTGCCGATCCGGGGGCGAGCACGGCCACTCCGTGTTTGATCGTATCTCCGTTATCCAATACACTGGTAAAATTTCCAATGTGGCCTCGAACTTCGGCCACCTGGCGCTGCAGGTGGGCAAAGATCAAAGGATGGGTCATAACCCGGTCAATCAACTTACTGATAAAGGCAGGTAAATCGGGCACACTGGGATCAAAATAGGTCCGCGCAGCGTACCCGCCCAGGTGATCCGACTTTTCCACAAGATGCACTTCGAAACCCTGCTCGGCCAGTCCCAAAGCGGCCGATAAACCTGCCGCGCCGGCCCCGACTACCAGTGCCGACGGTACTACCGCACCTGTAATTTCTTCCACCGGTTCGAGCGTACGGGCTTTGGCCACGGCCATCCGCACCAGCCCGGCGGCCTTGGCGGTAGCCTTTTGCGGCTCAGACCCGTGTACCCAGGCACAGTGGTCACGGATATTGGTCATTTCACACAAATAACGGTTTATACCGGCTTCGCGCAAAGTGTTCTGAAAGAGAAACTTGTGTGTTCTAGGGCTGCAGGAGGCAATGACAAGACGGTTCAGGCCCTTTTTACGAATGACCTCTTTGATATAGTTTTGGCTGTCTTGTGAACAAGCGTACGTTAACTCCTCGGCTGCGACCACATTGGCCATCTTGCTAGCTTCACTTACCACTTGCGGAACATCAACCACGCCGCCAATGTTAACGCCGCAGCGGCAAACGAACACGCCTACTTTGGGCGTTTCGGCACGAACGTCCCGTTCGGAGGCAGCGTGCTTAGCATTATTGCTGTTTGTTCCCCGCGCGCCGCCAAGTAACACGGCTACCTCGGAAGCAGCCGCGGCTGCTTCGGTGACGGTACCGGAAATATCCTTAGGTCCGGTACAGCAGCCGGCGGCGTAAATACCCGGGCGGGAAGTGACAAGGCTGCCGGTGCCGGTAGCAATAAAACCGTCCTCGGTCAGTTTTAAATTCAAACGGCGGGGCAAGTCGTCGTGAGGCTGCATTCCTACTGCCAGCACTACCAGATCATAATTTTCATACCGTGTTTTACCGTCCTCTCCGGCGAACACAACTCGCACCTGACCGGCTCCTGCATCCTCCACCCGCTCGACGGCGGCACGCTCGAAACGGATGCCCTGGTCCCGTGCCCGGCGGTAATAGCGTTCATATCCCTTACCCCAGGTACGCACGTCCTGGTGGAAGATAACGGCTTCCACAGCCACCTCGGATTGCTCGGTGGCCGCCAGTGCCATTTTGATGCTTGCCATACAGCATACCGATGAGCAGTGCCGTTGGCCGTCACTGTTTTTACGTGAACCCACACACTGCACCCAGGCTATCTTCCCGGGCACTTTACCGTCCGGCATTACGAGGCGACCGTGAGAAGGACCTCCGGAACTCAGCACGCGTTCAAATTCCAAGCTGGTAATGACATTAGTGATCCTGCCGTAACCATATCGCTGCAGGCCGGTCGGATCAAACGGCTGGAACCCGAGACACAGGACAATGGCCCCTACGTCTAACATAATCTCTCTCGGTTTTTGCGCGCGATTTATGGCCTCCGGTTTACAAACCGCTTCGCAGGCGGAGCATTCAAGGCAGGCCGTCCTGTCAACCACATACGCCTTGGGAAACCCCTGCGGGTACGGTTGATAGATTGCTTTCCTTTTTGCCAATCCTTGATTAAATTCATCGGGAACTTCCACCGGGCAAACCCCGGCACAATCCCCGCATGCCCGGCAGCGATCGATCAAAACGCTTCTGGGATGCTCCAAAAGCCGCACCTTAAAGGCTCCCGGTTCGCCTTCGGCCGCAAGCACTTCGGTGCCGGTCATTACCGTAACGCCGGGTTTCCTACCGCACTCTACCAGCCTGGGAGAAATATTGCACAGGGAACATTCGTTGGAAGGAAAGGTACGCGATAATATCGGCATTGTTCCGCCAATGGCATATCTTTGCTCAACCAGATAAACAGAAAACCCGGCCTGAGCCAGGTCCAATGCCGCTTGAATGCCCCCAATTCCGCCCCCTACGACCATTACCCTGCCTGATTTTTCAACACCCATATCCATTCACCTCATCAGGTGGGGGTCTTAGCGTTTACGGAAAACCTTTAAGTAGGAATCACAATACACTTCCCGGTTCAAAAGAATGTTAGCGGTAGCCGCCGCGTCCAGTAGCGCATCGTCTTCAACATCCAAAATGGCCGCGTCCAACCCTGCAGACATCGCCATAACTAAGAATGTACGGTTTACCAGGCTGCGATTCTGAATGCCCTGCGAAACGTTGCTGATCCCTAAAACGGTATGCGGAGCCGGATCGGCAAGAAGTTTTACCTGTCGGATGGTCTCCAAAACCTCTACCACGTGTTCCTGAGCCACGTTAACCGGCAAAATCAGGGGATCAATATACAAATCATGCATATCGATCCCGTGGATATCGGCGTTAGCGACCACTTCCATGGCCAACGCCAAGCGATCGCTGGCATTTTTAGGTACCCCGCTTTCATTCATTGCCAGCCCGATAATCGCGGCGCCGTATTCTTTGGCTAACGGGAAAAGCTCATCCATTTTGTGCTGGTCCGCGCTGGTAGAATTGATAATGGCTTTGCCCCGGTGTACTTTCAAGCCCGCTTCAATACTCTTCGTGTTGGGCGCATCGATACAGCACGGCAGGTCACAGCATTCCTGAACCACCGTTACCAACCACTCCATAACAGCCGGTTGTTCCTCAGCCGGTACTGCCGGCCCGGTATTAACATCGAGATAATGGGCGCCTGCTTTTACCTGCCGCAAGACGCGTTCTTGAACAGGCTGTGGATCCCGTTTCTTAATAGCTTCCCGAATATCCTTAAACATACCGTTAATCCGTTCGCTGATTAGTAACATTACTTATACCTCCATGCTGTTAATCCAAAACGGTTCGCTTTTAAGTATACCTATTTACGCATGAGGTCGTCAATTTGTGCCTTGACAAGCGCTAGAGATTCCGGATGCCGCAGAACCATTATGTGGCCTCCGGCCTGGAGCAATACTGAAGCCGTAACCGCTTCCCAAAGCACAGCCCGCCGTTTCCAGTCACCCCATTCAGGGACGTCGGAACTCTGGGCCTCTTTTGTCTTCCAGGCCTCTTCTCCTACCATACAAATAACCGGAGGCGACAGCATTATATCTCCGGTGAGGGCACCGATACGCATGCGCTCGATGATGGAATACGCGTATTCGATGCCGTATCCGAGCGGCCCAATGGACGGGTCCATAGCAATGCGATGCAGCGGCAGGTCCATATCGCTGATAAGAATGTTGAGCTGCTTGGCCAGGTTGATATCTAAAGGGCTGGTAGCAACAACATTATGGTGATATTCAATGCACGCTGCCACAACAGGTTTGTAATTATCGGCGGTCACCGTACCCAAAAGGCAGTTGTGCCCCTGCAAAGCCTTGGCCGCGATGGGAAGGACTTCAGCATCCTTGCTCTCATCCCCGCACCCGAGCACAATCAAAGGTACGTTGATTGCTTCCGCCACCGCTGCAGCAGTCCGGGCGGCCTGTTCCGGGTCGGCATTTTCCTTTTCAGGATGACAGCTGTCAAGTTTTAAGGCCACCAGGTCTGCCCCTTCCTTCTCGCACGCCATGGCCCAGTGCACCGGATCTCCCATTACCTCCCGGTATGGTTCGCTGAGAACACCGGGCCAATCCTGCGGCGAAGTGTCAGTAACCTCCAGGGCCAAAACCGGTCTATTAGGCATCGATCCTTCAAAGTGAAGAAAAGGCAGGGTGCTTTCACCCCCGACCTTAACGGCGTGCGGGTGGCGGCCCAAAGTCATTTCCTGTGCCGAACCATTCCATCGCTCTCTAACAAGCTGTACGCTCATTCTTACCAACCGTCTCCTTCATCCTATTTCTTGCATGGCTTACTTCCCAATAGATGAAAATAACGACAAATCGGTATGAGGGATAAACAGCCCGGCGGTAAAGGCTTCCATAAACTCATTACCGCTGCTTAAATCCAGGTACGTAACCTGCCGGGCCAATGTATCCATCTCTTTTCGTATGACCCGTGAAAGCAGGGCATGCCGTGCACCTTTCAGAGCCGTATTGCCGATAAATTCATAACGCTCGCGGGGCAGCGGGGGCAGCATTCCTATGGCGACAGCGTCTTCTAAACCGAGATACCGCCCGAACCCACCCGCCACCATGACGCGGTCAATATCCTCCAGATTCAAACCCGTGAGATTAAGCATCGTCTGAATCCCGGCAAAAATGGCAGCCTTGGCCCGTATAAGATTGTCAATATCGCTCTGTGAGATAACAATGTCTTTACCGTGACCGGTTTCTCCGGCGAAGGCCAGTACAAACTCCAACCCCGCCGTTGACCGGCGCATGCGGGACGGTGCCGCGTGCCTGACAAGCCTGCCGCTGCGGTCGATGAGACCGGCGCGATGCAGCGCCGCAAGCCCGTTAATAAGGCCGGAACCACAGACGCCTACAGGTGGCTTGCAATCGATGGTTTGATAACGAACGTGTTCTCCCCCGTCATGGATCTCGACTTTCTCAATGGCACCGGACATAGCCCGCATACCGCAGCCGATGCCGCCGCCCTCAAATGCCGGCCCGGCAGAGCAGGCGCAGGCCACCATCCACTCGTTGTTACCCATTATCATTTCACCGTTGGTACCGATGTCGATGAGCAGTTTAACTTGCTCACTACGGTTTAGACCTGCCACCACGGCCCCTGCCACGATATCCCCGCCTACATATCCGGCTACTCCGGGCAAAAGTACGACCTTACCCGCCGGGTACATTCGCAACCCCAAGTCTTTGGCATCTAAAGCCGGCCATGAATTAGCAGCCGTAATATAGGGCTCGATGCGGATGTGCGAGGGGTCAACACCTGCCAGCAAATGGGTCATGGCCGGATTGCCGGCGCATACTGTCACCTTGATGTCTTCGTAAGCAACGCCGGCACGATTGATAAGCCCGGTGATTAAGTTGTTGATAGTGTCAACCGCCGCCTCGTGCAAGCGCCGGGTCCCTCCTGGTACTTCAGCGGCGTAAACGATCCGGCTGATTACGTCGTAACCGTAAGCTGCCTGGCGGTTAAAAGTCCCCGCTGTACCCAGAACACAGCCCGTTTTCAAATCTACCAGCTGGGCAACTATCGAAGTAGTACCCACATCAACCGCAAGCCCGCAGGATAAAGGCGGGTTTACACCGGGGGCAAAATCAATCACCACCGGTACATTTTCATTACCAAATACCCCGCAGCTTATCTGCCAATCACCTTGCCGCAGGACAACAGGCAATTTACGCAGTGCTTCTAGCTCAATTCGAACGGCCCTACCTCTTTCTTTTACCAGCTGCCGCCGGCACCTTTCCCAATCACCCTCGAAATCGTCGAGGGTTGCCTCGGGTACCTTAAGAGGTATCCAGTGGAATAAAGGTGCTAAGGAGTCCAACGTGAGAGAAGTATCGTCGGCCCACGAAGAATCATCGGATACCTTTATTTGATGTTCCTTCAGGCGCGATGTTTCCGGAACTTCTATCACGACATCTTCGATGGGATAGGCGCTGCAGGCCAGAACATTTTGGGCGGCCGTCGAACCGGCAAACACAATCTCACCATTGTCCAGGCGCACGGAACCGCCCTTTAGTATAACCCTGCATCTCCCACAAGTCCCTGCTCCGCCACACATACCCTGCAGGACGATCCCTGTACGGGCTGCACCATCCAAAATTGTTTCTTTGTCGCTGTTTATCCTGTACTCTTTATTATCGGGAAGAAAGGTAACCGAATAAGCCATGCTTTCACTCACACTTACAAGATTTAAATTAAGAGTATTCCCCTAAAGTTCCGGGCGGGCACAGAGACACCACCCCTACGATTACAATGGAATATACGATGGAATACACGGTTGAATATACAATTGTTTGTTCCCGGGTAGTATTCCTTCAGGGTCCGGGAGGGTTTGTAACCCTCCCCTATATTGTACAAAAGCTACTTAGCAGATTTGTAGGGGAGCCCCTCTGTGGGCTCCCGGTGACCCTAAAGAAATACATAAAAACTCCTAATTACCCACTTTAACGTAATTTAGCATTAGAAATAGTACAAGATTTATGTCCACTGATCGCGCAAGAAAGAAGGTAACCCCGCCGACTCGTGCGGGCCGACCAGCACCTGCCATCCCGATAATTCCTGCAGTTTATCCCGGAGGATTGCCAATCCTCCGGGAATAATCAGGCGACGGTGGTCCACTTTATCCTCAATCCCGCATTCCTTAATAAAAGCGGCAATCTTTTCTGGGGCTAACTTTCCTGCTGCCCACGCGGTAAGAACCGATGTCCCGTCTGTATCAACCGGCAAAATGTACGAAGGCACCCGGGCACCTTCGACGTCGCCCAACACACAAAAGTACGTGAGCGAGAAATTGGTAGTAAGGATGACCGGCGCATTGCGGCCCGCGTTGCCTACTGCATATACTTTAGGTTCTATTGCGATCGGCTTTTGGGGATCGGTATAGACATTCAGCCGCCAGGTAACCAGCGGCAATACCTCGGCAGGGTCAGTACTTTCCAGCACCAATACAGCAGCGTATTTGGCAATATAGACGGCGGCATCTAGGGCTGTCCCGGGCGTACCATGGGCCCCGGCAAAACAAATCGTGGGAAAACCAAACGACTTTGTGTGCCGTTTTAAGGCCTGCCGCCTTATCTGGGTTTGATCCACCAGAACTTTAAGCACTTCACGTGCTCCCGAATCCAAAACAATCTGGCCGTGTCCTAAACAAAGCACCTTGCCCACGACTTGAGCCAGTTCATCTAAACCGTCACCCTTTACGACCAAAGGAGCTTGGTGTTGTATTGCCAGTTTAGTGAACGCCTCATAATTATCCGCATTAGCGGCATATATCAAAGGCTGGTTGTGACCGCATACAGCCAGCGCCTGCTCCTGCGCTGCCGTATTTTCGCTGAGAAGCACTAGGGGTAACGGGGTTTCTTTTTGGGTAATGGATACGGTTTTTGCAAATTGTACGGGATCTCCCGAATCATTGCGTACAGCCACCAGGTCAACACCGTAGACCTGGCCCACACGGTCAAAAAAAAGGTTGTTTATTCTTTTAATCCGGTCTCGTAATTCATCTGCACCAATTGTATCAGATACCGTTACGGCTATTGCCGTTGGATGCACGAAGCGTTTGTCATGGCGGAATAAAACGGTTTCATTACCAATCTCCACTGCCCGTTCACCGGTACCTACGGTAATGAGAGCAATAGGCGGTTTAGAGGCTGCGCCTAAAGCCTCACATGCCTCATCACTAACGTATGGACACTTGTCAAGCGAAGTCTTACCAGCCGCCAGCTGCATCGCAAACGCCAGGCAGGTAGCCTGGCCGCATTCCTTGCAGTTTGTTTTGGGTAACATTTTATAAATAGCCAAGCCGGTCAAACCCATGGGCATTCCCCTTTTACCTTTGTAATATGGTGTTCAAACCAATTAAATTTAAGAATACAGAAAGGAAGCGCATGTTTCAAGTCCAAAAGCGACCTTCTTGTTTACATAACTCGACTCTTAGCGCCCTTACTTATGGTAATCAGCCCTGAGTGCTGGGCACCGCCCTACGTTCTATATAAGTTACGCCTCACTCCTCATCCCCGCGGAATAAAAAAGCCCCGGGAGGACCCGGGGCCGTTGGCATCATTAGAATAACAGGAACTTTTTCCTGAGATACCGGTATTCTGCGAAATACCCGCAGGTAAAAAGAACAATCAGCACTAGAATAACTATCTTCAGAAAATTTATTTTCTGTTCCAGATGAGCGATCTTGGCGTCACGCTCTTCTATAGCGCGCGTGGTATTTTCCTTCTCCCTGGCAATGCGCTTCTGTTCCTCCTCTACCTCTTTTTTATCCCTAAGTAGTTGGTGTATCTTTTCAAATGCCAGCACATGTGCGTTGCTAAGGTCCTTGATACGTTGCTCCATCAAATACAGCCCGTCTTGAAAAGATCCGGGATCGAAGGCATTCCACAGCACCAGCCCGGAAGCATCAAGCATTTTTTCACCTAGTAGGTTGGCAATAGTAGGTGCCACATCGATCAAACTGATAGGGGGTAGAGTTGCACCACATTTGAACCGGGGACCTTTAATTATTACCGGTGGTTTCCCTGTAGTCCCGGCAATCACTACCAAGGACTGTTCAAAAACTCCCTCCTGGTGAAGGTAATGCAACAGAATACCCACATTATTATCAGTTTGCGTCAGCGCTTTCAAGTAAGCCTGGCTGTTAGGACCGGAATTGTCCAGGATTTTCCGTAAATCGTCCAGTACAATCAGACTGAAGTAGGGTTTGTCTTTTTTAATGTCCTCAATGGCGGCCTTAATTACTGCCTTATCGTCACCTTCAACCTTCCGGTAACTGCCACCCTTGGCCAAAGGTTTAAGGCGGCCCGTACCGTCCCAGAAGCCCACTTTGAGTTTTTTCTTGTGTAGAAGATCTAAAATGGTTGTCCCGGCCAGTTCCTTTCCTGGAAACTTATGTAAGGAGGGTTCGCTGCCTGTAAGCAAACTGGCAACAGAAGCTTCGACAGAAGGCGGGAAAACCGGTATGGCATAATTGATGCGAATGCCGGATGAAGCAACACCGTTAATGTTAGGAGCCTGCGCCTGTTTTAATGCTGAACCCTGCAGCCCGTCAATTACTATGTAGTAAATTTGTGTACTGTATTGCGGTTTCTTCTGAGAAGACGGTTCTTTTTCATCTGCGGCTGTCGCAAAGGCCGTCCATGGAAAAAGAATAAGCAATAACAAAAAGCAAACAACCGTTTTCGCGTCCCTAAACAGCATCAAGACCATCCCCCTGGTCAAGCAGATGATTATAATAACTATACTCAGGGGCAGGTCTTAATTATACCAATTTATGGACGCATAATCTGACTTTATACGTTATTGTTTGGAGAACTGTCATCCCCTTGCGCCAGCAATTGTTCTATCCTGGAGAGACGACTGTTAAGTTCTTCCCAATCTTTTTTAGTAACCAGGCCCATTTCGTCAAAAAACCTGTTTACCTCTTCGGAAACAAGTTTCTGTATGGCCTTGCGTTCGTTTTCACCCTTGTCTATCAGTTCCTGTACGAAAGATTTCGCCTCCTTGGTGTTTACCTTACCCTTATCGGTAAGTTCTTTGACGATCTGTTCGGCCCTTTCTTTAGTAAGTGACACCGCTCCGATACTCATCAGCATAACTTTGCGAAAAGTATTTAACATTTGTAAACGCCCCCTTGTATCAAGTCCTAAAATGTAATATAAAGTAAAGATAGAAAAACGGTGTGACGGCTACCGTTATTATGTCGGTAAGTTGTAAAATTAATTGCCGCAGCGCAGGAAAATAAAGACTCACGGCAA
>JACDOK010000019.1 GCA_017656185.1 Peptococcaceae bacterium | reverse complement strand
ACTTTCACCGGCAGCCACGCACCAGCCTCGTGGCGCACCAAAGTTCAACGTTCAAAGTTCAACGTTCGACGTTCAAAATTCAGTGTTCAAGGTTCAACGTTCGACGTTCAACGTTCGACGTTAGATCCAGGTATTCCCACGGGTTGCGGTCCGGCCATCGTCCTATTACCTTTAAACTTTTAAATATTTTTTAATAGAAACAATACTGCCGAGACCTCCCATAATAATGCCCAGCAGCAGCAACCCCCCCGCCAGGGGCAGCAGTACCTGCGGGTCGGTTACCGGCTGCCAAAACCACAGCAGTGACAGCTTTTCCACACGGGCTACCTGCAGCGTCAGATAATAATAAGCGGCACCGATACCGGTTACGGCTGCAATCGCTCCCGTGCCTCCTATGATCATACCTTCTAATAAGAAGGGGGCCCTTACAAACCAGTTACTGGCACCAAGAAACTTCATAATGCTTACCTCCTGCTGGCGCGCTGCTACCGAAAGACGAATCGTGGTAACGATGAGAAACACGGCTGCCAAAGCCAGGAGCGCCGCTACACCGAGGGAAATGACATTCAACCATCTGCCGATAAGTACGATTTTTTCGACAATACCCTGGCCGTAGCGCACCTTGTCCACCCCGGGGAAAAACTCGATCTCACGGGCAATGGCCGGAACGACATCAGCCGAGGACGCCCGGACACGGAAAGCATCCGGTAACGGGTTGTCATCTTCCAAGCCGGTCAACAGGTCGGCCTTTTCCCCCAGCGACGCCGCCATTTCCTTAAGAGCCTGCTCCTTGGATATGAACGTAACGCTTGTCACACCGTCGAGGCTTTGAATACGGTCGCGCAGTTCCCAGCGTTCGGCTTCAGGGCTTAGGAACACGTTAATTTCCACCTGGGACTCCAGGAACTTAATCATCTGCCCGGCATTTACGGCCACCAGGAGAAAAGCGGCCAGAATCGCTACCGAAACGGCAATCATACCGGCGGACGCTGCCCCGAGCCAAAAGTTGCGAACAAGAGAAGCAGCCGTCCGGCGCAAGCAAAACCACACCGTATTAAAGATCATGCCCGTAGCTCCCCCGTTCTTCGTCCCGTACTACACGCCCGTTTTCCAAAGCAATAACCCTTTTCTGCATCTTATTGACAATATCCCAGGCATGGGTAGCGATCAGAACCGTGGTACCCTCCCGGTTGAACTGCTCCAGCAATTCCATTAACCCCCAGGCCGTGTCGGGGTCCAGGTTACCGGTCGGCTCATCGGCCACGATCAGCAGGGGATTCCGGACAATGGCCCGGGCCAGGCAGACCCTTTGCTGTTCTCCGCCGGAAAGTTGGGACGGGTAACAGTACCCCTTTTGACCTAATCCCACCCGCTTCAGGGCTTCCGGAACCAGTTTCTTAATTTGGCGTCCTGAAGCTCCCACTACTTCCAGGGCCAAGGCCACATTTTCAAACGCGGTTCTTTGGGGTAGCAGGCGGAAATCCTGGAAGACCAAACCTATGCTGCGGCGCAAACCCAAAACTTCACGGCCTTTAAGCCGGAGCGTGTTTCGGCCGTTAAAATAAACCTGCCCGTAAGAAGGAAGTTCTTCCCGGTAAATTAACTTGATGAGCGTAGATTTGCCGGCTCCGCTGGGACCGACTAAAAAAACAAACTCGCCTCTGCGGATTCGCAGGGTGACGTCATGCACGGCACGAACGTTATTGGGATATATTTTAGTGACATTAAACATGTGAAGCATCTCTTACCTCATAACACCAAAGTTTGCATACGCCATGTCCGTTTCGACACGGTTCCCGCAAAATCCTCTCATAACCCAGAAAAGGAAATAAAAAGAAGCGTCGTGTCGACGCTCCTGTAAAGTCCGCTTCTTGGGGATGGGATATCACCTGTTTTTGCGCCTTACGACCTCCTTAACCGCCGCCACCAGATGCGCAGCGGTAAGGCCGTACTTTTGCAGAAGCTCCGGCGGCCGGCCGGATTCACCAAAGGTATCTTCAATACCTACCCGTTTCACCGGTACCGGGTAATGCTCGGCCACTGTTTCGGCCACCGCACCACCAAGTCCCCCAATGATACTGTGCTCCTCAGCCGTAACCAGGGCTCCCGTTTCCCGTGCCGCCACCACCACGGCATCGACATCCAGCGGTTTGACGGTATGCATGTCAATGACACCTACATTCAGCCCTTCCTGAGCCAGCTCGCCGGCTGCTTCCAAAGCCGCACCCACCATCACACCGCAGGCGATAATGGTGGCATCCTTACCCCGGCGCAGCCGTATGGCCTTGCCGACGTTAAAATCCATCCCGCCGGTATACAAAACCGGTACGGCAGAACGGCCCAACCGCAGGTAAACCGGGCCCTTTATTTTCGCCGCCGCCCGCACGGCAGCCTCGGTTGCAACGGCATCGGACGGTACCAGAACGGTCATATTGGGCAGCACCCGCATCAGGGCTATGTCCTCCAGCATCTGGTGCGAACTGCCGTCTTCCCCCACCGTGATACCGGCGTGAGTGGCGGCTATTTTCACGTTCAGGCGGGGATAGGCCACACTCTGGCGGATCTGATCGTAAGTTCTGCCGGTTGCAAAAACAGCGAAGGTGCTGCAGAAAGGTATTTTACCGGCGGCAGCCAGCCCTGCGGCCGTTCCTACCATGTTCGCCTCGGCGATCCCCATGTCAAAAAAACGGTCGGGAAATTTCTTTTTAAACTCAATCGTCTTTGTAGATTTGGCCAGATCGGCATCAAGCACTACAATATCTCTGTTTTCCTCCCCCAGAACAGCCAGGGTTTTACCATAGGCTACGCGTGTTGCGATCTTTTCCACTTGGTAGGCCTCCTATCCAGCTAATTCGGCCAGGGCTTGGTCTATCTGCTCGCCCTTGGGCGCCACCCCGTGCCAATCCACCTGGTTCTCCATAAAAGAGACACCTTTGCCCTTAACCGTTTTGGCGACAACAGCCGTGGGACGCCCCGCAGTACCGGCTTCTTCCACGGCTTTCAATATTTGTCCGAAATCATGGCCGTCAATGGAAATAACGTGCCAACCAAAGGCCCGCCACTTCTCCGCCACCGGGTCGATAGACATCACTTCCTCCACCGGGCCGTCTATCTGGAAGCCGTTATAATCAATAAAAGCGGTAAGGTTGTCCAAACCGTAGTGGCTGGCCGCCATCGCAGCCTCCCAGACCTGGCCTTCCTGGAGTTCACCGTCGCCCAACAATACATAAACGCGGTAATCCTTACCATCGAGTTTCCCGGCCAGAGCCATACCGCTGGCTGCCGACAACCCCTGGCCCAAAGAACCGGTAGACATCTCAACCCCGGGAACCTTGCGCATATCGGGATGTCCCTGCAGAGGGCTGCCAAGCTTGCGCAAACCGTTCAGCTCGTCAAGCGGGAAAAAACCCTTTTCGGCTAAAGCCGCGTAAAGGACCGGTGCAGCGTGCCCCTTGGAAAGCACAAAACGGTCCCGGTCGGGCCAACGGGAATTCTGTGCATCAACACGCATCACCTTGAAGTAAAGGGCCGTGACAATATCAGCCGCTGAAAGCGACCCGCCGGGATGGCCCGAACCGGCAGCACCCAACATGCTGATAACATGGCGGCGAATTTGCCGGGCCTTTTCTTCCAACATCTTAACTGTTTCTTCCACACCAGACCCTCCGTTCTACCTAGTACCATTTACTCCACTTCGCGGAGCCGTTTAAAACCTTCACCCAGTACTTCCTTAACATCAGAAACAATCACAAAAGCCCGGGGATCGACCTCGTGTACGACATCCTTTAGACGCGTAACCTCACTGCGGTTAACCACGGTCAGGAGTACCTGGCGCTCCTGCCCGGTATAAGCACCCCTGCCCATTAAAACAGTGGCCCCGCGGTCCAAGCGCTGGAAAATCTCTTTCGCAATCCGGTCGGGATGCTCGGATATGATCAGGAAGCTCTTGGCGAAACCAAAACCCTCCTGCACGACATCGATAATCCAAGCGCCGACAAAGATGGTAATGAGGGCGTACATGGCCAAGTCGGGTGACCCGAAAGCAGCCCACGCCGCCAGTACCACCAACCCGTCAATGATAAAAAGCAGTTGGCCGACATTGATACCCACATAACTGCGCAGGATGGCGGCCGCAAAATCCGTACCCCCGGTGGTACTCTTGGACCGGAAAACCAGTCCCAGCCCAAGGCCTACCAGAACCCCACCGAATAAACTGCTCAGTAAAAGGTCCTGGGTGGGAACAGGGACGACCAGCGCCAAAAGGTCGACCGCGGCAGACAGTACTATGGTGCCGTATAAAGAACGAACCCCGAAAGCCCATCCCAAGCGATAGATCCCCCAGATAAACAGGGGAACGTTAAGCGCCAGCATAGTAAGGCCGACCGGAAAACCAACAAGATGGAAGATAATGGTGGCTATTCCGCCTACGCCTCCGGCGGCAATCTTGTTGGGCACCAAGAAGAGGTCTAAACCCAGCGCCGTAAGAAAAATGCCCAGATTTAATACCAGAAAATCGGTGATTTTTTGGGCCAGGCCGTGTGCCAATTTTGTACCCCTTAAGGTAGAATACCCATTTTACGGCTGAACACTCGGTAGTGATTCTGTTTCCCAGCTCTAATTCCTGCCAATTCGACAAAAAAATACGCCGCACATTCCGGAGAATGCACGGCAGGTTTCAGAGGTTACTATTTATTTAGCGCACATTCGATCACGAAGGAACTTTTTCGTTAAGATGTGCCGTATGTATAAGATAAGCCTTGATAAAGTCATCCAAATCGCCATCCATCACCGCTTCAATGTTAGTCTTCTCAACCTTGGTACGGTGATCTTTAACCAAGGTATAAGGATGAAAAACATACGAGCGGATTTGACTCCCCCACGCGATTTCCAGCTGTTCCCCGCGCAGGGCCGCAATCTCTTCTTCCCTTTTTTGAATTTCCAGCGCCAGCAGCTTGGAAGTCAGCAGCTTCATAGCTGCGTGGCGGTTCGCGGTTTGGGAACGCTCATTCTGGCACGAAACCACAATACCCGTAGGAATATGGGTAATGCGCACGGCGGAATCAGTCTTGTTGACGTGCTGTCCCCCCTTGCCCCCGGCCCGGAAGGTGTCGATCCGCAGGTCCTCCGGCTTGATTTCTATTTCTTTGGCGGTATCCTCGACTTCGGGTAAAACATCAACCGAGGCAAAAGATGTATGTCTCCTGCCACCCGCATCAAAAGGTGAAATGCGCACCAACCGGTGCACACCCTTTTCACTGCGCAGGTACCCGTAAGCATTTAACCCTTCTACTTCAAAGCTGACGCTCTTGATACCCGCCTCGTCACCGGCCAAAAGGTCCAAAATCCGGACCCGGAAGTTCCGCCTTTCGCACCAGCGGGTGTACATCCGCAGCAGCATTTCGACCCAATCCTGGGCCTCGGTCCCCCCGGCACCGGCGTGCAGGCTTACGATGGCATTTCTGCTGTCATACGGCCCGGAGAGCAGTACTTCCATCTCCAGTTTTTCAACCCGCTTCTTTATGGCGGATACCTCGCTCTGGACCTCGGCGCCGATAGCAGCGTCGTCTTCTTCTTCGCCCAGCTCCAGCAGCACTGCGGCATCTTCAAAATCCCGCTTTAAACAGTCAAAAACCTCTACCTGTTCGCGCAGGGCGGCCAAACGCTGCGTAACAGACTGTGCCCGTTCCTGGTCATCCCAGAAGTCCGGGGCCGACATCTCCTTTTCTAATACTGCAATTTTTTCTTTCTTACTTGCCAGGTCAAAGAGAAACCTCCAGGTCCTTTAAACGCTGGTAAAGATCTTCTAAATCCTTACGCAATTCTGGGAACACGGTTAAAACCTCCCTTATTCATTCGCTACGCTCACTGTGATACGGCCCTTCGGGCCTGTAATACGCGCCTTTAGCGCTGAGATACGCGACCTGGCGGCCGCTGAGATACGTGGCCCAACGACCCTGAGATACGCCCAGCACTCAGTACTCAGTACTCACAATCTTAAGTCGGAGTATCTAAATAGCCGGTATAACGAAAGTAAACTATTACTTGCTATCGTTTACTGAGTGCTAGGTCGCTGAGATACAGACACAGTGGTGATACAATGGGAATGTAAGGAAAGCCGACAGTATCTTTATTACTAATTACCCAAGCTAACCATACATTGCCGGATAAAACTTACTGGGTCAGTACGGGGAGAACTTAAGAACGCAACAGGTTCCATTATTACCCCTCACCCCTCACCCCTCACCCCTCACACCTCACGCCTTCCTGCTTACTGCTTACTGCTTTATCTTACATCTTACCCCGCCTGTTTTTTCTCTTTACCGCAGCACTTCTTGTATTTCTTGCCGCTGCCGCACGGGCACGGTTCGTTACGCCCTATTTTTTTGCCGCGCCGTACGGGTTTTTGGGATACTTCCTCTCCGTCCTGCCTGCGGTTTTCCACCATCCGGCGCTGCCTGGGCCGGGCAACTTTTTGCACCCGGAACAGGTACCGGATGGCATCTTCCTGGATTGCGGCAATCATATTCTGGAACATTTCGTAGCTTTCAAACTTGTATTCAATTAACGGGTCTTTCTGCCCGTATGCCCTAAGACCAATACCTTCCCGCAGCTGGTCCATGGCATCAAGGTGATCCATCCATTTCTCATCCACCACGCGCAGAAGAACGACCTTTTCTATTTCGCGCAGCGTTTCGGCTCCCAGTTCCTCCTCCCGGGCACGGTAAACCTCCCGGGCCTTGGCCAGGAGCATTTCCTTCAGTTCCTCACGGCTGTATTCTTCCAGTTCTTCCGGCTTCAAATCATGTTTGGGCAGGAAAACCTGCGCGGCAAAATCAACAAGCCCGGCCAGGTTCCATTCTTCAGGATGGACGCCCTCGGGGGCATAGGTGTCGACAGCGCGTGTTACCACGTCCTCAATCATCTGATCTACCACCGGCTTCAAATCGCTGTCCAACAGCACCCGGCGGCGCTGGTTGTAAATTACCTCGCGCTGCTGGTTGATCACATCGTCGTACTGCAGTACGTGCTTGCGGATGCTGAAGTTCCGGTTTTCCACCCGCTTCTGCGCCCGCTCCAGGGATTTAGAAAGAATAGGGTGTTCCAGAGGCGCATTATCCTCAACTTTCAGTTTCTCCATCAAACCGGCAATATTTTCCCCGCCAAACAGGCGCAGCAAATCGTCGTCCAGGGCGCAGAAAAACTGGGTTGACCCGGGATCCCCCTGGCGGCCGGCACGACCGCGCAGCTGGTTGTCAATCCGCCGGCTTTCATGGCGTTCGGTACCGATAATGTGCAGGCCGCCCAGGGCTACTACCTTTTCGTGCTCGGCGTCGGTGACTTTTTTGGCTTCCCGGTAAAGCTCCTGAAAAACCTTCCGGGCTTCGGCCACTTCTTCCGAACACGGCCCGTATTCGGCGGCTTCCGCGATAACTTCCTCCGGGTAACCGCGGCGGCGCATTTCTTCTTTGGCCAGAAAGGCTGGGTTGCCGCCCAGGATGATGTCGGTACCGCGCCCGGCCATATTGGTAGCAATCGTAACGGCTCCCAAACGCCCGGCTTGGGCCACGATCTCGGCCTCCTGATCATGGTACTTGGCGTTGAGGACCTTATGCGGAATACCGCGTTTTTTTAGCATCTTGCTGAGTTTCTCCGATTTTTCAATCGAAATGGTACCTACCAGGACGGGCTGCCCCTTGGCATGCCTGGCCGCAATTTCATCCACTACCGCCTCAAACTTGGCCTGCTCGTGCTTAAAGATGGCATCGGGCATATCACGGCGAATCATTTCCTTGTTGGTGGGAATGACCACCACGTCGAGCCCGTAAATCTTCCGGAACTCTTCTTCCTCGGTCTCCGCCGTACCCGTCATGCCGGCCAGTTTCTCATACATGCGAAAGTAGTTCTGGAAGGTTATCGTAGCAAGCGTCTGCGACTCGCGCTCGATCTTTACGCCTTCCTTGGCCTCAATAGCCTGGTGCAGACCCTCGCTGAAACGGCGGCCAAACATGAGGCGGCCCGTAAATTCGTCGACGATTATGACCTGACCGTCCTTGACCACATAGTCACGGTCACGCTTCATCAAAGCATGCGCCCGCAGAGCCTGGTTGAGATGATGCATAATCTCGACGTTCTTGTCATCGCCGAGGTTATCGATATTGAGCAGTTTTTCGGCCCTGGCCACACCCTCGTCAGTAAGGGTTACCGTTCGGGCCTTCTCATCCACGGTATAATCGCGATCGGCCTTCAACCTGGGCACAATTTGCGCCATTTGGTAATAAAGGGCGGTCGGTTTGTCAGACGGTCCTGAAATGATCAGCGGGGTCCTTGCCTCGTCAATTAGAATACTGTCGACCTCGTCGACAATGGCATAGTACAGGTCCCTCTGAACCACGTCCTCAGCACGCAGGGCCATATTGTCGCGCAGGTAGTCAAAACCGAACTCGTTATTGGTGCCGTACGTAATATCGGCGGCATAGGCTTCCTTACGCTGTGCGGCGTCCAGGCCGTGCACAATAAGTCCCACGGAAAGTCCCAAAAACTTGTAAACCTGTCCCATCCACTCGCTGTCACGCCGGGCCAGGTAATCGTTCACCGTAACAATATGCACGCCGCGCCCGGTAAGCGCGTTCAGATACGCCGGCAGCGTAGCCACCAGTGTTTTACCTTCACCGGTCTTCATTTCGGCAATACGTCCCTGGTGTAATACGATGCCCCCCATTAACTGCACGTCGAAATGCCGCATCCCCAAGACACGGCGCGACGCTTCACGCACAACGGCAAAGGTCTCAGGCAGAATATCGTCCAATTCGGCCCCGTTGGCGATTTCCGAACGAAACTGGGCCGTTTTGGCCCGCAGCTCGTCATCAGACAGGGCCTTGATCTCCGGCTCCAACCCGTTGATATCGTCAACTATTCCCTGTAGTTTTTTTATTTCCCGAGCATTATCGTCAAGCAAGTTACGCAGGAAATTAAACATCAAGGGTCCACCCCCGTAAAAATTAGGGGAACCTCGCGGCAGGTTCCCGTTCTCTGTCACCTCTTAAATTTTAGCATTTTAGGTGCCTATATTGCAATAGTACCTGGAAATATGTGACACATAGCCGGCACATAGAAAGCGCCCCTGCCGGGGCGCTTTGAGATATGTCTTTCCGGGATCAGCTGAATTCCGGCTCGATCAGGCCGTAGTTACCGTCCCTCCGCTTGTAGACGACATTTACTTCGTTGGTCTCAGCGTTAGTAAACACGAAGAAATTGTGCCCCAAAAGGTTCATCTGCAGGATAGCCTCGTCTACCGGCATTGGTTTCATGGCAAAGCGCTTGGTCTTGACAACCGGCAGCGGTTCTTCTTCAAGTTCGTTATCCTGTGCCGCGGGAGCAGGGTTGACACGTACTCTCTTAGCCAGCCTTCCCTTGTACTTTTCAACTTGTTTCTCAAGCTTATCGACCACGAGATCTACAGAAGCATACATATCCTGCGTGGCTTCTTCCCCGCGCAGAATAATACCGTCTACGGGAACGGTAACCTCAACACGATGAGTATCCTTTTCAATTTCCAGGGTAACTTGAACTTCGCCAAAATTGGCAAAGAATTTTTCGAGCTTGCTCAGTCTCTTTTCCACATAGTCACGAAGCGCGCCGGTAACCTCAATATTTTTCCCGCGAACTTTAACCCGCAACCGCTTCATCTCCTTTCGCTCGAATTATACTATATTATTCCCTTTTGAGAAAAAAAATCCTGCAGTATTCGGGTGAAAGCATATTTGTCGAAAAAAGGATTTGTTGAAAGGCCTCATGTGCACAAAAACCTGTGGATAACGTGGATAAATCTGTGCACAAGTACTGTCTCAATAATTTTTTCTGTGGATTATCCTCTACGGGTTGTTAAATGCTGTCGGAAAGACAACTTCCTGGTAGAATTAAGTCTCAAGTCGCCCGGCTGCAAAAGTAAGCCCCAGAATTTTCTCAGCGCCTTGAGAGCGCAAAACACCCGCCATTTCCTTCAGTGTGCTGCCCGTAGTGTAAACGTCATCCACTACCAGCACAGTTTTTTGCCTGATTTTTCGGGGGTGGGTCACAGTGAAGGCACCGCGCAAATTGTCAGCGCGTTCGGCACGGGTAAGGCCGGTTTGCGGCCGGGTATCGCGGTTTTTAATCACCACCGGCGCGTATGTCCAGCCGGCAAGATTACATATCTCGCGTGCCAGGTCCCCGGCCTGGTTAAAACGCCGTTCCCGCAATCGCCCCGGTGAAATCGGAACCGGAACCACGGCCGCTATATCTTGAAAAAGCGGGTCATCCTTTACAACGCTCCACATCAACCGGGCCATAGGCGAAGCCAGAGAACGTCTGCGCTGGTACTTGAGTTTGTAAACAGCTTCCTTGAAAAGACCCTCGTATGGTCCGGCAGCCCGGCAGGCTAGAAACGGCGCACCCTGCCGGCGGCATTGAAGACAACGCTGATAAGCATAGGGTATGCCGCGCGGGAAAAACCGCCCGCAGCGCGCACATGCCCGCTCGCCGTTATTGCAGCGTAAAGCGGCCCAACACTCGTCACAAATGCCCTTTTGACGTCCCCTCCCGCAAAGCTGGCAGCCCGCAGGATAGGGAAAAATCAAATCGAGCAGGCCGCTTAAAAGGCCCGACCACAGTTTAGCCACGGGCCGCCTGTACATCCTTTGGACACCAGGCGACGGCATCGCCTCCCTGGGTTTTGGCCAAACTCAGGGCCTGGTCCGCCTTGTGCATCAGCTCGCCGAAAGAGTCGGCATCACCGGGGAAAAAGGACAAACCAATGCTTACCGTGAGGTAGCCGGTACGCCCGCCGCCCAGCGCGAAGGGATGAGTGGCAACGGCTTCACGCAGCTGTTGGGCTATTTGAGCGGCTTCCATTTCAGGCGTTTCGGGCAGCAAAACGGCGAATTCGTCACCGCCATACCTGGCCACAATATCCTGCTCACGCAGCTCCGCCTTTAAGAGGTCGGCCAGCTGTGCCAAGACCCGGTCACCTGCCGCCAAACCGAATTCTTCATTGAACTTGCGAAAACGATCCAGGTTAATAATTATGACGGCCAGGTCAAGGTTATGCCGCCGGCAGTTTTCAAACACCTCCCGGGCCTGGCGCAAAAATTCGCGGCGGCTCTGCAGGTTGACAACATCGGCGTACCGGTTCACTTTATCCACCTGCTCGTTCAACCAGGTATTATAAACGGCCAGAGATACTTGACTTGCGATAATGCTTAAAATATGCAAATTGCGATGATCATAAGCCATGGGACGCCGCGAGCCGACCAAAAAAACACCCGCCACTTCCCCCTCGACCAGCAGGGGGATAACAATAAAAGAGCGTAAAAACTGGGACAACCCGGGTTCCCGCTGCAGCCGGGAGTCCGAACGTGTATCGGGGATAATGTCCGGTTCCCGGCGTTCAACGGCCCAACCCACCAGCCCCTCCTCCGGGCCCATGACCGCTTCCCGGAGATGGCGGGCATAAGGGCTTCTCACGGCTGCCGGCACAAAGAGTTCCTGATCGTGTTCCCACAGGTATACCATTGCCGTGTGATAGGGAATAATGCGGCGGATTTCCCGCAAAATGTAATCCAAAAGCCTTTCCAGGTTCAGATGATTACTCAACCTCATGGCAACTTTTGATAAAACATTGAGCTCACGGTTGGTCAGTTCGACGCGCACTGAACGCCGGATAACAAGTTGAAATGCCAAAACAGGGATAAACAGCAAAACAGCGGCGGCAAAACCGACCGCATCATGGAGCAGAGCCATCAAAGCTGCGACAGGAATGGTACCCAGGTAGGTGGCAGCGTCCCAGTACAACACCTCATACCATGACACGGCGGGGAACAATGATTTACGGGGCAAAAGGTAGAGGTAAACCAGCAGGTGGTTGATGGCAAAATATGTTAGAGTAAACACGCCAAGCGGCAACATATCATCGAAACCGATACGGTCGGCGGGCTGCCCGCCGCAAAACATGTAGACCCCAAAAGCTGCCGCCACCGCAAACACGTACTGTGCGGCGTCGAAAAAGGTGGTACGGATAGGATTGCCGTGGTTCACGATACCGCGGGCAAAAAGCACCCCTAAAAAGTTGACCCAGGCCGCTGCCGCCGGGCCAAACATGAGAAAGGTACCCAGTATTACGGCATAAGCACAGGATATCTGACCATGAGGAAGCGTTACCACCAACCATTCGGTGACCATCACCAGGGCAATGAGAACCACCATTTCACGGGCGTAGTCAAGGTTAATACCGGGAAAGAAACGTACCAGCAAGGCAATACCGCCCAGAATGATCGCCCACGTATAAATGATGTGAAGCAGGGTTTTGAACCGCAAAAAGTTCACCTCACCCTGCCTTTTCGACAAAAAGAACCCGTTTCCTCCTTACGTATCCATTTATTAGAAAAGTAAGCAGGAAGCAGTATCACTACCGCACTAGAGCTCAAACGCCTTCCTTAATTCTTCCACCTTGTCCGTGCGCTCCCAGGGCAGGTCCAAATCCAACCGTCCAAAGTGCCCGTAGGCCGCTACCTGTTTATAAACCGGCCGGCGCAGGTCCAAATTGTGAATAATGGCGGCAGGGCGCAGGTCGAAAATTTCCGAAACCAACCGGCTCAGCCGTTCTTCATCAACCCTGCCCGTCCCAAAGGTGTCCACACGCAGCGAAACCGGCCGCGCTACACCGATGGCGTAAGCCAGGTGTACCTCGCATTTGGAGGCCAAACCTGCCGCAACGATGTTTTTCGCCACGTAGCGGGCGGCATAGCTGGCCGAACGATCCACCTTGGTCGGGTCTTTGCCGGAAAAAGCACCTCCGCCGTGACGAGCAATACCGCCGTAGGTGTCGATGATAATCTTGCGTCCCGTCAAACCGGTATCGGCCTGGGGCCCACCCAGCACAAAGCGACCGGTGGGGTTAACGTAATAGACGGTCTTATCATCCAGAAACTCACCGGGCACCACCGGTTTTATCACTTGTTCGATAATATCACTCTCGATCTGTTTCAAAGGGACATCGGGATGGTGTTGAGCCGAAACGACGATGGCATCAATCCTTACCGGCCTGCCGTTGTCGTATTCTATGGTTACCTGTGTCTTGCCATCGGGGCGAAGATAACCGAGACTGCCGTCTTTCCGCACCTGGGCCAGCTTGCGTGCCAACTTGTGGGCCAGGGTAATAGGCAGGGGCATTAATTCCGGGGTCTCGTCGGTGGCATAGCCAACCATAATACCCTGATCGCCCGCGCCAATTTGGTTGAAAAGGTCGTCAAGTTCCTTCCCGGTTCTCTTTTCAAATGCTTCATCCACACCCCGCGCGATATCGGGCGATTGTTCATCGATACTGGTCAGCACGGCACAGGTATCGGCGTCAAACCCGTATTTGGCGCGGGTATAACCAATATCCCTCACCGTTTGCCGTACAATGGACGGAATATCCACATAACAACGGCAGGTAATCTCACCGGATACCAGTACCAAACCGGTGGTCACCAGGGTTTCAGCGGCAACGCGGGCCATCGGATCGCTCTGCAGGATCGAATCCAAGATAGCATCGGAAATCTGATCGGCCACCTTATCAGGATGACCTTCCGTAACCGACTCGGAAGCAAACAGGTGTCTTGCCAACTTAATCGCTCCCTATATCACCAAATTCCAGTAGTTTTTCAAATGCTTGCATAATTGTAGCAGATATCAGCAGCCTCGTCAATCTTCACGTATTGAACAGGCCTCTTAAGCGGAATACTCTACGGAATACGTAATACCTGCCCGGGATAGATTACGGTCGAAGACAGGTTATTGGCCGCCATCAGGGCTTGCACTGTCGTCCCGTATCTGCGGGCGATCGCCCACAGGTTTTCACCGCGCCGCACCGTGTGCATGCGCCCCAAACCGGCCGGCTTACTCCCGCCCGAACTACCGCCGCCGGAACTGCCGTGCAGGCCCCCGTCAACGACGGTTACCGGGGTGCCGACGTCAACAAGAGGGTAAATCGTTTCCACATGCCGGTTGAACATTCGTACACAGCCCATAGAAACGGCCTTACCAATCGAACCAGGATTATTGGTCCCGTGTATACCATGCCCGCGGTGGGTAAATTGCAGCCACCGGGTTCCGAAAACGCCCCCTGGGTTAATTCGCTTGTTGAGGATGCTCCAGTTACCGACCGGTGTCGGGGTCGACGGTTTACCTACGGCTACCGGGTAATCCCCCAGCGTACTGCTGCCCCGGTAAAGCCGGAGTCTCCTGACGCGCCGGTCCACTACGATACGGTATCCCTCGGAAACTCGTGGTTTAGCCCGTGAACGCAGGTATCCCAAGGGGCCAAAGAAATTTTCCGGCATGCCACGCCCGCCGAACAAGGCCCGCCAGGTACGGGCATCAACGATACCGGTTACCGGCAGCCCGGCCTCTTCTTGATAGGCCTTAACAGCCTTTTCGGTATAGTCATCAAATACGTTATCAAGCCGCCCGGGATCATAGCCCAGGTGCAGCAGCTGCTCCTGGACATTACCCACTAAAGGCATTTCCATGCCCTTACGCAGCACCATCAGTTTCCGTTGGAACAAGGTTGCCACCCCCACAAATGTGCTGTTGTATCATATTGGGAGTGGCGGGAATATGTCACTTTAGTAACAGCGCTCGTTTTTCAGACCTATGGGTTTCGCTCGTGCAATACCTTCAAGATTGCGGGTCAACCGGATATTAGAAGTTTCAGGATATTTCTTGGGGATTTTGGCTTAGAATAGAATTTACGGTGGGGTTTTTAATTTAGACAGGAGTTCAATATTAAAAAAGCGGCTGCACAATTTGCAACCGCTTTTCATCTCAGGCATTGATAAAATTAGGAGTTGTGACGACTGGTCTCCTCGTCAGGCAGCAAAACAGAGGCTATCGCGGCCACGGCCAGGACCTTGGTAATATCGCCCGCGATGAAGGGGATCGTCCCCATCCACAGCAAAGCCTTGAGATCCATTGTTCCCGTAACCGCACCGAGATGCAACAAGCCCAGCCCGTGAATAACAACAAAGTTGGCGGCGAGTAACAGTCCCAGCAGGTAAGGGAATTTCCGCACCCATACAAATTTATCAACCATATAGCCGACTATAAAGGCCGCGATCACAAAACCGGCAATGTACCCGCCGGTGGGACCGGCCAGGCAGACAAGACCACCGGACCAACCCGCGAACCAGGGAAGACCCAAAGCCCCGGCCAGGGCATAAAACCCTATGCTCAAACCACCCCAGTTACGACCCAACAAAACAGCAGCCAGAAAAACACCAAAAGTCTGCCCCGTGACGGGAACCGGTGACCAGGGAACCGGAAGACGTACCTGGGCCATAAGACCGACCAAGCAGGCCATCAACACGGCCAGACCCGCTTTCTGCACCCAGGTCAACCGGTCACGCCATTCAAAGGCACGGGCCCCGTATGAATTAACCAGCGCAAGAACTTTCACTTATTTCCCCTCCCGGCATATCCTATATTTTTCTAAATTGTATGATAGGAGGGTTTATATGTCAACCACAAATAAAAATTTGGTTAACAATTAGGCGCCGTCCTGATGCGCAACCTCTTCCCCCGGATACATTTCCACCAGCACCGCATCAACACCGATTTTCTTAATCCTGTTCCACGGGATAATGATGTCTTTCCCGAACCCGAAAATACCGATTAATTTTTTGCCGCTTTGCAGTACAATGGCATTAACGGTTCCGGAATTCGGGTCAATATGCATATCCTTAATCGGCCCCAAGCGTTTCCCGTCGACGATATTGATAATATCTCTGGAACTGAGGTCGGTAACCTTCAACATGGCTTCCACCTCCCACCCCCATACTATGCAGCGTGAAAGAAAGGGTGAATATGAGGCAGGAGGAAGTATCGGGTAGCAGAGGAACTTTTAACTTCCTAAAGCCTTATTAGCTTCAACGGAACTAACCTAACGTTTAACCAAACGGAGGATGTTTCGCCACACGAACCCGACTTCTTCAAACCGCAGCACTATACAAGCGAGAGTATAAACGGTCACACCCGTAAGAATACCGCTGCCTACCCGCAGCAAAAGCCCCAGCGTCCCCGGCACCGGGGCAAAAACGTCCACAAAAAATGAATCCGCGGCGAAAGTAACTATACCCAAAAGAGCCGAAGCCACCATTACCTTCAAACCGAAACTCCACCACGAGGGATCCCATATCCCCGGCAGGCGTTTATTAAGATAGTGCACTAACAGTGCCGTATTAACCAGTACCGAAATGGAACTGCCCAATGCCAGGCCGCCGTGCAGCAAGGGACGCATAAGAATGATGCTTAGGATAATGTTGATAACCAGGTTTACCGCCAGCAGTTTTACCGGAGTACGCGTATCCTGAAAGGCATAAAAGGCCCGCGTGAGAATGATATTGGCAGCAAAACCCACCAGCCCTACGGCGTAGAAAAGAACCGCCACCGCCGTCATGGCCGTAGCCCGCTCGTCAAAGGCCCCACGCTCAAAAAGCAGCCGCACAATGGGTCCCCGCAGTACGATCAAACCCACGGCAGCAGGCAGGGTTAACAAGACTATGATGCGCAGGGCGCGCCGCATGGCATCCAACACATCGTCGTTTCTTTTCTCGGCCACCCAGGTCGAAAGGGTCGGGAAAACGGCCGTGCTCAATGCCAGGACAAAAAGACTCACGGGGAGCTGAATCAGCTTCTGCCCGAAATTGAGGGCCGAAATACTGCCCACCGGCAGGCCCGAAGCCAGGATACGGTCGACAACGATAAAGGCCTGGGAAATAGTAATACCGATGGTAACCGGAAGAACCAAATTAAAAACTTTAAGCACTCCCGGATACCGCCAGTTTAACTCCGGTAAAAAGCGGAACCCCGTGCGCCGCAGGGCAGGCACCTGTACCACAACCGAAGCTAGCATACCGCCCACCGTACCCCAGGCCAGACCCTTAATACCAAAAACGGCACCCAGAGTAAGGGCGGAAGCAATAATAACGCCATTATTTACCGCGCCGCTGAACGCGGATATACCGAAAATATTATTGGCGTTGAGAAAACCGGTAAACAGGGTGGCCATCCCGGCAAAAACCAGCATCGGCAGCATTATTCTGGTCAGCGAAGCCGCCAAACCGGCCGTACTTTCCGGAAGGCCGGGCGCCACCAGTTTCACCAGCACCGGTGCGATCACGATACCGATGAGGGCGGCACCGGTCAATAATATAAATAGTATGTTAAAAAGATTGGCCGACAGGCGCCAGGCCTGCCGCTTCTCCCCCCGGGCGGAATATTCCGTAAAGACGGGGACAACCACCGAAGCCAAAGCCTGTGAAAGAATAGCGAAAAAAAGCAAAGGAATCGTTAAGGCCACCAAGTACGCGTCGGTAGCCGAAGTAGCACCAAACTGGCGGGCAATAACAATTTCCCGTACCAGCCCCAGCAGGCGGGATAATAAATTAAAAAAGGCAATCATCAACGTGGCCTGGAAAATCATCCGGCCGAGCACGTGTTTCACTCCTATCCGCTCGCTCCGCCGCATAGTAACTAACTAACGTAAAATGTTTAACAAAAATTTCCTAATTAAAGTATGACCGTATAAAACAAAAGGTAACCCTTCTTTACAACCCTACCTGCTTTTTGACTTCCTCCTGAATGGCGCGGACCTCCTGCTCCGAAGTCGACTCGGCATAAATGCGGAATACAGGCTCAGTACCCGAAGCACGTACCAGCACCCACGAACCGTCGTCCAACAGGAGCTTGGTGCCGTCCACCGTCATACGATCCGTTACCTTCTTGCCGGCCAGGCTCTCAGGGGCATAGTCACGCAGGCTCTCCAGGACCCGTTTTTTCACCCCGGGGGAGGTGCGGACATCAATACGGCGGCTTACAAGTCGTCCCAAGCGTTCCTCCAGTTCGCTCCAAAGCTGCCCCAGGCTTCTGCCGCTCAAGGCAGCTATCTCCACGGCCAGCAACCCCGCCAGAATGCCATCTTTCTCGGGCACGTGCCCCTTGATGGAAAGGCCGCCGCTTTCTTCGCCTCCAGCGATGCAGCCTTTTTCCATTAAGGCCTGGCCGATATACTTGAAGCCCACCGGGGTCTCCAGCACCTGCTGCCCGTAAGCCCTGCCGATACGGTCAACCATGTGGGTCGTCGCTACCGTGCGCGCGGCAGGGCCGTTCCACCCCCGCACTTCGAGCAAATGATAATATACCAGGGCCAGCAGTTGGTTGGGCGAAATATAGGTACCGTCGGTGTCTATGATGCCGAGGCGGTCGGCGTCACCGTCAAGGCCCAGCCCGAGATGCGCACCCTTTTCCAGTACCGCCTCCCGCAGCGGGGCCAGTTTTTCGGCCGAGGGGTCCGGCAGAGAACCGCCGAACAAGGGATCGCAGTAGTTGTGCAGTACCTCTACCTCGGCTCCCAGTTCACGCAGCAGCCGGTCAAGGTAATCCTGCCCGCAGCCGTACAGCGCGTCAACCACCACGTGCATCCCGGTACGGCGAAAAGCCTCGCCGTCGATAAGGGTCTTCAGGTGTTTAAAATACTCCTCGCGGATGTCGATTTCCTCGCGGGGCGCGGTCTTATTAGCAGTTTGCGCCGGGTTGCCCCCTTTCCCATCCCGTTCCTTTAAACGCCGCGCGATATGATGCTCTATTTCCCTCGTAATATGCGGCAAAGCAGGCCCGGCGTAAGACGGGATGAATTTTATCCCGTTATATTCCGGCGGATTGTGACTGGCGGTCAGCATCACCGCACCGGCCGTCTTGAAATGCCGGACAGCAAAGGCCGTCGCGGGGGTAGGCATGGGACGGTCCCCAATATACACCGGAATGCCCCGGTCCGCCAGTACCCCGGCTATGGTATGCGCAAAATCCCGTGAAAGAAAACGGAAATCATAACCAATGACGACACCCTTGCCTCCGATACCTTCCTCCTCAATATAATCGGCAATAGCCGCAGCCACCAAGGCTACATTGTCAAAAGTAAAGTCGCGGGCAATAATACCCCGCCATCCATCAGTACCAAAAGCAATTTGCGTCACTAATCCAACCTCCATTTTCCAGACTTTGCTATTGTATTTCGGGCTTTACTAGTATTTCCCTGCTCTATCTCCGATTTCATGCCTGGTGTCAACCTCTAACCGCTAACCATCTCGCAGTTAAAATTACCCAGAGACCCTAATCCTATACGGTGTGAGGAGTGAGGAGGGCATTTCTCTTGGGTTCTTGGAGATAAATACATGTGTAGTTATAAAAACAGTCAAGCTTGGATAAACTTGGATAATAAGTTAGTTAATTGAAAGGATGGTTGTTATGCCAAGGAAAGATAAACGTAAAGTTCTTTTGAAAGAGTTGAACCGCCGCAAGCGGATGTTTCAGACCTACCTGAAAAACCTACAGAATACTAAGCAGGTACCTGCTTCAAAAACACCGGGTTCGCGGTAAATTGAACGGGATCGGTAAGTAAGTTACCGGTCCCGTTCTTTTATGGAATACCCTTATTTAATTATAATCCCTTTCTCAATTAATCCTGTTAATCCCGTCTATGCTTGAGACTCAATGCCGCTGCCAGGGCGGCCAGCAGCACGACAAGCGCTCCCCCAATGACGCCGTCCCAGCCCCACAACCCCCACAATATCCCGAGGGCGGTACTGCCGGTACTCCCGCCGAGATAATAGAAAATAAGGTACAAACCTGCCGCGCTGGCCTTCGACTCCGCAGTATGGCCGTTCACCCAGGCACTGGCGGCCGCGTGAGCCGCAAAAAAACCGCAGCAAAATACCAAAAGTCCCACTACTATTTGCCAAAGCAAGGGCAGGTGCAATAAGACCAGGGCCCCTATGGCGATACAGACGCCACAGGCGATAACCGGACGCCCGCCCAAATGATCCACTAACCGTCCCGCCACGGCTGAACTGACGGTTCCCGCGGCATAAGTTACAAATAACCAACCGAGGAAGGACGGGGAAAGGTTATAAGGCTCGGCACTCAACAAGTAGGTTACATAGTTGAAGACGCCCACAAAGGTAAACATAAGGAAAAAGGCGATAAAAAAAGCCTTTAAAAGGACCGGGTTGCGCAGGTGCCCGGCATAGCCCGCCAGCGCGGGACGGATACCGGTGGCTTTCGGTTTAAAGTTCCGTGACGGCGGCAGCAGCAGGTAAAAAGCCACCACCCCCACAAGGCCCATGACGCCCATGACCAGAAACGACGCCCGCCAACCGAAATGTTCCGCTACGACACCGCTGATGATGCGCCCGCACATACCCCCGACACTGTTGCCCCCTATATAGAGTCCTATCCCCAACCCCAGGGCTTTGGGCGCACACTCTTCACTCAGATAAGCCATAGCCACCGAAGGCAGGCCAGCCAGGGTAAGCCCCTGTAAAACTCTGATAACGAGCAGCAGGTTAAAATCGTGGACCAAAGGCGCTGCCAGGGCGGGTACCACTGACAAAGCCATCGTCCACAGCATGACCGGTCTTCTACCTACCATATCGGACAGCGGGCCGTAAAACAGAAGCCCGCCCCCGAGGGCAAAAATCGTCACTGATACTGCCAGGCTGGAGACCGCCGGTGACACACCGAAATCCCGCGAGAAAAGAGGTAAGAGGGGCTGGGTTTGGTATATATTGGCGAATATGATGAATGACGCAATGGTCAGAGCCGCCGCTGCGCGCCAAAAAGCCGGGCTACCGGGTAGGTAGCCCTCATGAGCATCTTCTGCTAGTTTTTTCGTTTCTCGCCAGCCTCCTCTATCCATCCTTGATTCGTAATTGCTTCGTAACATGTATCTCTTATGCATTCTACTGTATCGCCACTGTGCCACTATCGTGTCTCCACTGTATCACTACCGTGTCTCTACCGTACCGCCCGGTACGTCTCCAAAATACCCCGCCGTAAAGAATACTGCGGCTTCCACCCCAGCACATTCCTAATACGGCGGTTATCCAGGGTGCTGTGCCGGATATCGCCGGGGCGCGGTTTAGTATAAGAGATTTCAAAATCACCCGCCACTTCTTTCAATATGGCACACAACCTGTTTACTGAAGTTGCAATGTTGGTACCGACGTTCAAAATGGCACCGGAGCCCTTATGCAAAGCAGCCAGGTTGGCCCGGACCACATCCTCGACATACACAAAATCACGTGTTTGCTCTCCGTCACCGAAAATAACGACCGCCTCACCGTTCCGGATACGGCGTGTAAAAATGGCCACGACCCCGCCTTCGCCCTGGGCGTCCTGGCGCGGCCCGTACACGTTGGCATACCTTAATACCGTATAATCCAACCCGTACCCGGCCCGGTACACCGCAAGGTACATCTCGGGAACATACTTTGAAATACCGTATCCCGACAAAGGTGCCACCGGGTGATCTTCGTCCACCGGCAAATACTTAGGGTTGCCATATACCGCCGCTGACGAGGCATATACAATTTTTCTTACTCCCGCTAACCGGCAGGCATCAAGAAGATTAACGGTACCTACTACGTTGATCCCGGCATCGGCCGCCGGCTTTTTTACGGCAGCGGCGACACTGGCCTGCGCTGCCTGGTGAATGACGACCTCCGGTTTTTCATGTTCCAGCACGTCCCGGAGATCCGGATGCCTGATATCGACCTCGTAGAATCGAACCGCGCGCGGCACGAATTCCCTTTTTCCCCGGCTGAGATTATCAACGACGGCCACATCGGCGCCTCTCTCCAGCAGCGCGTCCACGATATGTGAACCGATAAACCCGGCCCCACCTGTTACCAATACCCGCACGTACAAAACCCTCACTTACTTCCTGGTTACCAGCGCACGTAAGTACTCCATCAAAGGTTCACGCAGGTCGTTCCTCTCCAGGGCCAGGTCTACCGTAGCCTGGAGGTAACCTAAACTGCTGCCCACATCGTATCTCCGCCCCTTAAAAGCGTACCCGTAAAGGGGCTGCTCCCCAACCAGCTTGCGCAAGGCATCAGTCAATTGGATCTCCCCACCCGCTCCGGGACCTGTCTCTTCAAGCATAATGAAAATCCGCGGGTCAAGAATGTAGCGGCCCGTTATAGCCATCCGCGAAGGAGCTTGTTCCACAGGCGGTTTTTCAACCAGATCTTCAATGCGGTAAAGTCCCGGTTCCACTTCAACCCCTTTGATCACACCGTACTTGCTGACATGTTCCTCCGGTACTTCTTCCACGGCAATAACACTGCCCCCCGTTTGCGCGTGCACGTCAAGCATCTGCTTCAGGCAGGGAACATCGCTTCGCACGACGTCATCCCCTAAAAGCACGGCAAAGGGTTCGTCACCTACAAAAGTTCTGGCAAATGAAACCGCGTGTCCCAGACCCCGGGGGTTCTTCTGGCGGACGTAGTAAATATTGGCTATTTCGCTGATAGCCCGTACTTGTTCCAGGGCTTGTTCCTTTCCCTTGGCGCTGAGATGCATTTCCAGTTCCATCGCCCGATCAAAATGGTCTTCAATCGCCCGTTTACCACGACCGGTAATAATCAAAATGTCGGTAATGCCTGAGTCGACTATTTCTTCGATGATATATTGAATCGTAGGCTTATCGATAATAGGGATCATTTCCTTCGGTTGGGCCTTGGTAGCGGGCAAGAACCTTACGCCATATCCCGCGGCCGGGATAACCGCCTTTCTGACCTTCATATGCGATGCCTCCCATAACGCGCCTTAATGGTGCTGTAATACAATGAAAGATATAAAAATAACCGTCCTTGCGGACGGGCTATCTACCGGGGGTAAAAACACTCCCTACATCCCGGTACGTTTGTATCCTTCCAAATCTTCGGCGCTTTCCTTCTGCCCCGGTAAAGGCTCCTCCAGGATGCCAACACGGTTCGCCACAACCAATAAGACGAAAGCCACAATCACCAACAGCGCCACTGCCTGGTCACTACTCAACATCGTCACCAATACGGCGCTAGCGCCCAATACCAAATTCACGGTATAAACCGCCAGCACGGCTCCCCGGTGGCTCAAGCCGGCCATCAACAACCTGTGATGCAGGTGCTCCCGGTCGGGATAGAATATGGGCCGCCGCTTGCGGTAACGGCGCAGAACGGCAAAAGCCGTATCAAACAAAGGAATGCCCAGGATAACCACCGGAATGATTACCGACAGGGCCATGGCACTCTTTGTTAAACCAAGCACGGCCGTGGCAGCAAGCGTAAACCCGAGGAACATCGATCCGGTATCCCCCAGAAACACGCGGGCCGGGTGGAAATTATAGGGTAAAAATCCCAGAGTGGCAGCCGCCAGAATGCAAGCCAGGATAAACGCCGGAACCTGTCCCTCTATCCAGGCAATGACCGCCAGGGTAATAGAAGCAATGACCCCCGTACCGGCCGCCAAGCCGTCCAAACCGTCCACCAGGTTAACGGCGTTGGTTACAGACACCAACCAGAAAACAGTGATCGGGATACCCCAGAACCCAAGCGTAATCAACCCGCCCTGCAGGGGGTTCGTAATAAACTCAACCTGCAGGCCGAAGGGAATGACTGCACTTGCGGCCACAATCTGGCCCAAAAGCTTCTGCCGGGCACTAATACCCCGGATATCGTCCAGAATACCCAGCAGCACGATCAGGGTCGCGCCCAGAAGCAACCCATATATTTCCCGGGAAAGATCCTGGGTCAGCAAGAGGGTAGCAGCAAAGGCGATATAAACGGCCAGCCCTCCCAGACGGGGCATAGGCTGCCGGTGTACTTTACGGCTGTCGGGAAAATCCACTGCGTTCCACCGGTGCGCCATGCGTATCACAAAAGGCGTCGACACCAGGCCCAACGTAAGGGCAAGAAGCAGCGGCAGCACCAGCTTCTCCACAACGTTCCCTCCTACAAATGCGGATCTGTTGCATGCTGGTTAGTTAGCTGATAATAGACAAGCATATCCCGCGCTATTCCCAAGTTTACCTTAATATCAAGCAACTTACAATAGTTGAATAAAATCGGAAAAAGCAGGATTAATGACATTTACCGTGTTATTATGCGGATTTTGTAATCTGGGCCTATTTATCACCTGCCGCAAACATTAACTCGGCTTCTGCCGCTTTGGTCTCGTCAACATAGGCCACTGCACGGCATTTGCCAATTTTTCCCCGCAGGCGTGTGATCTCAACTTCCAGGCGCAGCTGATCCCCCGGCACCACCTGGCGGCGAAACCGCGCCCCGTCGATACCGGTAAAGAGCGGCACTTTGTCTTTGAACGTAGCCATGCTCAGGGCCGCCACCGCCCCTACTTGGGCCAGGGCTTCCAGGATCAACACGCCGGGCATTACCGGGTAGTCCGGGAAATGCCCCTGGAAGAAAGGCTCGTTCGCGGTAACGTTCTTGATACCTACAGCCCTCTTCCCCGGTTCCAGTTCTATGATCCTATCCACCAGCAAAAAGGGGTAGCGGTGCGGTAGGATCTTTTTGATTTCCTTAATGTCTAGCATTTTCAGCCCTCCGCGTTGAAAAGACGGGTTTCGTTCCCCAGCACTCAGTGAATAATTAAAAGTTCAAATGTCCAATTCGTTTTCCCAACGACCGTTTTAGCGCTCCTATGTGCGCTTATTCAACCCTGAGTGCTCTTGTTCATCCTGTCTAAAACCAAAGACCCCCAAAGGAATGCGTCTAGTTCCTTATATAATCCTGTCCATCTTGTTAATCCTGTCAGTATAATAAAGGCCCGCCCGTCAGGTGATAGGCGAGCACCTGCTATCATCATGGCCGGTTAACCCGTTTGCACGGTATCGGGTTGGGGCAAAAGCGTGTCAGAAGGTTCACCTTCCGCAGCCGTTCCCGTGTCGCCTTGCGGCCCGCTTTGACCCGGCGCACCATCCGTGCCCTCACCTGTATTCTGCGTTCCCCCAGCGGTATCCTGCTCCGGACCCGCAGGCTCGTCAACAATTATGATAACGCCGCCACCTTCCGGTTGACCGGCATCACCGTCATTGCCGGAACCCGCCTGCGGCTGCGGGCTATCGTTACCGTTGTCAGTCTTAGCGGCATTATCCAAAGCGACCTGTCCACCGGTGGTCGTACCAGTACCAGCAGCGTCTTGCCCGGACGCTTCTTTCTCTTTCTCTTCGGCCTCACGGATATAACGCCAGGCAATACTGTTAGGCGGAGGGGGCTCGATGTGACTAGCCACCTTTTCCCCGTTCATCAGGTTCACCGCCACTTCATGGGCCCGGGATGGCTCCAGGTACCAATAGCTCAAACCGTCTATCGTTATGGGATAACCCGGCAGGGTAGCTGTTACCATATCGAACTGCTCCATGTTCCTGGCCAGGGCTCCCCAGCGCAGCATTTCTTTTAAGCTCAGGTTTGTTTCCACGCACTTATTTATTTCCTTGATTAAACTGGGGATTTTCGTAATAGTGCTCGCCTGCATGACCTCGCCGGCCAGGGCTCGCAAAAACTTTTGCTGTTTTTCGGTACGGGTAATGTCGGCCCACTCGTAACCACGATAGCGTACGTATCCCAGGGCCTGTTTCCCGTTCAACCGCTGTTCCCCCGGGTAAAGGTCCACTACGACATTATTATTGGGCCCTTCAGCATAATACATCCGCTGTTCCACATTTATCGTCACGCCGCCGAGGATATCGACAATATTCTCAAAACCCTGAAAGTCCGTCACCACATAATAATCAACCGGCAGGTCCAGGAATTCCTCCACGGTTTGTTGTAACAACTCTGGACCGCCGTAAACAGTGGCGGCATTAATCTTGTCATAACCGTACCCGGGGATATTGACCCGGGTGTCGCGGGGAATCGACAAAACCGCCACCTGCTTTTTCTTAGGGTCGGCACTGACGAACATGATAGTGTCGCAGCGCGTGTTAAACTCTTCCCCCTGCCGCCGGTCCATACCTAGAACCAGAAGATTCAAACGCTCGGAAGGTAAAACTACCTTGGGATCTTCGTCAGCGGAATTTTCCCCCACAGCAGCCGGCGGCGGTCCAAACAAATATTCCATCAAGTACAAAGAACCCTGGTAGCCGCACCAGACCAAGGCAAAGAAAACGGCCAAAACCGCTGCCAAGCGCCAAACGTTTTTCAATCTATACCGTTTACGCATATTTATCGCCTCTTAGAACATCATTTTTCGACACTTTATGGTCTTTTCCTGTTTTTTAAAAATGATCTATTCTATGCTGCTGTCCTTTGCTTTAAAGATTAATTCACCTGCTTTAACGTTAATTTCTTGGATAGGTTTATCTAAAAGATATAATTTTTCTTTAGTTAAGATCACCATATATTTTTTCTTTGGATCAAGTGGTATAGTTTGCTGTTTAAAGGTGATACGCTCGGCACCTTTTATCCAATGATAGGCACCATAAGCAAAATAGGCAGAATCATATTCAGCCGCCATTTTAACTTGCAAAGGATACGAAAAGAATAGACCCCCTTTGGTACTTATTTTTTGATCAAAAGTTTGAAAAATCTTATCCATATGTAAATGGGATTCATATAACGGAGATTTTATTTGATCGAGATACTTTCCTTTTTGCTTAAATAGTTGTTGGATCACAGGATCTTCCAGTCCAGCGTAATGTAAAATACTTTGGGTTACAAAAAGATCCATATAAGTAATATTTACATAATCTTTCCCGTAATATTTACCTTCCGGACTTAAGGCATAATAGAAATCTCCATTTGCTGTAATCCACCGATTCGCACTGTGATGGATAAATCGCAGCATTTCATCTGCTAACTGTTTGGCTTCGGCATCTCCCAGCCAGTGATATAAAGTATATAAATAATTCATTTCATATAATGCATGATTTAAGGAAACTAATGTTTTCTTTTTCTGCCGTTCGGAAAAATAATCAGGATATAAATATCCTCCATTTAACTGATAGGTTAACCCTTTTTCTTTAAGCATCAAAAAATATTGTTTAAACTGTTTGCCTTTTTCGATTGCTTCCTGATCATCAAACATTAAGCCATATCGAATTAAAAATAACGAAGCATCAACAGACATCCTCGTATCGATATAATTTCGCCCTAGTCCATAGGCTCGGTTTAAATAAGCAGCATCAAGTCCTGCATGCCAAAATCTATTTCTCCCCAACCACTTCACTAAAGTAAATTTTGCATTATGAACCACATCTTCTAACAAGCGGTGATGTTTCACCTGCAGCGTTTCCAATAAAAGCATTGGTACGGATGCCTGCAGGTTAATGTTATTAATGTTTTTGTTATAGTATTTCTTCTTGTCTTGATACGCCACAGGGGTACGGCGATGGGTACCTTCTGCCGTCACCCAAGTATTGGTTTTATGATAATTTTCGCTAACCTCCCAAGCTCTTTTAATATAAATATCTTGGACAGCCAGGCTTTCTCGGCTAAAAAGATACCATTGATCTAACGATTCTCCTGCTTTAATTGTTAGACGTTGATGGTGCCTGTATGGTTCTTCCGCTAATAACGTATGTAAGGGACCGTGGTCGATATAATGATAAGCGGCACTGCCATAGATTCGATCAGATGGTGTTGCTTTGTATTCTAAAACCTGATCTTCTTTTGGAGCGTATCCTTTAATAAAGATTATTTGGTCGCCGTTTGGTAATTTTCTTTGAGTAATGAGTAATTGATTGTTTAAGCCCTCATCTGTTTTATAAAAAGCAGCATACTGAACCTCTTCAATGTTAGATTGTTTCGTATGGTTGATTAGTCGAAAGTCTCGTAACTCCCCGTTTAGTTTCCAGGATGCTTGAGGCAATGTTTCTACGTTGAAAAAAATCGTGTTTCTTTTAATTTGAAACCCTTCATAGGGTAGAACTTTTAAGACAGAGTATCCTTGTTGTGGATGTACATACATGTAAACATAGAAGGTATTGGTTTGATCATCCCAGCCCGTTTTTCGTTCGATAAGAGACTCTAAATCATCTTTCAAAACATAGGTAGTCCCTTCATAGACTATGACACCAAGGGAATTCCACAGGGCTTCCTTATAAAATTTTTTTGATTTGAGATTAATCTTTACTTGTCTTTGGTTCGGATAGGTAAGGGTTATCGTATTTGTTTTCCCATCCCACTCTGTGTTAATTCCAAGACAATTTGCAATTGTACAGAGTGGTATATATACCTTATTATTCTTTTGTATGATGTATATTTGTTTAGTCTGATCCCCATCTATATCTAAAAAACCTTCTTGAAGTATTCCTTCTGCTTTTGCCGGTAAAGGATGATAGAATATAAAAGTTAGAAATGTTGTTAGAAGTAATACAAATCCAATTTTCCTCATCAAAAAAATCCTCTCATTAAGAAGAAGATAAAAGTTAGAAATTAAACTTTGCTTTGATCACTCGCCACAAAAACTTAGGAAGGTTGATCATTCTTTTTGCTCGCGAAGGCTGTTTTAACAACCGGTACAGCCACTCTAAGCCGATCTTTTGCATTAAGACAGGGGCGCGTTTAACATTACCCGTCAAAACGTCAAACGTTCCCCCTACCCCCATCGCCAGTTGTACCGGAAGCCGGTCAAAATATTTGGCAATCCATTTTTCCTGCCTTGGCGAACCCAACGCCACAAATAAATAATCAGGCTTTGCCTGTTGGATTTTGGTTATGATCTTCTCCATATCTTTCTCGTAACCATCTTGCGTCCCTACAATTCGCAAATTAGGATAGCGCTGCTGAAGGATCTCTCCCGTTTTTTTCACCACTTGCGCTGCGGCGCCGTAGAGAAAGACCTTTTTCCCTTCTTCATTGGCCGCTTTTACCATTTCTTCAAACAACCCGACCCCGGTAACGCGGGAAATGGGAGGCAGGCCCAAAATCCTCCCCGCAATGACAAGGCCTACGCCGTCCGCGATCAGTAAAGTGGCTTTCTTTTCCATAATAGCAGACAATTCTTCATCTTGCAGGGATTTCATTATTTTTTCCGGATTTTGGGCAATGACAAATTGTTTGATCCCTTCTGCCATTTGCCCGCGAAGATAGGAAACCGCTTCCTGCATATTGACCAGATGAACTGGTTTTCCCAAGACGCGTACGGTTTTTAGCTGCATATCCATCCCTTACTTAGATGGCAAAATAATCAAAGCCTAATTCTTGGGCTTGTTCTTTGCTGAATAGATGTTTGGTATCGACTAAAATAGGATGATCTTTCATCCTCTCTTTAATGGAAGTAAGATTTAAACCGTCAAAGGCTTTTTGTTTTGCAAGCACGACCAGGGCATCTGCTTGTTCAATCGCTTGCTCCAGCGAATCGACGGCATAAGCGGCACGGGAATGAACAGCAGGATCATATGCCTTTACTATCACACCTTTTTCTATTAAACGCCTGCATACGTAATGGGCAGGGCTGTTGCGATCATCATTGGAATAATCTTTCATCGCTAATCCAAGTACGGCGGCTTCCGCCCCTTGGAGTAATTTTCCTTGTTTTTTAAGCATATAATCGATCATGTCCACAATCCGCGCCGGCACTTGATCATTGATCATCCGTGCCATTTGCAGTAGAGAAAGATCGATATTTAGCTCCACTTGTTTAGGACGAAGATAATAATAGGCACTTGGCAAACAACAGCCGCCCACACCAGGGCCGGGGGTTAAGAGATTAACGCGTTTATGGGTGTTTGCCATACGGAAGGTTTCCATCGTATCAATCCCTAAAGCCTGACAAAACTGGGCAAATTGATTGGCCATGGCAATATTGACGTCACGGGAAACATTTTCAAACACTTTGGCAGTCTCTACCACTTTCATATCGGAAGCGACATGAATCTCTGCTTTTGAAATTAAGCGCAAAACTTCTTTCGCCTTTTCTGCGCTTTCCGGGCTAATCCCAGCTACGATGGTCGGCATGTTTTCAAACTCTTCAAATGCTTTCCCTTCGGCAATACGTTCTGATGCATAGGCGAGATAGAAATCCTTTTCTGCCTTAAGTCCACTTTCTTTTTCCAGAATCGGTTTGGCAATTTCTTCCGTCGTCCCCGGTACAACGGTACTGCGGATAAGAACAAGATCGCCTTGTTTTAGTCCTTTCCCTAAATCCATCATCGCAGCTTCAAAATAGTCATAAACCGGCATTCCTTCTTTGACAGGAAGGCTGACGGTAACGATATAAGTATCCGATTCAGCAAACGCTTCTCGGTAGTTGCTTGTTGCTTTAAAGGTTCCATTTGCCAGTGCTTCTTTTAGAATTTCTTGAATGGTTTTCCCTTGATACTGCTCTAAATGATAGGTAATCCCTTGATTTAAATCTTCAATTAAAGATTGGTTTACATCAAGCCCAATCACCGGATAACCCCGCATGGCAAAACTTAAGGAAAGTGGTAAACCGACAAATCCCAAGCCAATTACGGTAATTTTCTTTCTTTCCATCACCATAATCCCTTCTTTTCTATGATTTGGTCTCTATTGAAAATCGTTCATCAATTGTTTTGCAATCTCTGCGCTGCGAAGTGAGAGTCGCATCATCGCTTCAACGCGTGGTTCCATCTGTTCGCTGATCTGCTGCCTTGCAGCTAACCAATCGACGAGTTGCTTGTTAAATGCTTCTTCTTTCTCCTGCATCCTTTCCAGCGAAACGCTATATGCTGCAATTCCGGCCCGTTCCATAAATCGAAGCACTTTGGGATCATAGATTAAGCCAAAAGAGGGAACAAAGGAAACAGCACTTAAAATGACCGCATGCAGGCGCATGGCAATGACGCCGTCCATCTCTTTTAACATCGCCGCCACCTGTTCCGGGGTATAAGTCCCTTTTAGAAGACAGGCATCTTCCGCCTCTACTGCTTCCATCACTTTTTGACTAATCCCTTCATCTTCTCCAAATTGGAACGGGAAAAAGATATATTGCACGTCATATTCCTCTTTTAACCGCTGAAGCGCCTGAATCAATACGGGAAGATAGCTTTCTTCCCCCTTCCAAGAACGCAAAGAGATTCCTACTTTAATTTTACGGGGATCAAGTATTATCCCTGCCTGGCGCAACAAATCAAGCCCGTTGGAAGTAACCTTTATCCCCAAAGCAGGATCGGCAGTTACTTCCATCCGCGGTTTAAAAACGCCGAGCTCTTGTAAAAGACTTAATGATTCTTCATCGCGAACGGTAATCCATTTGACACGGTTTGAAATAAGGCGAACAAGGCGCTTTGCTTCTTTGGTCCGAAGCGGTCCGATTCCTTGGGCATAATACATCACCGGAGTACGAGCCAACAGGGCCAATAACACCCGGCTTAACCAATATGGAACAACACGCCTTGAATAATCCTGCAGCAGGCCGCCGCCACCCAAGATAAACAGCTTGCTTTTGCGCATCTTATGAAAAATTTCTATTAACCCGTCAAACCGGCGGCCAATATAGATGCTGTTTACGCCGTGGATTTTTCTCGTTTGTTCCGGATCCCGGCTGAGAACCGTAATATCCGTAATTCCTTGCGCCTTTAAGGCGTGGATCATCCCGGTCAGTATCGCTTCATCCCCGGTATTGTTGGCCCCGTAATAACCCACGATCACGACCCCTTTTCTCATGATCCCGCCTCTTTTTTCCCCGCTTTGCTCTTTTCTGCGAGGACCTCTTGATATACTTGCAGCGTATGCTTAATAAATTGTTCTGCCGTAAAATGTTTCCGCAGGGCTTGGCGGCCGTTTTCCGCCAGTTTTTGTTTTAAGTCTGGTTGGACGAGAAGCGCTTGAATCCTTGCTGCAAATTGTTCCATATCGTCCACGGGAACCACATAGCCGTTTTGGGCAAGTTGAACAATTTCCGGCATCCCACCTACACCTGTTACCACCACAGGGGTAGAAGCAGCCATCGCTTCCAACAGCGTAACGGGTAACCCTTCCATCTTGGATGTTAGCAAAAATAAATCGGCTTCTGATAACAATGGAAAAATATCTTTGCGAAATCCTAAGAAGCTTACCTCCTCTTCAATCTCAAGAGAAGCAGCCATTTCTTTCAGTTCGGATAATAACGGCCCATCCCCTACCAAGACCCCGTGAAAAGGGATTCCGTTTTGTTTTAACAGCGCAAACACTTGTAACAGCATCGCCTGGTTTTTTACGCTTTCCATCCGGCCAATGGTCATTAAGACGGGAATCTCCTCGGCAATCCCCAATTCTTTTCGTAAAAACGGCGCCGGTTTTGTATCCAAGGGAAAATCCGGCGATAAACCGTTATATACCACTGCGATCTTTTCGCTTTTGATTCCGTCTGCTTCAAGCTCTTTTTTCAATGAACCGGCCACGGCAATAAATTTGCTGGTATAAGGTCTTGTTAATTTTTCAATCCGGTGGTAAAAAAACTTCTTTAACAGATGGGCATAATCGTGGTAGATGGAGCTGTGGACAGTGGTAACGACAGGGGTATCCGCCCGTCTTGCCGCCAGCCGGCCGATAAAATTGGCCCTTACCCCATGGGTATGGACAAGGTGAGGTTTTTTCTTCTTAATATATGCATGCAGTTGCTTAATCACACGCAGGTCAAAAATATGTTGCATGGGAAAAACGGTAACGGGGATATTTTCATCTCGTGCCGATTTGGCGACGACATCATCCAAAAAACAAACGAGCTCTACATGAACGCCTTTTTTGCGTAGTTCCTTGCCAAGCGTAATGATATGGCTGCGAGACCCACCTTTTTCCCCGCCGCCAATCACCTGCATAACCTTCATGGGCTGCACTTACCTTCCTTTTTGGCTTTAAAAACAAAAGCAAATAATATACCGGTCAGGGCGTAAAAGTAAATGGCATCGGCGAGTGCTTCTAAGATGCTTGCCGTCACGTTTTGAATACTCATGGTAATAATCACACCGGCAACGCCCAAGGCATAGATGCGCTGTTTATCCGTTTTCGCTGTCAGGTACAATCGATGCGCCAAGCGGAACAGCATAAACAACAAGAGCATGAAGCAGATTAAACCAGGGACCCCGATTTCTGCCCCTAATTTTAAATAATGGTTATCCACCCAAGTGGCAAAGGGAATATTATGCCGCAGGGCTACCGAATCCCCAAACATGCCCAGTCCTACGCCAAGGAGTGGATTTTCTTTAATCTTTTCCAATGCCGCAGCCCAAAAGGCAAGCCTCCCATACTCGCTGCTCATTTGATAATACGTTGGATCAAACAGCTTGGCAAAACGGTTGATCATACCCTGCGGCAGAATAAACGGCGTCGAGGCAAGGAAAACGGGAATTGCGATTAACCATTTTTTGTTCCAGACAAAGACAAAGTAAAGCACCATTATGACAAAGGCAATCCAGGCACTGCGGGAAAAGGTAAGAAGCAGCGCCACAAAAATAACGAGTGATACCAGGAGATATAACAGCTTTTGCTTTTTATCCTTAAGTAATAGAACTGATGCTACTGTAAACGCTAAGATCATATTAAAATAGGCAGCTAAGGCGTTGGGGTTGCTGAAAATGGACACAATGCGAAACTGAGCGGTGTCTTTCGCATGTTTCCAAAGCCCGGTATCTATTTTAAACACGTATTGGATGATGCCGAAAACGGCGATTAAAACGGTACTGATAAGTAAAAAGTTCATAAACCGGGCTGATGTTTCTTCGTCATCTAGAAGATACATGGTGATGAGAGCAAAGAGCACCGGCTGAAAGATGACCCGTATCGCATCGATGCTTACCGGCAGCGGAACGATATGAACAACGACAGAGCTTAAACAAAAGAACAAAAAGAGCAAAAACGGCCATTTAACCGATCCTGGAACCGACAAGTACCTCGGTTCACGGCGTTTATACAGCCATAAGGTTACAAGGATCAAGAGCAAAAAGATATCATCCCAGATGCTCCCGATCACGGAAGGAAGATTGGTGCGGATGATAAAATCCAGCCACGGGAAAAACGCAAGGATCCACAACAAGCGGTGTAGATGTTTCATGACGCATAACCTTCTCCTGTCCTTTTTATTTTCTGCCAAGCAACTGTTGCAAGCGCGTTTTCAACCAATCTACTTCAGGGGTATTAATTTGAAATGTTAAATAAAGATAGACAAATCCACCAATTGCTAAACTAACTAACGTTCGAAGCCATAGTTCCATTCCAATGGGTTTGGACCAAATAAACATCAACCCGTGATAACTTCCCCAAGTAATGATCGTAAAAACAAAGGCATTGCGCCAAATTTTAAACCATAACTTCTGTTCTTCTTTACCACCCGTCTTTCCTATTTTTCTAATCAATTTATACCTTAAACGAAAATAAGCAAAGATGAAAGAAATGGAAGTCGAGCCTGCTATGGCAATCATCCCTAACTTGGGAACAAATATCACCATCAAGGTAATATTCAAAGCGATTAACAAAACGCTGTTGATCACGGGAGTCCATGTGTCTTGTAAAGCATACATCGCCCTGGTAATCACATCGCGCATGGCAAACGGCAAAATGGTAAAAGAATAAAGAATCAGGGCCAGGCTGGTCAGTTTCACCGCACCGGCATCAAATTGCCCTCGTTGAAAAAGGATCGCGATAACTGGTTCGGCAAGAGCAACAAATACCCCGATAACCGGAAGCAGCAAAATCCCTAACAGGTGATAGCTTCTCGCCAAAAGCTCCTTTGCCCCGTCCATATCCTGGTTTGCGATTTTATCAGCGATCATTGGATATAAGGGCAGCACCATCGAACCGACGAATAAACTCAGCGGAAGCTGTGTAACGCGATAAGCGTAGTTCAGTGCCGCCAGGCTTCCTTCCGGCAAAGTGGAAGCCATCATCCGGTCCACCAGGATATTAAGCTGAAACGCCCCTATCCCGATGAAAATGGGAAGCATCAGCTTGCCGACTTGCCGAATATCTTCGTTCCACCATATTCGAGAGGGGAAAAAGGGAATACCCTTCTTTATTGTAACGGTTATGACAAGAAAAAGTTGTACAAAAATACCGATGGCCATACCGATAATCAAGCTTTTCACGCCGTACGTGCTTGCGAAAAAAACGGTAGCAATAATCACACCGAGACTGTAAAAAACGGGGCCTAAACTCGGAATAAAAAAGTGCTGGTAAGCATTTAAAATGGATGAAAACAAACTGATTAACCCGATCGCGACAAGAGCCGGCAAGATAATCCGAATCATTTGCAAGGTTAATTGTTTTGCTTCTTCGGAAAAACCAACCACATAAAGACCGGTAAACTCTTCGCCAAAGAAAAACAAAAGCAGCGCCAAGCCCATCATCGATAAACCGGTGATAGAAAACATGCTGCTGATTAACCGTTTCAAACGAATCGTTTCCTTTTGATTGCAGAGGCGGACAACCATAGGAATTAAAGCAGCGGATAAAGCCCCGCCTGTAATGGTCAGCAGCAGATTGGGAATGGTGGAGACGGCCACGAAAATATCGGCATTGTGGCTTGTGCCAAACTCCGCGGCAATAAACACTTCGCGCAAAAAACCGGCAATTTTGCCTAAAAAAGTGACGACCATCAAAAGAAATGCAGCACCTAACAGCTTTTTAACTTGTGACATATTGATTCTCCCTGGATCGACCCGCTTTGCTGTCTTTTACGGTTTTTATATAATGCAGGGCCAACTGCCACCTTGCATCCCATGAATTTTCCCTGCCTACTTGTTGTCTTTTTTGGACGTTTTCTTTTTCTCTTGCTTTTGGTTCCAGCGTTTTGTTAATCGCTTGAATCATCTCCTCTTCATCGCCGGCAATCTCAACCACCTCACGATAGGCGAACACTTCCGGTAACGGGGTTGAGACAACAGGTTTTCCAGCGGATAGATATTCAAACAGCTTAATGGGATTGACGCTTTCTGTTAATTTATTGATGCGAAACGGAATAAGACACGTATCAAATTGACGGATATACCGCGGCAATTGTCGATAGGGTTTGGCCCCAAGCAACTTAACATTGGGCAATTGCTTTAGAGCATCCACATTGGTAGATACAGGACCAATGAGGACAAAGGAGACCTCTTTCATTTTTTTGGCCACGTTGGTAAGGAGAGGAATATCGACCCAATCGCTAATTCCACCCACAAAGCCGGCAATCGGATGAGGAACGCCTGCTAAATCGGCAGGTACCTCTTTTTTCTTTTCCTCTTTCTCTTCTGCGGCAAAATGTTCATACTCTGCCCCGTTGGGAATTAAATAGAGATGCGTGCTCCAATCTTTACGATCCTCAAGCAGTCGTTTTGCGGTTGCGAAGGAGAGATCGGCTTCAGCCATCAGCTCCTTTTCCATCTGATATACCACACCGGCATTGATCAAGCCTGTAAAAGCGGCATGATCATCCACACAATCATAAATCACCCGATGGAAGGAAAAGTAAGGCAGAAGATCGACAGCATTCGGCAGAAAAGTATACAGGTCGACTGTTTCTGTCTTACATGCCTTAATGGCTTTTTTAATCGTCCTTGCCATCCACCACTGATTGATTTTATTGACGATCCGGTATTTATTACCAAAAGGAAGAACCGGTGGCGGTGCTAAAACATATAAATTCTCTCCTACTTTGCGCAGTCCTTTAAACCAGTTTTTCCAGCGTTTTAACATCTTTCTATTTTTGATTGGCGCAATGAGGGTTGCAGGTGGTTCCAAGTAAATAACGGTCCACCCGCTTCTTGCGCATCGCTGCATAAAATGCTGCGGTCGATGCTTGATCCCTTCCCATTCCCCGGCGGAAATGGCAAGCATAAGTCGTTCCACGTCCCTGCTCCTTTCACCTAAAACAAGAAATCTTTCCCATAAAAGGGAAAGAAAAAATCCCCTGGATTTAATCCAAACCGGATTGTATTATAAAAATTGTACGAAAAACAAGAACAATTTTCTTACTTTACAGCAAAAATTTACAGAAAGGAACTTAATCTTATGAAAAAAATCTGGATGCTGTCCTCATTTGCTGCCGTCATTCTCGCTCTTTATATCGGAATGGCGATACAACGTGAGCACCCGATGGACCAACTATATGATGCAGTGATTAATAAAATCAATCACGTTCATGTGATTAATTTTAAATCCGGATTTATCATCACTCAATATCAAAACGGTGAAATTGTCAATCAGTGGCAAATGAAACGCGAAGGCACTTATAATGCTTGGAGCAAATACTTGAACTTTCGGAATGTGCTGCAGTTTTCCCATCTTAAAGAAAAAGATAAAAAAGAAGTGGAAGAAAAGACTTCTTTATCTTCCGAACCAAAAGGCAATATGGTCCTGCTCCCGGTCGAAGAAGCCTATTTTCAAGACGGGGTCTATCTGACCAAAGACCGGCAAACGAAAACATGGACCGCGCAGCAAAAAGATTCGTTTGACCTTTTAGAATTACTGCCGTTTAACGCAGAACTTTTAAACCGGTATGCTAAACATTACAAATCAGAAAATCGCGGCAAATTCGTCGTGTTTTTCTTCTCTGTCGATCCGGATTACCTGTCCAGGACCTTTCCTACCATATTCGAATCATACGGTTATGACTTTCCGGTGAAATTTACCGAAGGAACGATTAAAATGCTGGTTTACCCTGATACCCTGCTCCCGCGCCGCATTTATTCGATCTATAAAATTGAAAACCTTGAAACAGGAGAAATCTTCGAGTTCAACATTGATACCTATTACAGCGAACGCGAAATCTAAGTTCGAAGTTCGGCTTCTTGTGATCTACGCCTGAACCGCCGCATAATTCTTTGACCCCAATCATCAAAAATACTGTAAACCACAGGGACCAGAACCAGGCTCACCAGCGTAGAGAGGAGCAGTCCCCCCACCACTACCGTACCCAAGGGCGCTTCGACTTCGGAACCCTCGCCCAAGCCCAGAGCGATAGGGAACATCGCGCCTATCGTCGTCCCCGCCGTCATTAAAATCGGCCGCAGCCTGGTCGGTCCCGCCTTGAGGATAGCCTCGTCCCGGGAGAGGTTGCGGCTGCGCAGAATATTGATATAGTCCACCAGAACGATGGCGTTTTTTACTACAATGCCGACCGTCACAATCACGCCGATGAAAGCCGGCAGGTTAAAGGTCCGGCCCGTAACCAGCAGGCTGAGTACAATGCCGGTAAAGGATACCGGCACGGAAAACATAATCACAAAGGGATAGAATAAAGATTCAAACTGAATCGCCAGGATCATATAGACCAGGATTACGGCTAACACGAAGGCTACCGCCAGGTTGCCAAAGGCCTCGGCCATTTCCTTGGCCTCGCCGCTGTATTCAAACTGGTACCCGGGCGGCAGGGGAAAGTCGCGCAGGCGTTCCTTGATATCGGCAATAACACTGCCAAGGTCGCGCCCTTCCAGTTTCCCCGAGATCACCGCGATGCGGGACTGGTCCTGGCGCCGGATGGCAGTAGGACCGGTACCGGGCTCAACACTGGCAACATCCCGCAGCAGCACCTGCCCACCGGAAGGTGTAGTAAGGATTAGATTCTCAAGATCGTTGATGTTTTGGCGCGCGTCATCCGCCAGGCGCACCCGCACGTCTATTTCATCACCGGACACATGGTACCGGGTTGCAACCTGACCCTGCACCGCCGCCCGTACCGCCGAACCGATCTGCGCCACGCTCAAACCGTAAGCAGCCGCCCGGTCGCGGTCAACCACCAGGTTCAACTCGGGGCGTCCTTCCTCAAGGCTCGATTCAACCTCAACGGTACCAGGGACCTCCGCCACTATCTCCGCCGCTTTGGCAGCTAATTCGCGCAGGGTATCGAGATTATCGCCCTTAAGAATCACCTGCAGGGGAGGACCGCCCGTGTCCATCGTCATCATACCGGTGGCCTCTATATTAACCTCAACTCCGGGAATGTCCTGCAGTTCACGCCGCAGGACGGAGGCAATCTCTTCGGAACTGCGTTTCCTTTCCGACAGGGGTTTCAGTTTGATGTCAACCATGGCCCGGTCGGGACTGCCGCCGCCAAACCCGGCCCGTTCCTCGTGGCTGCCTGCCCCGAGGGAAGTAAAAACACTGTCCGTCTCCGGGATTTCCAGGGCCATTTGTTCGATAGAGGTAACGATCTCATCTGTTTTCTCGATACTTGTACCCTTGGGCATTTGCAGCGAGACACTGACCATACCCTCATCCATTTTGGGAATAAACTCAGCCCCTACCAGCGGTATCAGAGCCAGGCTGCCGAAAAAGGCCGCCGCGGCCACCAACAGGACTTTCTTACGGTGGCGCAAACTGTAGTCCAGTATGCTCCGGTACGTCTCGTCGAGGCGCTGCAGGCCCCTTCCGGTCGCGTCCAGCACACGCCCCAGCAGACCTCGCACCGAACGGGTTTCGCGGCCGACATTGGCCAGCAGGCGCGCAGACAGCATCGGCACCAGGGATAGGGCTACCAGCAGAGAAGCGCCGAGAGCGAAAGAAACCGTCAAAGCCAGTGGTGTGAACAGCTCCGATGCCAACCCCGCTACGAAGATGATGGGAATAAACACGGCCATCGAGGTCAGGGTAGCCCCGGTAACCGCACTTCCCACCTCGGAGGCGCCTAACGTGGCGGCGTCGATAAGCCCATACCCCTCCTGGCGGTGACGAAAGATGTTTTCCAGTACTACAATGGCGTCATCGACAATCATACCAACCCCCAGCGCCAGGCCGCCGAGGGTCATGATATTAATGGTTTCCCCGGAAAAATACAGCAGGTTGGCCGCGCCGATAATGGCAATGGGGATGGCGGTTAAAATTACCAGGGTACTGCGCAGGCTGCGTAGGAAAATAAAAATAACGAAAGCCGCCAGCAGCCCCCCTTGGATGATATCTTTCTGCAGATCAGCGATGGAGTCCTTAATAAAGTCGGCCTGGTCAAAGACCTTGCTGAACTTAATGTTACCTGGCAACTCCGCACTTAAGGCACTAAGAACCTCATCAACCTTTTCTGAAACCTCCACCGTATTTGCCGTAGGCTGCTTTTGAATAATTAAGGCGAGGGCGGGATTTCCGTCCAAACGGCCCTTGATGTCCTGGTCCTTGTAGCCGTCACGGATCTCGGCCAGATCCAGCAGCCTGGCGCCCGTACCGCCGGGCACCGCCACCGTAATATTGCCGATATCCTTCAGGTCCTCAAACTCACCCACAACCCGCACAAGGTAATCCTTGCTTCCCTCCTGCACCTTACCCGCCGAAAAGTCCAGGTTTTGGGCCTGCAGCGCCTGCACGACCTGGTTAAGAGAAATACCGTACCCGCTTAGCGCCGCAGGGTCAACGATCACCTGTATCTCGCGTTCCCGGCCGCCGAACACGGCTGCCGAAGCCACACCTTCGATACGTTCCAGCCGGGGCTTAACGGTATCCTCAGCCAAGCGTTTTAGTTCTTCCTGGCTTTGTTCGCCGGTAAAGGAAATTATGCTGATGGGCATCTGGGAGGGATCGAACTTCATAACCATCGGCGTTTCCACACCGTCGGGCAGGAAACGCTTGACATAATCAATCTTCTCGCGCATGTCCAAGGTAGCAAAATCTACGTCGGTACCCCAGTTAAACCCGACGGTAATTATTGAGGTGCCCCTCTGGGATATGGAAGTAATCTCCTTGACGTTTTCAATGGTGGCCAGCGCTTCTTCCAAAGGCTTGGTTACCAGCCGCTCCACCTCTTGCGGAGCAGCTCCTTCATACGTCGTGATTACCGCCGCCACCGGAATTTCCATCTCCGGAAACAAGTCAATGGCCAGGCGGCTGAAGGAAACAGCGCCTACTACAATTACGGCCAGAACGGCCATGATAACGGCTACCGGGCGGCGTACCGAAAAATCAACCAGTTTCATAATTAATCCTCCACCCGCACGACTTCAATCTTAGTACCGTCTTCCAGTTTATCCTGGCCGGCCACAATGACCCGGTCACCCTCGCTGAGACCTTCTTTTATCGCGACATTCCTGCCGTCGGAGGCTCCCGTCACCACCGGCACCAGGCGCGCCTTACCCTTTTCCGCCACAAAGACAGCCGTCCTGCCGTCCCGGGTCACTACGGCATCCCGCGGCACCAGCAGGGCTTTGTTGTCTTGGAAACCGAAATCAACTTCGGCAAACATCCCCGGCTTTATTTTGTGTTCGGGGTTGGAAATAGTGATTTTTACGGGATAAGCTTTGCTCAAAGGATCGGCAGCCGGGCTGACGCTTGCTACCGTCCCGCTGAAGGGTTCGGCCCCAGCAGCTGCTACAGTTACCTGCACCTTTTGTCCCGGCCGGATCCTGTTGACCAGCTGTTCAGACACACCGACTTCTACCGTCACTTCGTCCATATTGACGATACGAAGGGCTGGTTGGGCCGTAGACGCCATTTCCCCGGGTTCAACGTCGCAGGCCGCCACCAAGCCGTTGATGGGCGCCTTGATAATAGAATTCTGGTAGTTGGTACGCGCCTGGGCCAATTGCGCCGGTGCCAGGCGCTCATAATTATCTTTGGCCAGCAGGTAGGCCTTTTCGGCCTGCTCAAACTCGGATTGTGAGACGGCCTGCCGCTCCAGTAAAAACTTCATTCGCTCGTAGTTGCGGGAGGCGTCCTGGAAGTTAAGCTCGGCCTGGAGTAGCTGCGACTCTGCCATTTCCACGGCGGCCTTGAGCTCATCGGCTTCCAACCGTACTAACACCTGTCCTTTATGCACCTTGTCCCCGACGTCAACCGTAACCTCCGCTACCTTACCGGGCATCTTGGGCACCAGGTAAAGATCATCGCGCGGCGCGATCCTTCCTGTCAAAATATCGCCTTCACTCAAACGCCCTTCTTTAACCTCTGCTACGGCTACGGCGACACCTTTATCTTCTACCTTGGAAGCCGTTTCTTGTTTAGCGCCACAACCGGCTACAGTCAGTAAAAGCAGGCCAGCTAATACCAACACCAACAATTTTCCACGCGCCACAACTACTCCCCCAATCCACACGGTAGAATATACAGTAGAATATACAATGGATTAATCGGGTGCATTCTTGCCTTTATCCCGCTGAATAATGTTCATCAGCTTCTCACAAATTATCGTCAGTCGTTCCATATCACCCATCGGCAGTTGAGAAAAATACTGCCGCAATGCATCACGCCACTTGTCGAGGGCTTCCCCAACAATTCTTTCTCCCTGCGGCGTCAACTCCAGCCATACCTGGCGGCGGTCCCGCTCATCTCTGGTACGCCGCAGGATGTCGTTTTTACAGAGACGGTCGGCGGCCGCCGTTATCGCACTCAAGGATACACCGAGATTTTCGGCCAGATCAGAAACTCTCATCCGCCCGGCCTGACGCACCCGTTTGCAGAGTATCAACTGGCTGTGAGAGACATCCGGTGGCGCGCATTTCCTTAAAGTCAGGTGCATATGGCGCATCAGCCCGGCCATTACTCTTTCCACTCTTTCTAGATACTGGTCTGTCCTTTCCTCGCTCAAAGTCATCTCTCCTCGAAACACCCTAAATAGTTAAACAATTGAAGTATTCACTACCCCTAATAATATGGCAGCATTATGCAGATTGCAAGAGGAAAATTAAAACCGCCCGCAGGCGGCACGGCAGATTAATCTAAACCAGGTCATCCAGACATATAAACGATAATTTTTTGCATTTTTTCCATGAGAGATCATTTCCTATACAGGTATCACAATTATATACTATACCTGTCGCAATAATTAGAGCATCTGGAAGCTTTAAACCCGTAGTAGCCCGTATCCGAGCTGCCTGGAAACCTATATCCCGAGACACTGAGGCAACAGTTAAGTTGGGAAACTCGTTCAGAAACAATTTCACCCCTTCGAGTTGTTGTTCATTTTCCCTTTTCATCGGACCTACCAATAATTCTATTTCTGTAATTAGAGAAATAACGGCCTCTATTGCTCCATCTTCGATTAAGGTAAATAACTGCTTTAAAACATCTTGGTAGGGTGGAGTGTCATTAAGGAAATAGATAATGGCGCTGGTATCTAATAAAACTTTGGAACATTTAAGTATTTCCTTGTTAAATGTGCTTATTCCCATGTTTCTCGTTCCTTACGGATATACTCATCAACTTCTTCTTTGGTATTGCCATAAACCCCCTTCAGGGAGCCAGCAAGCAAATCCGTATAGGTTTTAGCCGGGTTAGAAAGGATAAGCTGGTTTTTTTTCAGCTGCATTTCTAGCTTTGCACCGGGATAAAGATTTAGAGCCCGGTAGATATGTGCCGGAATGGTTATTTGCCTCTTACTGGAAACTTTCACGATTGCTTTTTCCATTTACCTTCCCCCTTTCAATATCTTTCTTACTATTATATAAAATTAAAACCGGGTTTCTACCCCGCTTAAATTGTCGAGTAGACATATCGATTACTCTTTATGCCCCTCACAGAACCGGACGTGCG
>JACDOK010000018.1 GCA_017656185.1 Peptococcaceae bacterium | reverse complement strand
ATCGCCTTGCCAAGGCGAGGGTCGCGGGTTCGAATCCCGTCTTCCGCTCCATAAAGAAATGATGGCCACCGGGCAAACCGGTGGTCTTTGCATATAAGAGAGGTTTAATTAAAACTTAAAGCTGTGCTAACATTATATTAACAATGTCTATTTATAATATAATCAGTCAATATGCTGGGAAGTGGTAACATGCGGGTTTTGGTAGTTGACGATGACCCGCACATTTTGAAACTGGTTAGGTTCAACCTGGAGAAGAACCATTACGAAGTTATCACGGCAGAAGACGGGGTCAAGGCTTTACAGCTGGCTCGGGAAATCCGTCCGGAATTAATCATCCTGGACCTTATGCTGCCTGAAAAAGATGGTTTTGAGGTGTGCCGCGAATTACGGGCCGACGCGGACACCGCATCCATTCCTATTATTATGCTTACGGCGCGGGATCAGGAGATCGATAAGGTTCTGGGTTTTGAGCTCGGAGCCGATGACTATGTCACCAAACCTTTCAGCCCCCGGGAACTGGTGGCCCGGGTCAAGGCGCAAATCCGGCGGGCAGGTATGGCCGCCAATAAGGGTAATGACGAGGGCGAGAGACGGATTAAGGTCGGGGATTTGGTGATTAATCCGGCGCGTTTTGAGGTTTATGTGCGCGGAGAACCGGTCAAGCTCTCACGCAAGGAGTTTTTGATGCTGCACTTGATGGCTTCAAATCCCGGGCGGGTATTCACGCGTGACCAGTTAATGGATCTGATTTGGGGTTATGATTACTCGGATGCGACCAGGACCGTTGATGTACACGTGCGCTACCTGCGCCGCAAGATTGAACCGGATCCTTCCAAGCCGCGTTATATTGAAACGGTACGGGGCCTGGGTTACCGGTTCAAAGATATGAGGAGAGCCGGTGCTTGATATGACGATTGATTTAACAAAAAAAAGCAGTTATAAGGATGGTATATACCTCATATATTCTTAGTATGGCACATTTTAAGGAGGTGATGTGTTTTGAAACCTTACCGGAGTTCTTTGGCCGAGATGCTTCGCGAAAGGCAGTACCTTTTGGAACAGCTGCAGCGTACCCGGGAACACCGTGATGATTTGTACCGCCGGCTCGAAGATTTAGAAAACAGGATACTTCAGGAGGAAAACCGCGGACCGCGCACTTACCTGGACCATATTTTACACCGGGCGCAGGTAAACCCCTAGTACGCGCCCCATCCCCCCAAGGGTAGCTTTTTGAAGCTACTTTTTTATCTATTTCCTCACTGGAAATTCTCGGACCCGACATCTTTTGACATTAATTTAACAAAAATAAAATATTCGTTTAACATTGTGCCTGTACTATAGCCATGGTAACTGCTACTACGGAGGAATATATTGTGCGCAGGCACGAATGGCTTATTGAAAAGGTACTGTTTATAAGCGCGGCAATGGCGATTCTAGTAATTGCCTTAATTACTGTCTTTGTCGTTGCCGAGGGTATGCCGCTTTTCCAAAATTATAGTCTTTGGAAATTCCTTTCCGGGTTGGAATGGGATCCGAACGGTTACGTTTTTGGTATTTTCCCGATGATCATCGGATCTTTTTATGTTACCCTGGGAGCTCTGATCTTAGGTGTTCCGGTGGCAGTGGCTTGTGCCGTCTTTTTGGCGGAATACGCTCCCGCCTGGATGACCAGGATTTTACGACCGGCCATTGAACTGCTGGCAGGGATCCCCTCCGTAATATTTGGTTTCTGGGGTTTGGTAGTGGTCGTGGATCTGATCCGTGATCACGCTCCGGGAAGGGGCTTGAGTATAGTGGCCGCCTCCATTGTTTTGGCTGTGATGATTCTGCCCACGGTGATTAATATCTCAGAGGATGCCATCCGTGCCGTACCACGCTCGTTTAAGGAAGGTTCCCTGGCTTTGGGAGCCACCCACTGGCAGACCATCCGCAGTGTAATATTGCCGGCGGCACGTTCCGGTATCCTGGCGGCGATAGTATTGGGAATGGGACGGGCCATCGGGGAGACGATGGCTGTGATTATGGTGGCCGGTAACTCGCCCAAGCTGGCCCTTTCCATATGGGAACCGGTACGTACCCTTACCGCCAATGTGGCCTTGGAAATGGGTTATGCCGCCGGGGATCACTATCGTGCTTTGTTTGCCACCGGTATCGTACTTTTCATTATTATTATGCTGCTCAACTCGTTAATCGGCATACTGCCTAAAAAGGCCGGTGATGAACGATGAGAAGGGCCCTTAAGATAGAAGAAACCATTGTCAAAATCTTTTTATGGGCCTCGGTCATTTTGGTTTTTGCCTGTCTCTTCGCTATCCTGTTTGATATTTTGAAACAGGGTCTGCCCTACGTGACCTGGGAGTTCCTTACCGCCTATCCGGAAGATATGGGCCGCGAGGGGGGGATTTTCCCGGCCATTGTAGGCACCATTTATGTAGTGGCGGTATCTATTATTGTAGCGGCGCCGATCGGCATCCTGAGTGCCACCTACCTTACGGAATACAGCCGGGATAACGCTGTAGTACGGGCGATTCGTTTTGCTACTGATACCCTGGCGGGTGTGCCCTCCATTATCTTTGGCCTGTTTGGTTTAGCATTTTTTGTCATATTCTGCGGGCTGGGCTGGTCGGTGCTTTCAGGTGGCCTTACCCTGGCCATAATGGTTTTACCGACCATTGTCCGTACCACCGAGGAAGCTATAAAGAGTGTTCCGCGAGCCTATCGTGAAGGAAGTATGGCGCTGGGGGCTACCAAATGGCAGACGGTCTATAAGGTTGTTTTACCGAGTGCCATGCCCGGCATTGTGACCGGTATTGTTTTGAGTATCGGCCGCTCGGTAGGCGAAACGGCAGCGGTTTTGTTCACGGTGGGAGGCTCTCTGTTTATACCCCATTCTATCTTTGAACCGGCCAACATGCTGTCCCTGCATTTATACAAACTTGTCTCCGAAGGTATTTCTTTTGAAATGGGTTATGCTACCGCCAGCGTGTTAATTATAATGATATTGATCATTAATATCACGGCTAATTACCTGATGCGGCGTTTGACCGCGAAGCGTTTGGGTTCGGGAAACGCTTAATTCTTATCTTGTTTATGAGGGGGATGGGTCTGTGCGGAAGAAGGTCTTTGTTGGGTTGCTCGTAATACTGGCCGTCATGTTTGTGGGCGTGTTTGCGGCCGGCTGTGGTGGTGGCGCCAAAAGCGATAATGTTCTTACCATTGCCGGTTCAACGTCGGTACAACCGCTTTCGGAAGAATTAGCTAAGGCCTTTATGGAAAAGAACCCTGGTATCAGCATCAACGTACAAGGCGGCGGTTCGAGCCAGGGGATCAAGGCGGCAAGTCAGGGCATTGCAGACATTGGAGCCGCGTCGCGCCACTTGGAGGAGTCGGAGAAGGGAATGGGTCTCACTGTAACACAAATCGCACTGGACGGCATTGCCTTGATAGTACATCCCGACAATCCTGTGAATAACTTGACGCTGGAACAGGTTGAGGGCATTTTTACGGGGAAGATTACCACCTGGGATGAAGTTGGTACCGGCAGCGGGCCAATTACGGTAGTGACGCGCGAGGCCGGGTCCGGAACGCGCGGTGCTTTTGAAGAGATGGTTTTGGGTGAAGGCGGGAAAATTACGGACAATGCGATTGTACAAGCCTCCAACGGGGGTGTGAGCAAGACGGTAGCGGAGGATGAGTTGGCGATCGGTTATGTTTCTTTTGGTTATATAACCGATGACGTTAAGGCTGTCAACATTAACGGTGTTGAACCTACTCCGGAAAATGTAAAGAGCGGAAACTACGCCCTCGTCCGTCCTTTCAACTACCTGACAAAAGGAGAACCACAAGGGCTGGTTAAAAAGTACATTGATTTTGTACTCAGTCCCGAGGGACAGGAGATTGTAGCCAAGGATTATGTGCCTGTAAATTAGCTGTTAAGCAGCGTTTTATGTTGATAAATGTCGGGAAAATTTAGGCGCCGCAAGAAGCGGCGCCTTTTGTTATAGGCAGAATAGTTGCTAGATAATTATTACGATGATAATGATGATGATAGGGATTAAAAGCAGTAAAGGCAGCAGCCAAAGGGGCCAAAAGATTTGTTGTGTATCCATACTGTAAAGACCTCCTTTGCTGGAAGATAATGGAACTAATATACGTTATGCAGCACAGTACCTGAACGTGATATCCCTCAGGGGACCTTTTTATTTAGCTCTAATCTCCAGACTAAACTCTTTTAATTTTTAGGTACCGCAAAAAGCGGCGCTTTTTGTTATGGGCTGCACGTTAAATGATGACAATGAGGATTACTGCCACGATGATAATGAAGAGGACCAGGAACCCCAAAGGCAAAACGACAGGTAAAATCAATTGTTGATCCATACCGTAAAAACCCCCCCTTGATTGGAAGATGATGGAACCACTATACTTTATGCAGTACGTTACCCAAAACGTGATACCCCCCTTCCCGGAGGTCTTTATATTTAGCCCAAATTTAAACGCTTTACCGTAATCTCAGGACCTCGGCGCGAGGTGCCCATAATGAAATGGATTTGGGAAGGAGGATGTTTCTGCTTCTGTAAACAAAGTCCATGAGGAAATTGGTATTGCCCAAAATGCCAGTAAGGAGATGTTAATGGCCGTTAAGGATGCCGGAACGGCCTACCGGGTACATTATGCCCGGTAGGCTATTTATTTGTTGATATGGAACCGGTTTACGGTTTTAAATTTGGCTTGAAGACGCATGCTAGTGGCAAGGGGGTTATAAAAATGACAGGCGAGGGTTTTCCTCTTTATACCGAACCCGAATTCGAGGACCCTTCTCAGCCGGTGGTGGGCAGAAGTTCGGTATCGCCATTTCGGGCATCGGCGTTAGAAGACGAAGAGGTTGGGGCCGGGGTACCGCTGTACTCCTTGGAAGATGAAACCTATAACCAGCCTCTGGACGAATGGATCAATAAAAAGAGCGGCCATTTCCACCTGCGTGCAGAATAAAGGTGCCAGTCACATCCCTCCGGGTTCTAACATAATATGGTATACCATTTCAGTTGCCTGGGGGGATAGTACCACCATGGCCATTGTGCTGAAGTTGAACTCGACGAAAGTGATTACCCTGATTCTTTTTATAACCCTGGTCCAGTCACTAAGATATAATCCCGGTGATCCCGGCGAGCCGGCCCTAATTAAAAAACTTAGAAAAATGTTCCAGTAATTCCCTTTTTGACTGTCTCGGAGGTGACAGACTCAAAACTCGGCAACGCAATTATGGTACAAAAAGGGCCGCTTCTCCTGCGGCCCCTTTGCCTTGTCAATTTCGCGTTATTTTTCGGGGAAATGCCAGTATAAGATGTTACCCTTCTCAATTTCCCGGCGTGTTTTGGCCTTCCTTTTTAATTCAGAGACAGAACTTCGTGTAAAGGACCCGATACCCGACGCGCCTATCCGGTACGCGGGCACCCTTTGTACGGATGCGGGTGGTTCAGCTTCTTCGGCCTCCTTGCCTGTACTCATACTTTCCGGTTCATCCCCACTCTGAGGTGAATCAATGTCCATATCCGGCTGGTCTTCAAGCCGTTCTGAAGATTCCCGGTCTTGGGCCTGTTCGGGAGAATCCTGGTCCTTAACATCCTCCGTTAATGCTTCATTTTGTTGTTGCTGCTGTTCCGGCGGCACCTGTTCCACTTCCGCTTCGGGACCTTCGATAACACTATCTTCCGGAGTATCCTTTTCTTTGGGAACATCCTCTACCTTTTGCGGCATGTCTTCCTGTTGCTCCGTTTCTTTAGCACCTTCAGGTATGCTTATTTTTTCCTTGAGTTTTTTGAGAATTTCGGTCTTTTCACTATATTTACCAAGTAGTTCTTCAATATTTCCCACCGGTGGTACCGTAGCTTGTAGCGGTTTGATTTTGGCCTTTGGGCCCTTCATTTTAAATTGCACCAAGGCTTCCAATTTGAGAATATGTAAATCCAAATCGTCCTTAATTTCCTGCACCAGCACCAGCAACCTGTGGCTCCTGCCGGACTCCAGGAACTCCTTTATGTACTCCAGGACTTCCTTTAAGATCCTTAGAACCTGGTTCGCACCTTCAAAAAAATCATTGAAGTCCCGCAGGATATACTGCTGCTGGCGATTTTTATCAATTCCGGGAACGGCGTCTTCCAGCATTCTTAAATGCCATTTGCCGTCGCGTGCCATGTCCGCCACCAGGGAAACAGCCTCATAACCCGGTGCCAAATCAAGAAGACGCTGGCTCAGGCCCAAGAGGGCCTTTTCTCTCACATAGGCCTCTTGTAGTAACTCCAGGCTTTTACGAGCCAAAGTTTTGTCCCCCCTTTCACTTTATTTTTTATCCCAAACTGATATTGTTATCATATGACTGCCTAATTGGTTTGTGACTCGGGGAAATGCCAGTATATGATCTTTCCTTTGCCTGAAGAATTAATTTGTGGCTCTTGCGCTTCTTTTGATTCTCCTTTTGACGCGCTTGCGGTGGTTTCATTTGTTGCGTCCTGCCCCGTAACGCCAGATTTTTTTTTCGCTTGCCAAGCGGTTGCTGCCGGGGAATATTGTACCTGCCGTTTCTCTGCGATTTCTTTCACCGTATCCGTCAATTCCCCGGCTTTACCGTCCAGCTGCTGTAGCTTTTCGTCAATAGCTTGTAATTTGTCTATAATTTGCTGCTGGTACAAGAAAAACTGGTTCCATTTTTCCTCTGCCAGGAAATGAGTTCCAGTCATCCCGTAAGGTTCATTATCAGTACCGGTTTCCTCAGCACTTTCGTCCTGGGACGATAATGCGTCCTTCAGCATCTCGATCAACTGTTCCGGAGAAGTATCCTGTTTCGCTTCACTTTCGGCTGCAGTGTTGTCCGGGCTGCTTTCGGTCTCCTGAGAGGCCATAAGCTGCTGCAGCAGAAGAGGCAGGAGTTCTTTACCCAAACCACTATCTGATGCTCCGGTTTCATCCTCACCGGCGTCACCGGGGTCGGCTTCCGTTCCGGGACGAGACATTAATTGCTGTAACAGTAAGGGTAAAAGTTCCCGTGACAGACCGCTTTCGTCTTTTACGGATTTTTCGGGTGAGGTCTCCAGACAAATCGTTTGTACACCCTGACCGGCGCTCAACTCGTTTAATAAGTACTGCTGCAGCATGCTGAGGAGCAATTCCCGCCCTGAACTTTTTCTGTCTTGATCATCCCCACCGTTCTGGTGGCGCTTTCCTGTGTGGGATGAAATCAGTTCAAACAAAAGAAAGTTCAGGAGACTGTTGGCCAGTTTTGACTTAAAAGCCAAACTATCCCCCTCCTTGGAGCGTCTCTTAATGAAATATATGCACCACATTCATATTTCAGGTTTCATATATTTCATATTTATGATGCGTTTTTCATTTTCAATTACCCTTACACCTGTCACCTCTTGCCATATATGCATATATTAGGCATTAAAAGTATTTCTAAGGAGGGTTTACTGGTGTCTAATCAGGATCTGAGATCGATGATTGAAGCGGCGCTTGATGATGAATTAAAAGCTGTGCACGAGTATAGCGAAATCGCCCGCTTATTGGATGATTACCCCACCCTGCAGGCCCTGGTGTACAGCATCATTGGCGATGAGTACGGGCATGCACGTACTTTTACGGTATTGTTAGCTCTATATAGTGCTTATTCCTAACCGTTAATGCCGGGCAAATCTGTAACGGGGTTCCGCAAAAATACATACAGTAGTTAATGAGTTTATTTTTCTTAGGAAAGGTGGAGACAACTTGACGGAAAGAGGGAAAGATCCTCAAGCCCAGGACAATATGGATGGCATCATACTTGATGCCCCGGAGGTAATCAAAAACCGGTACGAATCTGCGTTGGCAGCACTGGAAAGAAAATTCTTGCAGAAATTCCAACATCTTTTATCCCAGGGGATAAACGAACTACGCTCTATAAACATACAGAATCTTACGCCTGCCACCCTGGCTACCGTTGCTGCTGCGGCCCAAAAATACAAAAGTTCGGTTAAGGCGTTGGACACCGAGGAACATGAAAAACTGGAAGCGCTGATACGCAACATGGAACAGGATCTCCGGGAGATAGGATTAACAGGCGCTGCGGCTCGTTTTGCCCGGGAGGAGTACCTGCGGCGCAAGAAAAAACGTAAGGACCGTCTTGTTGGACAGTTAAAAAAGCTGGCCGGAATGTAAGAGATCATTCCGGTAAAAAGGGGTAGAGGTCAGCACGACCAGGGGAGACGGTTGACAGCCGTCTCCCCTTTCTATGCAATTGTCGGGCCGTTGATTTCATATGTTGTTCTTACCATTAGGTCCATTTTGGGATCCGTCCGGTAACTTAACGGGTGGGCTGGGCCGGGGCTTTGTTTCGATAGTAACTTTGAAACCGCGCCTTGATCTCTCCGGCAAGACAAGTTCGGCCAGCATTGCGACCAGCAGGTCCTTTACTTCGGGACTGTTAAGCAAGGCCTTAAGCTTGCCCATACTCTACCTCCTTTTCAGTCTTGATAACATTTTGTAGGCATTGGTGATGTTCTAGCTTATGCGTTAGTGCCTTATTTTGCCAATAAGCTCGCTTTTCTACCAGCAGTCCTGTGTCGCAGTTCCGTAAGACTTGTTACTATGGTTTTTCTTAAGCATGGCAAGCAGCTGTGCCTTTTCTTCGTCCGTCAACCCGTCCAGAAAAGTCTGCAGCTTATCGATTTTAGTGCCGCAATTACCGTCCACGGGCACTACAAGGCCGGGTAGGGGAGTGCTGTTATGGTCTCCGGCTTCTTTGTAATTGTTTTGGGGTTGCGGCGTATTCGGCTGTGCCTTGACCTGCCCGTAATCACCGGGCGCTCCAGTCGACAGCATCACCGGTGGTTCCGGGCGCGGAGCCGTTTCCACGGTTATGGTAAGGCCCCTTTTTGACTTCCGCGGTAAAACCAATTCCACCAGCAGCGCCGCCATTAGCTGTGTCAGATCTCCCTGAATCGATAAAGTTCCATTTGCAGCCAACGCTATCATCCTCCCTTCCTAATTACCCTATGCATTATTTCGTAGAAATGCTGTTATGCGTAATAAATCTTTCTTGCATTTTTCGATTTTTGTATTAAACCGTAACCGTCACAACTTTCCCACTACCGCAATAGCATGGCATTGAATCATTTGTTAAGGAGGGAGATAGTTGATGGCCAGTGTCGAAAGTGTATTTGACCGTGACGGTCTGCTGATTATCGTGTTGATCCTCTTTATCATCCTGGCATTGGACATTTAGCCGCAATGCACCCACACAGGGCCCCGTTCTTATGGACGGGGCCATTTTGACCAAAACTGACGAGCCACGTCACATTTTCCCACTTGTTACCGTATGATGACATCAGAACAGTTGTAAGGAGGGATCGCTGATGGGAGATTTGGGCGGCATCTTTGGTCGTAACGGTTTGCTGGTGATTGTGTTGATCCTCTTTATCATCCTGGCATTGGACATTTAGCCGCAATGCACCCACACAGGGCCCCGTTCTTATGGACGGGGCCATTTTGACCAAAACTGACGAGCCACGTCACATTTTCCCACTTGTTACCGTATGATGACATCAGAACAGTTGTAAGGAGGGATCGCTGATGGGAGATTTGGGCGGCATCTTTGGCCGTAACGGCTTGCTGGTGATTGTGCTGATCCTCTTTATCATCCTGGCTACGGAAGGCTAATTTTAGATCACAAATGCAATGACCCCGTCCGTGCGTAGGGACGGGGTCGATTTTTAAGAACTACAAGCAAAAAACAACGCATCTTCTTATTTGTTACCATATACTGGCACCTATTTAAAGGAGGGATACTGATGGCACATGGTGGTCTTGGCGGCATCTTTGGTCGTAACGGTTACCCCCTTATCACCATTTGCCGCAGATTCCTATATTATATTTAAAAAACAAGGAGGGATATTATGCCGCTCGGCAGCGACCTCTTTTTTAGGCGCCGTTTCTTTACTCTGATAATCATTTTGTTCCTGCTTATTATCTTTTTTGATTTCTAATCAGCAGACCCAAAAGACACCTTCCTTAATGGAAAGAGAGGATGTGACTTGCGTGTCACATCCTCTTCTGTCTTGGTGCTAGACTCAACAAAGAAGATTACATTACCAGGGTTCCGTTTTTAGTGTCCTGCAGCTGCAGAATCTTTTCGGTATTTCCGTCATTGGCATTGATATACACCAAGTATTCCGCACCGTCTGAGCGGCCCCGGAATTCATAGGTCAGTACCTCCCCACCGCCGTCAGTAGGGATAATCGCCAGGCGGCCATTACCGGGGTTCAATGCCGGAGCAACCTGCTTGCGGGCTTCGGCTTCGCTGAGCCTGGGCTGTGCAATATCCCGTTCGTGATGCTGCATAAGGTAGCCGGCAGCTTCCATGCCGACTACCTGGCCGTTATCAAGGGCGACGGTGACCTTAATCAGGTCCGGGTAGATTATGACCCCGTTTTCTTTACCGGCAAAGTTGTAGGTCACGGTATTATCGTTACGCTCCCAATAAGTAGCCACCATATTGGGCTTACCGATTTTGGCCAGATAGGCCTTTGCACGAGCACGTCCTTCATCAACATTCAATTTGGGGCTCCCTACAGAGCGGGCCAGCAGCATCCATACCGGTTCGCCCCCATGTTTTGAAATATCAACGGTGATGCTCTTGTCGGGACCCTGCCCCCGTCCCTTAATTACCACCCGGTAGGAGGGCAGCCGTCCCAAGGTGCTTCCTGTCACACGGGCCTGGTAGTTAACCCCGTCCTGCCCGTCAATTAATTTTAAGGCGCGAGACCTGGCCTCAGCTTCACTGATCATTTTCTTACCTTTTAATGCCAAAGGCTTTTGCCGCTCCAAATGATCCGAAAACGGCCCGTCGTATATCAACGTGGGCATTTGTTCAATTTCCCGGTTGATGGCATTGAAGGTTTCTTCACCAGGAGCAGGTGTGTGCGGTTTGCGGGCCGCCGGTCGTGAACGGAACTGGTCGGCAATTTCCCAGTACCCGGCACCGTTTTTATTGATTTCCCGCTCCATTTCTTGCAGTTCCTTATTCAGCGTGGCCATCTGCCGGCGCATCTCTCGGAGTTTGTCCTGCTCTTGGGCCGAAATCTGCTTTCCACGGGCTAGATCATGCATCAAACTGTGGGCATAATCACCTACCTGGGCGAGAAACTTGGCCGTCTGAGACAGGACCACATCGCGCACCGGCAGCTGGGTCAAGCTGGCCTGTGCCTGGATAGCCTCCTGCCAAATATCAGCCAACAGAATGGCCCGCTGTTCCCCGGAAGCTACTGTTTCTTTGCCCAACAATGCATCCAGGTTGTTGATGCGGGTCAAGGTACTGTAAAAAGCGTTTTGGTACTGCGCATTTAACATATTCTGCAGACTTGCTCGTGCCCTGGACTGTTCAAGGCCCCAAGCCCATACAGCTGCTACGACAAGCAAACCGACAAAAGCTGGTAATATTAATCTTTTACTCATCAGCCAACCCCCTTACCTTCCGAACACGTGTTTCCCGATTTGGGTGAAAATAGTACGCGTCCAAATCCAGCGGCTTACCCGTTTGGCCGGGTTCCAGAAATACAGCGCGTTATGTGTCGGATCCCATCCTGCCAGCGCCAGCCGGGCGGCACGGTACGACTCCTGGGATACCGGTTCCCAGATGCGGCCATTGGCTACCGATTCAAAAGCCAGGGGCTGAAATACTACCCCGCTGAGCGTGTTAGGAAAGCGGGCATCACGAATGCGGTTGAGAATAACGGCTCCCACAGCCACTTTGCCTATAAAGGGTTCTCCTCCCGCTTCGCCCTCGATGACGCGGGCCAGTAATGTTATGTTAATATTGTGTCCCGTCGCCGCTTCGGCTTCCGGCGTTTCCCAAAGTACATATTCGGATACGGCAGGGCCAAAGTTGCCGTCGCCTGTATTACGGATCCAACCAACATAAAACGCCGCCACGAGCGAAACTCCCGCGATTGTCAAGACAAGCCATCGTTTTCCCATCCTGCGTATATGCATCCTCCCAAAAAGTGTTTTCCTTATTTTGTGCCGTTTATGCTTAAACCATAAGCCATTGTAGCTAATTTTGTGGAAGAAATGCGAACGGCAGCGTGGGGAAGTATGTCTTTAGTTCTTATCTAATGTTTTACTGCAGCCAGAATTGGGCTAACCTTACTAAGGTGCTGTTGATAGTGTTGGCAATTGGTAATTAAGGCGCTGCCAGCTTTCTTTAGGTGGATTATCTGTGCTGTTATTGTTTGTAGTACTAAGTTGCGTCAGAGTGGGTGATTAGTAAGGGGTAAAGGGTAAGGCGTGAGGAGTAAGCAGGAAGCAGGAAGCGGTAAGCAGGGAGCAGTGAGCAGAAGAAGTCGTGAGGGGTAACTGGTGATTAAGGATGTTTGGATTTTCTCTAGTTCGTGCCGCCTTTTCCGGTTAACTTATCTAGCTGAGCTATGTTAGAACGGGTAATTAGTAATTGGGTAACTTATATAGAATGTAGGGGAGGGTCTGTGACCCTCCCGGACCTAAAAAGAATGCCCTAAGAATTACTGCTTCCTGCTTACTACTTACTACTTACTACTTACTACTTACTACTTACTGATCAGTCAATCCTGTCTGTTTTTGTTTTTCTTGTCCCGCAAACGCCGGGGGAGCTTGCTTTCCGGTATCAGTTTCGCTTCCAATAAATAAGTTAGCCCTTCGATATCAAGATACCTTGTTATTTTACCATCCTCGGCTACCGATATTGTGCCGGTTTCTTCGGACACGATCACTACGAGGGCATCGGACTGCTCAGTGAGCCCCACTCCGGCCCGGTGGCGTGAACCCAAGTTCTGGGCCAACTGTTCGTTGTCGCTCAAGGGAAAGTAACAGCTGGCCGCTACTATCCGCTGATCCTTGATAATTACGGCACCGTCGTGTAAAGGTGTGCGGGGATGGAAAATTTGTACCAGAAGGGGCTTGGTAACCAAACCGTCAATTTTTACGCCGGTTTCGCTGTATTCTTTAAGACCCGTGCTGCGTTCAATGGCAATCAGGGCTCCTGTTTTGGCAGCGGCTAATTCCTTAACCGCTTCGGTAATTTCGGCAATAACGGCACGACCCTGTTCCTGGTTATGCCAAAAAGCCCCGAAAGGGTGGCCCCGGCCCAGTTTTTCCAGCATACTACGCAGTTCAGGCTGAAAGATAAGCGGAATGGCCACGAAGGCCATGGTCCAAACGTTATTCAGGGTCCAATGCAGGATAGGCATATCCTCCCGGCGCCAGTAGGCCAGACCGGTAAGCGCTACCAGGACCAGCAGCCCTTTAAGCAGCTGCATGGCCCGAGTACCTCTAAAGATAATCAGGATTTTATAAGCGATAAAAGCTACAATGAGAACATCGAGGATATGTAATAAGATTTCAAGTGTCATTTCCATAGAGGCCACCTCGGAAGGTTTATTTCAATAAATATACTAATATTCGACACCGGTCACCCCAAACCTGCATTGTGAGAGATGTAAGGAGTGAGGGATGAGTGAGGAGTGGGGTAACTGGTAATTGAGTAAGATTGTCTTATTATCAAACCGGTTTGGCCAAATGATAATTTTGGCTTAGGTAGATATATCTAGGGCCTAAAACGTAAAAAACGCTAGTAGACAAACAGCTTCTCAATTACCAATTACCAATTACCTATGTTACGTTTGGCTTCCTTCGTGGTATCAAAAACAGGTATGAAAGGCTGGTTTATAAAACAAGGCGTAGAGCTTAATTGCTCTACGCCCTTATTTTCACTGGTTTAAAATTGGAGGCGGCACCCGGATTTGAACCGGGGAATACAGGATTTGCAGTCCCGCGCCTTAGCCACTTGGCTATGCCGCCCCGCTCAGCAAAACTCATTATACCTCAAAACAGGCTATTTTTCAAGAGGTGGTTGATATAAATAATAAGTAAATCTATAAGAGTCGACAAGTTATATGAAGGAACATTTTACTACAGTGTAAAAAATATACTCTACAGAACTCTCTCGCTGGTGACAAGGAGGTGGGCAGCTATGGTAAGTATCCGGAACGAAAGCATGCTGCAAAAATACCTCCTTCATTTTTCCGAGCAGCTTCTGGCAACACTTGATCCCCAAAAGGTGCTCAATTTGGGGTTGAGACATCTGGCACAGCTTTTACCGGCTGACAATCTGGTAATCAGCCTGTTTAAACCGGACGAGGATTGTATGGAATTTACGACCGGTCTTGGCAATATTCAAAGTTTGATTGGGTATCGTTACCCGTTATCCGGTTCGGGCAGCGGCTACGCCGCCCAAATGCGCCAGCCAGTAATTATACCGGATTTGGATCAGGAAAAACGTTTCTTTATGCCCAACCTTAAGTCTTTAGGAACGGTATCGGCCGTTATTACCCCTATGTTGTCCGGCGAGGGACGTGTTCCCGGCACCGTTATAGCGGCTTGGAATCGCAAATATATCCCCGGCAAGCGCAAACTGCGCATTCTTTCCCTCATAGCCAACCAGACCGCCATAGCCTGGGAAAGAGCACAATTACATGCTCAAACCCGTTCTACCCTGCAAAATGAACAGACACTGTTATTCAGGCTGTCCAAATCCCTTTTACCGCAGCAGGATATCATTGAGGCGGCCGGCCGGGCCCTTGGGATCATAGTAGATCATTTCAGCCTTGACCGGGGAGCCGTGGCCATGCTGGATCACACCGGCAGCCGGTTTACGGTCCTTGCCGTCCACGGCTGGGATGCGGAGACCATTGGCCGCACTGCTTGTAACAAGAGTTGTCCCGTTTTACAAAAAAAGCCCGTTATTTGGTTTCCGAACAATTCTCCTTGCGCGCAGTGTCCAAATCCGCTCCTGGATCTTCATAAAGTTGCCTCCGGCGTAACGGTACCCATTATAACCGGTGACCGGGTAACGGGTATGTTGGCCGTGCACAACAACAACGTTCGCCGCTTTAGTGATGAAGAGATACGACTCCTTTCCTTGGCTGCCAACCATACTTCCATCGCTTTGGAACGGGCCCGCCTGCACGGAGAAACCCAAGATCACCTTTTTAGACAGCAGCAATTGAATAAAGTGGCCTCGCGTATTGCCCAGCAGCGGAACTTGGACGAGCTGCTTCCCGAAGTAGTGGTTTTGGCCCAATCTTTGGTCCGTACCGACAGTGGTTTAATTGCCATCCTGGACGAACAAACCGGGCGATTAAGCTGCCCTTATTTGTCTAGTAGTTATCCCAAAACATTATCAGAGGTTGAGTTCAATGCCGATACCGGAGTGACCGGTCGCACGATCACGGAGGGCAAGCCCGTAGTGATAGAGGATTACCCGTCGTTTCCCCAAGCCATACCGGATTTTATAGAAGCCGGGGTCAAAAGCGTTCTAAGCGTGCCGCTCAAGATTGGTGAACGTACCATTGGTGCTTTGGCGCTGACCAACTTTAAACCCCGCAAGTTCACCGGGATCGACGTGGAACTGGCAGTGAATGTCGCCGACCAGGCCGCGGTAGCCATCGAAAACGCCCGGCTGGTAAGCGCTTTGAGCCGGTCAGAAAATATATACCGTACCCTGGTTGAAAACGCTCCTTTCGGTGTTTACAAACCGCTGTTTGAGCATAACATCGTATTCCCTCTCAACAACGAAGCGCGAACCCTTTTCGGTTCCGATAAGGCCCTAAAACCTCAAACCGTTACCGGCCGGGGAGAAATAAAACCGTTTTTAGATCCGTCATCGTACGGAGACATGGAACCGGTACAGCGCAAGATCAACCTGGTACGCGCTGACGGCAGCATCAGAACTGTTTTGGACCACAGGATACCGGTTATACATAATGATCAACTGGTGGAATATATCGGTTTTGCCCTGGACATTACCGATCACCAGTTAATTGAAGAGGATTACCGTGAATTTGTAAAAAATCTTCCCGATATCGTATTTCGTTTGGACGAGCAGGGCCGGATCGCCTTTGCCAACCCCGCCGGATCCAAAATGCTGGGATATCCTTTGAATGAAGTGATAGGAAGGCATTTTTTGCATGTTGTTGATGAAACTTACCTCCCTGCGGCACGCAAGATTTGGCAAAACCTTTTTACCGGCCGGGAAGAAATTGTGCGCACCGAGTTAAAACTCAAACATAAAAACGGGATCGCGCTGGATTTTGAAGTCTTTGCACGTGCCCGCTACGGCCCCGGACAGGATTTTCTAGGGATTGAAGGTGTAGCCCGGGATATAACGGAACGCAAAAAGGCGGAAGAACAGCAGCGGCGCCAGCACGAGGAATTAAAAACCCTCCACCGTAAACTTAGGGATCTCAGCATTCGCGATAAATTAACCGGTCTTTACAACCGCCTGTATTTCGATGAAACGCTGCAAAATCTTGAAGCCGCACCGCACAGCCGTCCCATCAGCATCATCATGGCCGATCTTGACAACCTGAAAATCATTAATGATAGTTTGGGCCATGCGAAGGGTGATGAACTGCTCCAGGCTGCAGCCCGGGTGCTGCGCAAACCCTTTCGTAAAAATGATATCATTGCCCGCATCGGGGGTGACGAGTTCGCCGTTGTTTTGCCACGGGCGTCAACTGCAGTGGCGGAAGGCAAGTGTGAGGAAATTCTAGAGGCCGTAAAGGCCCACAATGCTGAGCATCCCGATCTTCACATCAGCCTGTCGGTGGGGTGTTCGTCCACCGCCAGTGGCTTATCCAGTATTCAGGACGTTCTTAAAGAAGCCGATGCCGCAATGTATCGCCATAAAATGGCCCGTAAACCGGAAATGCGCCAGTCAATCGTCAAATCCCTACAGGTAGCCCTGAACGAAAGAGACCATCTGACGGGCGCCCACGGGGAGCGCTTGGTGCTGGCAGCCACTATTTTTGGCCAAGCAGTGGGACTGAGCGCCAATGACCTCGAACATCTTGAACTACTGACCCTGCTGCACGACATCGGTAAAATTGCCGTGCCCGGTGATATTCTTTTTAAAGCAGGCCCGCTCACCGAAAGCGAACGTAAGGAAATGCAGCGCCATTGTGAAGCAGGATACCACATCGCATTGGCTTCACCAGAACTTGCTCCGATTGCCGATCTTATCCTCCATCACCACGAAAGGTGGGACGGCAGTGGCTATCCTGCCGGGCTGGCCGGAGAAGATATCCCGCTGGCCTGCCGTGTACTCGCTATCCTCGATGCTTATGATGCCATGATCAATGACCGGCCGTACCGCAAGGCGATGCCGTCATCACAAGCAGTGGCCGAGCTGCACCGCAGCGCCGGAACCCAATTCGATCCCGACCTCGTGACCATCTTTACTTCCCAGGTGCTGCCTCAAGTCGAAGCAATGTTAAGTCGCAAAGAGTAACACTTACAGCACCTTACGGAACTGTTCCGTTGCGATCCCTGCTTCACGAAGCAGTTCCGCCGAAAAGTCGTCCGGATAACCTTCCCGGTAGACAATTCTCCGCACCCCTAGCTGCACCAGCATTTTGGCACACGTAAAACACGGGAAATGAGTTACATACAGTGTCGTGTCGCGCCCGCTCAGCCCGGTAATGGCCAGCTGGAGTACTACGTTTTGCTCGGCGTGCAGGGCCCGGCAAATTTCCTGGCGGTGTCCGCTCGGCACTTTCAGCTGCTCGCGCAGGCAGCCCCCGCGCTCATCACAGTGCGCGAGGCCGGAAGGAGGGCCGTTGTACCCGCTGGCGATGGCCCGGTTGTCGCGCACCAGTACCGCCCCCACTTTCCGGCGCAAGCAGGTTGATCTGCGTGCCATCAGTTCCGCCTGGGCCATAAATATTTCATCCCAACCCGGTCGCAATTATATCACCTCATAAATAGCCCTAAAATTCGTTGTTTCGATAATGTCTACTTTTATTCGCGCATTTATCGCAAAATCCTTGATGATTCGGTAATCAGTTTCTCATACCGATTTACCGGTACCATGAAAGGATAAACAGTAAGGGGTAAGGAGTAAGCAGGAAGCAGGAAGGGGTGAGGGGTAAGGAGTGAGGGGTAATAAAGGAACTTTTACGTTATTAAGTTCTTCCATATTTGGACCGGTAGGTTTGTTCTGTGATGTATAGTTAGCTTAGGTAATTGGTAATTAAGAAACTTGCAGCACTCAGATAAGCCCGAAATGCAAGCCAAACTGAGTGCTGGGGAGCGCCCTACACCTTCACCCACAAATGCAGGTCTTCCCAATTACCGGCAATGTGGGCATTATTCAGCATTGTACCCCGGTAGCGGTAACCCGCGCGGTGAAAGACGAGATTCATACCATACGAGGTGGCACGCGTGAGGCTGTAAAAACATTTTATCCCCATTGAGCGGCAGTCTTCTTCCAGAGCCGCCAGGAGTGCTCCTGCCAAACCCCGGCCCCGGTAGGCCGGCAGGGTTGCGAAATCGGTCATCTCGGCGTTCTTATGGTACCGGTCGATTTCGGCGGCGGCCGCACCGGCCAAACTGTCACCGGTGGCAGCCAGGCGGAAAATTACGCCGTGATCCATAGCTGTTTTTAGATACCCGGGATCATTGACCGGTGTGGGATAGGTTTCAAAAACCCGATCGAAAAGATGTGCCAAGTCCCGGATGTCATCCCGGGTAGCCCGCCGGAGTTCAAATTGTGCTCCCGGCTTCGTCTTGGGCACCTGGGGTTTTTGCAGTATTTCCCGCAGCATTTTCTCTTCCTCAGGGAAACGGGAGCTTAACCGCCTTTTGTCGGATAGGTAGCGGGACATAAAATAGGCCGTTTGCCCCGCAAAAAAAACCTCGGCACGGGCTTCCGGTATAAAGTCACGTGCGGCAAGTCCATCTACGTCCTTCTCGTGTGCCGGGATGATGATTTTACTGAAATCATTACGCAGAGCAGTTTGAAACAGGTAGTCCACAAAAAGATTATAGTTCCGGTCTTTGATTGAATAATGGAAGACCCAAATGCGGCGGTTGGTATCGTCGAGATGCGCCTGGAGTGTAAACTTGGGTCTTTCTTCTTTAATGATACGGTCGTTCTCGGTGAACAGCATCGCTTGACGTCGCTCCTAACTGGATTTTTATTTGAGAGTTGGTTTGAATATAGTTGATGGCCCGGTCAATCTGTTTGCGGGGTAGAGGCCGGTCGTGGGTCCCGGCCAACCGCCGGCGCGTACAGTGGCGGCAATACATGGAACATTGGTCCGTGACCAGGAACAGGGCACGGTCGGGATAACGATGTGTTACGCCCGGAACGGGGGAGTCAATCCGCACCATTCTATAATGGTAAGAGCGTAAATCTCCGCAGCTTCCAAAATACTTTGCAGCTCGATATACTCGTCTGCTTGATGGGCTGCCGCGGTAACCCCGGGACCGAATACGATCGTGGGAATACCGGCTACCTGGGTAAGCAGCCCGCCGTCAGTTCCCCAGGGAGACGCCTTGATCTCCGGATCGGCATTCAGTACTTTGCGATAGGTATCAGTAAGAATCCTCATTAACGGGTGGTCGAGGTCAATATGGCCGGGGAGCCAGCGCGCCCCGAACCATTCCACCACCGGTGGATGCTTGCTGAACCAGGGATCAATATCTTTCAGGGACCGCATGCTTTCTTCCATCTCTTTTTGAGCATCTTCCGGTATTTCACCCGGGGCAATTCCCATACGGCCTTCTATGGTCACTAGGTCAGGCACCGAGGACGGCCAACTGCCGCCGCTGATCTTCCCGACGTTGATGGGAACAGGTATGGGCACCCCTTGGTACAAAGGCTCGCTTGGCAAAGGGCTGTTTTTCTTTCTTTCCAGTTTCTCAATCCGCTTGATCACTAAAACGGCCTTTTCTATGGCGCTGACTCCCTGATAGCGGGTTCCGCCGTGGGCAACACGTCCCTTCACCGTTATCCTGAACCACATGGACCCCTGCTGCTGCGGGTAAACGGCCATGCCCGAGGGTTCCGGGATTAAAGCTGCGTCCGCGCGGTAGCCCCGCAGGATGGCGGCCAGGGTACCGGACCCGCCGCTTTCCTCTTCTACCACGCTTTCAAATATGATGTCACCTTTCAGTTTAATGCCAAGAGCCTGCAGGGCTTCTACCGCGAGAAGGGCAGAAACGGTACCGCCCTTCATATCGGTAGCCCCGCGTCCGAATATCCTGCCGTCCTCAATGTGCCCCGACCAGGGAGATCTGCTCCACTGCTCAAGCTCACCGGGCGGTACGACATCGATGTGCCCGTTGATAATCAGCGAGCGGCCCCCGCCTGTTCCCTTTAAGCGACCGACGACGTTAGGGCTGCCGGTAAAATCGGTGCGCGGAGAACAAAAATAGGGGTGCTTTAACAGTTCATCGCCCCCTTGTTCCCACACGTCAACATCCATACCCAGTTCATCAAACTTCTTGGCCACCAGTTCCTGGGCCTGCCGCTCAAGTCCAGCGGTGCTTTCTGCCTTTATCAAGAACGATAAGAAGTTGGCCGCTTCGCCCGCATGATCTTGAAGCCACTGCCTTATCCGGTCTCGCACGTTTATCCACGCTCCTCTTGATAGCGAAGGTTCTCGAAGATCACGGCCATACCCAGGCCGCCGGACATGCAAAGGGTAACCAGCCCGTAACGTTCATTTCTGCGGATCAGTTCGTTAATCAGCGTTATCGTTAACTTGGGACCTGTAGCGCCTACCGGGTGTCCCAGCGCTATGGCGCCGCCGTTGACATTAACCTTCTGCGGGTCAAGTTCCAGTTCCTTAATCACCGCCAGGCTCTGAGCCGCAAAAGCTTCATTAAGTTCTATCAGGGCAATGTCATCAAGACTGAGGCCGGCTTTTTGCAGGGCCTTCCTGGTTGCCGGAACCGGCCCGATCCCCATGATTGCCGGGTCAACCCCGACGCTGGCCGAGGCGACCACCCTGGCTTTAGGGTTTAAATTGTATTCCTTGGCTTTTTCAGCCGACATTACCAGGACTGATGATGCCGCATCGTTCATGGGACAGGCGTTACCGGCCATGACGGTGCCGTTTTTTTGAAAAACAGGAGGCAGCTTGCTCATTTTTTCCAGGTCAATATCCTTGCGTACGGATTCATCCTCGGCAAAAACAACGGTTTCCTTTCTTTTTTTTACTTCCAAGGGGACGATTTCCTCTTCAAACGCTCCCCTCTCGATGGCCTTGACGGCTTTGTAGTGGCTTTGGTAGGCAAACTCGTCCTGCTCGTTCCGGCTAATGCCGTACCTGCGGGCCAGCCGCTCGGCGGTCACCCCCATATGTTCATTCTGCAGCGCGCAAATGAGGCCATCGACCATAAGAGCGTCTTCTATCAGCATATCACCGTACTTTTTCCCCCAGCGGCATCTCACCAGGTGCGGGACTTGACTCATATTCTCCGCCCCGCCTGCGATGATAACTTCGGCCTCTCCCGCTTTGATGGCCATAGCTGCCGACGTTATGGCCTTAAGCCCAGAAGCACAGGCCTTAATGATAACGTAGGCCGGCGTTTCTCGGGGGAAGCCGGCCTTTTGAGAGGCTATGCGCGCGATATTCAAACCGCCGCCGTGGATGTAGCCGTTGCCGAAAATGACTTCGTCCACAGCCTCACGGGGGATACCTGTTCTTTGGACTAGGTCATTTAGAACGTGTGTCGCAAGAACCGAAGCCGGCACGTCGCGCAAGGTCTTGCCGAACATCCCCACAGCCGTTCTGTTGCCGTCAACAATGACCGCATCCTGCATTTGAAAAACCTCCCGGAAATACCTAAAATTCTTCCACCTGATCGGGAATAATCAACGGTGCGGCGGTAGCCCGTACCACATCGTCAACCGTGTGTTCCTTGGCGACTTCCTTTAATACCAAACCCGCATCAGTTACTTCAATGACGGCCATGTCGGTAATGATTAAATTTACAGCCTGCCTGGTTGTCAGGGGGTAGGTACACTCGGGCAGGATTTTGGGGGAACCATCCCTGGCAACATGCCGGGTCACCGCGACGACCTTTTTGGCTTTCTGTGCAAGGTCGATGGCACCGCCCATTCCCGGTACCCTCTTGCCCGGTACAATCCAGTTTGCCAGGTCTCCCTTTTGGCTGACCTGCAGTGCCCCCAGTATGGTGAGGTCGAGCAAACCGCGGCGGATCATACCAAAAGCTATGGTGCTGTCGAAATAAGAGGCCTCGTCCGTTAAGGTAACGGGAAGCCCGCCCGCGTTGCACAGGAAAGGATCTTCCTCACCGGCCCGCGGGCTTTTCCCGTATCCCAGGATGCCGTTTTCCGCTTGAAAGACCACGTGGACACCATCGGGCACGTAATCCGCCACCAGGGTGGGTATACCGATCCCGAGATTTACAATCATCCCGTTTTTCAGTTCCTGGGCCGCCCGCCCGGCTATGAGCTGCCTTTTATCTCTTCCCACGGCCATTTCCAGTTCACTCCCTGACTGGGTATTACCATATTTACATAAACTCCCGGCGTTACAATGCATTCAGGATCCAGCGATCCCAAGGAAACGATTTCATCAGCCTCGGCAATGGTTATATCGGCTGCCATGGCCACCAGGGGACTGAAATTTCTGCCGCTGCGGATATATGTCAAGTTGCCGAACGGATCCGCTTTGTCGGCATGCACGATGGCCACTTCAGCGGTAAGCGCCGTTTCCACCAGGTATTCCTTACCGTTGATTTTTATTTTCTGCTTGCCGTTCTCCGCTACCGTCCCAATCCCCACGTCGGTAAGGATACCGCCCAGGCCCATACCGCCCGCTCTAATGCGCTCGGCCAGCGTACCCTGGGGACTGAATTCCACCTCCAATTTCCCGCTGTGCATCAGCTGCCCGGTTACAGGGTTGGAGCCGACGTGTGAAGTAATGATTTTTCTAACACGCCCGGCGGTTATCAAACGACCGATACCCACGTCGGGGAAGGCGGTATCATTGCCGATTAAAACAAGATCCTTAACCCCTTTTTGCAGGATGCCTTCAATTAAGGTTGGGGGGTTGCCGATGCCGCCAAATCCGCCGTACATCAAAACGGTCCCATCGTTGATATATTTCAGCGCTTCTTCCAAGGTCGTAACTTTGGAAAGAGCCTTTTCTCTCGTGTTAATCGCTATCACCCCGTTGTTTCAGGTGGCTTTCCGCTGCCGTTTACCGGTTTCCGGGAACGCCTTCTTCATCCCAGCCGCGCAAGGCGTAATATTCGGCGACCATTTTATCCAGCTCTTCCCGCGTAATATTTTGAGCGGGATTTCCCACTTTGACCTTAAAGAGTCGTTCCGGTAAAGTATCGTCCTGCCTGGTTAAACCGGCTTTGATGTTGAAAAGACGGGTTTGGTCTACAACCCTTCTGGCGATTTGCCGCAATTGATCTGCGGTGAAATCAATACCGGTAATACTGCTGTGGATGGCAGCCAAATCGTCCCAAAGAACGAGATCCCTGAAAAATTTGCATTCAATCATGGTGTCGTACAGCGTCAACCGGTCTTCATACTCGACAAACAGCTTGGCTTTGCCTTCGGTCGCCGCCGGGTCGATGATTCCGCTGGCCTCCGGCTTATAAAAAGTGGCTCGCAGGTGGCAGGCCCCTCTGGGTGACGTGGCATAAGCCAGGCCCATACCCTTAAAAATACGGGGATCATAACCGGCAGGCTCCATTCCTTTCACATGTACCGCCGCATCTTCCATATCCCACTCGATGCTGGCCGTTTTGATCCCTTCGGCGAGCAGGTCCCCCACGCCGGAGCGTTCCGCAATGTCTTTTATTAGTTGGGCCACACCCTCGGCGTCCCCGTAATCGATGTCTAGGTCCAGTTTTCCCTGCTTGGCGGCTTCAATGGCGAAGGCGCAGAGATTGCCGGTCGTGATCGTATCGATACCGTAACGGTCACATAAATCATTGAAATAAACTATGGCGTCCAATTTATCGATACAGCACAATCCCCCGAAAGCATAAATCGTTTCATATTCAGGACCTTCGACAGTCAAACCGGCATGTGGGCCTCCGGTAACCGTGGTCATTTTCCCGCAGGCCAAAACGCAGTTGGGACAGGCACGCGGCTTAACTTTGAAATGTTCGAGGAGGTATTCGCCACTGATTTTTTCCCAGTGCTCGTAATAATTCTGAGACCAGTACCGGGTGGGGAAGACACCGGCAGTGTTCATCAGGGCGACCATCATAGGAGTACCCAGCTTTTGATATGATTTGACGACCGCATTGTCCCGGCTTCTTTTGATCAAGTCGCGAATGTATTCCTGAAGCTTTGCGGGCCGTGCCGCTTCCACGCGCCGGTCCCCGTAAAAAACGATCCCCTTTACTTTTTTGGAACCCATCACCGCGCCCAGACCGGTTCTACCGGCTGAACGCCAGTAATTGTTCTCCAAACAGGCAAAGCGCACCAGTTTTTCGCCGGCGGGTCCTATCACGACAGCCTGGGCTCCCTTGACACCAACTTCGGCCAGCATTCCGTCCTCGGCACGGTAAGTATCCCTGCCCCAAAGGTGCCCGGCCTCTTTGAACTGCACGCCTCGGGGGGTAATGACAAGATAGACGGGGGTCTTGGATTGCCCCTGCAGTACGATGGCATCGAAACCGGTGCTTTTCATGGCAGGGGCGACTTTGCCGCCCGCGTAAGATTCGGCATAAAATCCCGTCAGGGGAGACTTTGCGAACACCCCGTACCTGCTGGAGCCGGGCAGCCTGGTCCCTGAAACGATACCCGTGGTAAAAATCAAACTATTTTCCGGCCCGAGAGGATCTGTACGAGGGTCGACTTCCCGGTTGAGCAGGTAAGTGCCCAACCCTTTGCCGCCCATGTAACCGGCCAGCACTTCGTCAGTAATGTTCTCTACGCTAAACTTTTGTTCGGTCAAATTAACCCTCAACATTTTACCGAAAAAGCCGCGCATGAATCGTATTCACCCGCCTTTCCCAGTCAGCGAGCCTTTCCGATGGAGTATCCGGTGGAGATCCAATAGAGATCCAGCAAAAGAAAGCTATCAGTTTCATCTAACTTGAACCTCCGCCAGGCTTTGCTCCAGGATGTCTAAGCCCCGTTCCAGCACCTCATCTTCGATTACCAACGGGACCAGGAACCGCAGAACGTTGCTGAAAACCCCGGCAGGTAGGACAATTAAACCTTTTTGATGACAACCGGCTGCTGCTTGCTTGGTTTCAACCGGGGCAGGTTCCTTGGTTTTACGGTCCTTAACCAGCTCAATAGCTACCATAGCGCCGAGACGGCGGACATCACCGATCAATTCGTACTTGTCCTGCATTTCCTTCAAGCGGTTTTCCATACGGGCACCAATCTGTTCCGCCCGCTGACACAAGTTCTCTTTCTCGACCAGTTTAATGACTTCCAAGCCGGCGGTACATGCTAACGGATTGCCCCCGTAAGTCCCGCCGATTTCTCCGGGAGAGGGGGCGTCCATAATTTCGGCCCGGCCCGTTACGGCACTCAAGGGCAAACCGGCTGCGAGAGATTTGGCCATAGTGATCAGATCCGGCTCAATTCCGTATTGATCGATGGCAAACAAGCTGCCCGTCCGGCCGAAACCGGTTTGGATCTCGTCGGCGATGAAGAGAATACCGTTTTCTTCACAGATGGCTTTAATTCTTTGCAAAAATTCTTTGGGCTGGACGATGAAACCACCTTCACCCTGTACAACCTCGGCAATGAAGGCTGCTATGTTTTCTGCCGGAAATTCGGTGATAAAAAAGCGGCGGAATTTTTCAGCGCATTCGAGCCCGCAACCCGGGTACTGAGCGCCGTAGGGACAGCGATAACAATAAGCGGAAGGTATCTTGTAAACATCCGGGGCAAAGGGGCCAAAGCCGAATTTATAGGGCTTGACTTTGCTGGTCAGGGTCATGGTCATCAGTGTTCTGCCGTGGAAGGCGTTTTCCAAGGATATAATGCCGGTTCTTCCTGTGTACTTGCGGGCGATTTTTACCGCGTTTTCGACCGCTTCAGCGCCGCTGTTGACGAACATTGTCTTCTTGGGGAAATTTCCGGGAGTAATAGCGGCCAGTTTTTCAGCCAGTTCAACATAGGGCTCATACATCACCACGTGCCAGCAAGTATGAAGATACTTTGCCGCCTGTTTCTGAATACTCTCCACTACCGCCGGAGGACAATGCCCGGCATTGATAACGCCGATACCCCCGGCAAAATCGATAAAGACGTTGCCGTCAACATCTTTAATCAGCGCTCCCCGGGCTTCCGCGGCAAATACCGGTAGCAAATTGGAGGGACCGCGGCTTACATAGTTTTCCTTCCTGGCCAGAAGCTTTTGGGAGTTTGGCCCCGGGATTTCCGTCACCAGTTGTGGTTCCCATTGTTTGCTCACCTTTAGCTCCCCTTTCCCTTTACCCGAGCTGGGCAAAATCGTTCCGGACAAGCTGCTCATACACCTGGCTTAGTGTAAGATCAAGCAGTTCGACCAGCGTGTTGATTTCCTTCTTGGTAATTGTCAAGGGCGGGGCAATCATAAAGGTGGCCCCCGCCGGGCCAACGAATCCTCCGCTGGCGTTATAGATTATCAGTCCGTTTTGCATGGCCTGGTTAATGACCATGCCGGTTACATCCAGTTTGTTATCAAAAGGTTCGCCGGTGAAACAGTTTTTTACCAGTTCAATGCCCCACATCAACCCCAGGCCGCGGATGTCTCCTATGTGGGGGTGTTTTTGCACCAGCCCGTATAATTTTTTTTCTAAATACTGCGACCTTTTGCCTGCTTTTTCGATCAAATGGTGATCTAGGATATATTTAATAACGGCAAGAGCCACGGCACAGGATAGGGGGTTGGCACTGAAAGTATGCCCGCTCATTATGGTGCCGGACCCACTGATAATGGTCTCGAGGATGCGATCGCTCACCAGTGTGGCGGCGATGGGGGCATATCCCCCGCTTAGCCCCTTGCCGATGGCCATGATATCGGGTTCAATACCCCAGTGCTCGACGGCAAACATCTTGCCGGTCCTGCCAAAGCCCGTCATTACTTCATCCGCTATCAACAGTACATCATACCGCCGGCATATCTCGGCGATTTTTTCGTGATACCCGTCCGGAGGAACAATGGCGCCACCCGAAGCACCGATAACCGGCTCGAAAATGAAAGCGGCAATATTTTCCGGGCCGATAAGTTGTATGGACCTTTCCAGCTCACTAGCGCACAGGAGGTTGCAGCCAGGATAGTGCTGCCCTAAAGGGCAGCGGTAACAGTAAGGCGGCAGCGTCACCGGGCAGTCCTGCAAAAGTTGAGCGAAGGGTTTGCGACGCGCCTTGTGGCCGGACATGGAAAGGGCCCCCAAGGTAATACCGTGATAACTCATCCAGCGTGAGATAATCCTGTTTTTGGTGAAGCAGCCTCTTTCCTGCCAATATTGGATAGCAATTTTCATTGCCGTTTCGGTGGCCTCTGAACCGCTGTTGACAAAAAACACCCAATTCAGATCTCCAGGGGCAAGATGGGCCAATATCCCGGCCAGTTCCTCGGACGGCTGGTTGGCAAATTGAGCTCGGTAGGTAAACGTTACTTTTAACGCCTGATCGCGCATTGCCTTGGCAATTTTGACATTGCCGTGCCCGATGTTTGCTACAAGGGCTCCTGAGCACCCGTCAAGATAACGTTTTCCCTGCATATCGTATAAATAAATACCTTTACCATGGGAAACCAGGGGATACTCTTTTAAAAGGTCGGGTTTGATTACATGTGACCTGCCGTCCAAACCAACTTACCTCCTTGTGCAAAATGGCTAACCTTATCGTTACCAACAACTATATGGAATTGATGTTCTTTAGTCTATTCGCCAAAGACACCCATCTTTTTAACGAAAATTTATACGTTGTGTATAAATCTTTAGGACATGTCGCTTCTCAATGAGGGAATCTTATGAATTTATAACGAACTATTACAGGAAGCAGTAAGCAGGAGCAATATTACCAATCTCCCTGTTTCCTGTTTACTGTTCACTAAGGATGGGGGAGGGGTGGGTAAATGACCCTTTCAGTCCGGGAAGCGCTGGAGACGACGGCCCTTAAGTACGGCAAGCTGCTCGCCGGAGAAGGCGGTCTTGACAACACTATCAAGTGGGTCACCGTGGTGGAAGTCCTGGAAGACACAAAGAGGCTGGCCGAGGGGGAGCTGTTGGTTGCCACCGGCTACGGCCTTGAAAGGGAAGAGGAAAAGAGGGCGCGTTTCATACCGAGCTTGGCGGAGAGAAAACTGGCGGGAGTAGCTGTTTTGACGGGGTTTTACCTGCCGGAAATTACCCGGGAGCTTGTGGAACAGGCCGACAAATACAACTTACCCCTTATAGAACTTCCCGGTTTTTTGAACTTTTCCGATATCACCCGTTCAATACTGCAGAAAATTGTTCACAGCCAGTATGAACTGCTGGACTTTTCCGAGAATATCCACCAGGAACTCCTTCAACTGGTGCTTTCCAACAAAAGTTTCCCTTCCATTGCCGAGCTGCTGGCGGCGCGGACCGGTGGCGACATCTTGATTTACGACGCCAATTGGGAACTGGTGGCCCGGTACGGCATGGGCCATATCTCTGGTGAACGCCAAAAAGAAATACTGGTTTCTTTCAAGTCCGGGGAGCTGACAGCTGCGTTGAAACGGGGTGAAGTTGTTTGTTTTGAATCGCTGTACGATGCGGTACCTATGACCAATATTGCCGCCCCCGTGACCGCCGAGAACAAGAATTACGGGTATATCGTTTTAATTAAACCGCATAAATATTTCAGCGAGCTGGACCGCATATCCATTGGGCACGCTGCCATGGTATGTGCACTGGAATTTTTAAAGTTTAAGGCCATAAAAGAAACGGAATGGAGGATGCAGGGAGATTTCCTGGATGAAATTCTGGCCGGCAAGTGGGTTAAAGCTTCTATGATCACCGAAAGAGGCAGGTTGATGGGCTTTGACTTTTCCAACCTGCATAACGTCTGCATTATAAAGCTCTGCATTACACCTACTATCTCCAATGAAGCCCGGGTCAAAGAACATTTATACTGCCTTTATGAGATTGCCAAAAAAGCTTTTGGTGATTACCATATCAAAGTTTTTGCCAAATTGAGGCATGATTCACTGGTACTGGTACTGGAAGGCGAAACTTTGTCCCGGGAAGAAATATTGCTTGCCACCGAAAGGATTAAAGAAAGATGGGCTTCGTCTGCACCCAATATCAGGATAATGATCGGCGTCGGCGATAACCGCCGCTCCATTGAACAGCTGCCCAAATGTGCGGAAGAAGCGGAGTTGGTGCTTAAATTCGGACACTTCTTGAAACTGCGCAACCAGGTTTGTTTTTATGGTGACCTGGGCATCTTTCACTGGCTCATTGAGCTATATGAACAAAAAGTTGACCTGCGGGTAATGTGTGACAATGCCCTGGGTAATTTGTTGGAGTACGACCGTAAACACGGTAAAAAATTAATGCAGACATTGGAAACTTACCTGGCCTTAAACCAAAATATACAGCAAACGGCCAGCGCGCTGTTCGTCCACCGCCACACTCTGAAATACAGATTGAGCAGAATCGAAGCCATAACGGGCATGTGTTTGAACAACCCTGATCATAGAATCCAGCTGCAGCTGGCGATATATATCCATAAATTTCTTTCCACCCTTTAGCGATGGATTGGGCTGTTATGCCTTTACCGGTATGTTTATTTATACATTGTGTAGCATTTTTGGGATGATATTTGTGCCACATTGACATATATTCTTTTTGAATAGCTGCAGCTATAATTTAGTGAAAAATATTTGATGTTTGAAAATTGCGAAAACACGCCTGCGAGCATTTGGTTGTGCTTGTTCCCGGATGCATGGGGGAGTTGTTGGGAGCGGTTGGCGAACGAAAGTTCTTCTTCAACGCTATAACCCCGATTAAACGGTAGGGTGCGGCAATGAGAGCTGCATGATTCGGTCTACATATAGTACAATGCCAGCAAACTGCATATGATATTCATTCCCGTAACGCTGAATCTCCGGAATGTCCGGGGAACGGGGGAACCACATTCCTGGGGTGAATCCTCGGGTATTGAGCCTGAGGTAGGGTTATCTCTTGATCCGAACCCGTCAGCTAACCTCGTAAGCGTGAAAAGAGAGGCGAGCGTCTGCAGCGCCGGTGCGGGTGCGTTAAACCGTTTGTCTTATTCTTTTTGCGCTTAAAGTCCCGGGAATAGTTCCGGGACTTTCTGTTTGTTGGGAGAAGAATAGCAAAAAGGAGGGATATGAAAGGGTTAAGAAAGGCACCTTTTCCACTGGTACCTGATAGTCTGAGAGGCGTAGATACCATTCAATTTGGAAATATGGAGGCGAAAATGTTGTTTAAAAAACTACCTATTATTGGTCATTGTGTTGGGTACGGCATTAATCATTGCCGGGTGCAGCAGTCAGGAAGGCCAGGAGCAGCAAACCCAGGAGACGGCAGGCAGCGGCGAAGGCGAAGCCAAAGAAACCTTCTCTTTTGCCTGCTCCGGTGCCTATTATCCGTTCAGCTATTATGATGAGCAAACCAACGAACTAGTTGGTTTCGATGTGGAGATTGGTAAGGCCCTGGCCGAAGCGATGGGTATGGAACCCAAACCGGTCACTGCTCCGTGGCAGTCCTTGATTTCCGGCCTGCAGGCTGATAAGTACGACGCCATCATCGGAAGCATGACCATTACCGAGGAACGTAAGCAGAACGTAGACTTTACCGACCCGTACTATGTTTCCGGTCCCAAACTGTTTGTGCGCAATGACTCTAATATCAGCAGTGTAGATGATCTTACGAAAGATACGAAGATCGGCGTCCTCATGCAGAGCGTCTATGAAAAGCTGGCTAAACAATACAGTGACAACCTGAAATTCTACGACAGTGACGTAACGGCTCTGCATGACCTGGACCTGGGCCGTGTTGACGCGGTGATCACCGACCAGAACGTCGGTATGGCCAGTGCCAAGAAAGGCGGTTGGGACATCAAGGCGGTCGGCGACCTGCTTATGACTGAAAACATCGGTATCGCCGTCAAGAAAGGCAACGAAGACCTGGTAGCCAAGATAAACCAGGCTCTCAAGACATCAAGGCTGACGGTACTTACAAGAAGATTTCCATGAAGTACGTCGGCATGGATATTAGCGGGGACTAACGTTCAATAGCGCTGCCCCGGGGCATGTCCCGGGGCAGGCCTCCCCCTTCTAATTTTTAAAAGCTATTAATTATGGGTAGCCTGTACGGCTGCTGGAGGTAATAAGAACAGGATGAATTTTATTACTGATTTAGTTAATTATTTTGTAAGAGACATACCAATTTTTGCCACGGCAGCTTGGTTAACTATTAAGTTAACGGCTGCCGCTTTAGCGATTGGAGTCTTTATCGGGCTGTTTTTCGCCCTGCTGAAATTATCCAAAAACAGAATCTCCAATGGTATTGCCCATCTTTACATCACTATTATCCGGGGTACACCGCTGATCGTACAGATATTTGCCATTTATTTCGGCTTGGCCCGTATGGTTGACTTTGGTGTCTTTTGGTCTGCCGCTATCGCGCTGGCCGTACACAACGGGGCCTATATTGCCGAGATTTTCCGGGCCGGAATCCAGTCGATTAACCGGGGGCAGATGGAGGCGGCGCGTTCGCTGGGAATGACGTACGGGCTGGCCATGCGCCGGATTATTCTGCCCCAGGCCTTCAAACGGGTTGTTCCCCCGTTGGGCAACCAGTTTATTATCGGGCTGAAGGATTCTTCACTGGCGGCCTTTATTACGGCGCCGGAATTGTTCCAGATGGCTATGCGCCGGGCGGCGGCGACCTGCGCCGACCTGGAGTATTATACCATTACCGGGTTATGGTACCTGGCGATGGTAATCGTATTCAGTTTCCTGGTTGCCAAACTGGAAAAACGTTTGGACGTTGATAAAGCTTAGGAGGTATTACCTGTGATTAAAATCAGGGGCCTGCACAAATACTTCGGCTCCTTGCACGTATTAAAGGGGATTGACTTGGATGTTGGCAGAAGTGAGGTTGTGTGCTTGATCGGAGCCAGCGGTTCCGGTAAAAGCACTCTTCTGCGGTGTATCAATTTCCTGGAAAAGGCCCAGGAAGGCGAAATCTGGATCGATGGGAAAAAGATTGACCGTAAAAAAGACGATCTTAACAAAATCCGTGCGGAAGTTGGTATGGTCTTCCAATTGTTCAACCTGTTTCCGCACAAGACCGTTTTGGGCAATGTTATTGAGGCCCCGGTTATGGTTAAGAGAATGCCCCGGGACGAGGCCAAAAAAGAAGGAATGGCCCTATTGGAGAAGGTCGGCCTGGCTGACAAGGCCCATGCTTATCCTTCCCAGCTTTCCGGGGGACAGCAGCAGCGGGTGGCCATCGCGAGGGCCCTGGCAATGAAGCCCAAAGTGATGCTTTTTGACGAACCGACTTCGGCCCTGGACCCGGAACTGGTGGGCGAGGTCCTTGAGGTAATGAAACAGCTGGCCAGAGAGGGTATGACTATGATCGTGGTGACCCACGAGATGGCCTTTGCACGGGAAGTGGCGGACCGGGTCATCTACATGGACGACGGCAAGATTATCGAGGCCGCTACGCCACAGGAGATTTTCGAACATCCCAAAGAAGAGCGGACACGTGAATTCCTGTGGCGGGTTTTAAATCCTAACAAGGGGCCCCGCCCGGGAAACAAAGCGATGGGACCACTGGCTCCCCAAGAAAAGAATCGTGATGACTGCCATCTGGAAAACGCCGGGTAGTTTTATATTGAGCTTTTAAGGGCGGTAAAAGAAAGGCGCCGAGAAACGCCTTTCTTTTGTGCTCTTAAAAGCCCCGCATAAGAATACGGGGAAGGAGAATATTATCTCCTTGTTTACAGGGAAGTTATGATGTTTTTCCTGGGATTTTCCACCCCCTGCCTTGAGGATTATGGTTCTTATGTGTTTTCGTTTATTACATATCTACGTAATATGTCGTTAATATATTTCTAACTTTGTTAAAGTGTTGGTGGAAAAAACCGCCGCGACAGGCATATATAAACTTGGTATGCCGGGAAGAACAATTTCCGGAATAATTAATAACAAGTAACGAACTTTGGGATTTTGACCTTCGACTGTAAAGTGGTAGAATGAACGTTAAATAAAAGGGTAGCCGGCTTACGGAACCCTGAAGAAACCGCGAATTTGCCGTGGAATGTTTTACAGTGTCGGCGGGGAGGGAAGCAAACGGAGTGTTTGAGCAGGTGAAAACTCTAATCCAGCTTATTACCCAAGTGGACTATATTACATACGGCAGGTACGTGCTCAATATCGCTGTTATCCTTGCCGTTTCTTGGGCTGCTTTGCGCCTCAGCAGCAAGCTTATCCGCAACGTTTTTGAAAAAGTTGCCCGGATGCCCCACAACAAAAAAGAAACGCTGGTCACTCTTTTAATGTCGCTTACCAAGTATATCATCTGGATTTTTGCGGTACTGATGATTATCTCGCTGTTCACACCGCTGCAGAACCTCGCCCCTCTACTGGCCGGGGCCAGCGTGGTCGGCCTGGCTGTAGGCTTTGGAGCCCAGAGCTTTATCAAGGACGTTATTACCGGTTTCTTCATCCAGTTCGAGGACCAGCTGCACGTGGGTGACTGGGTTACGATTAATGACAAGGTATCCGGTGAGGTCGAGGAAGTAGGGCTCCGTACCACCACGATCAGAGAGTGGTCGGGGAAAAAGGTCTACCTGTCCAATTCTGAAATTAACCTGGTACGGAATTATAACCGGCGCGACATGCGCGCCATCGTATCGGCGACCTTTCCCTTCGAGGAAGATCCCCGGGAGATTAGAAAACTCCTGCAGGATGTATGTGATGAGATGGTCGACAAATACCGGTATTTATGGCTGGAGGACATCCACGGCAACCTGGTGGAGCCGCCGCAAATTTACGGTGTGACGGATATTAATACCAACGAGCGGGGCGGTACCTTTACCGTTATCGGTAAGACCAAACCCTCAACCTACTGGGAAGCCGAACGTAAACTGCGGGAAACCATTTGGCTGCGGTCACGGGAGCGCGGCATCAGGCTGGCCTACCCGCGGCGGGTGTATGAGTTAAAGGAAACACAGTAGTGAACGGTAGTGACACAATAGTGATACAGTGGTTTGGGAGGAATGAAAAAATGTATTACGTAGAGAACGCCAAGAATATCAAAGGTATAAAGGTGGAAGCACCAGGAGTGACCGGGGCAATTAAGCAGACCCTCGTGGGACCCGAACAGGGTTGGGAAGGATGGGTGATGAGGCTCTTTACCCTTGCCGAAGGGGGACACACACCACGGCATTCCCATTCCTGGCCGCACATCAACTATATAGTGAGCGGCGAGGGCACCCTTTATTTGGACGGGAAAGAGTATAAAGTAAGTCCCGGTTTTACGGCCTACATACCCGGTGGGGTGGAGCACCAGTTCCGAAATACAGGTGAGCAGGACTTTTCTTTCATCTGCATCGTCCCGGAGGAGGGGGATGTTTAATACACTCCCCAGCACTCAGTGGATAACGTAAAGTTTAAATGTCAGTTTTATTTGCGTAGTAATACCTTCGAAACACGCACGGGCCAAAGCATACACAGGTATCGTTAATTACTAATTACCTTAGTTACTATTACAATAAAAAAATGCCGGGTCGATGCCCGGCATTAATGCTGAACTTGTGTCTGTGTTGTTTTCTTAACTTATGCCGATGCGCATCTTGCGCAGGCGTTCCACACGGTCCTTGATAGGCGGGTGGGTGCTGAACAAGTTGGCCATGCTTTGCGCCGACAGCGGGTGTACGATGAACATATGTGATGCCGCCGGGTTAACCTGGGAAGGTATCCGGTGGGCGGCCTGCTCCAGTTTGAGCAGGGCATTGGCCAAACCGTCCGGGTTTCCGGATAGATGGGCACCCACCGCATCGGCAAGGTATTCACGCGAACGGGAGATGGCCATCTGAACCAGCATAGCTGCCAGCGGCGCAACAATAATCATTACTAAAGTGCCCAGCAGCCCACCGATGCCCTCGCCTTCATCGTCACCCCGGCCCATTCCGAAGATCAGTCCCCACTGCAGTACATTGGCGATCATAGTAATGGCACCGGCTAAAGCAGCGGCGATGGTGCTGACGAGGATATCGCGGTTCTTAATGTGTGCGATCTCGTGAGCCAATACGCCTTCGATTTCCTCCCGGTTGAGCAGCCTCATAAGGCCGTCGGTAACGGCGACGGCGGCATGCTGCGGGTTGCGACCGGTAGCGAAAGCGTTGGGCTGAGCCATCGGTGTCAGGTACACGCGGGGCTTGGGAATACCGGCTTTTACCGCCAGTCTTTCAACTATTTCGTGTATGTCTGGTGCTTCCTCCTGTGACAGCGGGCGTGACTTCGTCATTGCAATGGTCATTTTATCGCTGTAATAGTAGCTGAAGAGATTCATTCCAAGAGCAATAATCAGGAAAAATAAGGCTCCCTTCGTACCCAATACTGCCTGCCCGATAGCGACCAGTAATGCGGTTAGTACAGCCATCAGTAGTCCGGTTTTGAGTGTATTCATCCCCATAGTCACCTCCCTTTCTTTACCTGCAAATATTTAGATACAATACACCGAATTTAATTTTAGCATGCGGTCCAAGCGGCGTCAACGCTGCTTCTCCGCCGTTAAGACGGAGATTAAGAAGCCTAAAGTACATAAAAACCAACCCGCGAGACAAAACTGAAGTTGGGTGAAGCGTATGCCAGATGAAGAAAATATAGGCAGGTAAGGTGGGTGATGTGCAGTATTTAGCAAAAGCAGCGGCGGAATTTATGGGGCGCACGTCAGCCTGTCTGAACCGGATGTCCGGTGAAGAGTATGACCGCAAGTTGCAGTGCATGAACCTGTGAATGCAGCAGGCTTTCGGGACTTGTGTAGCCCTCTATTGGATACTCCACTGGATACTCTATCGCAGTATTTGACATCGCAATTACTTCGTTATATCTTAATATATAAATAAAATAGTAATGCAAGCGGCAAAATGGCTATGTACTTTGTTTCATGCAATATTTAAGGAGGAGTTGGAATGGTGGAAAAGAATAGTCAGGTAAGGAGTAATACCTTTATTTGTTCGCGGAACACGCTTGACGGTGTTTACCCGCCTATGATTTTGGCACTGCAGTCGGTACGGAAGGGGGCCAATACGGCCATTTTCTTTACTTTTAACGGCCTTGATGTTGTCAAAAAGGGCGGCATTGAAAAGGTCAAGTATTATCCGCCCGGCTTTTTGGGTGCCATCCCTGGAGTACCTACTTTGGCTACCAAAATGATGCTGAAAATGGCCGAAGAGAAGGCCCAAGTTCCGGTGCCGAAAGACCTTTTGGAAATGTGCTACCTGGAAGGTGTCAAACTGTGGGCCTGCAAGATGACGATGGACATGATGGGATTGACCGAAGATGACCTCATTGAAGGTGTTAAGGTGACGGATGCCCCCGGTTATCTCGACATGGCCTTTAATGCACACATAAACATGTTTATGTAACGGTGGAGGTGGCGTTGTGGACGCCGATTACAAGAAATACACGCAGGAAGCGGAGCTGCTGAAAGCCCTCGCTCATCCCGTGCGTCTTTGCATCGTGTGGGGACTCCTGGAGGAATCCGAGTGCAATGTCAGTCATATGACGTCCTGCCTAAACCTTCCCCAGTCAACGGTTTCCCAGCAGTTGGCCATCCTGCGCTCGCGGGGTATCATTGAGGGTGAGCGCCGCGGGACGGAAGTATGCTACCGGGTGGTAGATCACAGGGCCGCCAGCGTGGTAAAGGTACTGCTGGGCGAAAAATAGCGGTTACGCGGGCGGCCGGCTGCCTTGACCCGGCACGGCGCCTGTTGTATAATTATAATACAGTGCCGGAGTGGCGGAATTGGCAGACGCACGGGACTTAAAATCCCGGGTCTCTTCGGAGACGTGCCGGTTCAAGTCCGGCCTCCGGCACCAAAAACGTAATAATAAGCACAGTAATTAAATCTCACGATATAAAGTAGCGTGAGGTTTTTATTTTTATATTGACATTTATATTGACATATGACCAATAAAGTAATACACTACAAACAGCTAGTGATTTACCTAAAAAGGACCATATGACCCCCACATATCCCTACTTTAAGCGGGTTTCTTCCCACCCGCCATTTTTTTACCTTTAAGCTGGATATGAGTTAAATGTACAGGACGGTGTCCCCATCCACTTCGGGGTTGGCAACAATGTCCAGGGGAATTTTATCAATCCAGTGGGGACCGTATTCCGCTTCAGCCTGGCGGAGACGCTTGAGGCCATAGTCGGTCAGCGCGCGCTTGTTATCACCAATGGACTTCATACTTGGTTTGGCGCCGGTGAAATAGCCTGCGGCTCCCTTGGGGTTTTTGCCGTATTTGCGGCAGAACCAGCTTAGTTCCAGAGGGGTTACCACACCCCCGGCCCGCTCCACTTCAGCCAACGGCGCCAGCCAGCGTACGGCCTGTACCAGGATTTCCTTGCCTTCCTCGGCGTACAGGTTGCGGATCTGGATTTTAATTGCCTTTATTTCCTGCTCCAGCATCGAAAGCCGGTCAGACAGTTCTTTCAGGGTTTCTACCGGGATCTTGACCTCCACCCGCTTATTCCTCCCCGCGATGTCGTTATCTACTAGTATGATAATTTACATCTGCGAAAATATCTACCATTATCGGGCCGGCTGTCTTGGAAGTCTGCTTTTGGTGCGTTGTGGGCAAACAGCTGCGGTATTTTTCTTTCAGCAGGTAGGAAAATATAGCAGCGCGGGTGAAGAATCTGATAGCACAAAATAATACGTGCAGAACTTTCTGTTTACTTGAGATTATGCAGGTCCAACTTTGGCATAAATAACATATCAAAAATAATATAAACAGCAATAATATAAACAGCTCAAAGGACCGGTATTGAATGAGGGGAAATAATGGGGCGCGAAACAGTGGTTAGCCTGCATCAAGTTTCAAAAACCTATATTATGGGTGAGGTTAAGGTAGCGGCCCTTAAGCCCACCGACCTGGAAATTAACCGGGGAGAAATCCTGGTGCTGTTGGGGCCGAGCGGGTCGGGGAAGAGCACGCTTCTAAACCTGATTGGCGGGGTGGACCGTCCTTCGAGCGGGAAGATTGTGGTAAACGGGCGGGATATTACGAATCTGGATGATGACGCCTTGACGGCTTATCGCAGAGATATGGTGGGGTTTGTTTTTCAGTTCTTCAATCTTATTCCCAACCTGACGGTACGCGAAAACGTAGAGTTGGCCCTAGAAATTACGGGGAAAAAGGGGCCTGTTGACACGGTGCTGGAGAAGCTGGGGATTGGCGATAAGGCAGACCAGTTTCCCAGCCAGTTAAGCGGTGGGGAACAGCAGCGAGTAGCTATTGCCCGGGCTTTAGTCAAACAACCTGAACTTTTGCTGTGTGACGAACCTACCGGTGCTTTGGATTCTGCCACCGGCGCCAGGGTCTTGGCAGCACTCTGGGAAATTAACCGTGATACGGGCAAGACGCTGATAATTATAACTCACAATGTCCCCATTGCTGCGATGGCCGACCGGGTTATCCACCTCCGCGACGGCAGAATCGAAAAGATCGAGACCAACGCCGAACCTGTAAATCCCTTATCGATAAGCTGGTGAATGGATGGTTCTATCAAGAAAAATATGGCGGGACATTCTGGGGTACAAAGGGCAGTTCATTGCGGTAACGGTAATGATTGTACTGGGTGTGGCGTTGTTCAGTGCGAGTTACTTGTCATTTGCCAACCTGAAAACCTCCGCCGAAGAAAGTTATGAGAGGCTCAATTTCGCGGATCTCACCGTGTATTTGGCTGGAGCTCCGGATACGCTTGTCGAGCGGGCCAGGCGTCTTCCGGGAGTGGACAAGGTCCTGGGGCGTATCAGCCGGGATGTACCTATGGACCTAGCCGGTTCCGAGCGACGGCTTACTGCGCGCTTGGTTTCCCTGCCGGGACCAAAGGATGACCGGGTCAATGACCTGCACTTAGTCAGAGGGTCCCGCTTGGATCAAAATTCCATTGGGGAAACGTTGATACTCAAGGAGTTTGCCGAGTTTCATGAACTGCAACCCGGGGATCGCGTAGAGCCAATTATTGACGGGATACGCAGAGAGCTGACGGTACGGGGTGTTGTAATCAGCCCCGAGTACCTGTATCTTTTACAGGACCGGCAGCAGATGGCCACTTCCCCGCGTGACTTCGGTGTTTTTTTTGTAACCAGAGCTACGGCGGACGAGTTCTTTGGTACGGCGGGAACGATAGACCAGCTGGCTGTTACCCTGCAACCCGGGGCGCGGGAGGAAACAGTCAAAGAAGCGCTGCAAGAGCTGTGCCGGGGATACGGGTACCGGCGCATTATGGAACGTGATCAACAGCCCAGTTACAGCGCCCTGAATATGGAACTGCAGGGATTGTCGGAGTTGGGTGTAATGTTTCCCGCGTTGTTTCTCGGCGTTGCAGCAATGATTATCGTGGTGTTGATGGCACGTATTGTAAAACGGCAGCGTTCGGAAATAGGGTTGTTGCGGGCCCTTGGTTACCCGCGTGCACAAATTACGCGCCACTACCTGAGTTTCGGTTTTCTGATAGGTAGTACCGGTGCTGCCGTCGGATTGCCGGTTGGTTATGCTCTTTCAGTTGCCATGACGCGTGTGTATGCCGAATTTTTCAGCATTCCTTATCTTTCGAGCGCTGTTCATCCTGCCGTACAGGTAACCGGGATTGCCTTGGGAGTGGGTTCTTGTACTCTTGCGGTGCTGCAGGCGGCCCGTAGAGCGGCACGCTTGACCCCGGCAGAGGCTATGCGACCTGAGGCGCCCTCAGCTCCCGGAACGGGAAGCCCGGCGCGCATAGCGCTACTGCGGCAGCTGAAATTACTCTGGAAAATCCCCGTGCGGAGCATAATGCGTACCCCCTGGCGGTCGGTGTTTACCGTCCTGGGGATCGCGGTAGCCCTTTCCTTGCTGGTTGTGTCCGGTTCCTTTTATGATGCCTTTGAAGTGATTATTGGCCGGTACTTTGACAAAATTATCGCTTATGACGCCCGGGTAAATTTCACCTCGCCCTTGAGTATGAACGTTGTCGGTGAAGTGGAAGGATGGCCGGAAGTCGCGCGGGCCGAACCCGTATTGGAACTGCCGGTTCGATTCCGCCTGGGAGGGCGGGAATACGAGACCATATTAACCGGCCTGCCCAGGGATGCCGAAATGTACCGGTTGTACGAACCCGGCGGGAACCGCGTGCAGGTTACCACGGCGGGAATACTGCTTTCGACCAGTGTGCAGCGTGAGATTGGTGCTGTCCCGGGTGATACGATTGTGATTGAGCCCCTTTTCCCGGGGTTACCTGCAACCAGGGTTAAAGTAGCCGGCCTGGTGGATTTGCCGGTGGGCAGTGCAGGTTTCTTGCCTCTGCGGGACGTGCAAACATTATTCCGGCAGAACAATGCCGTTACTGCTGTTATGGTCCGTACCCGTGCGGGCGGAATTGACGCTTTGCGCAACCGGACCAGTGAACTATCTACCGTGGCTGGTATTGAGGAGGCGGCTGCCGCCAGAGAAGACATTGAAAAATGGCTTGGGCTCGCCTACGCGTTTATCGGTATTATGGTGCTGTTCGGTATGGCTTTGGGCGGGGCCATAGTATACAGCATAACAAGCATCAACACTATGGAGCGCCTGCCTGAACTTGCCACGTTGTGTTTAATCGGAATGGATAAGCGACGGGTAGGCGGCCTGTTGGGACGGGAAACGCTTATTTTGGCGGTGCCGGGTTTGATTTTCGGCGTAGGAATAGGGAGGTTGTTGGCCGGTGTTTTCGCTGCTTCCTACAGCAGTGATGTGATGACACTATCTGCCGTAGTGCTGCCGCGTACCTATTTGTGGTCCGCGCTGGCCATTATGGCTGCTGCTGTATTCGCCTTGCTTCCATCCATTCGCAGGATTTACCGGATTAATGTAGCCGAGGCTGCCAAGTACCGGGAGTAAGGCGCAAAGATATATTGGGGGGAGTTTCTTTGCAGAGAAAACGGTTGTTCCTGGGTGTCGGGATTTTGGTGGCAGTAGTCCTGGTTGTGTCGGTATACCTGTACGGTTACAAGGAAAAAGTGGTAACGGCAGAAGCGCAAAAGCGGGAGCTGGTAATGACAGTGCGGGGTGAAGGTGTGGTTCGGGCCCGTGATGCCGCCGTGCTGTATGCCGCTGTGGCTGGCAAACTGGAACGGGTTGCGGTTGAAGCCGGTGACAGGGTGAAAAAAGATGACATACTGGCCGTTTATGATTTGTCACCTTTTAGCGCTGAAGTTGACCGGTGCCGTGCCGAACTGGATGCTGCCGAGGCGGAACTGGCCAGCAGGCGTAAGGAAAGTGATGCGGCTGTCGCGGCGGCACGTTTGGAACTGCAGCGCTCCCAAGATTACCTCTCCAAAATGGAAAAACTGTATCAACAGAATGCCGTATCACAGGAAGAATTGGCCCGGGCCCGGCAGGCGCGGGACCTGGCGCTGCAGGAAGTACGCCGCGCCGAGGCTTTGCAGCAGGGCGTCAAAGCTATGGAAGCCAGAGTTGAAGCTGCCAGGGCCGCCCTGGACTTAGCCGAAGACCGCTTACGTCAGGCTACCGTAAAGGCTCGCCGGGACGGGGTCGTGTTAGCTGTCCCGGTTGAAAAGGGAATGGTTGTTTCTCCGGGTGCACATCTCTTCACGGTGGGCGACCCCACAAAACTTGAAATAGAGGCCGAATTTTCACCCAGCGAAGCGGGCGGGATCAGAACGGGTCAAGAGGTCCGGGTGTACCACCTGGCAGGAGGACCAGTGGTAGCCACGGGACGGGTAACAGAGGTGAATCCTACGGGCAGGACTTCCGTTTCGACACTCGGGGTAAAGGAAACCAAAGCCGTTGCAAAAATCGTGCTCGATGAAATCAGGGGGCATTTAAAGCCCGGTTATGAGGTAAATGTCGATATTGTGACGCAAACCCCACAAGTACTGGTAATCCCGGAAAGCGCGGTGTTTACCAGGGATGACGAACCTCACGTTTATATCGTGGTACAGGGACATGCCCGCCTGAGGGCCATTAAAACCGGACGCGCTGCCGGGGGCTACATAGAGGTGGAGGACGGCCTGTCCGCCGGCGACCGGGTGGTCATTGAACCTGGCGAGCGGCTGCGCGACGGAGTCGCGGTTAAGATCGTTGACTGAGGAGTTAATCATTGGACGAATAACGTTTAGCGGATCCACTTTAAGAATGCCAGGGACGCAATTGTGCCGAGGACAGCACCTCCTACAACGTCCAAAGGGTAGTGAACCCCGACATAAACCCGGGAAACGCTTATGGTTAGGGCCAGCAGCAGTATTCCCCAGTGTATCAAAGGATCTTTATTTAACGAACGGATGACGGTCCAGGCAGCGCACGAACTTGCCGCGTGCCCCGAGGGAAAGGAAAAACCGGAAGGAGCATTGATTAAAAGGTCGACATCGGGGTAGACCGTAAAAGGCCGCGGGCGAGCCACTAAATTCTTAAATATTAGGTCGTTTAAGAGCCATGTCGCCCCCATAATTCCCAAAGCCCGCCAAATGCTGTGCCGGCCTTGCAGGCGTCCTGTAAGGCCGAGCACAATTATAAGTATTATCCATATAGTTCCAAACGAGCCGGCGTAACTTGACCAGACCATAATATGGTTCAGGTACTTTGTGCGGCAGTTATTTACTACTGTTAGGTAAAGGCTGTGGTCTAGGGAAAGCAGCCAATCCAAGATAATATCCAACATAAAAAATCCCCCTGCGTTATTGTATGCCGGGGGTGGTAAAAATTGCTAACTTTTCGTTTCTACCGGTCTCTTACGTGGGTCCCACTGGCGACCGCATTCCTTACATTCCAGAAGCGGGTGGGACATATATACCGCGAGAGAGCCGAACATCCACAAGGGAATGATAATCCAGAAACCGGGAGCGACAAAACCTAGGGCGAACAAGACCAGAGCTCCGCCCCCTCCCCATTTGAGAAACTTATCATTTTGGCCTACTTTGGCCAGTTCATATGATCCACATTGCGGGCATTGTTGTCGCATAGTTATACCTCCTCCAGAGAACAAGCTCCTTTTAAGATTATACACCATTGCATGTCCTTTGACGAGCTTGGCCTCTTTTCGGTGCCAAAGTTTACCGTTATATTAATGTCTTTCGGCGGTAATGATCATAAACAGTCCTTAGGAAAACTTTTGGAGGAGGTACTTTGTTATGCAGCATCAGTGCCTGCAGCGTATTCTGGTGAAACACGACTTAGTCGATCAAGTGCTGAACCAAATGGTGCAGGGTAGTGTGGTAGTTAACGCTGCCGCCGGCAAATGTGTGCTGCGGCGGTCTGATGGTTGGGAAATCGCTGTAACAAACGGTCCTGATGGTGATCTTAAATATATCCGGTTAAAATAACGGTAAGTTGTAAAATTAATTGCCGCAGCGCAGGAAAATAAAGACTCACGGCAA
>JACDOK010000017.1 GCA_017656185.1 Peptococcaceae bacterium | reverse complement strand
CCATTTGAAATTAAAGATTTAATTGCATTCATTCAAGCTATCTCCTTAATATTGTTAATTGAAGTTTTTATTTCTTCGATGCGCTTTTTTCTCTTTTCTCAGCAGCTGGGTTTCGCCTAACTTATAAATTTACGAACTGTTAGGTTCGTAAATACTGCCAATTTAAGCATGTTACACGAAGTATTTCGTGAAATCCGTCTATAGAAAAATCTATTCTTGTTTATGTTGAGAAATCAAACGGTCTAGTGGACTTTGAATCCTTCTTATATCACGCTTACTTACGCGGGTGTAAATTTCAGTTGTTTTCGAACTTTTGTGCCCGAGTAACTCCTGGATATAACGAGTTCAGGATCATAAGGTATACGGACAATAACCATTCCGTGTCTGCCAGTTTCAATGGTAATTCGAGCCGTGATATGCTCCTTTTGTGCTGTATTCGGAGAATAGTCTTAATCTTCCTAAGTTTGCCAATTTCTTTGCTTTTTCCACATAAATTATTAAACTCCTGCAAAATTTATCATCATTATCCATAAATTCCCCTACCGATGAGACGGGACGTTTGTCATCCATTTTCCGTGCCACTCTCGCCATGAGGATATTATGGTTGACCCGGTTAAAGAATTTCTTACAAGTAAAAAGCCCCCACCATTACAGGTGAGGGCTTATTAGTATGCGACGGAAGTCCAAATCTAAGGCAGTTCTTGGGGAAGAGGTTAGCGTTGTTTTTTCCCTTAATCATTGCAGGGTATTCCTGGGTTAATGAATAACTTCTAATTGCATAATTCAGTCTAGCCACACTGCTAACATCTGTCAATTTAGTCTCATCGGTGTTCTTATGAAGTTAACCATCGATCGCGCCGTGAAGTTGTGCAAAGCGGGGAATAACAGGTGTTACGATATTTACGGGTAGCCACAGCCGCCTGGATTATGACATTGCTTTTTTGTTTTATTCCTCTCAACACAGTTGATTGGGTGGGGTGGATAGGTAATTTAGAGCATATGTACCGGACTGTGCAGGCGCACGTTTCTGCGGCTGAAGCAGAGAGCTCTGACACGTCAACATTGTATGAGGAGGACCCACCGGAATCAGAAACGGGTGCGCTTTCTGGCTCGGGTATTCCCTCCACTGACGCCGCCTTACGCGCTGCCGGCCTGGTGGATATTCAAGAAATCGACCCTACCATTCTTGTCGAACTGAAGTATGCCACTTCCGATAATTTTACCGGGCGACCCCTGTACCGGTCTTCCCGCTGCTACCTGCAAAAAGACGTGGCCCTGCGGTTGGCGAAGGTCCAAAAATACCTGCGCCTTCAGGGCTTGGGCTTAAAGATATGGGACGGCTACCGGCCGCTTTCCGTGCAGCGGGAGTTATGGAAAGCTGCTTCTGACAAAAGATTCATCGCTGATCCCCGTTACGGTTCCAATCACAACCGGGGGGCGGCGGTGGACTGCACCCTGGTTAATTTGAAAGGCGAGGAACTTCCCATGCCCTCCAGATTTGACAGTTTTAACAGGAATGCTCACCGCTGGCTTCTTTCCATGGAGCAAGAAGCACACCAGAACAGTATTATCCTTGAAGCGGCCATGCGAAGAGCGGGTTTCGTCCCTCTGGCCTTCGAGTGGTGGCATTTTGACGCCCCTGACGCCCGCAAGTATCCCGTATTGGATATTCCATTGTAGAGAGTGAGGCGTAAGGGGAACGAATGACCATGCCTTGAGCGGTAGGGCAAGGGTGGAGTATAATTTGACAAAACGGCACGGATGTTCGTGCATCGGAGAGGTCTGTTGTTATGACGCAGCCGCTCAATGAGAAAGACGTGATTTTTGCTCTGGACATCGGCACCCGTACGGTAATCGGTATCGTCGGGGTTGTTGAGCAAAACCGATTCCGCATTCTGGCCCAGGAAATGCTGGAACACGGTGTGCGTGCGATGCAGGACGGCCAGATCCACGACATTCCCAAGGTTGCCACCCTGGTTTCGCAAATCAAGGCGGCCCTGGAAGAAAAAGTAGGGATAGAATTAAAGTACGCCGCCATTGCTGCTGCGGGGCGTTCACTGCGCACCGTACGCAGCCGGGGTGAAATGGAAGTCGAGGAATATGCCGAGATCGACCAGCCTATGATCAGGGCCCTGGAATTGGAGGCTCTGCGGCGGGCTTACGAGGATTTGGACGAGCACCGTTTAGCCGAACAATTTTTCTACGTAGGCCACAGTGTGATCGCTTTCGAACTTGATGGATACCCTTTGGCCAACCTTCAGGGCCATCGCGGGAAGGTTATCAGCACCGAAATTGTGGCTACGTTTTTACCGGCATCGGTCATCAACGGTTTGCTGGCGGTGCTGCAGAGAGTGGGGCTGCAGCCTTTAAACCTTACCCTGGAACCCATCGCGGCCGTTGAAGTAGCGGTACCGGAAAGGATGCGCCTTTTGAACCTGGCGCTGGTGGATATCGGGGCCGGGACTTCCGACATTGCCATTACCAGGGGAGGTTCGGTAGTGGCTTTCGGAATGGTACCGGTGGCCGGTGACGAAATTACCGAGATCATTATGTCGGACTACGTGGTGGATTTTGATACTGCCGAATGGATGAAACGCCAGCTGGTACACCGGAAGGAAATCCGGTACCGGGACATCATCGGGGTTGAAAACGTGGTTGGCTATGAAGAGATTATGAGAGCCATCGACCCGGTACTGAACCGGTTGGCGGATGATATTGTCGACCGCATCTTGGTGTTGAATAACGAGGAAGCGCCCAAATCCGTGTTGTGTGTTGGTGGCGGGGCCCAAATTCCCAAGTTGACTGAAAAAATTGCCGAACGACTGCAATTGGAGCCGCATCGTGTGGCCGTACGCGGTAGGGACGCGCTGGATCATTTTGTGCCCCCGGAAGAAGACGAATTATCCGGTCCCCAGGGGGTTACGGTAGTGGGTATTGCCGTTGCGGCGCTGCGTAAAATGGGTTTCGTACTTATCAACGTCAAAGTCAACGGCCGGGAGTACCGGGTGTTCAATTCTAAGGGCGTCAAGGTCTCGGATGCGCTCAGTGTAAGTGATATTGAGCCGCGGGATCTTTTTGCGCGTAACGGGCATGACCTGAAATTTACCCTTAATGGGCAGCAGCAAGTGCTATACGGAGGGCTCAGCCGCCCGGCACAAATCCTGGTCAATGGAACACCTGCCTCCCTGCAGACCCCAGTGCACGACGGGGATGAGATTACCGTTATTAAGGCGGAAAACGGTAAGGATGCCGCGGCTACGGTCGGAGATTTAATGGCGTCATATTTTATTTACGCTTATTTGGACGGCAGGCGGGTGGAGCTGCCTCCCACCGCTGCGGTCAATGACCTCCCGGCGGCACCCGACACGCCGGTACGCAACGGTGACCGCGTCACCATTAAAAGTGCCCGTGTGACGGTAAAAGATCTGGCCCGGCAGGAAGAATTGGATCTTAATGGCCGCACCGTGTGGGTCAACGAGCGGCAGGCAGATCCTGATTACGTTATTAATAACGGTGACCGCATAGAACTTCATCGTGATGATGAAGTGAAAACACTTCCCGGCGCGGCAGCAGGCGATAAGGCAGGGGTATGTGTGACGGTAAACGGAGAAACGGTTATATTGCAAGAAAAGGAACCTATTTTCCTGGACGTTTTTAAGTGCGTCAATTTAGACCTGAAAGAGGGCAACGGTACTCCCACGCTTATTTTGAATGGAGCTGAAGCGGCGTTTACGGACCCTCTTAAAGAGGGGGACCGTATCGAGATCATATGGCCGGAAGGAGGACGGAAATTATTAAGCGGGGAGTAGCCAGCGCGACTTTTGTCCCGGCTATTAGGTGTGTTTTATCTGTGGCATTAATTACTTAGCAGCATGCGATCGTTGGCGAACGTTTTACCGCTGGCCTTTTCAAACATCTGGAGCAGGTCACTTACTTTCATATTCTGCCGCTTGGCCCCTTTAATGTCCAGGATGATACGCCCTTCGTGCATCATAATGGTGCGGTTACCCACGCGGAGAGCCTGCTCCATATTGTGGGTTACCATCAGCGTGGTTAGCTGCTCCTGTGCGATAACCTGTTCCGTTAGTTCCAGTACTGTTTGGGCCGTTTTTGGATCCAGGGCGGCCGTATGCTCGTCAAGCAGCAGCAATTTTGGGGCGGCAATGGTAGCCATAATGACGGTGAGGGCCTGCCGCTGGCCGCCGGAAAGAAGCCCGACTTTGGTTGTCAGCCGGTCTTCCAGTCCCAACCCCAGTAGTTTGAGGCGTTCCCGGAAAAGTTCACGGCGTTTTTTACCCGTGCCGCGCCGCAGTCCCAGCCTGTTTCCCCGTCGTAAGGCCAGGGCAAGGTTTTCCTCAATGGTCATACTGGCAGCCGTACCGAGATTGGGGTCCTGAAAAACCCGGCCGATGTAGGCGGCGCGGACGTGTTCAGGTTCTTTATGTACGGCGCGCCCTTCAATCAGAATTTCGCCTTTGTCAATGGGGAACACACCGGCAACTACGTTTAGTAGAGTCGATTTACCGGCACCGTTGCTGCCAATGATCGTAACCACGTCTCCCGGATCAAGGTGAAGGGAAAGGCCGGTTAGTGCCACTTTTTCATTAATGTTGCCCCGGTTAAATATTTTAGTTACGTTATTGACGTCGAGCACGTACTTCACCCTTTCCCAGGAACGGCAGTGAGCTGCTGTACCGGCTCCGGATGACCGGGAAGGCCAGGGCTACCGTAACGATCAAGGCTGTTAATAACTTAAGGTCGGTGGACGGAAGACCCATTTGCAGTACGGTGGCGATTACCACCCGGTAGATTATCGAACCGATGATGGCAGCGATCAAAGCCCGCAGTAGGGTAGGGTTGCCAATTAAGGTCTCACCGATAATGACAGAGGCCAACCCTACAATAATCATACCTATTCCCATTCCGATGTCGGCGTAACTTTGGTATTGTGCTACCAGTGCCCCTGACAGGGCACACAAGGCATTGGCCAGAGCCAAACCGATCATTTTGGTGGTATTGGTGTTGACTCCGAGGCTGCGGATCATCTGTTCGTTATCACCGGTAGCACGTATGGCCAGTCCGAGCTCGGTTTGGAGGAAAATATATAGTAGAAACAATACCAGAAGACACACAGCAATACCGAGAACACCGGCTGCAAATTGTTCGGGCAGTCCTGCGTTTTCAATTTTGGTAATGGTCGTATCTATGCGCAGTAGAGACAGGTTAGCGGCGCCCATAACCCGCAGGTTTATGGAATAAAGGCCGATCATAGTAAGGATACCGGCCAAAAGAGGGGCAATCTTAAGCTGGGTATGCAAGAACCCTGTGATCAAACCTGCCAGGGCGCCCACAAGTACGGCTACCAACGTGGCCAGCAGCGGGTCCTGGTCCATTAGAATAAGGCGGGCTGCAGTAGCCGCTCCAAGCGTGAAACACCCGTCCACCGTCAGGTCGGGAAAGTCCAGTACCCGAAAGGTTAGGTAAACGCCAAGCACCATGGGGCCCCAGAGCAAACCTTGCTCCAGGGCCCCGGGTAAGAACGCTAGTGACACAGTACTTCCTCCAAATTCTTGCTTTCCGAATTATTCTTTAATAATTTCGGTATCTTCCGTAATAAGCTCCTCAGGAATGGTTACGCCCATCCGCTCCGCGGCTGCGGGGTTAATGGTAAGTTTCAGATCCTTTTGGCTTTCAATTGGCATTTCCGCGGGGTTGGCACCGTCTAACACACGGAGAGCCATTTCCCCGGTCTGCCGCCCGAGCTTGTAGTAATCAATACCGAGAGTGGCGATGGCACCTGATTTAACGGTGTTTCCTTCCCCGGCGAATACCGGAATCTGGTTTTCTTCGCCAACTTTAATAACACTGGCGCAGGCCGAGACCACTGTGTTGTCGGTAGGAATGTAAATGGCGTCAACCTTGCCTACCAGGGATTGCGCGCCCTGCATCACTTCGCTGCTGGCGGTAATGGGGGCTTCGACTATTTCCAATCCCAACTCCGGAGCTACTTCTTTACAAATGTTGACCTGCACCTGAGAGTTAACTTCACTGGAGTTGTAAATTACACCGATCTTTTTGGCATCGGGTACAATTTTCGTGATTAATTCCAGTTGCTCTTTAATGGGGTTCATGTCAGTGGTACCGGTAACGTTAGTACCCGGCTTTTCCATGCTTTTTACCAGCTTGGCAGCCACCGGGTCGGTCACGGCAGTGATCAGAATGGGAATATCGGACGTTTTGTCCGCTGCGGCCTGAGCCGAAGGAGTGGCAATAGCCAGAATCAAGTCCTTGGGGTCGTTGGCAAACTTATCTGCAATAGCCTGTAAAGTGGCCTGTTCGTTCTGGGCGTTCCGGAAATCGACCTCCAAGTTTTCGCCGTCCTTGTAGCCGTTTTCAGCCAGGACGTCAAGGAAACCTTGCCGCGCGGCATCAAGAGCCGGGTGCTCTACAATCTGGATGATGCCTAATTTAACCTGTTTTTCCGCTCCTTCTCCGCCTTCGCTGGTACCGGGCGTTTCGGTTTGGCCCCCGCCACAACCGGCCAACAGCCCGGCCAGCACAACCAACAACACTGCGACTAGTCTTCTCATACTCGTCTCTACCTCCCATTATTCTATGCAATTTTAAAAAGGATGCGGCATAAGTGCCGTTATTGGTGCCAAAAAAGGTGTGGGATCTTTTGTGCGATTATTTGCCAGTACTTTCGCCCAGGTTCATCCACATCACTTTTAATAATCCTACTTTAAGGTTTTTGGCTTGTCAATTGACTGGTAAGTAATTTATTACTGGGATTTATCATATATCTTGGCAAATGGCCTGATAACGGTGAGAGGAGGAAACTTTTTGTCATACAAATGGCGGGGTGCGGTGGTCCTTGTTACCATTCTTTTTTTGTTTACCGTTTATACCCTGGTATTTGTTGTTACCAAAAAAGTTACAATCGGTGAGAAGAACCAGGAAGTTATCGCAAGTATACCGGCGACCTCGCCCTGGGAACCTCCTGACTTTGAAGCTGCACTGCCCCCGTACGAGATAGCGCCTGATCTTAGTAACGTTACAAATATCAATGACTTTGGTGCTTTTACGGAAAGGCAGCGAAAAGTACTGGCAGGCAACGGGTTTTTGGTTACGCCGGGTACGGCCGGACAGATGTATTACATTTATGAAGATAATCGCCGTTTTAACTACCCCAACTTTATCACCGCCGACTCAGTGGCGTATGCGTATTATGTTTTGCGAAATTATGCCGTGCGCTGGGTGGAGAAGGATGTTCTTTACCCTGTGTTAATGGACCTTACCCGGCAAATGTTTGCTGCTTCCCTCCGGCAGCATAAGGAGATAGCCGATGCGAAAGTTAAAGCCGCGGCATTGCATAATGCTGCTTATTTTGCCGTGGCGGCGCACCTGCTGGATTTACCCTTGGACGTTCCTGAGGAAATACGGGAAAAGGTGAAGCGGGAAACGGGCTTAATTGAGGCCCACGATAGACAACAGGCCTCCGGTATCCTGCCTTACTGTATTGACTACCGGCGGTTTTGCCCGCAGGGGTACAACCTGGAAGATGACAAAAGTCAACGTTTATTCCGGGCGTTGACCTGGTACCGCCTCCCGCTGGGTCGGGTGGGTGAAAATATCCTGCCGGCTGCCCTGCTGGCGATAGCGCTGCATAATACTGAAGAAAAAGGGACACCTGCAGAAGAATTGTGGCGGCAATGTGATCATGTGCTGACACTTTTTGAAGGGCAAAAGGAAGTTTTACTTCCCGGTGAGCTTTACGGTACCATGCAGCGCATTTTCGGAGATGAGGCCGGTGCCGCCGATTTGGCAAACAGGGAATTAACAGATAAACTGTCGTCAGGGTGGCAGCAAATATCTGAAAACGCCAGCTTTTACTTTTTCGCCCCCCCGGAGCGCCCCGATGATCACTTTTTGCGGGCGTTTTCCTTTACCGAACGGCCTCTGCCCAAGGGCTTGGAGCTGATGGCGGCCCTGGGCTCGGACCGGGCCTGTGATATACTTTCCAGGGACCCGGGATACGAGGATGATTACGTTAAAAACCTGCTTGAATATCGTAAACGCCTGGAGCAGTACGACTTAACTGCCTGGCACTCCGATTTGCGTCACGGCGAGTTGTGGGCCCTGCAGCCCTTGTTGGAGGAATACGGGGAGGGATACCCCTCCTTTATGCGGAACACGGCCTGGCAGGACAAGAACCTTTATACGGCCCTGGCAGCTTGGGCCCTGTCGCGGCAGCATACGGTCCTGCGGGGAAAGTTCAAAGAACCGGAGGACGGGGAAGCGGCTTCTCCCGCGATTGCGGGATACGTGGAACCGGCAGTATGTTTTTACGCCCGCCTGGCCTTTTTAGTCCGGCATACCCGTGAAGAATTGGACAGCCGGGCCTTGCTGGACGAGGCTCTGGCCGAGCGCTTTCACCGCCTGGAAGGGTTGTTGGACTTTTTGCAGCGCGTTGCGGAGAAAGAACTCGAAGGCTGGGAACTGTCCGAGCGTGAATGGAACAGGATTCGGTATTACGGGATCACGCTGCGGTCTTTGTTAATGTTTTGCGCGGAGGGAGAAGGGTTGGGGCGGTACGGTCTGCCCTCGGAGGCGGAAAACGACATGGCGGCGATTGGAAGCGCCTTTACCGCCGGGGGGTATGCTCAGTACGAAGGGGTAGGAAGGGCCCAGGAGATTTTTGTGGTGTTTCCGGCAGCGGGACGTTTGTACCTGGGGCGGGGTGTCGTTTTGTCGTATTATGAGTTTCCCCGCAAAGCATCGTACCGGCTGGCGGTGGACGAATGGCGCAGGATAGTTCAAAACGGTGAGGTTCCGGGAACCCCCGGATGGATAAGCAGTTTTATGGTAGGCCCCCCAAACAGCCCGCCGCGGCCCGGGGAGACGCACCAGCGACCCGATAATCCGGGGTCCATAGAATGGAGGTAAGCAGGGAGCAGGGAGAGGGACATTTGAACGCTGTCTGAAATCTAAGACTCCCTATCACAGGCGCGCCAGCGCCGAAGCAAGCACCTTCCTATACTCTTCATCAAAAAAGGCCAGGGTCCAGATGGAGATACCATGTAACCCGTATTTGTTGGCCAGCCTTATTTTAGCAGCAAAACTTTCCGGGGTTTCGTAGGGACATTTCATTAAGATGCCAAGCACCAGTTTACCCGGGGGGACCCCACTTTCCAAAGCCATGTAAATGGCTTCTTCCACTTTATCTTCAGGCTCGGGAGTGGGACCGTAATGATACGCCATAATAATCAACCCGTCGGCTGTCAGGCTCAGAGATGGATAATCATAACCTTGGAACCAGCTGTTTAACGGGTGTAAACAGAGATAAAGCTTTTGGCCCCGGACCTGTACTCTTGCGGCCAGCATTTTGATAAAGCGGGAAAAATTAGCACGTATGGGCAATAAACTCTTGTCATCGTGCTTCGCTTTATTGCCCAAACCTTCAAAGTCAATGTTAACTCCCTGATAAGGCTGTGCTTCGTATATGATGCCTTCTATGACTTTAGCGGTCCAGTTATGGTCGGCCAAGGCTTTTTCCAGAAAGTTGCCTTCCAGGTGAGCCACTGTCAAGTCCACGGCAATATCCCGGACGCGGCATTCCCCGATGACCTTTTCCCAGCCGCGGGGCCGGTAGGCATAAGCGTTTTGGGTTGTAGTCCGCCCTTGGCCGTCGACGGAAAGCCAAACCGGAGCCACGCGCGACACCAGACCGGCCACGCCTTTGGTTGCGTCGGTATGAGGAAACGGGGCCCCGAATAATTTCAGCCAGTTGCCCCGCCAGGCATAAAAGCCAATAACCTCTAAAGCCATGAAGCTTTACCACTCCCCGAACGGTGTTTCTCTATCCTATGCCGGGAGCGGTAAAAAGGAAACTTTGCCGTATTTGAGGTTGGAAACAGGTGTTATTGCGGCAAGCCGTTTTTCATTAACCACAATACAACCACAATGATAAAGGCGATGCGCAAGGCCCATTTAAAGGTGGGATTAATCCTTTTAATGGTTTTCACCTCCATCTTTCCTATAAAAGTTTCACCTCGTAGTTTAAGGTATCCTTTTTCTGGCCGGTTATTTCCGCTCGCTCTCGGTGTCTCCGTGTTACTGATATTTTCCCACGGGGGGTTTCCTCCGCGCGAACCGGGGATATCGCAATTCCAAGTTCCATTATCCGAGTTCCAACTTCTAAAAGGTTCGCTCGCTGGAGATAACCGCCCTTCCTAATTAATCCTGTTAAATCCTGTTAATCCTGTCTAAAAAAGATGCAGGTTTTAGCTTTTTAACCATGAATTAAGAATCTAATCGAAAACAGGGGGTTTAGAGTTTGGCGAAATCAGTACTACCGGCTCTTGTACCCTTGGAAGAACTGGGGATGGCAGCCGAAGTTTGGCTTAAAAAGCGCGGCTTTGAAACCCAGCGCTTCGGCAATGAGAAAAACGTGATTGTGCAGGCGCGCAAGGGTGGTACCTTGTCTAACGTTGCCGGTATGGCACAAGCTCTTACTGTAATGCTGCGTATCCGTAATGACGGTCGATTGGAGGTCGAGTCCGGCACTGCCAAGTGGGGTGACAAAGCACTGGCCGGGACGGTAGGATTTTTTGCCTTTTTTCCGCTGGCCATTACGGCCGGTTATGGTGCTTACCGGCAGGGAAAACTGGTCAAAGAGATTCATACTTTTTTAAAATACTACGTGAAGAGTTATCGGGAATAGAAGAATGGAGTGATGAGATTGCAGATTGGCCTTGTCGGGTTGCCTCTGGTGGGCAAGACCACTTTTTTTAACCTGCTTACGGGAGCGGGAGCACCGGTGGCTTCCTTTTTAGGGGCTTCTACCGAGGTCCATACGGCCAGCGCCGTTGTGCCCGATGAGCGGGTAGATTTTCTTTCCAAGCTGTATAAGCCAAGAAAGACCATTTACGCCCGCATTCAGTTCAAAGATATTCCCGGCGTGCACAGCGAAGGTATGACAAGGGCTATGGCGGCTAAACTGCTGGAGGAAGTACGTAGTGCCGAGGTATTGGTGCACGTGGTGCGGGCTTTTGAGAATAAGGATGTATCTCATGTACTGGAGAGCATTGATCCCTACCGTGATGCGCGCGACTTTATGGATGAACTCTTGCTGGCCGATATGGAACTTGTGGAAAAGCGCATCGAGCGCATTAAGGGCGGCAAAAAGATCAAAAAGGAACAGCAGGCGGAACTGGGCATACTGGAACGCTACCTGGAGGCCCTGGAGAGTGAACAACCTCTTAGCAGCCTTAATTTGTCCGACGAGGAACGCCGGATTATGGTTAACTATAACTTCTTAACCGAAAAACCGGTCATTCTGGCCGTTAATGTGGACGAGAACCAATTTAGGAACGGTTACCCCGGGAAAGAAGAGATTGCAGACTTTGCCCGGGAAAAACAGATGCCCGTAGTTGAAATCTGCGCGCAAATTGAGGCGGAAATTAACGAACTTCCGGAAGAAGACCGTAAGGAGTTTATGCAGGATCTCGGCATTAAAGAGTCCGGTATAGCCAGGCTGGCACGCGCCGCTTACGATTGTCTGGGCCTGATTTCTTTCTTTACCGTTGGTGAAGATGAGGTGCGTGCCTGGACGGTAAGGAAGGGCGCCACGGCTCCGGAAGCGGCCGGCAAAATCCATTCTGACTTGGAACGCGGTTTTATAAGGGCGGAAGTTTTTAATTACGAGGATTTGCGTGAACTTGGGTCGCCGGCCAAGGTCAAAGAGAAAGGCCTGCTGCGTGTGGAAGGGAAGGACTATGTTGTGCGGGACGGCGATATTATTAACGTGCGGTTTAATGTGTAAGATGGCTAAAACAGGTGATAAGTGGTAAACTGGGAAAGCGGTGGAGAAGAAGATGGACAGGTATCAGGTACTGGAGCAGATCATAAAGACCAGGCGTTCGGTACGCAAGTTCCGCGAGGAGCCCGTACCGGAGAGCATTGTACACCTTCTGATTGAATGTGCCCGCTGGGCGCCCAGCGCCACCAACCGGCAGCCGTGGCGGTTCATAGCGGTTACCAGGCGGGAGTCCGTCGAGGCGCTGGAAAGGATCATCGCAGCGCGAATTGAGGCCATCGCAGACCAGGCTGTCGCCGGCGGTCAGCAAGACGCGGCCTTAAAGCTCAAGGCATTCGGGCATTACGCCACCTTCTTCAAGAATGCTCCCCTGGTTATAGTGTGTGTGGCCGAACCCTACCGTTCACGGTTCACCAGGGAGATTTTTGAACCGCTCAAGCTGGCTCAGGAGGCATGGCAGTTGGAGAACGTCAAGAGCGTTTGTTTTGCGGTGCAAAACCTGCTCCTTGCTGCTCACGCTCTTGGTTACGGTGCCTGCCCGATGAGCCTGCCCGGCATTTTAGCGGGGGAAGAACTGAAAAAGTACCTGGGCCTGAAAGCCGCAGAGGAAATTGTCATGGTTGTTCCGGTAGGCCTGCCTGAAGGGGTCCCCGCTGCTCCGGGGCGTAAAGAGGTCCTGGAAATCCTCTCCTGGATTCGCCCGACTAAGAATTAACGGTCTGCCGTACCGCCTCCAGTACGGCCTGGGCCATTTCCTCCCTGGCAACGACTTTGTTATGCCGTACCGGTTTCTTATCCAGGTCTTTTAAACCTTGTGGAACCGGCCATCCGGTATATTCGGACAGCTTTTCAAGTAAGGCGAATTCGCTGTGGCCTTTTATATTTTGTTCTCCTAATAGCGCCCGGGCCACGCTGAGGTTGAATTTGAAGGGACTGGCCGTCGACGCGATCACCGTCTTGGCGGTATCGCCGGTTTCCCGGCGGTAGCGATTATAAACAGCTTTGCCTACCGCAGTGTGGGTGTCCAGAACATACCTGTATTCTTGGTAGGTCTGCTTTATCATAGCCAGGGTATCTTCATCACCGGCCCAATCGGACCAGAAGATACTTTGAATTTCCGATTTTGCTGCCTGGTCTACCTCGTACCGGCCTTTGCTCTTTAACGCCTCCATCCACTGCCGGATACGGTCGGTATCATGCCCGGTGATTTCGTACAACAGGCGTTCGAGATTGCTGGAGACCAGGATATCCATCGACGGTGACAGGGTTTTGTGAAACGGCCGGTTTTTGTCGTAGGTCCCCGTGCGGATAAAATCGGTGAGCACGTTATTGGCATTGGCGGCACAGATCAGCCGCTGCACCGGGAGTCCCATCTTGCGGGCGTAATAGGCGGCCAGGATGTTGCCGAAATTGCCGGTGGGAACCACAAAGTTTATCTTATCCCCGAACACTATTTCACCACGCGCCAGGAGGCCGGCGTAGGCCGAGAAGTAGTATACGATCTGCGGCACGAGGCGTCCCCAGTTAATGGAATTGGCGGAAGAAAACTTGTAATGGTACTGCTGCAGGCGGCTGTTGATTTCCGGGTCGGTGAAAATGGCTTTGACGCCGGTCTGGGCGTCGTCAAAGTTGCCCCGCACGGCGAAAACCGCCACGTTATTGCCTTCCTGTGTCGCCATCTGCCTTTTCTGCACTTCGCTGACGCCCTGGTCCGGGTAAAAAACGATGATTTTGGTACCGGGAACGTCTTTGAAACCCTCCAGAGCGGCTTTGCCGGTGTCGCCCGACGTGGCGACCAGGATGAGAATGCCGTCCTGTTCTCCCGTTTTGTCGGTGGCCTTGCGCAGCAAATGCGGCAGAATCTGCAGTGCCATGTCCTTAAAGGCACAGGTCGGCCCATGCCACAGTTCCAGGATGAAAGTACTCTCATTCAATTTTTTAACCGGCGCGATTTCCGGAGTGTCAAAACTATTCGGGGAATAGGCTTTATCGACACATTCCCGTATCTCGTCACTGGAGAAGTCGGTAAGGAAATGTTCAAGAAGGTATGCGGCGCGCTGGTGGTAGGTCATACCGGTCATGGCAATAATGTCTTCGGCAGGTATCGTTACCGGTTTATTGGGGACAAACAGGCCCCCGTCCGGCGCAATCCCGCGCTTGATGGCCTCGGCGGCGCTGACAGGGCCAAACCCGCCTCTGGTACTCACGTACTGCATTATAATGGCCTCCCGATTGAATGTTATGGATTTTCCCAACTGTTAAACCGCATTATAACATATCTTTACTGCTCACTGTTTGTAAACTCCGACGTAGTTATCCCTTTCATCAACAGGCGGGTTGCTTATAATTTTTTCCACCCTGACGGCGCATACCTTCAATTCGGGTATTCTGCAAACGGGATCGGTGGACGCAATGGTTAGGACGTTGGTTGGGGTTTCTTTGAAATGGAAAGTCATAAACACAATCCCCGGGGGTACCTGGTCGGTGACCTGGACTTTGGTCGTTACCTTACCGCGCCTGGACTCCACCGATATGGTATCTTTATCCCTGATACCGTAAATTTCGGCGTCTTTCGGGTGTATCATCGCCAGTTCTTCTGACCGCAGTTCCTCCAACCGGGAACGCCTGCTCATAGTACCTGTGTGGAATTGGTACAGTGTTCTGCCGGTGGTTAAGATCAGCGGGTATTCCTCATCCGGTTCTTCCGCCGGCGGCAGGTATTCTACGCTGTGAAATCTGCCCTTGCCCCTGGCGAAACCATCTGCGTGTAAGTAAAGCGTTCCGGGATGGCTGGGTGTGGGGCAGGGCCAATGCAGGCCTCCTTCTTGTTCCAGCCGCTGGTGGCTTATGCCGCCATAGAGGGGCGCACACTGAGCTATTTCCCCCATTATTTGTGCCGGTCCCCCGGGGTACTGCCAGGGGTGCCCCATTTTCTGCGCCAGTTCTGTGATGATCTGCCAGTCGGGTTTAGCCTTGCTCTCTGTGTCGATTGCTTTTCTTACCATCTGGATACGGCGCTCCGTATTGGTAAAAGTGCCGTCTTTCTCGGCAAAGGTGACCGCGGGCAGCACCACTTCCGCCAGTTGAGCCGTCTCGGTTAAAAATATATCCTGTACTACCAAAAATTCCAGGTTCTGCAGCGCTTCAACCACATGATTGCCGTCCGGGTCTGATAACACGGGATTTTCACCCATAATGTACATACATTTTAGTTTACCCCGCCGGGCGGCATCCGTCATCTCGGTTACCGTCAGGCCGGGTTTTTCCGGCAGTTTTACCTGCCAGAACCGTTCGAATTTGCTGCGGGCGGCCGGGTCTTCCACCGGCTGGTAGGAAGGATAGTAATTGGGCAGACAGCCCATGTCACAAGCACCCTGGACGTTGTTTTGCCCGCGCAGGGGGGCCACTCCCGTGCCCCGCCGCCCCACATTACCGGTCAAAATGGCCAGGTTGGCCACGGCCATTACATTATGAGTACCTGACGTATGCTGGGTAATACCCATGGCATAGATAATGGTGGCTTTTTCGGCCTCGCCGTATAAGTGGGCGGCCTGCTCAATTAATTCAGCATCTACTCCGGTAATTTCCGCTACCCGTTCGGGGGTGTATTTGGCGGCGGTCTTTTCGAATTCTTCAAACCCCTCGCATCGTTCAGCTACGAATTCCTTGTCCCATAAATCATCCCGCAAAATTACGTGGGCCAGGCCATTTAACAGGGCGATATCGGTTCCCGGCCGGTGCCGCAGCCATATATCGGCATACTTGACCAGTTCAATTCTTCTGGGGTCAGCCACAATCAATTGTTTACCGTTCCGCACGGCCTGTTTAATCCGGTATCCTGTCACCGGATGGGCTTCGGTAGTGTTAGACCCGATGACCAATATTACATCTGTTTCCAGTATTTCGTTTATGGAATTAGTCATTGCCCCGCTGCCAAAAGCTGTTGCCAGACCGGCAACCGTGGAACTGTGTCAGAGGCGGGCGCAGTGATCTACGTTGTTGGTTTGCAGTACCGTCCGCATAAATTTTTGGAACAAGTAGTTTTCTTCGTTGGTGGCCTTGGCGGAAGACAACCCCGCGAAAGCTTGACCGCCCCGCCGGTTCAAGATGTCTGTGAACCTGGCGGCCACATAGTTGAGCGCTTCTTCCCAGCTGACCTTTACAAATGCGCTGTTCCTTTTAATCAGCGGGCCGGTGAGCCTGTCGGGAGAATGCACGTACGCCCATCCGAACTGGCCTTTGCCGCACAGGTCTCCCAGGTTGGAGCCTGATCTGTCTGCCGTTACCCCGATAATGCGGTTGTCTTTAACTTTTAATTTGAGCTGGCAGCCTACGCCGCAGTAGGGGCAGGTGGTGGTAACTTTTTTCACTTCCCAGGGCCGGCCTTCCCAAAGGGTCGATTTTTCCACCAGCGCCGCTACCGGGCAAACATTGATGCACATACCGCAAAAGGTACAGGTGGTTTCCTGCAGGGTGTCATCATATGCCGATGTAACCTTGGTGTCAAAGCCGCGGTGCATGAAGTCATATACGTGAGCCCCGTTTATTTCGGCACAAAGTGTTACGCACTTGCCGCACCTGATACACTTGCTGTAATCCCGGATGAAAAACGGGTTATCGGTATCAACAGGATATTCTATGACCGCGCCTTTATAGGGGGTATCTTCCACCTTATACCGGTAGCAGTAATCTTGCAGCCGGCAGTCCCCGTTGCGCTCGCAGGTAAGACACCGCAGGTCGTGGTTGGCGATCAGCAGCCGGAGGATTTCCCGCCGGGCTTCCACCACCCGGTCCGACTCGGTTAAGACTTCCATGCCGTCGCTGACCGGCGTGGCACAGGCCGCCATTAACTTGCGAGCACCCTTTACTTCCACGACACACATGCGGCAGGCACCGGTAACAGTCAACCTTTCATCATAACACAGCGTAGGAATGTCAATACCGTTCTCTTCTGCCGCTTTCAAGATCGTGTAATTCGCGGGTACGTGGTACGTGGTCCCATTGATAGTCATTTTTATTTTTTCCAATGCGGTCACCTCCTGCCGTTACAATGGCGCCAAAAGGACACTTTTTCAGACACTCGCCGCATTTTTCGCACATCTCCGGATCAATGCGGTGGGGCTGCCCCTTTGCACCGGTTATGGCCCCGACCGGACAGTGTTTCAAGCACAGGCCGCAGGCCTTGCATTTTTCTTCTATAATCCGGTAAGACAGCAGGTCTTTGCAGACACCGGCCGGACATATCTTTTGCTTTACGTGCATCTCGTATTCGGGCCGGAAATACCTTAAGGCACTGAGCACCGGGTTGGGCGCCGACTGGCCCAGGCCGCAGAGAGAAGTGTCAATAATATTGCGGCCCAAAGTTTCCAACAGGTCCAGGTCTCGCGGCTCCCCTTTGCCTTCCACGATCCTGTTCAGTATTTCCAGCAGCCTGGTGTTTCCTTCCCGGCAGGGAGTGCACTTGCCGCAGGCCTCCATCCTGGTAAAGGAAAGGAAAAAGCGGGCCAGTTCGACCATGCAGGTGTCTTCGTCCATGACCACCAGGCCGCCGGACCCCATCATGGCCCCCGCTTCAATCAGTGAATCATAGTCAATGGGCAAATCCAGGTGTTCTTCGCCCAAACACCCGCCGGATGGCCCGCCGATTTGGACGGCCTTAAATTTCTTGCCGTTCCGTATGCCCCCACCGATGTCAAATATTATCTCCCTCAAAGTGATGCCCATGGGTACTTCGACCAGCCCGGTATTTTTAATCTTGCCCGTCAGGGCAAAGATTTTGGTACCCTTGCTCTGTTTCGTTCCGATGGAAGCATAGGCCCCGGCCCCCATGTTGAGAATCACCGGCAGGTTGGCCAGAGTTTCGACGTTGTTGACAACAGTGGGCCGGTCCCACAGGCCCTTGGTTGCCGGAAAAGGCGGTCGTGGCCGGGGCATGCCCCGGTTTCCCTGCAGGGATGCAATTAAAGCCGTTTCCTCGCCGCAGACAAAGGCGCCGGCCCCCTGGCTGATATGAATGTTAAAATTAAACCCGCTGCCCAGGATATTATTGCCCAGGTAGCCTTTTTCCCGGGCCTGCCTGATGGCCATGGCCAGCCTTTTTACCGCCAGGGGATACTCGGCCCGGATATAAACAAAACCTTCGCTCGCCCCGATGGCGTAACCGGCGATGAGCATGCCTTCCAAGACCCGGTGGGGGTCGCCCTCCAAAATGCTGCGGTCCATAAAAGCCCCCGGGTCTCCCTCGTCGGCGTTGCAAATAAGATATTTCTTATCACCCCGGGCCTCGCGCGCGTACGCCCATTTCAACCCTGTGGGGAAACCACCCCCACCGCGGCCCCTCAGGCCGGAAGCTTTAACCTCCTCGATGACGGCTTCCGGCGGCATATTGAACACCTTGTCTAGGGTTTGGTAGCCGCCGGTCTTGAGATAATCTTCTATATTTTCGGGGTTGATTCTGCCGCAGTTTTTCAGCACCAGCCGTTTCTGCTTTTTATAGAACGGCACTTCGTCCCTGGTTTTTACCCGTTCCTGAGTTTCAGGGTCTTTATATAAGAGGTCTTCATATACGCTTCCTTCCCGCAGGCTGTCGACCAGTTTGGGAACGTGTTCATCCGTAACCTGACAGTAGAAATACCCTTCCGGCTCAACTGTAATGATCGGCCCCTGTTCACAAAAACCGTGGCAGCCGGTATATTTCAGCTCAAATTGTTTATCCAGTCCCCGGGTCCTTAATTCTTTTTCCAAAGCGTCGTGAACTAACCGGGAATGAGAAGAAACACAACCGGTTCCGCCGCAGACAAGTATACTTCTTTTCAATGGATCACCGCCGTTTTCTGCCTGTATTTGGCTAAAATCTCCGGTACTTGATCGGGAGTAAGCTTGCCATGCGTGTCTTCGTTGATCATTATTACCGGGGCCAAACCGCAAGCTCCCAAACAGGCTACCTGTTCCAACGTGAAGGTCAGATCCGGGGTAGTATCACCGACCCTGACGCCCAATTCTTTTTCCATCGCAGCCAAGATGTCTGCCGCTCCGCGTACGTGGCACGCGGTACCCATGCAGACCCTGATGATGTACTTGCCTCTGGGCTCAAGGTGGAACTGGTGGTAGAAGGTCGCTACCCCGACTACCTTGGCCAGGGATAAATTCATACCCGATGCAATCTTCTCCAAAGTTTCCCTGGACAGAAAACCCTTTAATTCCTGGGTTTCCTGCAGCAGAGGAATGAGCCCGCCTCGTGCTTGGCGGTACTTTTCTATTAATTCATCGATATCGGAAGACATTTTGATCATCCCTCCACCCGTCTAGGCCCGCTTGTACAGATATACGAACCAATAGGCCAAACCTACGAAAACAGCGCCTCCGATAATATTTCCTATGGTTACCGGGATAAGGTTCCTGGTAATAAAAGTTTGTACGGTTAGAAGAGAAATATCCGCATGGGGAGCAGCCGCCAGCAGGGCCTGTTGCACCGCTTCGTTGCCTTTTAACATTAAAGCCATGGGGATGAAATACATATTGGCAATGCTGTGTTCAAAACCCGAAGCCACAAAGGCCGATATGGGGAAAATTACGGCCAGCAATTTGTCCGTCAAGGTGCGGCCGCTGTAACTCATCCATACTGCCAGGACCACCAGGGTGTTGGCCAAAACACCCCGTACCATGGCGGTAAAAAAATCGTTGCTAACCTTGCCTATACCGATTTGTACCGCTTGTACGGCGAAAGAATATTCTTTCAGGACCCACTGGTGGGAATAATAAACCAGCAATACTACGGCTATGGAGCCGATAAAATTACCGGTATATACTAACAACCAGTTCCGCAGCAAATCTTTTAAGGTAATTTTCTTGGTCATATAGGCTATGACCAGCAGAGTGTTGCCGGTGAATAATTCCGCGCCGGTGATAACGACCAAAATCAAGCCCAGGGAAAATGCGAGGCCTCCTAACAACCTGGCTATGCTGTAACCCGTTTGGGCCTCAAAGACTACCATAGTATAAAATTCTCCCGCCAGGGCAATAAAGACGCCGGCCAAAATACCCAGCATTACGGTGGTCCTGAGTGGATACTTGGCCTTCTTAACCCCTGTACTTTCGGCTTTTTCAGTTACCGCATCGGGCGTCAGGATATCCACCGTAAGTTTTTGGTCACTCATAACTGGCCTCCGACATAAGACCTTACTCATTTATTTTGCCAACATTTCGGGGATATAATGAGTGTTTTTTCTTAACGTTACACTAAGTATGTGTGGCGCCTTATCTTTTTATAAGGCGAGGGCGTGTGCAAATAAGTTTAGGACTTTTGATTTAACTAGTTAGGCCTTGGGTCTTCTTATTTACAACTATTGGATGTGTTATGTTTAAGAAAAGATCAGCGGGGTGGAGCCATGCGTAAAAAAGTTGCTCGCCTGTTAAAGGAACAAGACGGTGCGGCGGCGGTGATAATGGCTTTATTCATAGTAGTGGCTACTGGATTTGCTGGTTTGGCTATTGATATTGGTTACCTGGAAATTAGTAAATACAAAATCCAGACTGCCGTCGATGCCGCTTGCCTGGCTGCTGCACAGGAACTGCCTGATACCGGGATGGCCGCCCAGAAAGCGAGAGAATATGCGGCAGCCAACGGGCTTGATCCATCAACGTTAACCCTTGAATTCAGCGATAACAACAGGCAGGTTACGGTTTCGGCTCATCAAGATATTAAACCGTACTTTATGCCTCTTTTTGGTATTGACAATCTCAGGGTAGGAAGCCGAGGGGCGGCGCGTGCAGGTGTTGCGCCGCACGTATTCGCTTATTCACTTTTTTCCGGAAGTGCTTCAGAAGAATTACGCTTTAGCGGAAACGGCCTGACGGTGGATGGAAGTGTTCATACCAACCACAACTTTAGGGTGAGCGGCAACCATATCATCGTGACTCGCGTGAGCGAAGCCTGCGGGACGATCCGGTCCCGGGAATAATATTGACCTCAGGGTGCTTTACCCTGACGCTCCATACGTTGACATGCCTGATTTTTCAGAAACGATCAGAACGCAGGCACAACAAGCCGGGGCAGTATATTACAGTAATCAGTAATCAGCACTGGAATGGCAACTACATAGATGTGGACGGGGGTATATATGTTGACGGTGATATTCATATGAACGGTAATCACATTAACGGCACCGGGGTTATTCTAGCTACCGGCGACGTTCACCTCAACGGCAATACCCTGTATGCTGTAGCGGGGGATGAGATATGCATTTATTCCCAGGGTGATATCCAAATCAATGGTAACAATATAAAAATTGTAGGTATTCTTTACGCTCCAGACGGTGAGATCAGGTTTAGCGGCAACGACATCACTGTTGAAGGCCGCGTTATAGGTAATACGGTGCGGTTTAGCGGTAATAATATCAGCATTCAAGGTAATGATGCGGCCTTAACCAGCGTGGCGATTTCCGGCTGCCGCCTGGTCGAATAGATCACCTGTTTTCCAGATTGGTGATAAACTCAATATGAAAAAGGACGGCTTCCACCGTGCGGGGTTCGCAGAGGTGCGGCGGGTTATCTTTTTTAAACCCTTCCGGGCGCAGTTCGCGGCACAGCAAGGAACCGAACCGCCTTTCAAAGTTGGTCGCCAGTTGTTTGCACAGCGCGGCGGTTTTCTCGGCCCCTTTTTGTTGGGCATAACGCAGGCCCAGAAACATGAGGGCTCCTTCCACCAAGCCGCACTGGGCGCCGTACTGCCCGGCGCCATGCATCCCGACGGCACAGTCGTAAACCTGAGGGTGAATATCGACGTTGAAGACCTCACCGAGGATCTTTAGGACCACGGTGGCTCAGTTATATTCGTGTTCCCAGTAATAATGGTGCACCCTGTCTCTGACCAGTGCTAAGATATCCACTTGCTTTATCACCCCTTGAAACAAGCTCAGAGTTATGGATGCTAAAGAACGATTCTGTCCCGGCTAAAAATAGTTCGTGCCACGAGATGTATTCACCTTCATAATAACTAACCCATAACGGGCTATAATTTGGTTGACCCGGATCGTATGCTGTATCAGCGGTATATGTTCGTGATAAAAGTTTGGGGTTTAACACTGCACAGACAGGAAAAACAGGTGTATCATAGTAATACACAAAATATAACTTTTTTTGAGAGAGGGAAAAGGGTATGTCTTTAACTAGCGAGGAAAAGGTATTGGGAGCTGTGGCCCATTTTGGTATCCTGTTTTCGTGGGTCGGTATCATAATAGCACTGACAATTTTCTTGCTTCAGAAGGATAAATCCGGCTTTGCTTCCCATCATGCCAAGCAAGCTTTGGGTTACCAGTTGGCAGCCGCTGTTTTATTTTTTGTCCTCGGGCTCTTCACAGCGGGCGGCATGATGGGTGGAATGATGATGGCTCCCCAAGCCGCCCTACCTTCGTTTATGGGTGTTTTCGGTTTTTGGGGACTTCTTTGCCTGGCAGTTGTCGGCTACGGTATTTACGGTGCCGTACGGGCTTTAATGGGTAAAGAGTTCCGGTATGCTTTGATAGGAGAGTTTATCGACCGCATATAGAGCACTTTATCGCTTTAAAAGGAGGGCGTAACAGTGTTTCACAAAATCCTGGTGGCGACTGACGGCTCCGAAAACGCGTTACGAGCGGCACGATTTGCGCTGGAGTTGTGGCGTTTGCAGCCGGAAGCAAAGGTGGCGTTAATTCATGTTTATTCCGTAACGCCCTATACTTCTGTTCCGCCGGAGGCACCGTTCCTGCCGTCATTAGAAAAGTTTATCGAGGAAAAATCCCGCCAGATTCTCGATAATACCGCCAAGATATTACAGGAGGCCGGTGTTAAGGTAGAGACCATTACGGCGGAGGGGGAACCAGGGCGCGTTATCTGTGATTATGCAAAGAAACACGGTTACGATCACATTGTGATCGGAGCGCGCGGGTCCGGTTTGGCGGAATTACTTTTCGGGAGTGTGGCTGAGAAGGTGGTCCACTTGGCGTCGTGTCCCGTTGCCGTAGTGAAATAGCGGGGAGGGGTGGTTATGTTTAATAAAATACTTCTGCCAACGGACGGTTCCGAGTATTCCATGCGGGCCGCGAGATTTGTACTGGAGCTGCTGCGTGAAAACCCGAATCGCCATGTGACGGTACTGAAGGTTTATCGTATTCTGCCGGAGTTTGCCGTCATAGATACGCCCGAAACCGATATCGTGGATACGATTGCCAAGGGAGCCCATATCATCGCCGAAAATACGGCACAGATTTTCAGGGATGCCGGATTTGAGGTAGAAACCGATTACTGTACGGGTGACCCGGGCCGTGAGATTTGCCGGTATGCCAAGAAATACAACTTTGACCATATCGTCATTGGACATCGCGGTGCCGGCAGCTTGAGCGAAATTGTTTTCGGGAGCGTGGCCCGCAGGGTGGTCAAGATGGCACCGTGTTCGGTAACGGTGGTTAAGTAGCATGATTGGTTACGGCCTTTTTGAGTTCCGAGAGCTTGTCAGATGTGCCAAACAAGATTAGTATGTCGCCGGCTTGGATAACTTCTTCCGGGGTGATTGCCAAGATGTTTTGATCACCCCTTTTGATTACCAGCAGCTGGGCTGCAAAATCTTCACGCAAACGCGATTCTTTCAGTGGTTTGCCAACTAAGTACGATGTAGGGCTGACCCGTATTTCTTCCAACACCAACTCGTTCTTGCCGACTAAGGTTTTGATAAACTCTACGCTGGACGGCTTTAGGGCTGTGAGCACCATGCGGTTACCAGCCATAGCGGCGGGGGAAATTACGGTATCGGCTCCGGCGCGGTATAGTTTTTCAGCCCCTTTGGTTTTTTGGGAGCGTGTAATGACCTTGATATTAGGATTCAGATCTTTGCAGGTGATGGTGATAAATACGTTGCCGGCATCGTCCGGCAGGGTTGTTATCACGGCTCGTGCGCGTGAAACGCCTGCCTTCTGCAGTATCTCATCTTCGGTGGCATCACCCGCTATTACCAATAAACCTTGCTGTTGAAACTCCTGAAGACGGCTGGGGTCTCTCTCGATACCGACGAAGGGAACCCTTTCCTGCTCCAGGCGCTTGGCGACCGCTGCCCCCACTCGTCCCAAGCCGCAAACAATAATGTGATTACGAAGTTCAGCGATTTGGCGTTCCATTCTTCTCCCCCCAAAGAAATCCTTAATGCGCCCTTCAATAACTATGATCAGTATGTTACTGAGCACGTAAGTAAAAAGACCGACCCCGCTGAGGATTAAAAAAAGGGTGGTTATCCGGCCAATGATGGTCTGGGGAACCAAGTCCCCGTATCCTACCGTAGTGATGCTGACCACGACCAGCCATAACGTATCTAAGAAAGACCAGCCTTCCACCCGGGTAAGGATGGCAGTGCTTGTTACCAAAACGAAGGTAAGGGTTGTGAAGGCATATATAAAAGACCTGGACATTTCAACACCCTACGTGACATTATACTACAGATTGCTTATCAAAAGACGAAAGTTTGTATAAAACGGCCATTGTCGGGGGAGTTGTTTCGTTTTATAATATCGCTATCCGATAACGGGAGACGATAATATGCTGAGAGATTTTTTTCTGGGTTTTATCAAGATTCATATTCTTCATCACGCGGCGCAGGAAGGTGTCTATGGGGCGGGTTTAATGGATGAACTGGCCCGGCACGGTTACCGGGTCAGCCCCGGTACGCTTTATCCTATCCTGCACCAGATGGAAAAGTCGGGCTACCTGGTGTGCCGGGAAAGGCTGGTGGGGGGGAAACGGCGTAAATACTATTATTTAACTGCTAAGGGACGTCGCGCTCTCAACGAGGCGAAAGGTAAAATCGCCGAGCTGGTAAAGGAGGTGCTGGGACGTGAGTGGGAAACCGCTGATTGAGCTTATAGATGTTTGGAAATACCGGCACCTGGAGAGCGGTACGGTTCCCACGCTGCAGCAGATCTCGGCTTCCGTAGAAAACGGTAGTCTAATTACCCTGGTTGGACCTTCGGGAGCAGGGAAGAGTACCCTGCTGTGGTTGTTAAATCGCTTGGAAGATCCCGACCGCGGTGAAATCCGGTTGCGGGGGCGTTCAATAAAGGAAATTGACGTTTTGGGCTTGCGCCGGGAAGTGGGGTTAGTGCTGCAGCAGCCGGTGATGCTGCCCGGGACGGTGAAGGATAACATCTTGTACGGGCCTCGTCTCAAGGGGGCGGGCGAGCGGGAAGTCGATGCCGCCCAGTTGCTGTCGGATGTCGGGCTTTCCCCGTCACTGTTAGACCGCGATGCGGGCAAACTCTCCGGGGGTCAGCGGCAGCGGGTAGCGCTGGCACGAACCCTGGCCAATAGGCCGCGGGTACTGCTGCTCGATGAAGTGACATCTTCTCTTGATCCCCAATCAACGGCCAGGATCGAAAATCTGATTATACGGCTGAACAGGGAAAAAAACATTACCGTTTTATGGGTGACCCATAATTTGAAACAGGCATTACGCGTGGGGCGCGAAGCCTGGATTTTGGTCGACGGGAAACTGGTAGAAGCAGGAACATTACCCGGTGTCTTTTTGCACCCGCAAAATGCGCTTGCCGGTGCCTATATATCCGGTAAATTGGAAGGAGTTGAAGAACATTGAGTACCACGGCACTCTTGATGACTTACAGCTTTGTGGTACTGGCCATGATGTTGTCTACGTGGCAGCGCTTGGGTTTGGAACGCGATCTGGTTGTCGGTACGCTGCGGGCTACGGTACAACTGCTGGCAGTCGGGTATGTACTTCAGCTCGTTTTTAACTTAAAAGATTGGCCTTTCATGGTCCTGATGATTGGGGTAATGACAGTTGTGGCTGCCTACAATGCTTCCCGGCGGGGAAGGGAATTACCGGCCATATTTATCAAGGTTTTAGTGGCTATTGGCGCTGCGGAGATTATGGCCTTGGGTTTAACGTTAGGTTTGGGCATTGTAGAGCCCACGCCGCAGTTTGTCATTCCCTTAAGCGGTATGTTCATCGGCAATGCCATGGTTGCGTCGAGCCTGTTACTTAACAGTCTTCGCCGCGAGATTATTTCCCACCGGGCTGAAATTATAGTGGCGCTTTCCCTGGGTGCTACGGCCCGTCAAGCCGTTTCCGAAAGTTTGCGCCGGGCCGTACGGGCAAGTTCGATCCCTATTGTGGACGGTCTTAAAACGGTGGGATTGGTACAGCTTCCGGGGATGATGACCGGGCTCATCATCGGTGGTGCCAGCCCCATTGATGCGGTACGTTACCAGTTGTTGATCATGTTTGCCCTGGCTGCCGTAATGGCTTTCACGAGCATCATCCTGAGCTTTTTGGTCTATCCTGCTTTATTTACCCCGGCACACCAGTTGATTGAACGGTGAGGAGTAAGAGTGAGGCGTAATAAAGGTATTTGCTGCGTTCTTAAGTTTTCCCCGCGTTGAACCGGTAGTTTTGTCCGGTGATGTACGGTTAGCTTGGGTGATTGGTGCACGCCAAACTGAGTGCTGGGCGTATCACAGCAAACGTAGTGAGCGTATCACAGTGAGCTGAGCGAGCGCATTAAAGATATGTGAAATAGATAACAATCCCTGGTGAGTGACAAAAAGTAGGGAAACATTATCGAAATTAAGCGGTCATTATTAGGTTTGTGGTACTTCCGGGAGAAGTGCTTTTTAAACCCCTGAGATGTAATCCCCACTGTTAATTTAGGTGTTTCCGGTATAACACAATTATCATTAATGCAGCATTTTTCTGGGTTTGCAAAAGTTTCAAACTATTTGGAATAATTTTTCAAGTACGAATATCTTGTGAAGGGTTGAACTTAATCGTATGTTGTATACAATTAAATTAAGGCCAAATCTTGGAGGTGATTCAGATGAAGTACTTCTACCTTTGGATGGCCGTGATGTTAGTTTACCTGGTCGGGTATTTGTTGGTATGCTACCGGGTGTACTTCAAACCGCACGGGGAAAACATAACGAGTGTACGGAACGATCTCCGTAACCGGTCAGGTATCAGCCTGCCTGTGGGCAGAGGCAAAATGGCGCGCAGCCTGTAAGTTGCGGGATTGATGCTTTGCAGCGAACGAAGTGAGCGAATGACAGCAAGTAAAACGAGCGAATGACAGGGTCGGAGGCCCGAATGACAGCGACCCAGCATTCAGATAAGCCTTAAATATTTAATCATCTCTAATTTCCTCCAAAGATGCGAAAACGTACCCTTGGCTTTTTAGTTTGTGGATAATATCATCCAGGGCCTCGGTGTTTGATTTTGAAACGGCATGCAGTAAAATTACGGCACCGTTGTGAATATTGTTAGCGACGTAGCGGTAAGCGGCTTCTTTACCCGGTTGCCTGTTGACATCCCAATCCTGGTAGGCCATGCTCCAGAAAACGGTATCATAGCCAAGGCTTTTGGCAACCTCTAAAGTGCGCGAGTTGAATTCACCCCTGGGCGGGCGTAGAAAGGACATCTGGTAGCCGGTTAAGTCCTCCACGGCACGGTGCACGGCCATTATTTCCTCCTTAATCTCTTCGTTGCTCAGCGTAGGTAAAGACGGGTGGGTTGCGGTGTGGTTGCCTACGATGTGCCCTTCGGCTACCATTCTCTGGACCAACGCCGGGTTTCTGCGGACGTAGTCCCCTGTAACGAAAAAGGCCGCCGTAACGTTGTTGTTCTTTAATATATCAAGTATCTGTTTTGTGTGCCCGTTTTCATAACCCTCGTCAAACGTGAGGTAAATCTTTTTTCTCTGCGGATTGCCGAGATAATAGCCTTTGCCTTGCAGGTGTTTTAAAAAACGGTCGTCGGTACCTGGCGGGGTGTGGCTCGGGTTGGGTTTAAAATACCAGGACCATACCTCCCGGTTTTGATCATCGGAAGGCAGGCCGGGATTATCTTCGGGAGGTAATTCATTCTGGGCCTTCAGAGCCTTAATCGTTTCTTTAAGCTGCCAATTTTCCTCTTCAAGGGCCAGTACTTCCTCGGTTAATTTTTGAAGGCGGTCGTTGCTACCGGACCCGGTAGGGGTTGTGAACAGCCGGTAAATCATAAATATGTTAAGTACCAGTGATACAATAAGCAGCACTATAAAGGGACGACGCAAGATAAAACCTCCCGTGAGCTGGCAGAGTGCGATCATATTACTTACATTTATTGTATCGTAAAAATATTACCAGATAACTACCAATGGTTACAAAATCATGCAAAATGTACAAGCCAAAAAAAAGAAAAAGAACCTAGATAAATTCTAAGTTCTTTCGCAAAGTTAATTAAAGCAAAAATTAAAGTATACCGTATCACAGCATATCGTTCTATTGGGAGAGTATTGCTTGCATTATTTCAAAAACACAGGGTTTGTTTTGCGCATTTTGGTTAGAATTGCCGGATGCACGGTCATGTTGATACCAGTCACTTTCAAAATGCCCCCGACAACTCGCCTCATAAAGCTCATAGTGATCGAGGCGAAATTGTTGGAGCATAGCCAGCATTTTGTCTGCTTGTTCACGATCCAGCCATACCCCGCAGCATTTGGGGCAGACGTAAGTACGGATACTATACTGGGTATTTTCTTGCAGCGTGGTATTACAAGACGGGCAGTGGTTCATATGATCCCCTCCGCAACCAAAATACGAAAATTTTAACATTCCTTCCCACGACTTATTGTACCGGAAATTATCCATGATCGCCAGGTGTTTTGTGAAAAAATTATCGATTGTGACTCTTAAAAAATAATGGTAATTAAGGTATAGTCTACATGAAACGCAAGTGGGTATGTACCGGGCTAAGGGCGTAGGATATATGAAGTAGGGCGCTCCCAAAAGGATTAGAAAAGGTATAAACGGAAAGAAGGATTAGAATGTACGGTTGTGCTTTTCCATTGATGATGTTAATACTGGCCCTGCCGTTCTTGTTTTTCATGCTGTATTTTAACGTGGCGGCACTGTCATTTACCAAGTTAGGATTATCTCCTGCAGGGGCCTTTTGGTTGCTGTTCTTGTCATTAATAGGAGGTATGATTAACATCCCCATATCCCGTGAGAGGTTTATTATTGAGGGCCAACAGTCCCAAATAATGTCTTTTATCTTTTATATGCCGCCGCGGGTAAGTGAGCAGGTCATAGCCGTCAACGTCGGCGGCGCGGTTATTCCGGTGTTGTTCAGCCTTTACTTGCTGCCGCGCGCTCCGCTTGTGGCGACAATTTTGGCTGCAGTCGTGGTAACCCTGGTGGCCAAAGCACTGGCGCGCCCGGTACCGGGTGTCGGTATCCGGCTGCCTGCCTTGATCCCTCCGATCGTGGCAGCCGTTGCAGCCCTGCTTTTGGCCGGCGAAAACGCAGCCCCGGTGGCTTATATCGCCGGCGTCTGGGGAACCCTGATCGGGGCCGACCTTTTGAATTACCCCCGGTTTAAACAGCTGGGAGCCCAGGTAATCAGTATTGGGGGCGCCGGTGTGTTTGACGGCATTTTTCTGGTCGGCATCGTAGCGGCTCTACTGGCCTGATATGGACAGGATTTTGGGCATTTCTTTGGGGTCCCTATTTTTAGACGGGATTAATAAGAATTACAGGAATTTCATATATAGGACTTTGGGATATTTCTAATGGGTCTTGGGAGCCTACACCCAGCACTCAGTAAGCCCGGAAATGCACGCCCAACTGAGTGCTGAGCGTATCACAGGCCCGCCAGGGCCGTATCTCAGCGAGTACGAAAGTACGAGCGTATCACAGCGACTGAAAGGAGCGTAAGAATGAACCAATGCCTCTTCTGTACTATTCAGCAAAATCCGGAAGCTATCATTTGTGAGAATGATTTAGCTTTTGCGATTTACGACAAGTTTCCGGTAAACCCGGGACACGTGCTGGTAATTCCCAAACGTCATTTCCCCACCTTCTTCGAGGCCACGGAAGAAGAGATTACCGCCGTGTATCGCCTCATTAAGGATGTCTGCGGCATAATTGAGAATAAATACCAACCTGATGGGTATAACATAGGGGTAAACAACGGTGCTTGTGCCGGGCAGACTGTATGGCACCTGCATTTTCATGTCATCCCGCGTTTTGTGGGTGATGTAGACAAGCCCAGGGGCGGGGTGCGCCGGGTTAAGCCAAGCTTGAAAGTATCTGATGCGGAAAAGTGATGTTAAACGCGAGGGGATGTCCGTGGATTTCTCCCAAGACCTTGAGACCCTTACTCGCAACCTCGGGGAAATAGTCAACACTAAAACAGTGATTGGCGATCCTGTTACAGTGGGTGAGGTCACAATCGTCCCGGTCGTCACCGCTGCGGTAGCCTTTGGCGCCGGTTCAGGTGGTGCTGGGGTAAACGGTGGTGGGGGGGCCGGTGGCGGCTTGGGTTTGAAACCGGAGGCGATTGTTATCATTAAAGGCGAAGAGGTTAACGTTTTCCCCATCCGCAACCGTACGGCCATCGATAAAATCGCCGATCTGCTGCCTGACATATTGTCAATGATCAGGGATGATAAAGACCGTTAGTTTGGATCAACGGTTGTTGGATAAAGCAGACATCTAGAACGTGCGAATGATATCGTACAGGGTAGTGCGTTGCGCCGGGGTGTACCCGGCATCCTTGATGATCCGCACGATTTCCTGAAGGGGAACACGGTAGGATGCTCCGGCGGCCCGTACAACGTTTTCTTCCAACATGGTTCCACCAAAATCGTTGGCTCCAAAAGCCAGCGCCAGTTGGCCCACTTTGGCCCCCTGAGTGACCCACGACGCCTGGATATTGGGTATATTGTCCAAGAATAGCCTGGCTACTGCGATCAAGCGCAGGTACTCTACAGCTGTAGCGCCCGTGCCGCCAAGCTTCGTATTAGCAGGCTGATAGCTCCAGGGGATAAAGGCCGTAAAGCCGCCTGTCTCGTCCTGCGCGTCACGAATACGCAGCAGGTGCAAAACCCGTTCCTCTAATGTCTCTATCGTGCCGAACATCATAGTGGCCGTAGTACGCATGCCGAGACCGTGGGCGGTAAGCATTACATTCATCCACTCTCGCCAGCTGATTTTCGCCGGGCTTATCACGCGCCGTACCCGATCTGCCAGGATTTCCGCGCCTCCCCCCGGCAAGGAGTCAAGACCGGCATCCCGCAGCGTCTCCAGTATCTCACGAACTGATAAACCTGATTTTTGGGCCAGGTATACAATTTCCGGCGGTGACAGAGAATGGATTTGTACGTCAAACCGTTCCTTTATGGCCTTGAACATCTCCGTAAAATAGTCGATGCCGAGGCCGGGATGGATACCCCCCTGGATTAATACTTGCGTACCCCCTACATCCACCAGTTCCTGTACCTTGTCAAGGATTTCTTTTATGGATAAAACATAAGCATCCCTATCAGATTCCCGGCGGTAAAAGGCACAAAACAAACAACCACACCGGCAAACGTTGGTGTAGTTGATGTTCCGGTCAACTACGAAGGACACCGTTCCTTCCGGATGTTTTCTCCGGCAGATAATGTTGGCCGCCTTACCAAGGAGGTGTAGGTTTCCTTCCGCAAGAAGCGTCACCCCGTCTTGCAGGGTCAGGCGGGTACCGGCCAACGCTTTTTCGAGAATTGCTGCAACTTTACCCAAACCTATTCACCCCAAACATCTAATTGCATCCGTTCCTCTATCAGGCCGGTTTTATATGCATAATCGTAAAAGCTCAACAATCCCCGGCGATAGCGCTCGTCAAAATCGTGCTTGATCAAGGCGAAGTAATCCTCTAAAACCTCTCGCGGAAGGCGGTTTTTACGGTGGGCAACATCAATTAGCGTTTCCAATTTACTATTCCCGATTTTTTTAGCCTGTAAAAAGGCATGGGCAATCTCTTCCGTTTCCCGGGGGTGCTCTTCCGCGAACTCCCGCCTGATAACCCATAGAGCAAACACCATTGGTGTCCCTGTAAAATCCTTCCAGACCATGCCCAGGTCGGTAACAAACAAAGGCCGGCCGGTAGCCTTAACCTGGTAATTGGCAGCCAGGGCCTTGTCACCAATGAGCAGTCCGGCGTCGGCCTTGGACATCATCAGGTCCAGATCATCAGGAGTGGTTTCGAAAGCGACTTCAATTTGGTAATAATGTTGGAACAACACTTTAAGGAGGGCCACAGAAGTGGCTGAAGTATCAGGTAGGCACACCTTCTTACCATCCAATTCTGCTACAGGTACGCGGCTAAAGAGGGAAATACTACCCACACGTCCATCCGAGCTTATTGACATATCGGGAAGGATAAGGCAATTACCGGGGTAACGGGCATATTCGATAGACGAGACCGGTGTAATGTCCAGTTCACCAGCGAAAAACAGCCTATTCAACCTTGTAGGTACCCCTTTTACCAGGGTCGCCTTTATGGGGACACGATCGGTTTCAATGGGATAATATATCGGTAGGCAGTTTAAGTAGTCCACCTGTCCCAGCCTGACTTTCACCATCTACAAAGCCTCCGTGACAACATTGTACAGGGCATCTCTTTCTACGGGGACCTTCCCCGCCGCCTTAATCAGACGTACCAACTCTTCTTTGGTTATTACTTGTTTTGTACCGGCTCCGGCTGCGTGCGATATCTTTTCTTCCATTACTGTACCGTGAATATCATCCACGCCGAAATCCAAAGAAATTTGCGCCAGTTTGGGACCGATGTTGATCCAGTAAGCCTTGATATGGTCGAAATTGTCCAGTACCAGGCGTGCCACGGCCAACATCTTCAAATCATCATAGCCGGTGGTCTCCCGGGCACCCGAACCGGCGAGTTCTGTATTCTTAGGTTGAAAGGCCAGGGGGATAAAAGACAAAAATCCCTCCGTCCGGTCTTGCAGCTCCCTTAACTTCAAAAGATGATCGACCCGTTCTTCGGTAGTTTCCACGTGACCGTACAGCATCGTGGCATTAGTGCGTATGCCCAGGCGGTGGGCTGCAGCGTGTACCTCCAGCCAACGCTCACCACTGATTTTGTCAGGGCAGACAAGCCGGCGTACCCTGGGAGAAAAAACCTCTGCCCCGCCTCCGGGTAGGTACTCTAAACCGGCCGCCTGCAACCTGCGGAGAACCTTATCGACGGTCAGCCCGTGCTTGTCGGCCAAGTAGGCGATCTCCACGGCGGTTAAAGCCTTGATAACGGTGCCCGGCAGGACTTTCCGGAGCCGGTACATCATTTCGGTGTAGTAGTTCAGGTCGAGGTCAGGATTTAGTCCGCCCACGATGTGCAGCTCGGAAACTTTCAACCCCTTTGCTGCACGTGCCTTTTCTTCGATCTCATCCAGGGATAGCACGTAACTGCCCTTCTCACCCTTTGTTTTACTGAAAGCACAAAACTTGCAGCGGTTGACACAAATATTGGTGTACGTGATATGCCGGTTAACTACAAAATAAACGTTATCCTGATGTTTATGCTTCTTAACAATATCGGCTAAATACCCTACACCGAGCAGGTTTTTGGTTTCAAAAAGGCGTATAGCGTCATCCCTGTCAAGTTGTTGCCCGGATCTGACCTTGGCGGCAATATCCTTAAGTCCATCGTCGAGCAAAATACGGTCCATGAATGGCCTCCCAGCGAGAAGCACAGCAAGGTTCTTCGTTTTTAGACGAAAATTATGTCCAGCAGCTTCTTGATTAACCCCTGATCATAAGCCTCTTTCAAAAAAACCTCAATAGCCCGTTTACCTCTCTCTCCGTAGTCAACGGTCAAATCATTAACGTACATTCCGATAAATTTATCGGCTTTCTCTCTGGACATGTCCCGTGCAAATTGCAAAGCGTAATGCAAGGCCTCTTCCCGGTGGGACAACGAGTACTTAATGCTTTCCTTCAATATTGATGAGACTTCCTCCATAACCTTCATACCCAGGTCCTTTCTTATTACGTTCCCCCCCAGGGGTAAGGGAAGACCCTGTGTTTTCTCATACCACCATTTGCCAAGGTCAATTATGAGTTCCAATCCTTCGTCTTGGTATGTCAACTGCCCTTCGTGAATCAGAAGACCGGCATCAACTTCCCCGTTCTTGACAGCATCAATGATCTGATCAAAAGGAACGACTACATAGTCAAAATTTGGTTCATAGAGTTTTAATGCCAAAAAGGCCGACGTTAAGGTTCCTGGTACAGCAATTCTCTTATTCTTAAGATCTTTGGGGTCAAATTTTTCTTTGGCCGTCACCATAGGACCATAATTGTCGCCCATACTGGCACCGCTTGACAGCAGGGCATATTTGTCGGAAACCTCCGGGAAAGCATGAATGGAAATAGCACTTACTTCGTAGGTTCCCTTTAGTGCCTCTCTATTTAGAGTCTCTATATCCGACAACACGTCTGTAAACCTGTATCCTTTTGTGTCTATCTTGTTATGGTTGAGGGCATAGAACATAAATGCATCATCGGAATCAGGACTATGTGCTACGTGAATCTTCAACAGAATGCTCCTTTCAAATTTTATACTTATATAATTTATATAATAAAGTACCTAAGTCTTCTATGGAAAATGTCAAAAACCCTCTAAAACGATACTGGTCCGACATTATTTTTTTGAATAATGCTGCACTGGTATTCTCGAAACTAACTGCCCTATTTTTCCTCTCCTAATTTGCGCTATATTTCCCTTCACCGGTAACACATTTGTGATGTCTGCCATACAATAGATCAGTTAACCGGAAAGGCTTATCTGGACCGGAATAATGAGTATACGGCCAAATTGTTAATTTAGGGTGATATAGTGCAGGAGTTCGGGCGATTACGACGAATGTCTACCTAAGATGCCTAAATGTGAGTTACTTGCAAGGAAAGGTGGATGTAAATGCCTGCAGCTGTCGTTTTAATGTCATCCCAAACCAGTACCGCCGAAAAGCCTGCATCTGAGCCCCAAAAAGCTTATTGTCCAATATGTGCCTGCCCTCTGGAGCCGGGCCAGACCATCTGCCCGGATTGCCTGTTGGATGTTTCTATTACTAGGGCTTTTAAAGGATAATGATTACAGTAAACAGGAAACAGTAAGGAGTAAGGAGTAGAATAAACCTGATTTACCTTATACCTTGGTAAAATAACATACAGAATACAAGGCGCTCCTGAGCGGGCGCCTTTCGTATACTTTACAGCCCGTTACAGCAGACTAATTATAAGGGGGTGGATAATGTCCGCCTTGAGCCTGGTGTTCCGGGCTGTTTTTATCTATTTTTTCCTGATCCTGGTTATGCGCGTGATGGGCAAACGGGAGATTGCCAACCTTTCTCCTTTTGACTTTGTTTTGGCCCTGATAATGGCTGAACTGGCCGTTATCCCACTGGAAAATACGGCTATTCCTTTGTGGCAAGGTCTTCTGCCCCTGGCCGTTTTGGTATTTCTGGAGTTATTGTTTTCATTTTTGACCATGCGCTTTAGTTTTTTGCGGCGGGTATTAAACGGTTTGCCGCAGGTAGTTATAGAAAAAGGTAGGCTCAGGTTAGACGAAATGCGCCGTGCCCGCTATAACCTCGATGAATTGATGAGCCAGCTGCGCCAGGCAGGCCACCCCGACCTAAAGAATGTGGATTACGCCGTCCTGGAGACTTCCGGCGAGTTAAGTGTTATTCCAAAACAGAGTTCTGGACAGCCCGGGTCTTTCCCATGGATACTGATATCAGACGGTGAAATTGATTATCAAAATATAAGGAGGGCGGGTTTTGCACCGCATAGTTTCATAAATGGGCTGAAAGAAAAAGGGCTTCACCCCAAGGATATTTTTCTGGCCATGCTTAATACCGATGGTTCGTTGTGGCTCCAACTGAAGGAAGTGCCGGGGCAGGAATCTGCCGCCAAAACGAGAAAATAGCACAAAAAAATAGAAGGTGGGCGTGTAAGGCGTGACCTTCGGGCGGCGGGAACAGCTGGTAGCGTTGGTGATAGCGGCAGTCCTGGTTTTTGGGCTCGGGTACAGGTATGCCCAGATCCAGGCTCGGAACGAGGTGACGCCTGTGATTACACAGGAGCCGGCCTCCGGTAGTGATGCCGGAGAAACTACCCAGATCATGGTACACGTTGTTGGTGCTGTAGAGGCGCCGGGGGTTTACCGCCTTGATGCCGGTTCACGCGTGGTAGATGCCGTTGATTTGGCTAAGCCTACCAGCAATGCTGATTTGGATGCGCTCAACCTGGCGGCGCTTCTGGAAGACGGCAGGAAAATCATAGTTCCGGCCAAAGTACCCGCTGGTGTTTCAGCGACACCGCCAGCAGCGCGTGAAAATCCTTTCATATCGGATTCTTATACCGCCATGGTGAGCACGTCTTCTTCCCAAAATGGTCGTATTAACATTAATACAGCCGGCGTTTCCGAACTGGATCAACTGCCGGGTATCGGGCCCGCATTGGCCAGGCGCATTATTGCCTACCGACAGCAGAACGGCCCTTTTTCTTCCGTTGATGAATTGATTAATGTGCGGGGAATCGGTGAAAAGACTCTGGCTGATCTCCGCGATAAGGTGACGGTGTACTGATCTTGATTGGAAATACAGGCAGAATGCTCTTTACTTGTGTTTTTTTCTTCATTGGCGGCGTTTTAGCGGCACCTTACCTGTCACTGGACGGGAGACAGGTACTGTTTGTCTCAGCGGCTGCTGTTGTTGTGGCCGCCATTATATATTTCTGGGGCCGGCGGCACCGGCAAATCTACGTTTTAGTGTTATTTGGCATTTTAGGTGTTTTAGCTGCAAAAGTTGCCGTAGAAGAAGCCTCTTCTCCGCTGCAGGCATGGGACGGTCGCAGTGTGACCGTTCGGGGCATAGTGGTGCGGGAACCGGACCTGCGCAAGGACAAGGTTTTGTATGTTCTGGACGTTGACTATGCTCGGGCCGGATCGGAAACATTAAGCCGGCCGGGATACCTACTGGTAAGAATGCCGGAGGTAAATACTGTTTACCAGTACGGCGACATTATCAGGGTGCAGGGCAAACTGACGGTGCCACGCCGGCCGGGCAACCCGGGTGATTTTGATTACCGGGCCTATCTTCAGCGCAACGGCATCAGCGTTATTTTGTATGCGCGGCCACAAACAGCGGAAAAACTCGGTGTCGGGCACCATAATTCCGTTACTGCTTTTGCTTTAAGGATTAAACAGCAGTTAGTCAATGGACTTTATAAGGCCCTGGGGGATGAGCGCGCCCAAGTGGTCAGTGGTATCGCTTTTGGGCTTCGTGGCGGTATCGACGACAAGACCCGCGATACGTTCACTGCCACCGGGGTGGTACATATTCTCTGTGTAAGCGGCCTGCACGTGGGTTTTGTCCTGGGCTTGGCGCTTTTCACGGGTCGCGTTTTACGCCTGGGTAACTGGCAAATTGTACTGGCCACAGCACTTCTCATATTTTATCTCCTGATGGTGGGGGCTAAACCTTCGGTGATCCGTGCCACCGTGATGGCCATTACCCTCCTTTTGGCTCACCAACTGGGGCGGAATCGTGATTGGCCGACGGCTTTGGCGCTGGCGGCTTTTATCATCCTGCTCGCCAATCCCCTGGCCCTGTATGACGCCGGGTTTCAACTCTCATTTGCCGCCACCTGGGGGATCCTCTATCTCGGTCCCGTGATTGTACATGGTTTGCAAGTTCTCTCTGCGCGCTGGGGTAAAACGTTACCTCCGGCCTGCGGTTGGGTCGTGGCCGCCCCTTTGGCCGCGCAGTTGGGCACTATCCCCCTGGTGGCCTATTACTACAACCTGGTTTCTCCGGTCGCCGTGCTGGTTAATATCCTCGTTATGCCCCTGGTGGTGGCCATTTTCATACTTGGCTTGGTTTCGGCTGTATTGGGCTGGATACTTCCGCTGGCAGCCTGGATGACGGCGCCGGCCACCGGATTTTTACTGGACATTTTTCTGGGACTGGTGGGGTGGTTTGCCTCCTTACCCGGAGCTTACCTTCACGTGGCCACACCTTCTGTACCGTTAATTGCCGCCTGGTTTGCCGTGTTGGTTCTTGTGGGGCAGCTGTGGGGCGAGCCGGGATGGTGGCGCAAGACCGGTGAAAAAATAAAGTTGCGGGTACCTGTAAAATACCGGGGTTGGGCCTTTATCGTTTTGTTTTGTGTTGTGGGGGCGGGACTTTTCCTGTGGCCCGGTCCGGGGGTTGACAGGCTTGAAGTGCATTTTATCGACGTGGGGCAGGGGGACTGCACCCTGGTGCGTACCGGTCGGCAAAACGTTTTAATTGACGCGGGGGGGTGGCCGGGTGAACTGTCCGGCGAACCGGGCGCGGGTGAGAAAGTGGTCGTACCCTACCTGCGCCGGTTAGGAATTGATCAAATTGATATACTGGTTCTCACACATCCCCACGAAGATCATGCCGGTGGTGCCAGGGCGGTTGTCGAGGAAATACCCGTGAAAATGGCGGTGGTGGCACCGCATTATTGGCCCGCGCAGCAGGAATTTCCGGCGGAAGGGTACTTGGACTTATTGGCTACGATGCAAGAAAAGGGTATTTCCGTGAGGCAAGTGGGGGCCGGGGATAAACTAAGGGTTAATAGAGAACTGATATTTGAGGTTCTAGCACCGCGCAAACCGCTGCTGGATAATTTCAATAACAATTCACTGGTTTTAAGGCTAGAATACGGCCACCATACTTTTCTGTTTACGGGAGATATTGAACAGGAAGCTCAAGCACGGCTGGTTTTGTCCGGGCAGGATTTAACAAGCGATGTTTTAAAGGTACCGCACCACGGCAGCGGGGCTTTTGTGCCTGTCTTTTTGGAAAACGTGCGGCCCAAAATCGCCGTCATCAGTGTCGGCCATAATAACCGGTTCGGCCTGCCCAAGGCCTCCACCCTTGATAAACTCCGGTCCATCGGAACGGAGATCTACCGCACTGACCGGGACGGCGCCGTGATTATCAAGAGCGACAGCCGTACATTGGAAATTATAACCGGCCGCGACCGTTCCAACGCCTCCTACTTCCAAAAACGTGGTGTGAATAAAAGCAGCACGGTGAACAGTTCCAATCGACCAACCAGCATGCAGAAAGATAATACGAGCTTACCCAAATCGGGCACCGCGGCATAGTTGGCCATAGGCCCCACCAGTGCCAAGCCGGGTCCCACATTGGTAATGCAAGCTGCCGCTGCCGACATGGCCGTAATAAAATCCAATCCCAGCGCCGTCATAATGATGGTAACTACGGCAAAAATGCTGATAAAGGTGTAAAAAAAGGCCTGCACGTTGGCCAACGCATCTTTATGCACCACGTTACCACCTAAACGAACGGGAATAACGGCCTGGGGATGAAATAATTTAGACATTTGTCTGATGGCGTATTTAAACAGAATGATGATCCGGGCTATTTTGATAGAGCCAGCAGTAGAACCGGTGCAACCACCAAAAAACATCAGAAAGAAAAGCAGCACACGGCAGAAATCGGGCCACGCATCGTAATTTGTTGTGGAGTAGCCCGTGGTTGTGGTTACCGATGTTACATTAAAAACGGCGTACCGGAGGGCTTGTTCCGGACTGTAACCCAGTACTTGTATCAAATTAATGACTATTAATATTGTTGCGGTCCCCAAGACTCCCAAGTATATTTTGGTTTCCGTGTCTTTCCAAAGAGGAGTAAAGTTACCATGTAGCCAGTGATAGTGCAAGGCAAAGTTAATGCCGCCGAGCACCATAAAGAAGACAACTATCAACTCTACGGCAACATTATTATAGGCACCGATGCTGGCGTTCTGGTTGGAGAAACCGGCGGTGGACACACAGGTAAAAGTATGTATAAAGGAATCATACCAGGAGAGACCTGCCATTTTAAGTGCTACCACTTCTGCCGCCGTAATGATTACGTAAACCTTATAAAGTTCTCGTGCCGTTTGAGTGATCCGGGGGAGCACCTTGTTCTTGGTGGGGCCCGGCACTTCGGCCCTGAAAAGACTCATCCCGGCAATTTCTAAGGATGGTATCAGGGCCAGCACTAGTACAATGAAGCCCATACCGCCTAGCCACTGGGTAAAACTGCGCCAAAAAAGAATGCCCCTCGGCAGTGCTTCAACATCTGTTAGAGTGGATGCTCCGGTAGTGGTAAAACCGGACATGCTTTCAAAGATGGCATCCACAGGGGAAAGGAAACCGCTGATTATGAAGGGCAAAGCCCCAAAGATTGCCAGGGTCAAATACCCCAGAGTGGCAATTACAAAGCCTTCCCGGTAGCCAACCTTAGTAGAATCCGCTTTCAAAAGGGACAAAACGATACCAATAGAGCCTGCCAAGGCTGCCGTGATGCCAAGGGCGGGAGCTGAGCCTTCTCCAAAATGCAGGGCCAACCCTGTACAAATTAAAAGGGCTACCGCTTCCGTTACAAGTAGAAAGCCCAGGATGTTCAGTATAAGTTTCCCGTTCAGTGTATCTTACCCCCGTATGAACAAGGATTTAGCATCCACTTATGAAGGATTTGCCCTGGGCAAAAACTGCAATACGGTTACTTTTTCTAAAGATTCATCAACATTTAGGGATGCCCCTTCTATTTTTTTAATATAATTTGCGACACATGGTTATTTCCAAAAGCGAGGTGTGAACAAGAGGAGTACGGTGAACAGTTCCAATCGACCAACCAGCATGCAGAAAGATAATACGAGCTTACCCAAATCTGGCACCGCGGCATAGTTGGCCATAGGTCCTACCAGCGCTAATCCGGGTCCCACATTGGTGATACACGCTGCTACCGCCGATATGGAAGTAATAAGATCCAATCCGAGGGCCGTCATAATGACGGCACCTAGAGCAAAAATACTGATAAAGGTGTAGAAAAAGGCCTGGACATTAGCTAAAGCGTCTTTATCGACTACTTTGTTACCCAATCGTACCGGAATTATAGCCCGAGGGTGAAATAGCTTAGACATTTGTCTTACAGCATATTTAAACAGAATAATGATGCGGGCTATTTTAATAGAACCGGCCGTGGAACCGGCACAACCACCAAAGAACATCAGAAGCAAAAGCAGCAGGCGGCTGAAATCAGGCCAGGCATCAAAATCTGCGGTGGCAAAGCCGGTGGTTGTGGTAATCGATGCGACTTGAAAAAGGGCATAGCGGGCGGCCTGCACAGGGTTGTAGCCCAGCGATTGGATAAGGTTAATGGCTATCAGTATTGTGCCGACCCCAAGGATGCCCAAGTATACCTTGGTTTCGAAATCTTTCCAGAGGGGGGCAAAGTTGCCGTGCAGCCAGTAATGGTGTAAAGCGAAGCTGATGCCCCCGACTACCATAAAGAATACGATGATTAAGTCGACCGCGACACTGTTATAGCTTGCGATGCTGGCCCCCTGGTTGGAGAATCCGCCGGTGGATACGGTGGTAAAGGTATGGATAAAGGAATCATACCAGGGTAATCCCGCGATTTTGAGCGCCACCACTTCGGCGGCGGAAATAATTATATATACCTTATAAAGTTCCCGCGAAGTCTGGGTAATTTGCGGAAGCACTTTATCCTTGGTAGGACCCGGTACTTCGGCCCGAAAAAGACTCATACCAGCAATCTTTAAAGAGGGCACCAGGGCCAGGATTAATACAATAGTTCCCATACCGCCGAACCACTGGGTAAAGCAGCGCCAGAACATAATGCCCCTGGGCAGTGCTTCGACGTTTGTAATCACTGATGCCCCCGTCGTGGTAAAACCAGACATGCTTTCAAAGATCGCATCTATAGGCGAAAGGAAGCCTGAGATCACGAAAGGCAGGGCCCCAAAGGCTGCCATTGTTAACCATCCCAGGGTGGCGATTACAAACCCCTCCCGGTAGCCAACCTTTGTCGAGTTGGCCTTTAAGCGGGACAACAAGATACCGATACCGCCTGCGAGGGCCGCAGTGATAGCAAGTCCGGGGGCCGATCCCTCACCGTAATAAAGGGCTACCCCTGTGCAAATTAAGAGGGCCCCTGCTTCTGTCAAGAGCAGAAAGCCCAAGATATTTAATATTAATTTTCGGTTCAGTGTACCCTACCTCCGGTGAATAAGGACTCAATATTACTAATGCTGTATTGCCCCTGGGCAAAAACGACAATACGGTCTCCTTCCTCTATGGACTCCTCACCTGTGGGGATGACCGTTTTGTCTTCTCTCTGAATAGCTCCGACAATAATGCCCTTAGGTAATTTTAGTTTCATTAGGGGTTTACCGGTTACCTTACTCCCTTGCGGTACAATTAGCTCCACAATTTCTGCTTGTTCGTTAAACAACAATACCAGAGAAAGCAGTCGTCCGCCGCGGATGTACCGTAAAACCTTACTAGCCGTAATTGTTTGAGGACTTATGGCGGCATCAATATCCATTTGCTCTACTAGGGAAGTATATGCCTGACGACTGATCTTGGCAATGGTCCGTTTAGCCCCCAGTTGCTTCGCAAGGTGCGCCAGAAGCAAGTTGGCCTCGTCCAATCCAGTGACGGTTACAAATCCATCAGTGTGTTCAATACCCTCCCGTTGGAGTAGTTCGATATCGGAACCGTCTCCTTCAAGCACCAGAGCGTTGGATGGAAGGCGTTCAGCCAGTTCCTCACATTTATCGTGATTTTTTTCCACAATTACTACTTGCAAACCTTTAGCGCACAATCTTTGTGCTAGATAATACCCAATTTTACCGCCTCCCAGGATCATGGTGCGGTATACCTTTTTACCCGGGGGTTTTTTAAATAGTATTTTTGAAATTTGGGAGATAGCTTCCTTAAATCCGAGAAAGTATAAAGTGTCTCCTACCTTAATGGTGTCGTTACCGCTGGGTATGATTAGTTGGCCGTGGCGTGATATGGCGACAATAAGCAACGACTTGGGAAGCTTGATTTCAGCGATCTTCTTGGAAGTATAGTCAGGGATTTTATCGTGCAGCGTGATTCGCGCCATATGTACCCGCCCGCCTGCAAAGGGCTCAGTGGGAACCGGTAGAGACAACAACCGGGCAATCTCAGCTGCGGCAGAGTATTCCGGATTGATGATAAGATCTACCCCGAGTTCTTCAGTGGACAGCACTGTATCACTTTCTACATACACTGGGTCTCTGACCCGGGCAACAGTTTGCTTAATGCCCAACTTCTTGGCCATCAAACAGGCAATCATGTTGACCTCATCGGAATCGGTAACCGCCACCAGTAAATCGCTGTCAATGATGTCCGGGTCTTTGAGAAGCAAGGCGTTGGCACCGTTTCCCTTTATAGTAAGGACGTCAAACTTATCTCCCAATTTTGTTAATCTGTCTTCGTTTCTATCTATGACAATGATATCGTGACCGTCTTTACTGAGCCGTTTTGCAATTTCAGATCCAATTTTGCCGACTCCTATTACGGTAATCTTCACGGGTATCGCCTCTCGTTACCAGTACTCGTTAATTATGCTTTTGTAGTGTTCGACTTATTATTCTTATTACCTTCCAAGGGGTAGCATAATAACGTGCAACATCAGGGCGAAATGGGAAGAAAATTAGTGCCGGGCCTGCACCGGCTAAGTTACTTATACAAAAAGTAAGGAGGGTTTGTAACCCTCCCGGACCCGTAAAGAATACCCAGGCGCAACAGTCATATATTCCGTTGGATACTCTACTGGATATTTTATCGTATATTCTATGGTAGAAGGCGGGCTTTTACGCCCGCCTTCTACCGTTTAAAAGTCTCACATTTCGTCTCGTCAGATTTATTTGCTGCCGCCGTATTATTTTTGGCTATTTCGATCATGGGAGCAGCACATTTCAGGTTAGAGTTGTAACTGCATTCGGAAACATTACATTTGACGTCGGGCATATTCCACTCTCCTTTTCGTACAATTCATGCCTATTATGATTAACAACCCTGGTAAATATACAGCACATTCTCAACATCTTTCCATTATCTATTACAATATGTTATTAGACAGATAAGATAACGTTATTATATAGTACATTAATAAGATAACTGGTTGAAAGGAGAATCCCTATGGACAGTTACAGGCAGATGTGGGACAGGTTAGGATTGAACCTGGCGGCCCACGATCAATTGATGGCGGCGCTGCCTCTGACTTATGCCGATGTTTATCTCCGGCAGGAAAATCGACCCAAAGGTATGGAGTATTTCGACTTTGTAGTTAACGAGATTCACGGGCAGCGTGTCAAGGAGCTGCAGGATTTTCGTGATCAAGGCGGCAAGGTCGTCGGCACGTTTTGTATTTTTGTTCCCGAGGAACTGGTGCTTGCTGCCGGCGGGATTTATGTGGGTCTTTGTTCCGGTTTGGATATAGGTTCGGCGGAGGCCGAAGCGGTACTACCCAGAAACATTTGCTCCCTTATCAAGTCTTTTATGGGGTTCAAACTGGCCCGTGTTTGCCCGTATTTCGAATCTTGCGACCTGCTTGTCGGGGAAACGACTTGTGACGGCAAAAAAAAGGCTTTTGAGGTGCTTGGTGATTTTGCTCCCGTTTACGTTATGGAGACTCCCCAGAAAAAGAGCGTGAGCGGGCGTGCGCTTTGGCTGGAGGAAATCAGGCAGCTTAGGCAGCGTCTTGAGGATTTAACCGGTCAAAAGGTGACCAAAGAATCGCTGCGGGACGGCATTAAAAAGGTAAACGCCAAGCGGCGCGCTTTGAAGAGGTTGAGTCATTTACGCAGATTGTCCCCTGCCCCGATAAGTGGTCGAGATGCCCTGCTGATTAGTCAAATTGCATTTTACGATGATGTAGAACGTTTTACCTCCCAGGTCAATGCTTTATGCGATGAACTGGAACAACGTGTGGAGAGCGGGATCGGAATTGCTGCAAAGGATGTCCCGCGCATAGTGGTGACGGGAACGCCAATGGCCATTCCCAATTGGAAGGTGCCTTATATTGTTGAATCCGGCGGCGGGGTGATTGTGGCGGAAGAATTGTGTACCGGCTTAAGGTACTTTGATGCCTTAACCGAGGAAGAAGGTGACTCGCTGGATGATTTACTGGAGAACGTGGCCGCTCGGCACCTGGAAGCAGACTGTGCCTGTTTCACTCCAAATACGAGGCGGATGGACAAGATCGTGGACATAGTTAAGGATTATGAAGCGGACGGGGTTATAAATTACGTATTGTCTTTCTGCGATCCTTATGCTGTTGAATCTTACCAGGTAGAAAAAAGACTTAAATCGGAGGGCATACCCTGTCTAAAGATTGAAACTGACTACAGCCAGGAAGATGCCGGGCAAATTCGTACCCGGGTGGAGGCCTTCTTGGAGATTATCGCTAATAAATAATCGCCACGGTTCCCATAGTGCTCTTTGCTCTTTGGATGCTGCGTACCAGGATGGGCTGCCAAATTACCGGGCGGTAACTGCGCCGGAGCGCTAAAGCCTGAAGGCCTGGGCAGGGTAATTTGGTAGATGCGCCTTGTAGGGCGCTTTTTTCTTTTATTGACCCTAAAATTAGCAGTGGCATATAATGGTTATTATAAGGGATATATTAGAATATATGGTTTAACTTGACATTAGCAGGTTGATGTACATATAATAAATATTTAAATAAGGTAAAAATATTATTTTTATTATTTCGGTTTTAAGACATGCTCCTGCTGGAATAAGGATTTACTATTACGGGTCGTATTACCACTTTTCTCGTTCTTCTTCTCTTAATGGAAAAATCTTCACTACAATTTCTCACCATAACTACGGTATTTTTGCAGCTTTACAGTTATAATATAAAAAGGTATAACGACATGGAATAAGAGCCCCTATTTCAATTTCCAAGGATATGAATTAACGCGTATGCTGGGAGCGTGTCCTGGAAATTGCGGCCTTATACCGATAATTTCTCAATGGGAGGTGGGGTTAGTATGCCGGATCTTTCGTTTGCCAAGCGGTTTGTCGGTGAACAAGTGTTAAGACAGTTAATGCATTACGTGGGTAAGAATCCCGAGCAGAACCTTGGCCAAATTTGCTTTTTGGTCAGGCGTTTCGCCCTGAAGGAACACCATCAAAGCCACGCCGTCAAGATTTTGGATGCCTACGAGAATAACCCGGTAATTCGTGCTTATATCAACGACCTGTTTGAGAACACGCATCAAAATGTGAAAGATCGCTTGGTTTTCAACTGGTTTGTCAACGCTATGATTTTCGGTATCCCTAAACAGGAGCAAATAGGCCGGGAGTTAGGCGTACACATTCCCAATTTTATACTGCTCGATCCTACCAGTGCGTGCAACTTACAGTGTAAGGGCTGCTGGGCCGGTAAATACAAGAAGAGCGATACTCTGGAATTTGAGACGTTGGACCGGATTCTGACGGAGGCAAAGCGGCTTGGCATTTATTGGGTGGTAATGTCGGGCGGGGAGCCCCTGATTTATCCCCGGTTGATGGAACTCTGTGAGAAACACCACGATATGGCCTTTATGGCCTACACGAACGGCACTATGATCAACGAGAAAATGGCCGACCGCATTGTTGAAGTGGGGAACTTTACACCTGCCATCAGCATCGAAGGCTGGCGCGAGGCCACGGACAACCGCCGTGGTGAAGGTGTTTTTGATAAGATTATGCGGGCTATGGATCTACTGCGTGAACGCGGGGCCATTTTTGGCTGTTCGATCACGATTACCCGCCACAACGTGTATGAAGTCACCAGTGATGAATTTATTGACTTCCTGGTGGATAAAGGGGTCCGTTACGGTTGGACCTTCCACTATATCCCGATAGGGCGTAATCCCGACCCCGACCTTATGCTTCTGCCCGAGCAGCGGGCCTATTTGATCGACCGTATCCGCTATATCCGTACTCATAAACTTATTCAAATTGCCGACTTTTGGAATGACGGAGAACTTACCGGGGGATGCATTGCCGGAGGGCGCAAGTATTTTCACATTACAGCCGCCGGGCAAGTGGAACCCTGCGCCTTTGTCCACTTCTCTTTGGATAACATCAAGGAGAAGAGTCTTGTGGAGTGTCTGAAATCGCCTCTATTCACGGCATATCAAAAGCGCCAGCCGTTCAACGAAAATCTCCTGCGGCCGTGCCCCATCATTGACAACCCGGAGGCGCTCCGCGCCATTGTAGCGGAGTCGGGAGCGAATCCGACGCACGAAGGAGCCGAAACGGTGCTCGGCGGAGAAATCGGGGCGTTCTTGGATAAGAGATCGGAAGAATGGGGCAAAGTGGCCGACGAGATCTGGTGGAAAAAGCACGGGCAAACTGAGGCCGCGGCAGGCAATCAATAAGAAGACCTGTGCTGTTAAATACCACCGCTGATAGAGAACCCGTATAGGGTTCTCTATTTATTTTCTGCTGCAAGGTTTTTAACTATTTCAAATCATTACTAAAGGCAGGGAATACGTTGACGCAAAATCAAAGCGTGTATTAAAATTGTTACAAACTCAATTAAATTACTCAAGATACTTATTGCCAGTTACATAGTAAAGATTGGTTGAAAAACTGCTTTAACCGGTTATGGTGTAATAGTGGAGAGGGAGGAGTTAGGCGTGGATCATGAGTTAATAGAACGAATTAAAAATTTAAAACGATATCATAACGCTGTGATCCTGGCGCACAACTACCAGCGTGGAGAGATACAGGATATTGCTGATTTTGTGGGTGATTCTTTGGAATTGAGCCAACGGGCTGCGCGTACGGACGCTGACGTTATTGTCTTCTGCGGCGTCCATTTTATGGCTGAGACGGCTGCCATTCTTTCTCCCGAAAAAAAGGTACTGCTTCCCGACATTGAAGCCGGCTGCCCGATGGCGGATATGATTACGCTAGAAGAACTAAAGGAAGCCAAAAAGGAGTTTCCTGATGCCGTCGTTGTTTGTTACGTAAACTCCAGTGCTCAAATCAAAGCGGAAAGTGATGTCTGCTGTACTTCGTCAAATGCTGTAAAGGTCATGCGTGCTTACAAGGGACGGCGTATCATCTTTGTCCCTGACCGCTACTTGGGCCAGTATGTGAGCGAGGCAACGGGACAGGAACTTATATTGTGGCCCGGTTACTGTGCCACGCACTCCTGGATCGGCCCTGAAGACATCAGAAAACTGAAGAGACAATACCCTGGTGTCCCTGTGGTGGTTCACCCCGAGTGCCGGCCGGAAGTTAGGGCGATGGCCGACGCGGTGTTAAGTACGGGTGGTATCTGTCGCTTTGCATCCGAGCAGGATTTTACCAGCTTGATTGTCGGTACCGAGACGGGCATTTTGCACCGCCTGCGTAAAGAAAATCCTTCCAAACGCTTTATTCCGGCATCCAGGAATGCCGTATGTCCCAATATGAAGCGCACCACTCTTCGTAAAGTAGCACGCTGCTTGGAAAGACTGGAACCGGAAATCACAGTTCCCCAAGAAATCCGGCGGAAGGCTAAAAAGGCATTGGATGCTATGCTGGCGTTAACCTGATAACGTTGTAAACATCTGTCTTGTGTGAAATCGGGTATAAAAGAGGAGAAACCATGCGTATTCTGGTTGTTGATGATGAACGGAAAATTCGCAATGTTATCAAGTCATACCTGGTACAGGAAGGCTTTGAGGTGGGAGAAGCCGATAACGGTTCTGCCGCACTGGCCAGGGCGCGGAACGAAAACTGGGACCTGATATTGCTTGATTTGATGATGCCCTCGGTGGACGGGTGGGAAGTTATGCGTGAATTGCGGAAGGAGAGCAATATTCCGGTAATCGTTCTAACCGCCCGCGGTAACGAGGTTGCTGGTTTTTTTAGAACGCTTTTCTTTCACCTTAAGAGTTGTCTTTCCATAAGTCGGTACTTAAGTACTTTAATCCCGAATCATTAATGGTTAAAACTATATTGGCACCCTTTTCTCTTTCCTTTAAAAGTTTTAAAGCGGCTGCCACATTGGCTCCTGACGAAAAACCGGCGAAAATACCCTCTTTTTTGGCCAGCTCTCTTGCCGCATTGATGGCTTCTTCATCAGAAATTAAGATATAATCTTCAATTAGCTCGGAATCTACAAGAGGCAGGTCCATAGCATATCCCCCGCCCTGAATTTTATGGTTAAGATTGGTTAACGGTTTTTTGGCAAGGTATGGTGCAGTTGCCGGTTCAATCAGATAGCAGCGGATATCTTTCTTATACCTTTTCAATGCTTTGGCACATCCGGCAAAAGTTCCTCCTGTCCCGGCAAAATCAACAAAGACATCTATTCGGCCTTCTGTCTGTTCCCACATTTCCGCGGCTGTATAATATTCGTGCGCGTGGGTATTCCCGGGGCGGTTAAATTGATCAGCCCGAAATGCTTTTCTTTCCTTAGTAATTCTTTGGGCTTCTTTTTCAACAAGAGCAAGGTCTTCTCCCGAGACCTGCCCCGGAGGAGATCCGGGTGCTTGGTCAACCAGCACTACTTCTGCCCCCAGAGCCTTCATCATACGGGCTCTTTCCATAGAATTGCCTTTAGACATTACCGCCACAAAAGGGTATCCTTTTACGGCACAAACAATGGCAAGTCCCGTGCCTGTGTTGCCGCTTGTCAGCTCCACCACTGTTTGCCCGGGGGACAAGCTTCCATTTTCCTCCGCCTCTTTTATGATCTGTAAAGCTATTCTGTCTTTCTTGCTGAAACCGGGATTTAAATACTCCAATTTGGCAAATATCTGACCCTCCAACCCTGCAGCTAGCCTTGATAAATTTACCATTGGCGTGTTGCCAATCGCTTCTAATACACTGGAACAAATTTTACGGCGCATTGTAGACCTCCCGGAATTTTATAATTATGATTGTTCATAGATACTACAAGTGCGGGTCATAATCCAGTAACGTCCAGTAAACTGGTGTAAAAATAGAGATGTCCTGATTAGAAGGAAAGG
>JACDOK010000016.1 GCA_017656185.1 Peptococcaceae bacterium | reverse complement strand
CCTGAAAACAACTACCCTACCAGAGGGATTTTACACACAAGTTTGGACTTGACCCAGTCGATACCCTTTGGCGATTATGTCGAAATAGGTCGATCAAAGCTAAAACTTTCTTTTTCTAATTTTTGCTAACCAGTTAATTACTAACCTTGTATACTGCTCCCCTTGGGAACGAAACAGTTGTTTTCTGGAGAGATAATCTATCGCCGGATTAAGGAACTATACCGTCAATACCCCACCTACAGGTACCGCCGGATCTGGGCTCTGCTCAGATCCGGTGATGGCATCCTGGTTATACTGGGTGAAGTTTTACAATGAGGAGCGTATGCACTCTGCCTTAGATTATCAATCACCGGTACAGTTTAGGAATTGTCTCCGGAAATCAGCCGCTTAAAGTTGTCTCATTTCTGGGGGGCATTACAGTACCATATTACATTACCTACCTTCCAAAAAGCTTTATTAGAATTATTAGAATCCTAAATTATTGACATTTTCTCTAATTAATTGATGTAAAATATAAATGCACTTTATTAGCTTGCGAGCACACTCATGAAAAATAAACTTTAACTCGGCTTCGCCTCCTAAACTATGTTCGAGCTCTTCAAGTTCAATTCGTTTCTCTTCATCATCGTGAAAATAGCGGCCGTTCAAATATAAATTAATGATGTATTTAGGCGTATACTTTTTTGTACCGTTAATAATGCTAATTGGTCCTTGCTTTAAAGCCTGTGAAAATTCTTTTCGTACTAAGACTAGCTTATCCTTGAGTGCCTTGTCATTAAGTTTTCTATGGAGAATGTTGTAAACTTTATAGAAATAGTTGGGTTCTTTTTCACTTATAAAAGTACGTAAATCTATGAGAAATGATCTAAATTCTTCTTCGTCTGGTAGTGTAGCCTCGCACTCGAAAGTAGGCGGATTTAGGGAGATAGTTTCTTTTAACTCAATTTTCGGAAGACCATTTTTCAACATACGCCTTGACATCAAAGCCTTTGCTCGATCACAAAACGTAGTTAGAGATCTCTTCTCACAACTCGCCAAATTATTAAAGTCAATCACAAGCAATCATCCTTCTCCCTTAATTCACATCCCCACTCGTTCCATAATCCGGAAGCGGCGGGCAGCCACATTGGTCGGTACACGACATCTCAGGGCGATCTTCTTTGGTGTCCAGCTGTCTTCAGAGCGCAGCACGCCCGGCGGTACCAGCAGCACAGCCGCAAACTGCTCCGCTTCGATTTCCTGCTTGTCCAGGTACAGGGTATGCAGGTGGCAGTGGTTGCCCTGGTGCAGGAAGTGGTGTCCCAGGCCGTGAGCAATTAAATGTTTGTGCATGGCCGTGTCGCCCAGGGCGCGGCGATCTACCGTCAATACTTTGATATCGTCCGATGTTCGCACATACCGTTCCCTGATCCGGCCGCGGAAGGGGAAGGTTGTATAGTAAACGTCCTGGTTGTCGCAGATCATCCTTAGCTGACGAAGTCCTACATAGGTATCCCACAGGTCGTATTTCTCAAGCACTTCGAAAGCGCGGTTGATTGCCCAGTGCAATTGGATCACCTTGGTGAAAATATTTGTCGATTTGTGTCGAGACCCCTATAAACGGCGAAGGCGCTGCTCTCGGCAGCGGCCTTCTTTTTGGTTAGAAGAGGTGGTTTTTAATCGTTTTGCTGTTTCTTGCGTTCTTGGCGTTTTCGCTCTATGAAGTCCATCACATAGGCCCAGTGTTCGGCAAGCGACTGCTTTTCTTCTTCGGTAAGATCCGGAACTTTCATTAATAAGTCGGTAATAGCCGGATCTTCGAGGGCCTTCTTCAATTTAGGATCGTATTCGTCTACGTTTCCTTTTGGGTTATCGGTGCGGCCAAGAAGATAGTCTGTAGTGACTCCATAGAAATCAGCTATTTTTTCTAAGGTGTTGTAGTCAGGTTCCCTTTTTCCTACTTCATACATAGCTAGGGTGCTAGGTGCTATCTTTATCAGTTTGGCTAGCTCCCGTTGACTTAACCCCTTTTTTGTTCTTAAAAGCCTTAATCTTGACGCTAGCATCATATTTTTTCTCCCCATCACCATATACTATCACAATTTGTGAGTTGTCAAAAATATATGTTCGCGAATAGTGAAATTCTATTGCCGGAAGTATTGACATGCTCACATATTGCGTGTATTATTCTATTAGATGCTCACAACATGCGAGAGCGGAAAGGTGATGCCCATGAAAACCAAGACCTTAGCGCAACTAAGAAGAGAAAAAAGATTAACACAACGAGAATTTGCTAAAGCCGTTAGATTACATCCAAGCACTGTTGCAATGTACGAAACTGGAAAGCGAACTCCGCCCCTAAAAACAGCAATCAAAATTGCAAGATTTTTTGGAGTGCCTGTAGAGGCTATTTATTTTGGAGATGATGCTCGCACAACGCGAGCACTCCAACCTATGGGCCAAAAGAAGCAACAAAATAAACAATTTTCAAAACAGAAAAATAGGTTTAACCTAGGTGAAATTACTTTCCATAGATTACTTTCTTATCATAACACAACAAATACCCGGTAATTCGTCGAAATAGGATGGGAATATTCCTACTTTTGCCTTCTACAAGCGAATAATTTAGTCCGGGTCCGGCCTTGTGGAACAAGGCGGGACGGAAGGGTGTGGGGATTAGTGTGCAATGGATGCTGTCCTCCGCAAAAAGTAAACCTGGATGCCTACCTGGACGGGTATTTTTTATGCGGAATGAGCGCTGCCGAGATAGGCAGGAGATTGAATGTTTCAAAGATGGCCGTAACGAAAGGCTTGAAGTGTTACGACCCGGAGGCCTACCGGGCGGAACGGGCGCGGCGTAAAAGGGAGAATGTCGAAATACGCCGCCGCAAGGACCGTGAGCGAAAGCGCACGCCCGAAGCGCGGGAGAAGGACCGTGAGCGAAAACGCCGGGAGCGTTTTCTCGGCACGTCCTATATCAAAGCTGTCCAGCAATTACTCAGAGATCCCGAAGTCCTGGCCGTGATGCGCCGTGCGCTGAGGGAAATGAATGCAACCCGCGAGCAGCGGACGTTTGCCATGCTGTTACCCCCGATACCTCAGATACCTCACCCCGTTCCGCACGAGGCCAAAGATCCTATATATACCACCCCGTCGGAGGCGGCCGGGCGGGCAACGTACGAAATAAGAATTAGTTCCCGTATCCTCTTTGGTGTGCCTGGACCTGCCATACTGCGGATCAGGGAAGCCCTAGATAGTTTTAATCTGGGAAAAGCAATACAGTTGGCAAGGGAAGCTGTACGTGATGCCGGTTTTGTGAATCCGGAAACGACGGTAGGATACGTACTACAGCAAACAGCAACCATTGACCCCAATACTTTACCAGGTTATTACGATCAGGTAATCCAGGATGCCAGGGACTGGGCTCCGGCACTGGAGCCGGAGACGCCGCCGCCGGATGTGCTGGTTCGTCGATGGTATGCCCAAGCCCGTGCAGCTGAACGCGAGTCGCGGCGGGTGTGGTACGGCACTTGCGGTACCGGTAAGAAAGGGAAGGGGGGAGGGTTGCAAAATGTTGCAACCCGGCAAAAGTGGGATGCTGTTAGATAATTTTTCAGCGATGAGTTTATAGAGAAGGGAATCAGGGGTGCTATAACCGTTTAGATTTTGTTCCTGTAGGGTGGCGGCGTGTTGGCGCCGGGTAAGGATTAGGGGTGTGTTTCAATATTGCTTATGCTCCTTCGCATTGCGGCACTGCACCTTTGCGTTACAGGCCCGTTCGGGCTATTGTCAGCCGGGAGTTTCCCGGGTTGGTTGTCCATAAACTTCCCAGGGGGTTTGATTTTGCCGGAGATTGCCGCGTGTCACTTGCATGCGGTGTCGCGATTGTGGTTGATATAGCAACGATTAGGGACGCCTGCGAAGTCGCTCGGGTACTCGCCGAGGAAGCAAGCAAGATAAAACATTCCTGGGATGAAATTGTTGACTTTACTAAGATGCCGGAATGGGTATACGGGGTACGAAGGAAAGCGATTGAAAAATGTATTGCCAGGGGGTTGCTGTGGGAACCCCTGTTGGGAGTGGGTTAGTATGGTGGATGCTACTGCACGTGTGCTTAAATATCCGGGGTCAAAATGGACGATAGCTGACTGGATAGTTAGCCATATGCCGGCGCACACAACATACCTGGAACCCTTTTTCGGGTCTGGAGCAGTGTTCTTTAATAAGCCGCCGTCTCCAATAGAAACAATAAACGACATCGACGGCAACGTAGTTAATTTATTTCGGGTAATTCGGGATCGGACGGAAGAGTTGGCGGCACTCATTGAGATGACACCCTGGGCCAGGGAGGAATATTACGCCAGCTATGAGCGCACCGGTGACCCACTGGAGGACGCCAGGCGGTTCCTGGTTCGGTGCTGGCAGGCTTTTGGAACAAGAACCTGTACAAAAACAGGATGGAGAAATGACATAGTTGGAAGGCGTAGGATGTACTGTGTTTATCGGTGGGGCATCTTCCTGAACAGATTATACATGTTGCAACGCGTCTTAAAAACGCTCAAATAGAGAATCAGCCGGCATTGAAGTTAATTGAACGTTACAAACATCCGGATGTATTGATATACGCCGATCCACCGTATCCGCTTAGTACCCGGAGTTGCACTTTTTACGCTTACGAAATGACCAATGAGGATCACGTTAAACTGTTGGAAGCTCTGGACCAGCATCCGGGACCTGTCCTGTTAAGCGGTTACGATAACCCGATATATAATGAACGGCTGGCACACTGGGAGCGCAGGACGATACGCACCCTGGCAGAGGGGGGCCGGGCGCGGCAGGAAGTCCTGTGGTTGAATGAAAAAGCGGCAAGGCAAGTGTTCGGTTTAAGGTTGTTCTAAAAGCGGTTGCGCCCGGTCACCGGCTTGCCGTTGATCCGGGTGAGGCCGAACCTAGAGGGAGTGGAGAAAAATATGAAATGTAGACGCTGCGGCGTGGAGATTACAGACCCGTTACATAGAAAAGATTTAGACGGATTGTGCATCAACTGCTACCGCGAGGAATTGATCGCCGTGTACGAAAAAATCCAAGGTCGCCTGCGTCGGAACCGGGAGCAGAGGAAGAATCAGGGGGAGCAGGACCAAAAAGTTTTTAAAGCTGATTTCAGCAGGTTTGACGGTTACAGTGATTGCGAGGGGGTGAATAAACAGCAGGTACGTGACTACTTCCTGGCGCACTGCGGCGAGTTTGCTTTTCGCGAGCGCGTGAGGGTGAGCAGCTGCGACTGCGGAAATAAGTGGTTTAACCTGTATGAGCATACCTGCGACGAAACCTTTGACGCATCGGAAGGTAACCTGCACCCGGACGAAACGGTTATATATGTTTGCGAGTGCGATGAGTGCGGGGCCTGGGCTATTGGCGTAGCAAAAGAATGGTAGGATGAGGGTTGGAAATAGAGAGAAAATAAAAGAAAGCAAAAGCTCGCGGCGGTATCCGCGAGCTTTTGCTAAAAGTAGCCGTACAGTTTAAGCTTGGGCTAGACCCCTAAAAATTCCCACAAAAACGGTACTTTTTGTGGGCTAGGGTTAACTTGCTTTTTTTATACAGATGTGCGGATTGTAATGCAAACTAAGATTTACCTTTTTCTCCTGCCGCTGGTTTTTTGGTTGGGAGTTTTTGAGTGGCGCGAGATTATCAAAAACAGCTATAATAGTTTTAAAACCAAAAATATGATGGAATTGCGGGATATTTTATTTTAATCTTCTGATATATTCCTCCATAGCGTTTTTTAAGGATGCTATAGCCCGTAACCGTTGTTCAATTTCTATTTCATAACCTTTCTTTTTACCAGGGTCATAAACAGCTCCTAAAACAGTTGCGTTTTGGTCAAAATAGAATACATTAGCTAGAGAAAACAAAGAAGCATGACTATAATCGTTATAATTGTTCTTTATTACCTGTCTAAACTTTTCCAGCCTTTTTTTATTTATTTGTAATTTACTCGCAACTTTCTTCCTGTTGATCCAATCTAAAGATCTGTGAACTGGAAATTGGTTATTCTCAACCCTTTCTAAAACGTTGAGTTCTTCACTTGAAACTAATAGTGCCGTTGCTAAGGATTCAGCAAAATGCCTCATTAAGTTTCCAGACGGAACCAAGTATCCCGAAATTAAAAGATTAAATGAAACAATTAAACTATTGAGAGCATTATAGAAAAAGGCAGCAGTAAAAGATCTTCTTTTATCTCCTTTACACTTTTGATCTATTTTTTTGAAAACGTGATAAGTGTCAAAGATCTTATCAACGAATTTTTCAATCTTATCGGAAAAAGCTATCATAAACTGTTTGCGTGTTGTTGTATCATCTGAACAAATTAATTTTTTAAAATCCGATTTAGTTAAGTAACCTTCCATCACGGTGATCACCCCTTGATAAAACTAAAAGCGAGGTTTAATTTTGGGCGGTGCGAGAGATAAGGACCGCAGCTCTTTAAGTTTTAACGTCACGCTTCGAATGATAACGGTGATTGATTGCCCTTCGATTTTTGGGGCTTTACAAGGCCCAGTGTCTCAAAATATCGTATGGTCGAAGGGTTTACCCCGTAATACGAGCCACAACCGAAATATGGAAAAAAGGCACGTCTTCCGGGATTTTTATCAAATACCGCGAAAGGTATATCCTTAAAATTTTTCATAATGCTACTTTCTTTTTTGGCAACATGATAACACATTACGTCTTACGGTGCTCGTTTTTGACTATTTAGGATGCGCGAAATAGGAAATTCATATAAGAAGTCTTATACGAACTAAAGCCTGACTGGATGGCGTATAAGCAGGCAAAAATACCCCCGCTAAGGGGGTGTTTTTAGTTCGTATAAGGAAAACGCGGGAGGAAGTAGAGTGGGCCTATTACACACTTTTGAATTATATCTGCGGGGGCGAGGACTCTCCGATCACACCGTAACCGACTACTTATCTACCCTGCGGCGCTTTGCTGGATGGGTGGAGCAAACTTACGGCGACTTCGACCCGGCTGCCGTAACTCCCCTGGACGTGGCTGACTACCGCCGCTATCTGCTGGAGCGGGGCAGGAAACCCGCCACAGTAAATCACGCCCTGGACGTGTTATCCAGTTTCTTTTCCTGGGCCGTTGTCGAGAAGGTAGTTCAGTCCGACCCTACCGCCGGGGTAAAGCGGGTTCGGGAGCAGAAAAAGGCTCCACGCTGGTTGGAGCGCAGGGAGCTAGGAACACTTGTCAGGACGGTACGGAAGTATGGTTCTTTGCGCGATCAGGTCCTGGTGATGCTCCTGCTGCATGCCGGCCTGCGTGTATCCGAAGTCGTAGCATTACGGCTGGATGACGTAGTTATTCGGGAGCGGTCGGGCTTTGTGCGGGTGCGCCAGGGCAAAGGCGATAAATATCGGGAAGTGCCCTTAAATGTTACGGTTAGGCGGGTATTGAGTGAGTATTTGGCCGGGTTGACAGGAGAATGGTTGTTTCCCAGTCGCCGGGGTCGGGGAGGACACATTACTACCAGGGCTGTTGAGAAGGTGCTGGTTCGGTTTGGACGGTTGGCGGGAGTGGAAGTAACCCCACACCGGTTGCGGCATACCTTTGGCAAACTTCTGGTGGATGCGGGAGAAAGTTTGGACAGGGTGGCTACCCTGATGGGTCACTCAAACCTAAACACCACGGCCAGGTACACTAGGCCGTCGGTGCAGGACCTGGAGCGGGCGGTGGAAAAGCTGGCGTGGGAGTAGATGACGAATGGCGGGGTATCCGGGGCACGTTCCACATTTTGGCCGGGGTGGACGTGGACCCGGATACCTACCGGGATTTCGAAATGCTGACCGGGGCGCTGGCGGTGCAGATGGACCTGTGACAGTCACACAAGAGTTTTCGGATTTCGGATGAGCATATTAAATTGACATTCTTTTGTTGCATCAGTTAACCAGATGCTGTGAGGAAGCCTCTAATATCAATCGCCTTTTTGCGAAGGGTTTTGATAACTTCACTTTTTAAACGTGTATGAAGTTTTTTAACCTTAATAATTGCATCAGCGAGCAAAGATTCAGCCTTGTCTTGATAAGGAGTGGTATGACCAATAAGATAATAGAACCATAACTTAAACACTATTAGCGAAAGGATATCTTTTGATGTTGTGCACCTTATAAATTTTTCCATCTTGTCAATATACCCAGGTAGCTTTAAATCACCATATAGGAAGATATAGATAAACTTGGAAAAGTCATCACAATCCTTGTTACTTATTAGCCTTTCAAAAATACTTTTTAGTTTAGGAGAGCCTATTGTTTCAGAAGCTACATTCTGCAATACCAGTGGTACTGTTATTTTTAGTATGTTTTTGATGAGTTTTATTTCGTCATCCTTAGTTTGGCGATTGATACCGAATTGTTCTAAATTTGCATTTAAGTTTTCTTTCGTTATATTCTCAATATGTTGCTTGAAAATGGCTAATGCAACACAGTAACCATTAATACAAAGACTAAGTGTCCTTTCCTTGATCTTTGCACTAAGTTGTTCACTATTTCGAATAACCCTACCGAAGAGTAATAGGGTGGATATGAAGGTATTTGAGCCTGAAACCTTCCGTGGAGCATCTGGGGAGTTTACTTGCTCGGATAGATCTGGGTAATCAAAAATTTTATCCTTTTCTTCATCATCCAGAATACATTCTTCTAATTCAGCCTCAATTGTCTCTGTGGATAAACTAAAATCAACGTCTATGCCATAATCTTGTAAATTTGGTAGTAATGAAATGTGATTCTGCATAAGAGATGCCAAACGTTTTTCAAGGCATTCCACTACTTTAATTAGATTTCTATTCGACCCGGTGAGGAAAGAAATTTCACTGGTAAACCTTAAGTAGTTTTCCGGTAACAGTATCCAATCTAAAACATCCGGGTCAGTACTAGCTTTCTTTGCTAAATAATACTCTGCTAAGCATCTATACCGAAAGAAAACTTTATCATCATATTCAGCAAGAACGCCTTTTTCAAAAAACAATGTATCAAATTTACTGGATGCTAGATCAAAACCAATATCTTCAAAATACTTTGCCGTAAGCTCAAGAAATTCATGCTTATCTAAATAAAATCTATCTTTTTGAGCCATGTGCCAAGCTAGGAATGCTAAAAAATTTTCTTTATTTAAAAAATCATACGTACTAATTTTTGTTTCTTCTAATCTCATTTTCTCAAGAACAATTTCCATAAATCTTTCTATCATTGACGACTCATTTACAGGCATATAGTTCTGGTCATTGTTACAAATAGCCAATAAAAGGGAAATTATAAATGGTGTTCTTGGTAAGCCAATGTATGTTAGGTGTGAAACTATTTTGTTCAGAAATTGGTCAACATCAACAATATTAACTGATTGATTAGTATTAAACCATTTTGTGATTAATGCTCTAATATCGTTTCTTGTAAATGGGAGCATATAAATTTTCTTGCATCCGAAATCGGGCAAGTATTTTTCAGAAACAGAAGTAAAAATATCTTCGTTTACCGTTATAATTAGCCGATTACCAGGGTATTTATCAATAAAGGTTTTTATGACAGTTATTTGCTTTTTATTGCTAATATCGAGGTTGTCAAGGAGGATTATACAATTTCCTAATTGCAAAAGTTCAATAATTTGATCTAATGTAAGAACTACCTGATGGTCTGTACTACGTAAGATAAAATCGATCATGGCTTTTTCAATAATGTTTTTACCTTTTGGTATTAAGTTAAGGTCGATTACAAAGGGCACTTTAAATAATCTACCAAATTCTTTTATGTAATGAACTGTAATATAATGTAACAATGTTGTTTTACCGATTTCTTTCTTCCCAATAAACATAACATTTTCGTTTGCCTCGAGAATATCTTCAAGTTTAGGTTTTCCTTTCGGACTTTCCTGTTCTTCTTCTTTTCTGTATACCGATTTATAACTTAAATTAGGCGACACAAAAAGTTCTTCAAGCTGTTGAGGAGCAGAATGATCTACCATAGTTGAGACTAAAGATTTGTTAACTTTTGGAATTAAACGTTCACGTAAGTTAGTTATCAAGTTTAAACTTATTGTTACGCTTGTCTGCTTTGGATTAAGCTGATAAGTAATACGACCCTCGTCCGCTACTGATAATGCTTTGTCAAAACTTCTTTTACCGTCAAAATACTCACGTACAAGGATTGTTGCTTCAAAACTAGACAGATTAATTATGATTAGTGAGTACCCATTGTATATAGAACGGCCCTTAAAAAGGGCTCCGGAACCACAATAAAGAGTATTTTGTCTTGGGGTTATGATTTGTTGATTTGATAGATTATGGAGATGGCCGAAAAGCACTAGATCAAAATGAGCTAATAATGGACCGACAGCTTGTTTATCATGATCCATTAACCACTCCAAGGGATGGTGCATTAAGGCAATCTTTATATCACACTCTGAAATAGGGTTGTAAGCCTGATCAACCTGCCTTTCTCCTATGATCAATTTGCCTTTTTCTGCGTCCCCTGCTCCTGTTGACCTCCAAGCAGAATTTAAACAAGCGAAACCAATCTTAATTCCAGCTTTTTCCAAAATAAAAGCGGAAGTAAGAGTGTTACTCATTATTGGATTCTTGTGAAAAAGTTGGGTAAATTCATTAAAGTGGCTAATTCTTGTTAGGTATTTGGATTGAAGGTGATCTAAGAAGTCATTAGTAGCTTCCTTACTAATCAATCTAGAACATAATCCCTGTTCCATTATTTCATCAATTTGGGTTAGATCTACTTCATGATTGCCAGGGACAAAAATGAAGTTATTTTCTTGCAGCTGTAACTTGTCCATTAACGGTGTAATAAAATAATCTATTGCTAAATCAAATTGTTTTTCCCTCTGAGCCCCTGATTGAATAAGGTCCCCAGTAAAACAAACGCAATCGATTGAAACGTTATTTTCTTGAGTAAGCTTAACTATGTCCGTAAAAAAGGCATCTAGAACAATTTGGATATCAGGCAACTTATTTTCTTCAATATGAAAATCGGATACGTGTAGAATAGATAGTTTTTCCAAAATCTTAAACCCCCTTAAAAAACATGTTCTATATAGATCCTTGCGTGCATATATTTTACAGGGGAGGTATAATATATGAAAACCAAAGATGTTTTGGAAATTTTATTAAAGCAAGAGACAAGAGAAGATATAATTCAAGAGCTTCGGCGTTTAAAGCAATTACTTGCTTCCTCTGATATATCAGAGGAAAGTAATGAGCATCCTTCCACCTAGCTACTTTTTATCCTGTATTACCCAGATTTTCGACTTTCTTTAATTAGTTCCTGCTTGTTGGTAATAATTATTTGATAGTAATTAAGGGAAAGCAATAGGGCGTTGGGATATTATGCAAAGGGGCTTCTAAAGTTTAGGTGGTAATGTCTGGGCAGTAAGAATTATTTGTAGGTGTATATTGAGCAAGGATGGAGTATTAGGTCTTAGTGCCGGGACTGCATTGCGCAAATGGCGTTTGTAGACCGGCACTTTTCGTATGAACAAGTATGCCGGGTACCGGCACTTTTTCTCTGGTGCGATATATACCGCAAAGCAAACCTGTGGCACGGTAAGTAGGATGATCAGCCAATGAAAATACCTTTTTTAGGGCAGAGCAAGGATGATGCATTATTGAGGGATTGTATGACAAGTATCCGGTCAAAAAGGTCAAGAACTTCTCGCCGGGCTTTCGCCCGGCTTTTGTATTGTTGGAAGCCGCCGTTTCGGGGGTGGGCGGCGGTGGCGGAGTACACCCCCATGGCCCGCCTAGCGGGCATTTTTTTTTGAGGGATGATAAACTCCTTCGCTGTTAGGAAGGAGGTGTTGCTGATGAGTGTGAGTGCTTCTGATAAGCTGTTCCCGTATCCTTTGCCCAAAACGCTTGATATCGGGGTGCTGGATCCTATGGATTTTCAGTTCGATACCGGTTGCCAGGAATGGGTCTACAGGCCGGGGTGGTGGCGGAAGTTGGGTAGCGGAACAAAGTTAGCTTTAGCTGAACGCCGTCAGGCGTTTTTCTTTTTAGTTAGACGCTAACGAAAGGGGGTAGGTAGGTGAAACCATGGATTGCAGTGTTGTTATGTTTTTGCGGCCTTGTCCTGCCGGTCTGGGCTACAGCTGCGGCGAATGAAGCTCCGGCTGTCGAACCGGTTAGACCGGTTAGCCCGGAGCAATTTACTGGAAAAATCCAGACACTGGGTGAAAAAATCTACGAAGTCGCCAGCCCGATTACGGACACGATGGCAAAGCTCGTGCTGGCAGCTGCAGGTATATCTGCGCTGCTGGTGCTGGTCGTCGGTACAAAGATACTTGGCCGGGTGCTGGGCGCAGTGCTGGCGGTGGCATTTGGCCTCGTACTGTGGTACGGGGCACCTTATCTGGTGGGGGTGATAAAGTATCTTACCTGTCATCTACCCTAAGATCATAAAAGGAGGGGATTGAAGAATGAACCTTAAACGCACGCTTACTGTAATCGTATTAACTGTTTTTGTCATGGCGGCTGCTGTGACGACCGCTTCGGCAGCCGGAGTCGATGTGCAGGACCCGGGCACCTTCGTTAATAAACTGGTTGACCTGGTCAAAACGGTGGGGATGCCCATTGGCGGTGCGGTGCTGTTTTTGTCTGTGGTGGTTATCGCCGTCCGCACTATGATCTCCCAGGGACGCCCCGAGAAAATGGCGGAAACGATGCAGGGCCTGCTGTGGGTAGGTGTGGCCGGCGTCGTACTGGGGGCCTCGCTCTTTCTGGCGGGGGTTTTCCTGGGAATCGGGGAAAGGCTGGGGAGCTGATGCGCCAGTTCCCCGTGCCGATGAACCTGCTGGAAGAAGAGAAATTCATGGGTGGGCTGCTGTCCTTACGGCAACTCGTCTGGCTCTGCGCGCCGCTGCCGTTTATCGGAATTGTTTGGCTGTTTTTTCGTCTCATCCATGTACCTTTCTGGGTGCATATACTGTGCGACGCTGCACTTCTGGCAGGCAGCTGTGCTTTCGCCTTTGGCCGGTTTGCAGACATGTATCTTGACCGGTACGCGGCCTTGTTTATTCTATTTCGCTGGCGCAAACGACGGTGGGTCCTGGGAGGGAGGTCTAAGTGATTATCGGGATTATTTTCGTCGTCCTGGCAGTTCCCTGGGCTGCTCCATTCCATATCTGTCGCGGCTCGTTGAAAAGCGGAGTGCGCGGCGGTGGTCGCGCTCTTCGCCGCAAAAACAGAAGGAAGATAAGGAGAAAAAGCAGCGCCGGGACGGTCTGCAGTGGCTCTGGGAAATCGAAGACGTGCGGAACGGCGTACTACAACTGACGAATAACCGGTACAGGGCCATACTCCGGATCACGCCAATTAACGTTGCTCTTATGTCCGAAGAGGAGCAGACGGCTACCGAGGACGCGCTGATGGCATGCGCTATGGGAATTTCCTTCCCGGTGCAGTTCGTGAGTGCCACGAACACGGTAGACACGAGACACGCGGTATCCGGCATTGCCGCGCGTGCCACCCGCGATCCGTCGCCGATCCGCCAGGCTTACGCGGAGCAGTTGTGTCAGTACCTGGATGCCATACAGGATACTAAAGGCGTCCTGTCGCGGGAGATTTACGTTGTCGTTACAAGCGATCAGCGCGATCCCGGGAAGGCGGCTCAGGAGCTTGACCACCGGTGCGCCGTGCTGGCTAACAGCCTCGGAAGGGCCAATGTCGTGGTTGAGCGCCTTTCGAGCGAGGCCATCGTGGACCTCCTGCATCACCAGCTTAACCGCGGGAAACGGGTGCGCCCATCGGAAGTTGTGGCGGCGGGCGGCCTGGATCTCTGTTTAACCGGAAAGAAGGGAGTGCCGCTTGGTGTTCGCTAGGATTAAAGAAAGAATTAAGAAAAAGACAAAAAAGAAACAGGACGATATTGTAAACAACGTGCCGTCGCTGCGGGAGCTGATCGCCCCGGACGGGCTGGAAGAGTTTGCCGACCGCCTGCTTGTCGGACCTTCGCAGTACGTCCGGGTCTTTGCCCTGTCTACATGGCCGCGCAGTATCTGGCTCTCGTGGCTTGACGATATTTTCAGCATCGGGTCGGTGGATTTGTCCGTGCACATAAACCCGGTACCCGACCGGCGGGTAGTTACCAGCCTCACTAAACAGGTGGTAAAAATAGAGGCACAGCGCATAGTGGATACAAAGCGCGGTTCCATCGTGCGCCTGCCCGAGCTTTCCAGGACGGTTGCCGACCTGGAGACGCTGCGCGAAGCCGTGCAGACAAACCGTGATCGGGTGTTTTTCGTGACGATTCTGATCGCCGTCTACGGAGATGATGAAGACGATCTCAACCAGCGGTGCGACCGTCTGGAAAATATTCTGGCACGGAAGGCGACCCAGGCGCGGGCGCTTCTGTTCCGCCAGGTGGACGGGTTTAAAAGTGTTCTTGCCACGGCAAACCTCGTCACGAGTGAATTTCAGCGCAATCTTTCCACGGGCGGAGCGCAGGCCGTGTTTCCGGTGACCAGTTCTACCTTTACGCACCCGTCGGGGGTCTTCCTGGGTCACGCCGCAGACGACACGCCGGTTTTCTACGACGCGTTCATCGGCCCGCCTCGGTTGATGAACGCGCACATGGCTGTGTTCGGCCCGCCCGGAGTCGGCAAAAGCGTGACATTGAAGACATATGCCGGCCGGCTGGTGCTGGACGGGGTAAAGGTAATAATCTTCGACTGCGAGCGGGAATACCGCAAAGCAGCGGCTAACCTGTATGACGGACAGGTGATAACCATCGGCCCCGGCAGGGTCAGCGGCATCAATCCGCTGGACCTGGAACCGGAGGCTGATCCGGATACCGGCGCGGTGACCGTCAATATATCGGATAAGGTGGCCGACGTTCGTGCCCTGTTTACCACGGCCGTACAGGGGTTTGCCAACCGGTCCCTGACCGCGCAGGAAATCAGCATACTTGAAGAAGTTGTGCGGGAAGAGTATGCCGCCAGGGGTATCACATCCGACCCGGACAGCTTATACAAGCCGGGCGGGACAAGGTTAAACGAAGAAGGAGCATATGCCATCGGCCGGGTCAAAAAGCAGATGCCGACCCTGTCTGATATCCACAAGCGACTGTCACAGAAGCCGGGCATGGACGATCTCGCTACGGTGCTGAAAATTTTCCTGCGGGGAAATTCCCTGGGGATGTTCGACTGTGAAACCACGCTCAATCTGGACTCCCCGGCGGTGGTATTCGACCTGTACGACATCAGGGACGAGTTTACGAAGCTTTACGCCATGTTCGTGATCCTGACCTGGATATGGCACGAATTCGTGCTGCGGTACGAAAATAGAAAGGCTATCCTGATCGACGAAAGCTGGATGTTTGTGAAATACCCGGCGGCAGCACATTTTATGGAGATACTCGCCCGGCGTGGTCGTAAGCGCAGGCTTTCTCTGGTCGTGGCAAGCCAGTTCATCGAGGAGTTTTTGGCCCGCGAGGAAGGGCGGGCGATCATCGGGAGCTGCGAGACACTGATGCTTTTACGGCAGTCGCCGTCCGTTCTCCCGCAGGTGGTGGAAGCATTCAGACTTCCCTCGGGTGCGGCGGACTTTCTGGACCGGGCCCGCCCGGGTGAGTGCCTGCTGCGCGTGGGGAACACCTTCACAACACTATATGTGCAGCCCCTGGCCCACGAATGGCCACACGTAACCACGGGCGTTGCCGAGGGAGGGGGAGCAAAGTGAATTGGTCTGATTACCGTTACAACGGCATTTCTGCAACGTGCGAAGATGAAGTGATCGCAGCAGAGAGTATACGCGGCATGGCATGGTGTTTCGGCAACTTATGGGGTTTATTCGTTTTATTTTTTATACTCTGCATTTATGTAGTGATAGCGGTAATCCGTGCTTTTGAAGCCTGTGCTTACTGTAAGAAGGTAGAAAAATTGCCGCCGCGCCCTTACCGGATTGACCGGCACCTGCGTCCGGAAGACGGTGAGCCGAAAAAACGCGTGCGCTGGCGGCGGGAGTACGGACCCCGGTACGACCCGCCTGCGCCGTCAAAAATCTTTGCCACCGGCACTGGCGAACGAGGCGTCTGGTATTACGGGGGTGGTGCCAAGTGAGGCGTATCGCTACCGGTATAGCTGTTTTGCTCTGCATCCTTTCCTGTGTTTTTCCGCGTGTCGTATGGGCGGGTGACGTTTACCGCGTGAGCGGTATCAGCAACCTCAGGGCCGAAACATACGAAAAAAAGGTAGTGCTTACGTGGACGGCATCTGTTAAGAAAAACGTCGGTCGGGTATTCGGTGACACCAAAGTGACCGTCTGGCGCGGCCCAAATGAATACAATTTGAAAAAAGTAGCGGTGCTTGACGCTCCTCGTAAGACGGGCGATGTAACAATGACATGGACAGATACGTCCGGTTTGATTGCTGACCGGGAATATGTATATAAAGTTTCTTCCGGTGATGCGGCCTGGCGATGGAAAACCGTAAACGTAGTTGTGTCCGACAGGCCTGAAGAACAGGCCGACCAATATGGAGACGAAACGGATACAAATAGTGAACCAATTAGAGATACCGGCGGGCTGTTCGAGAGGGCTATCGCAGCGGTTATCAACAGCCTGGTGACGGTTGTCCAGACGCTGGAAAAAGCCATTACCGGTGGGGACTTTAAGACCCTGGGCCAATTACTGTTCACGCCGGGGGATTTGGACGACTTAATGAATCCGGAGCCGTTGACTTCCTGGTGGCCTAAACTCAATGTCTGGTATGCCGGAATGGGGTCGGTTGCAGCAGGGTTGTGTTTGATAACTATCTTTTTGACAGCGTTTAAGTTCGTGAATGCTGGAGTCACGGGGAAGCCGGATGTACGTGCCGAAGCGTCCGAGAGCATGCTCCGGTGGGTGTTCGCAGTGCTGTTTATTGCCGGAGCACCTATCCTGGTACGTATTCTGCTTCTAATTAATAGTGCCCTGGTTGCTTCTCTTGTGGGCATAGCGCAAAACGCTGATGCGTCATCCACCCTGGACAACCTCAAGGCCGGGGGAGATGTGATTCAAAGCATCAGGACGGGTTCCGTCCTGGGTACGGCTCTTGTCAAACTGATGTTCGCCGGCCTGGAACTGCACCTGAACATTGTCTTCCTGGTTCGCAAGTGGGTGCTAGCTGCCATATATATTTTCACTCCGATAGCGGCATGGCTGTGGGCGATCAACAAGAACGCGCGGGCGGCCATGGTCTGGGTCGGAGAAGTTTTGACCAACGCCTTTCTCCAATCTGCGTACGTCATAGCCTTCCTTTTAGTGCTGACCTTCTGCGACATATCGGCAAAGGGAGTCAAAGACGGAGGATGGTTTACGCTCCTGGTCGGGTGTATGTGTGTTCTGCCTATTGCCGGTATGCTGCGAAACTCCCTCCAGGGGCTTTGGACGCAGTGGTCCGGTGTTGACGAAGAAGGTGTAGGGACAAGAATGCTCGGGATGCTTGGATTGGCCGGCGTGGCTTCCCTGCCGCGCATCGGAGCAGTCAGCATGCAAAGTTCGTCCATGCCTTCCAGCGGAAGTGCGGGCGCCGCAGGTGCGGATGCTGCTGCCGCCGGTGCCCTGGACGGCATACCTCTGACCGGAGCACCCATGGACGGAGGTGCGGTTCCTGTTATGGCAGGAGATGAGATGGTCCGGACACCGTCGGGGTTATATGTTCCGCCTGGTGCTTCTTCATTGCTTTCCCAGCAAACAGCTGCGCCTAGTACAGATAGATCATCTCCGGGAGATGGTATAGGGCGTGCTCTGGATACAGGCCGCACGGTCGGAGCCGCCGCCGGTGCCGTAGCCGGCGCTCTTGCTACGGTGGCTGCCGCCGCGATTCCCGGCGGACAGATACTTGCTCGCGGTGCGGCGAACGTCACGGCAAGCCTGGCCCGGTTTGCCGGAAGCGCAACGCACCTGGGTGCGCAGACCGCACGGAAATTCCGGGAAACCGGATCGCTGAAAGAAGCCGTGCAGCATGTTGGCGGGGGATGGACCCCGCTGGCAACGGCGGGTAAGATGGCCGCCCTGACAGGTATAGACGCCGTTTCTCCGCAGATGACGACGCGCGTGGCGGAAATGGCGGGAACTCCATTGCAAGAGGGAAATTCTATCCAAAAACGCTACCATAACCCCGGACCCACGTCATCAATCGACGGCTTCCGGTTTCACTGAGAAAGGACCGGTTTCCCCGGTCCTTTCTTTATTTTAAGGGGATGGTGATATGGAGCGTTTCATTAAGAACGTTGCCAAAAACGCTGTCAAGCGGACGGTAAAAGCGGGGATAAAGAAACTTCTCCTCATCCTTCTGCCTTACCTTGTGCCTGTACTGATTTTTTTATTGATTTTTATTATTCTATCTATTTTGGTGGCACTTACTTATTCGGCAATGATTCCCGGGGGATATATGACTTCGTATGAAATGTCTCCGGAGGACGAAGCCATAAAAAATAAATACCTGGAACTCACCGATACTGTTTGGAAAGGAAAACCCGCCTGGAATGCGGCTGACTGCTACGAGGTACCCAGCGAAGGGATATACTACCCGTCCCAAAACTACCCGAAGCTCTACGCATTGGTGGATCACTACCGGCGGGACTACGACCTACGCCTGAAGTGGGGCATTGTGCACGCAGTGAACCTTTTCTGGGCATATAACTACGGAAAGGCTGAGATACCAGATTCTTTGAGAGAAAAAGTCGCCAGAGATCTCCACCCCTACTTCTACTACAAACCGTCCACCATCACCAGGATAACTCGCTGCAAAACTAAAGACGAAGACGGAAACACGGTAATAAAGGTAACAAAGGAAACAGAGGACATTTACCTTCTGGTGGAAGCCTATACCATCTACGGGCACTACCTGTTTACATACGAGTGGAAGACGTTTACACACAAATCGGACAAGTGCACTACCATGGTTAAAAAAGAGGTGCTGGTGGATAGGAAGCAGATTCTGTCGGATAAGTATTTTTGGATCAAGGGGTATCTGAAGAACCTGTATGATCTTCGGGGCAAGCCCGACGAGGTTGAAGTAGCCCGTGCCTGGGTCATGGAAGCCGGGGAGGGGTTCACCGAAGGGAAGGAATGGCTGGATTGGATGCTGGAAAACTACGATATTTCGGAATTTGTGTCCGCGGCCATGCTGCCGCCGGACATGGTTCCGGTGATCAATGGCGTTGCGGAAAAATACGGCATTCCGTGGTGGTTTCTGGTCGCCGTCATAATGCAGGAATCGTCCTTCAACCCCGATGCAGCGGGGGGGCTGTTGGGAATATCGGAGCAAGACTGGAAGGCGCACGCTCCAGAGTTGGGTTTCGACCCCGTTGCGGATCAGGGGAGCCTTCGGGCGCAGCTTGAGGTGGGCGCGTACATATTGAAGAAGCATCTGGGAAATGTTGACTGGGGTGGTAATTGGAAAGAACAGACGCTTGAGGCCCTCGCCTACTACGGGGAGTTTGGTGTGGACGGCGAAATCGACGAAGCCGTGCTGGAGCGGTGCCGAAAAGAGTATGCTTCGAAGATATGGGAGTACGCGGAGTCGTTCCGGAGCGTTTTTGCAAAATGGCCGGTGCCGGGGCATACGGTGATCTCATCTCCGTATGGACACCGGATTCATCCTACCAAAGGAACGTATTCTCTTCATACAGGCATTGACATCCCAGCGCCGGAGGGGACACCGGTGGTCTCTGCTTCCGGGGGGGTTGTCACGGCCGTCGGCTGGTACGGTGATTGCGGCCTGCGCGTCACCGTGCGGGACGGGCTGCACCTGTACTTATATGCTCACCTGAGCGATACGAGCGTGAAAAAGGGCCAGATGATACAACCGGGGCAGAAAATCGGTGCGGTAGGAAGTACCGGGGAGTCCACCGGTTCGCACCTGCATTTCGGCGTGAAAGACCTGGACCGGGGGTGCTGGATTGATCCGCTGGATGTACTGAGAGTCGGAGGATAGTATGTACTGGCTTGCAATTTTCGGCGTAATTTGTGTTATCACGGGGGCAATTCTGGAAATGTACCCGTGTATATATAGCAAACTGCATACGCCCTTATACAGGCGAAAGGGACTGCTTCTGATGCTTGCGGGCGGCATTTTGCAGGCAGTATTTTTGCTGTTGCTGTTATACTGATCAGGGAAGCTTGACATATACGGGGCCGAGTACGCGCGTACCCGGCTTTGTTTTTTTTTATTAGACGCTCTGTAAGAAAGTAACTGCATACTACTTATAGGCCCTGACGTTTTCTACGACGACCAAACGACCAATTCCTTGCATGTATTGTGGCGCCGAACAAGAAAGCTCGGCATTCCGGCCTTTGCAGTGAGGCCCGTCTCTGCCAATGGGAAAGGGGCGTTTTTCTTTAGTTGGGACGCTGCGATTAATGGGAAGGTTCAGGCTTCGGGTGATGTCACAGGCGATTACCTTTTCGAGGGGATTTATGTCCTCTGGTCTAAGAAAGCTATGTTCTATCCGGGAGAAGACGATTGAGAACTCCCTGGTTGTTACGAGTAGACCTGATTTCCGGTTTGGCCATGTCCTTCTTTGCCTTCTACATAAGCTTTCAGGGGAGGTGTTCCGGTGCGTATACTGCTTGCTACGGGATTAGAAGATTTAGATAGGGAAATCAGACATTCTGCGGAGGAGCGCGATGCCGAGACTATTGAAATTGTCGGAGAGTGCTACTACCGGGAGGCGGTTGTTTCCCTGGCGCATCAGCGGGAAGCTGACACAATAGTGCTTTCTATAAACCTACCGGGGCAGGCGGACATGGTCGATCTGCTCCGGGAGTGCCGGATGGCCGACCTGCGTGTGGTTTTCCTGCCCGGCTGTCGTGACGACACGAAGGCGATTGACCTGGCACGAAAGGCCGTGGCGCTGGGTGTCTATGACTTGGTGTGGGACCCGGTGAGCCCGGCGGTCGTGGTTGATCGGGTACTGAACCCGGCCACCTTAGCTGAGGCGGGCGTGGATCCGGACGAGGATGCGGTGGAAGTACCGACCGCCGGAGAGAAGGGGACGAAGCGGAAAGCGGGGTTCCTGGGCGGGCTCTTCTTCAGACGGGGCACTTTTTCCAAAACAGCCCTGCTGATGCGGGATATGCCGGCCATAACTGTAAAATCGACCAAGCAGTTCCCATCGAATAAAGTGATTGCTGTAGTTTCTCCTGTTCCTGCCGGCAAAACTTTTATAGCTGTTAATTTAGCTACTGCCTTATCACAAATGGGTTACACCGTGGCCCTGGTTGATGCAGATACCAGGCAGCAGTCAATTGCGGCCTGGTTTGCAATGGACTCAGTTGGATTAATCGAGGCTTTGAAAGATGACGATCCGCTGTCGTATGCTTTCCAACACCCGATGTTACCTGAGCTTTATGTGTTTAGTTCCGATTTGCACTCAGATAAAGTAGTACCGATTAGCGTAAAGTCTTTGGCGAACTTTCTGAACATACTGCATGAGCATGTTGATGTTATTGTGGTGGATACTTACCGTGATTTAAACGAACCGGTAACAAAGACCGTCATTGATATGGCAACAAGTATAGTGCTGGTAGCTGACCTGGATTTTAGCCACTTAATAAAATTGCAAGTTGACATTGATAAAATTGAAGACACCCTGGATTTTGATAAGTTTAGCTTACTGGTCAACCGTTCAATTAAAGGTCAGAATCTTAAAGTATCAGATGCAGAAAAAGCAGTAGGTTTACAAACGGATGTTGTTTTACCTGAAAAATCGAAGGATGTGTTGGAAAGCATTAAAACCGGTATACCTGCGGTTTTGTTTTGTACGGAGATAAAAACCGCTTTAAACCTACTAATTGAAAATCTAATCAGGAAAGGGGAATATTGCAACCATAACCATGCGCTGGAGAGTATTCGTTAGAGGTTATGCGTTATAAGTCATGTGTTGTTTTTAATTTACTTAGGCGGTGGGGATTATCCCGCCCTTTATTGATTTTTCCTTTTGTTGTTAACTTTATCACTGGCTTCATTCCGGCCATAATGATGTTTGTGTTACTCCTGCTTGTCTTTGGCTCAATAATTCTTTTTTGGGGACTGTAGTTTTTGCACGGAGGTTAATTAATGAGAAAAGCAATAGTGGAATTGAAAACCTTAATGTATGCACAGGATGGAAAGCAAGACACTCGGGAGCACTCCTTACGTTAGCCGTTCTTAGCGGATATGCCTTTCTCGGGTTAAGGGGATGTTTGTAGAACTGAGCCTTTCCGGGGCTGAACCGCAGTTTAGCCGGATGTGCAGGCTAAAGCTCGAAGGTAGCCTGCAGGCGCATTTATTTCCAGAAGGAGTTTTTCCAGGACTGAGAGTAGTTACCAATAGACACGAAAAATCGCATATTGGTAAGGCTTCCGGATAACCCGACCGTAAAAAACGCTGAAAATGTGCTAAAAGCCAAAAAATAATGGAACTAAACCGGGAAAGGAGTTGGGTTTGTGAGCATAAACATTGTTTGGAATGATGTGCGAAGTTTATTGCTCCGTCTAAGAGATGGTTCGTTGCTTCTAGGTGTCCTCTATTTGATTGTCTTCTTGTTGGTGCTACCGTTTTGGGTTGCCCATGCTCCGTCTCAAGTAGGGCACAACATGATCGTCCTCCTGGCTATGGTGACAGCTCTTTTGCTTGTACACATCTTCCTAAATTGGGCCTACTACGCTTTAGTTGCTGTCCCCGCAATTGCAGCCATTGGTCTGTTTGTTGTCGGGGCCTGCTTGTGGGTTGCCACGCCCATGGTCATGGCGCCGCTGGCGGCTTTGTTTGGGATGTTTTCCGGCGGGTTTGGTGTGGCAGACCTGGGAGGAATGATAGCCGGCAAATTCTTTGGCGCCGGCGGCCAGCTTGTCGCGGGCATGAGCGAGACAATATCGCGGTTCGGCCAACTGCTTATGATTATTGCTGGTTGGTTTTGGTGGTTGAACGACAAGCTGCGCAGCATTAATTATAAGGCATTAGGGTTTTACCTGTTGGGCCTTGCATCTTTAGGCTACACGACGGGCATTGCCTCTACCGAAGGACTGATTGTGTTTCTATACGTTTGGCTTTGGATCACCTACCGGATTGAAGAAAGGCAGGATATGCCCAATCTGGTGCTTGTTTACAAGATAATTGCGTCGGTTCCGGTGGTAGTAAAAGCACTGCACTACATAAGCCTAGATAATGTGGGACTAGCCTATTACGGCCTAATTATATCAGGCGGTCTATTAGCTGTAATTTGGCAGTTTTCCTGGCTGGTAAGCCAGGCCCCGGAAGGGGTCAGGAATGTGCTGCAGTTTCTTCTCGAGCGAGGCGATAAGACCTTTTTCGTCGGTAAGGAGTGAAGAAGGTACAATTTGGAATATTGAACCCAGTATGAGTTGACATGTTTTAGGATGCCGATTATAATAATACCTAGCTGGCGGAGCACGGAACTCCGACAGCAATATAGATTCGCTGCTGACGTAGTAGGTTAAGACGTCAGCAGGATTTAGAATCAAGGCCGGTAGCTTTGCTAACCGGCCTTTTTATTTTCAAAGGAGGTATCTGTTCTTGGAACGAGTAATGGTTTTTATTGATGGAAACAACCTGAACAATGCAGTATATTATCTTTTTGATGGTAATCCGCCAAGATTTAATATTAGAAAACTGGCAGAGAAATTATGCGGAAGTCAACGGAGCCTTATCAAAGTTTTCTATTATACTGCTTTAGCCGAAAGACAGGACAATCCGAAAGCTTACGACAACCATAAACGTTTTATTGATGCCTTGTCTGCCATGCCCCGAGTTGAGGTTGTAGTAGGATACTTAGCGAAGAAGCAATTGCCTGGTAAACAGTTGGACCCTTCAGACCCCTCTACTTACATTCACATTGAAAAGCAGACTGACGTTAATATAGCAACTGACTTATTAACTAAAGCATTCTTTAATGCTTATGATACAGCCATTCTTATAAGTGCCGATTCGGATTATAGTACGGCTGTTAAAACTGTCAAGCGCCTTGGGAAAGTAGTTGAGATTGCTATAACAAAAAACCAGAAGGCAGCAAGAATGAAGTATCTAGCAGACAGTTATGTTGAAATGAGTAAGGAATTCTTTTTTGATTTAAATTAAACCTCATTTTATTACAGTTTTTTCGCCTGAAGGTCTATGAGTCTATATTACAGATAGGGGTGATGTGGCCGAATAGCGATGTTTCTTGCTAACAAAAATGGACGGAAAATGGATGGAACAGCGAAACAAACTTCAGGTAAATTTTGTCTAATTATTAAGAGGAGGTACCTTTATCCTATGCGTAAGACTATTACTGTTGTTTTAACGCTGATTTTCCTTCTGACTTTCGCCGTTCCGGGCTTTGCTGACACGGACATGAATATCCAGTTTCCTGTCGGCAAAAACGTCTACATTGTCAACGGGGTAAAGAACAGCATGGACGCCAAGACATTCATCGAGAACGGCCGTACTTACGTCCCGGTGCGTTACCTGGCCCTGGCTACAGGCGTAGCGGAGGATAAGATTATCTGGAGTCCTTCTGCCAATACGGTCACGTTAATCAAGGACGATGTGACCGTAACCCTTGCCATAGGCGGCAATGTAATTTACGTCAACGATGAGCCCAGGCAGATGGACGTAACGCCCCTGATCCGGAACGGTCGCACCTATCTCCCGGCGCGGTGGGTGGCCGGGGCGTTCGGTTACAAAGTTGATTGGGACGGTAAGACCAGGACGGTAATAATCAACGATGGAGAAGTACAAAACGACGACTACAGCGATGCACCAGCCAACACCACGAATGTTGAGGAAATCCGTGACGGCGGCGGTGGAACAAATACTACTCCGCCGAGCAATAGCTTGGACGAGATAGAACCGGTTCAGTAACCTTAACTAACAATAGTATTTTTTTAAAGGCTCCAACTTGGAGCCTTTTTTATTTAATGGGGGTGTGTATAATGCGTAAAGCAACATCGTTAAGCTTAATACTGTTTTTAATGTTTGCTATTGTGTTACCAGCCTTTGCTAATCCGGTGAACGAGGTTAAGACTTTCGGGTTTACCGATGAGCGCAACCGGGAAGGAAGTGTCGTTGGGGGATTAACCGGCGGGTGTATGTGTCACTTCGGCGGACCGAGTTATTCGCAACCTCTGATTTTAAATGGCGACAGGTGGGGCGGTAAACTGAAAGGCCGCATGGTAGCCATCACGGTGGAAAACAATATCATGTACGGTTACCTTCTTCCCGATGCTTCGGAGCCACCGCCGGTAGAACCCTTAAAGTTAAAACCTTTGTGGAGTGTTAAGTTATCGGGAAGTGTACCCACCAAGTCTGACCCTACGTTCTTTGAAAAAGGTGACAAAAAATATCTTTTCATTGGCACCTATTCCAAGAATCTGAATGTAATTGATATTACCGATTTTGTTAATGTCACCCAAAGTAAAGTAAAGGCTAAGAAAAGTCCTCATGCCACGGATATTACATCGGCTCCCTTGGTTTTAAAATGGCGCGGGCATGACGTAGTGATTTGCACTAGTGGTGATACGGGTAAAGTATTTATTATCGTTGACCCGTTAAAGATGGAATCTGATGGTTTCTACATCAACGCCGGTCTAGGACGCACTTCGTCATCCCCGGCCCCAGTGAACAGCGGCAAGGGGTTTGCCATAGGCCTCGACCAGGGACGGCAGCAGGGACAATTGCAGATTTACTATTTAGACGACATTTTAAGAGAGCGTCCTGACGGCAAAGTTGAGTTGAAAAGCCATAATGCCCGGATCGTAGAAAATATCAAGAGTGGCCTTGCGGCCAGTTTTTCGGTAGACGGTAATATGCTGTATTTTGGAGACACACAAAGCAATGTTTACGCTTATAACACCGCTGAACAAAAATTTATTTGGTGGAATAACAAATACGCCGGCATTTTCTCCAACCGTTCCCCATCTTTGACGAATAACCTAGTATTGTTTCCGGCTGTAGGCGATCCCGGAGAAAAAGGTAAATTAATTGCGATCGACCGTAATACCGGTACCACAAAATGGGTTAAGCAGTTCTCCAGTCGTGCTCAGACGGCAGCTACTATTCTCACTACTCCTGATGGTTATAGCGAAATTTGGGAAGGTACTTCTGATGGGTGGTTAGCGTTTTTAAATCTCAACGGTAAGATTATTGATGCTGTCAAAATCAGCGAAAGGTATAGCTTAAATAAATTCGGCTCTGGGGTCTGTGGAGGGATTTCGGCGGCACAAAACTATACCTTAATCTCCACAGAAGAAGGTATAGTTGGCAGTTGGGTAATAAATAACTTTAACCTTCAAGCTGTCAGTATTGACCCCGGTCTCCCAGAAGGCGAGAAGGCCAAACTTGGAGAAACTTATCATGGTACCGCAGTATTCAAGTACGAGGGTGATTACGATTGGGCAGATGTCCCTATAGGTGTTTTCTACGGCGATCAATATCTCAAGCTAACTGATGCCGACGGTAATGAATTACCCAAAGTTAATGTTAACGGGAGCATTATTTATAAGTTAGAGCATATCAACAAGGGCGAAGAACGCACCGTGCATTTTACTTGGACGGCGACCAGCGCCAGAGAGATCACGGCGGTCATTAACCTGGATAAGCCGCCGGTGATGAGGGTTTTCCAGGAAAACACTTTTGATGACAATGAAATCACCGTGCCGGTTGAAGTAGATGCTCAAAACCTCCGGGTGCAGATAACGAGCTATACCGAACAGTGTATAGAGGGAGATTCTGCAACTGTAGCAGCAAGGGTGACAAATGACAGCAACCGGCTCCTGACTACACGCTTGGTGTGGAAGGTTAACGGCGAAATAGTCAAGGACATTCCCAATTTTGACCTGATAGGACAGTATGACAATTCCGTCACCATTAAACCGGATCAGGATTGTAAAGTTACTGTGGAAGTTAACCCGGACAGGGACAGACCTGCCAGTGAAACAACTTTTGACGACAATATCGACACCTGCAGCATTACGGTTCTTCCCGCAGAGAAGGAAGTACAGGGCAGCGTAAAAATCATAGCCCCGGATGTTTGGGATGCCTTGAAGCCCTTCAACTTTAAAGTGGTGGTAGAAGACTATCTGCCTTATGATTACAAGACCAAGACATGGACTGATTCGGAAGGCAAAAAACACCACAAACGGGTGCGTATCAGCAAAACATATAACTTGAATTGTACCGTTACAGGCAAGGGTGTGTTGACCGTCGAGTGGAATCCCATGGACCCCAGTGGTGGTTTCCAGAAGACTATTCCCCGGGAAAAAAGCTGGACGGAAAACTTCACTGAGAAATCGGGATCGTATACCAGGACTTTTACCTACACGTTTCCGGCCTGTGGCATGGCGGGATATTCCGAAACAACTGTTGTGCTGGAGGCCAGCGTTACGAGAGCAGGCACGGCACGGAAAGTGGTAAAAATAAGGCCGTTTCCGGTTGAGAGACCGGAGCTTCAATTAACAAAATAATTTCAAGGCCGTCTCCATAACGGAGGCGGCTCTTTTTTTGAGGTGATGTTATGTGTTCAAAAAGGAACGCGGAGTGATGTCAACCTTTTTCGTCATACTCCTCCCCCTGGTTCTCATGTTCATGGCTTTATGCTTCGACGGCATGAGAATTTTTGTGTTGAAGCACGAGCTGCAGTCCGTGGTGGACGCGGCTTCCCTGGCCGGCTCTAGCGCAATTCAGGCCAAACTTACCATGGTTGGAAATGTTCCGGTTGGCACTCACTTAGAGCTGGACCCCATAACAGCGGACCTGTACGCTATTGAACTGTTAAACGAAAACATAGCTAAGCACAACTTTGACAAGCAGGGGATAACCAACGTGCAGGTAATCGAAAATCGCGCCGTGGACACCGACGTTGACGGCATCCTGGACGGGTACTACATGAAGGTGAGCGCGGAAATAGAGTCATTTCTTTACGGCCCTTTAACGGGAAGCGGACGGAAAATAACAATAGTGCGCGAGGCCGAAGCGCGGGCAAAACCATGAAGAGAGGAGAGTGACTTTCTTGTTTGACCAGCTTTCCAAGTTTTGTATGGACAAATATGTTAAGCCAATCAAGGACGGGGACCACTGGCTGGGACTTTTCTGGCTGGGTTTATGGTTCTTGGGTCTCTTTTTTATGCTTGTTTGCATTCTTTGGCTTTTGTGTATCCCGTATCAATATTTGTTTGTAGGTGCTGAAGAAGGTTTTAAACTCATACACGCCTTGTTGATCACTTTGGGATGGGGAGTTGCTGTCTTGGCTGCTGCCGTTTTGTTTTCAATTGCTGTAATTACTTGGGAGGATTTTGTTGCAAATAAGAGAAATGGGGCTCGAAGAGAACATCCATTGACATTAAAGGAACTTAGTACCTGTATGCTGGATTTCGAGAGGTGGTGCCGATAAATGGCAGGGCTGTCATTGTCACTAATACTATTTTTCTTGTTCGTACTGTTGCCGGGTAATTTTGCGTTGCTGGTTGCCGGGAAAACCGGTAAGGGTGAGCGATCACTGGGCAGGATTATTGGGGTCGGGGCACTTGTATTCAGTTTTGTATTAATCGTTACCTTTTTCCTACGATCTTTTGGGTTAAGTAATATATTGGATGACTTTATATTCGCAGTGGTTACGTTCAGCAGCGGAGAGGCAAGTATCAATCTTAAAAATCTTAATTTCGGTTCTGTTGCTTTGATGTTTGGTTTGACTTATATAGCAGCATTTGTATTTGGAATGCTGGATATATTACTATTAACGAGTTGGACAAAACCACAAAAAAATTGGCTTGAATACCAATTGAAGAAAGTCAGGAAAAAAGGTGGAGCACAATTCAGGTTGTCACCCGGGAAGTTGTTGTTAGATGTAATGGTAGCTTACAGGATAGCAGGTAGGAGGCCGTACTTACGCCTGTGGTTCAAGGACGGGAGAAAGGTTGAAGGTGAATGCTTGAAATATTCGTGGGGAGGAACAGAAAGCCTTTTGGTCAGGGATGCAGATATTCCCGAGAAGATTATCTGGATTTCGCTGGATGCTGTGGAGCAATTGGAATTGCTGGATTTTCGGATAAGCGAAGAAGATAAAGAAATGGAGAAGAAAAGGTTGGTTCTGGATTTTATTGAGCCGGGATTATCGGACGAGTTCTTTGACAAACGCTCGTAATACCTCTGAAAGCATCGCTTCATTGAGAGGCGGTGCTTTTTTTTTGGGGGGTGGTACTTATTAATCTTTATTCCTGGTTCGCGAACAACTACGTCAGCGCCTTTATCGCAGGCCACTGGTGCAAGAACGGCCCCAGGATCGTTCTTGTAACGTTTTTGACAGCCGCCGGCCTGGTCATCCTGGGCGGAATGCGCCTGGCCCTGGCTGCCCTGCTCTGGGTCGATGTTGCATTTCTGCTTCTCTCGGTCGTCCAGGCGGCGGTCCTCTATCAGTGGCGCTTCCTGTCCCTGCGCCGCTGGGGACTGCGGCTGCTGGTGGTCTTACCCGGCTCCCGTATGTGGCTGGGCTTCATGCTCAAACGGCGCAACATTTCCGTGCCGATATACAGAAACTGCATTGACCTGCACGTGAACACCGGCCGCAGGTACGAGAACTGGGACGACTACAACCGCGAAATGGAGGAGGACATCCGGAGACTGGCGGATCTTATTGAACGCGGCGTGTTCAGCCGCGAGGTCACCGTCACACTCAACACCTTCAACCGCCGCCTTCTGGACCGGCTGGAACGGCATTTTGCAGAGGAGCCGGGCGCGCAGGTGTACCGCTTCGGCGGGGTCACCCTGCCGGGGGTGATCTGCTACACATACCACCCTCGCAAATTCAGGAAGGTGCAAAAAAGTATGTTCGGGGAGGTGAAATCAACGAGACCGGTGCACCTGCCTGAAGCGTGGGAATTACTGGTTTGTAATATTCAAGTACAAATGAAGGGGGATTAGTTTGAAAAAAGTTAGCGGACTAACTATTAAAAACTCGGGCATATATCTTTTGATTGCAGGGTTAATTTGTGCGGCTCTGGCCGCTTTCGGAGTAGTGAAGTTCATGTATGTCTCGACATCTTCCGTACCGGTCGTGGTAGCCAAGGTGGAAATTCCACCGTACACCAAAATTAGCCCTGAAAGCCTGGAAATTATACAACTCCCCAGGAGTGCTGTTCAGTCTACCATGTTTCCTTCGGTGGAACACGTAATTGGCAAATATGCCAGGACGGTAATACCCCAGGGCTGGCCGGTGTCCAGCAGTGCGATTACGGAAGCCAACCCCGGAGTGTCGGGTTCCCTGGCCGCGCACCTGGGAGAGTTGGGAGATCCGAAGTTGAGGGCCAAGTCTATACCGGTTGACAACATTTACGGCCTGAACGGTAAGGTTACCCCGGGGGACCGGGTGGATGTTGTAGGCTCAATGAAACTGCCCTTGAACGGCATGCAGCAACCCGTGGCTCAAGTGATAGCCAGGAGCGTTCCGGTTTTGGACATTATCGGCGGTCCGGGTTCAATGAAAGGTATCATCGTAGCCCTCACGCCGCAGGAAGCTCAGGACGTAGACTTCGCCCTGGCAAACGGCACCGTCAGTCTCATGTTGAACGGGTATGACGCGAACCCGGAAGATGCTGTTACTACGCCCACCACAGCGGAGAGCTTTGTAAACCGCTATATTCATTATAACCAGCCCCAACAGCCTTCTCCGGATAACGATAAGGGGGGAATTGAAGAGTGAGAGTTATTATCTGTGATGCGGACGTAGACTTCCTGCAGCGCGTAGCTCAAAACGTCAAAGCAGAAGTCATAACAGTATCCAGCGCGGTTGATTGTCTCCAGGCGGAACAGGCAGACATAGCCTTCATAGGGGAAGTCACGGACGTAATGCCCGAAAACCTCATAACCGCCCTGGCCCAACAGGGCACGGCGGTTTATTTAATGTCCGATGAAACCAACCTGGATCTTTTAATGTCCGTTCTAAACGCCGGCGGCAAGGGAATATGCCAGAAAAGCGAAGCCGAAGTGGCAAGAATAGTCTCCATAGCCAACGGGGGGCAGGCTGACAGACACCGGCATGCAAGACCTCTGCGCGGCAGGCTGGACCGGGGTTCCACCGTAAAAACAACGCCAACCCCGGCACAAGACCTTGTATCTCGGCCTTCTGCCCGGCCTTCACATCATAAAGATAACAAGGTTATTATTCACAACAACAAGTTGGTGGTCTGCTACGCCTTTAAGGGTGGCGTGGGGAAGACAATGGTTTCGGCTTCCCTTGCGGTGGCCCTGGCGAATAACCCGCAGACGAAGCTCAGCGTGGTAGTCGTGGACTTCGACCCTTTCAACGGCGACCTGGCCAAAGTGTTTAACATCCAGCCCCGGTGCTCAATACTGGACTGGTTGAGCAAGGATACGGAAGACCTGAAGGACTATCTGGTGGACCATCCCAGCGGGGTGAAGATTCTCCCCGGGCCGAGAAACCCTTTGGACGGTATAGCCATAGGCAGACAGGAAGCAGCTCGTATTTTATCCATCCTAACCCGGCGCTTCGACGTGGTAATCGTGGACACCACCCATATGCCCAGGGAGTCAGTGACTTTGGCCCTGGAGAACGCCAGCAAGGTGTTCATCATTGCGAACCCCAGCCGGGTAACGCTCCAGGACAATGGGAAAATGGCAGAAACACTGGCACAGGCGCAAATAGACATTTCCAACTTCCAGTTGGTACTCAACATGATGCCCAAAAAGCCGCCGCTGAGGTTTTCTGACTACGCCGAAGTTCTACCCTGGAAGAACCCTTCTATAATTCCCCATGACCCGGCTGTAGACAGGATAATCAACAGCGGGGGATTGCCTGTCCTTGACAGGCGTTCCAAGGCTTTCAACCAGGCTGTACGGCAGCTTGCCAATCAAATAATTCCTGTATTCGGGACAACAAAATCAGGATTCAGGTTTCCGCTGTTTATGAGAAGGAGGGCTGCCCGGTGATTTATAACGAAGTGGACGACCTTCAGACAATATTGAAACGCCGCATGGAAGCGGGAAGCACGGTGGTTCCCCTGGGACATTTGGGGCAAGCCGACTTGAAAACAATCCGGGCTAAGGTAAAGGATGCAGTTTACAACCAGATGGACAAAAGTCTTCTCAACAATCTCCACCGACCGGAAGTTAAAGAACAGGTGGAGAAATACATCAAGGATAAGGTTCTGGAAGAAGGAAGAGACCTGCCCCGGATAATGTGGGCCAAGCTGAATGCGGTGGCCGACCAGATCATTGACGAGGTTACCGGGTTCGGACCTATCCAGGATCTTCTGGACGACCCGGAAATATCCGAAGTCATGGTCAACGGCCCGGACAAAGTTTACGTGGAGCGAAACGGCCTGATAGAGCTGACCGATGTTAAGTTCAACGACGACAAGCACGTAATGAACATCATAGACCGCATCGTTTCCCGCATCGGCAGGAAGTGCGACGAGGCCACGCCGATGGTGGACGCCCGGCTGCCGGACGGGTCAAGAGTGAATGCCATCATTCCTCCGCTGTCCTTGATTGGTCCGGTACTGACCATAAGGAAATTCAGTAAGGTACCGTTGACACCGTTTGACATGATATTCAGATTCCGCTCCTACTCCTGCCGGGAGCTTTTTCTTTTCTACCAGTTAGTCCAGACGAAATTCAATATCCTGATCAGCGGCGGTACCGGTTCCGGGAAAACCACAACCCTTAATATCCTTTCTTCCTTCATACCGGAAAACGAACGTATTGTAACCGTGGAGGACTCAGCGGAGCTGCAGCTCCAGCAGCCCCATGTCATACCGCTTGAAGCCCGTCCCCCCAACGTGGAGGGCAGGGGACAGGTAACCATACGGGATTTGGTCAAAAATGCGCTCCGGATGAGGCCCGACCGAATCGTGGTGGGCGAGGTTAGAGGAGCCGAAACCCTGGATATGCTCCAGGCCATGAATACCGGCCACGATGGGTCCTTGACCACGGCTCACGCCAATAGTGCCAGGGATGCTCTCATTCGTTTGGAGACCATGATTCTTTTTGCGGTGGAATTGCCTGTCAGGGCCATACGGCAGATGATTTGTGCCGGAATAGATGTCATAATCCACCAGCAGAGGTTAAGGGACGGCCGGCGCCGGGTCACTGAAGTAAGTTTAGTCGAAGGAATGAATGGCAACGACATTGTCCTGGCTGAAATTCTCAGATACGACCACAAGGCGGACAGGCTGGTGGTAACGGAAAACCGTTTCAAGCTGGAAGAAGTCTTTCGGGAAAAAGGAGTGGAACTGCCCGCATGGATTTGGGGTGAATTGCCGTGCAAGAGATAACGATACAAACCCTGGTTTTCGCGTCTATTATACTCATCTTCGGGGCACTGACCTCTCTGAGAAGCGCCCGGAAGGAATTCATCCGTAAAGCCTTTGGGGTGGGAGAGGAAGTTTCTCCGGTCAAACCCCGCGGACCGGGGTTTTTTGAGCGCATATCAATCCGGTTCAGCCAGGCCGGGCTGAACATGGCACCCCACGAAGTTTTGATACTTTTCCTGCTGGTTGCAGCAATATCTGTCGCCGCAGGTTTTTTATTGTTTGGTAATTTTGTGATAGCCTGCTTTACCGCTCCCTTTGGTATAGGTGTATTTTGGGGCTACCTCAAGGGACGTGCCAAAAAACGCGCCGAGAAACAGGCCGACGAAATGGAGGACTGGCTCTTGATTCTCTCCAGCCACCTTCGTTCCGGCCTGTCCCTGACCCAGGCACTTAAGATAAGTCTGGAAAGGCTTCAGGGGGCACTGCGGGAAGAAATCGAAAAGGTTGTCCGGGCGGTAGATTTAGGAACTCCTGGTTATGAAGCCCTGGAGATGGTGAAAGACCGTATTCCCGCCGTGGAGTACAAGATGGTGCTGGTGGCGGTAAAAGTGAACACCCAACTGGGGGGCAACCTGGCTGCCGCTCTAGAGAATATAGCCCGGGCAGTGCGGGAAAGACGGAGGATGCGCTCCGAAGCCAAGGCCCTTTCGGCTCAGGGGCGCATAGCCAGCAACGCCATTCTGTTTGTGGTGGTGGGTTTGATTGTCATTCTCCGGGTTTTGTCGCCGGATTATCTCAGCCCTTTCTTCGAGAACATCCTGGGTATGATGGTGTTTACGGCCAGCCTGGGCTTGAGTGTTCTGGGTTGGTGGGTGATAAGAAAAATTACCATACCGAAAATTTGAGAGGGGTGGTGGTGTGGATCGTCTGATACATCCTGAGTTTTTAGGCTATCTGGTCTTTTTTGCCATACTGCTCATTGTTTTGTTTTTTTACGACACCGAGCGTAAGCGTAAGCGGGCCGTGCTGGCCATGTTAAAAGGGGAAGCAATAGAAGAAAAAACGGGCAACCCGGGCCAGTGGTTAAGGAACATAACGAAACCTTTGTTACCCAACGAGGTTGCTTTGCAACAAATGAGATTCACCCTTGCCCGGGCCGGTTGGAAGATGTCCCCCGAGGAATTCATTGCCGTCAGGTTTGCCTGCGGTGTAATTGGTGGGGGACTTTTTGCTGTGCTTTTTGTGCCCAACGTTATGCAGATGCTTTTCTTCGGCATAACGTCAGGCGTTTTCTTTTATATGCTGCCGCAAACTTATGTAACTGCCCGGTCCCGCCAGGTGCAGAAAGCAGCCGCTGCCCAGTGTCTGGACTTTGCCGACCTGTTGGCTATCGCGGTGAGCGCCGGCGCGGACATGAACCGGGCAGTGGAACTGGTGTCGCAAAATTACCCCGGGGTGCTTTCAAATGCTTTCATGGACGCCCTGGTGCAGATGAAAGGGGGGAAGCCTATCGAAGAAGCGCTGAACGACATGGCCCGGTGGCTGGATACCAAGGACGTGACCCTGCTGGTAAACAGTATCAACCAGTCCCGCAAGACCGGCACGTCTCTGGCCGCGGTCCTGGATGCGCAGGCCAAGAGAATCCGGGATGTTGTGAGGGCGAAGGCTACGGAAGAAGCACAGAAAGCGCCTGTAAAAATGGTGTTTCCGCTGATGTTTCTTATCATGCCTTCACTGTTTGTCATAGTCATGGGGCCGGCCATGCTGGGACTGAAGAAAGTGTTCAATTTTTGAGAGGTGTTAGGTATGCGCAGGTATCTCAAAGAGCGGGGGAGTGAGTCCACGCAGATAGCCATTGCCATAGCTGTCGGTTCTGCCATAGCTATCGGTATATATACCGGTCTTGCTCCCCATATCAAGGACATTGTGGATAAAATCATATCTTCATTAACCGGATAGGAGGTATTTTGCTTATGATGAAATCTGTAATCAATTTTCTGCGTAGTGAAAAAGGTGGCGAGGGTTCCCAAACCGCTATTCTGATTGCTGTAGGTTCCGCAGTGATCATCGGCCTCTTGACTTTCGCGGGAACCAAGATCAAGGAGGCAGTTGACGCCGGGGGAGGCACCCTCGATAACGCCAAGAACTGGGAATACGGTAATGGCTCCCTGACAAAGTAGTATGAAGTTAAAACCTTACAAGTAAACGGAGGTTGTTATGACACTTACTGTACTCCTTGTTATCTTGCTGACCGGGTCGGTCTATACCGACCTGCGCCAGCGAGTTATTAAAAACATACTGGTATTCCCGATTGCTTTTCTTGCCCTGGCGCTGCACACATTTACTGACGGTATGCCGGGGTTTCTCTTTGGTTTGAAGGGGTTACTGGTAGGATTATTCATGCTCTTTATCCCTTACCTGATTATCGGAGGGTTGGGTGAGGGCGATGTGAAGCTTATGGCCGCCGTGGGAGCCATTACCGGGCCCCACTTTGCCATGTGGGCGGCTTTCTACGCGGCAATGGTGGGAGCTCTCATTGGCATAGCAATAAGTATCAAGGAAGGGCGGATGAAAGAGGTATTTAGTTTTACTTTTAATCACTCAATGTATATTGCCGGAAAGTATTTGTCAGGTGATTTCTCCAAGACGGAAGTTGACGGCGGTACTACTATACCCTACGCCGTGGCGGTGGCCGCCGGAGTGCTGATAACCGGTATCACATTGGGGTGGTGGGCATGAGGAAGAGAGGTGCTATTGCAACCGAAGTGGCAATAACTCTCCCCCTGATTGTTTTTATGGGGGTGTCGGTCATGACCCTCATACTTACCGGCTGGGCGAAGATCATCACCACCGACGCCGCCAGGGAAGCTGCCAGGCACGTGGCATTGAACCTGGGCACTGCCCAGGAAAAGGTGGAGGAAGTAATAACGGACGGGCATCTGAAAGTCGCAAATATCAAGAAAGTGGATGTTATAGAAAACACCAACTACGTCACAGTAACCGTGGAATATGACCAGCCTACCATTGTTCCCGGCCTGCCGGTTATTTTCGGGCAAAGCCCGTGGGACGACCATTTCCACTTGAGCAGCACATCGGTGTTCAAGAAAGAAAAGCCATGAGGTAACTTTTTTGAGTATGTAAATATCTTTTTTTACGAATTAAGGAGGGGACAAAATCTCAATGAGAGGTTTAATATGTAAAAAACACCAGAAAGAGCAACATAGAACCTGCATCTGGCAGCGTCTGACAAGAGTTTTACCTTATTTTATGGCTCTTATATCGGCTCTTTTATTCGGAATACATCCTGCGCTTGCTGTTAATTTTGGTGAACGTGCTGATTGGGACATTACTTGGTCAAAAATTACCACATGGCCTTACGGTAATGAACATTTTGTTGCTGCAGAAAGGTTTAAAAACGGTGATCCTCGCATTGTTTTCGCTGGCACAAACCGGCATATTGCTATTTATAACTCCAGTACCAACACCTGGCAAGCTATAGGTACATGGCCTCATTACTATAGCATTACCGACGTTACAGTTCGTGATGGCAACACTTCTATCGTTTTTGTTGGACAATACGGGCGTTATGCAGTATTGGAATTTAAGTCTGGCGCTTGGCGGTGGGTGAAGCAAGGAATTTGGCCTCAAGGAGATAGATATAGTTATCACCACCGTTCTTACGGCATAACAATTAGAACCGTATGTGATAAGCCAGGGCCAGATAATGCTGTAGTCATGGGAGGAGACGGTGGATATTACGCAATTCTAAATGCCAATAATGTATTTATTACGGGCGAATATACTGGATGGCGCTATAAAGGTTCTTATAACCGTGCTTTCATTAGTGACACTATTCCTTATGACGATGGTAAAATTCTGTTTCTAGGACAAGACGGAGGTGATTGGCTCGGCGTTGCCGTTCAGTGGTTAAATGCAGACAACTCGTTGGGACCATATAGTATGAGAACTTTTTCAGGAATTGTATGTGGCACCAAAAAGGGTAAGTCATCTTATTGGTGGTTATCTAAAAATGGAATCCTTGGAGCTGATAGTCTCTACAATACGGTTATGTACGTTGGATTTACAGGACCGATGTCTGAATGGTCCAACGGCACGCTTTTTATTGGCGGTAACAAGCAGTTTAAGGTCTGGCGATACGACGGCACTTTTGGAAAAGAAGGTAGTGCTCCTGTCAACATCGCGTGGGCAGAAGCCCAAGCTAATGGAAGTATATTAATTGCCGGAAACGGCAAGATCTACCGAGGGCAAACACGAGAACCAAACAATATTGTTCAACCCGAATTGATTACTACTCCTGACATTGTGCTTCCCACGAAAACTATTCAGTCGCAACCTTTTGGTACCTGGAATTTATCATCTCCCGTTCGGCAAACACTGTACTCTTATAATGTGCCAGATGGGGGCACAATGAGAAGTTTAACCTTGAAGTATTCGATAAAGAATACACACTATAGGGAAGATGGCGGTCAGTTTTTTCTTCGTATTTGGGGATATCAATCCAGTGGTCACACAAGAGTACGAGAAACTCTAGTTGCTGAAATTCCACTTCATGTAGATCCAGGTGAGACAAAAACCGGAAATGTTGCAATATCTTTTCCTAAAGGCGTTACCTACTTCAAATTAACCTATGAAGAAGAAAATGATTGGCCGCTAGACGAGAATCCACGTTTCCGCGTAAATATTACTTTGCAAAGCCCGCGTTATTATGTTTATCGCATCAATCAGCTTAGAATTCGGTGGAATAATGGTTGTGCAATAAGCTGGGATGTACCATCGTATCCTCCAGGTACAAAATTAGAATATGCCGTTATGAAAAACGGTGTTCAGGTACGAAATTGGAGCACCAATACTAGTTATATAGATACCAAAGCAGTAGGAAATGGTACAGAAAAATATGCTATTCTATGCCGGTATAAGGGATCATCCACTTACACAGAAATCCCTGTAGCTGAGGAATCGCTTCAGACGGCTTGGAATACAGCAGCTATCAACGCAATCAAGAACGCTATTACCGCCGACAATATTCCTCCTTTTATCGAAGTAAAGACTCTTTCTGGTGCTACAGCTACATCCGGCAGCTCGATCCGGCTGATCGTGGCTGCCAGCGACAACAGCAGCACAAACCTGTCATACAGCATCAACGGGGGAGCATACGCCCCTCTCCCCGCCGACGGCATAATAACCGCGCCGGTATCCAGCCCTGGGCCAAACACAGTCATGATCAGGGTAAAGGACGAAGCAGGGAACGTTGCCGCAAAAGCAATTACGATCTGGAAGCTCTAATTTAACCAGCCCCGGTTAAACCGGGGTTTTTTTATTAATTGCAGAAAGGAGGGAACAGCCCGGCGGCGTTTCCTTCCCCGACTAAAGTCGGAGGCATCCACGCCGGGTAGATCGTGAAACGTGCGCTGTTATTCGCATTATTGTTTTGCTTTCTGATCCTTTTATTCTTCTTTTATCTGGGTGAAAAGCCGGGCAACAACAACACCAACGATACCACCCCTGACCTGAAGGACGGCGCAACAACAGCCGTGGAAGATTTTATTCGCTACAGCGCCCGGGGAGAGTGGGACAAAGCGATGGTTAACCTTTCCGGGGAGGCCCTGGAACGGGTAAAAGTGAGGCATACAAAGGCCCAGAAGGTAAGAATATTGGACCTTGACCTGTTCGTAAAAACGGCCAATTCACGGTATGCGGAGGTAGAAGCGGAAATATCACTAAAACTTCCGGATGGCACCGTGAGCAGGCAAAGCTATCTATACCGGTTATGCCGGCTGAATGGAACGTGGAAGATATTTGAGCAGTTAACCAACCAACCGAATTACGGTCCCGAGCCGGAAGTAGGAACCGTGTCACCTGAACAAAAAGAAATCATCAAACAATACCTGCAGCTTTCAGCCTCGGGTAAGTGGGGAGAAGCGGCCAAATATGCGACAGGTAAAAACTCAATAGATACAGTTGACACCGGCGGAACAACAATAACGGACCTGCAGCTGCAGCCGGTGGCCGCAAAGGATGCCCTTTCTCTGGTGGAAGCCCGGTACAAGGTGCAGAAACCGGGGGAAATGCTGCGAGAAATGAGGGTGTTGTTTGAGCTGGCAAAGATCGACGGGGACTGGAAGATTACCCGAACAGCATTGGTCTGGAGGGAGTGACATTGAGAAGGTACTTAGCAGGGCTGTTGTTCCTGATAATCCTGGCAGCCCTCCCACCGCCTTCTGAAGCAGTTACGGTGTTTGAGGACACTTTTGATGACTTATCCGGGGTTGACACGGTACACACTACCGCCCGCGTGGACACGGCGGCCGGTGTTGTCACCTTACCCAGACAACCCATGCCCAGCAGCGTTGCCGTGCGAAAGCTGGGCTACGAATACGCCGTGGCAACAGCGGACGGCATAAAGGTTTTTACTTTTGACGATGCCACCGGCTCCCTGGTGGAAAATTCTGCTCTCTCGATTCCCACGGTAACCGATGCCATAGGTCTTGCAGTCAGAAATGACGAGGCCATAATATGGGCGCTTACCAATGATTCCCTTACTATGTATTCCTTTAACGGTACGGGAATGTCAGCGGTACCGGGTATGGTAGTCACCGGACTTTCTAATACACTATCTGTGGCAACATGGGACGGCCAGACCGTAGCGGCGGTGCTGTCCAGATCGGCCGGCAACACGGGCCTGGTGAATATATACCGCGAGGTAGGAGGGGTGCTCACAAACACCTTCACCCTCGACACCGGACTGGCGAACCCCATTGCCATAACAGCCGTGCCGGATACTCCCGATTTTGTGATAGCAACACAAACAGCAGTGTACTACTACCTCTACGACGACGCCACAAGGGGTTACGTCCGGCACCCGGCCCGGGACGTCCTGGGCTTCTCTTCCGTGGTATCCGTCAGCTCAGGCGAAACCGGCTTCGTAGCACTGGATTACAGCGAAGCCGAATACTGGATGTATACCGACCCTTCCGGTGCAGGCAGGGTGGATATTTTGAGCGTTGGCGGGCTCACCGAACCGGTGGCGGTATCCCTCAAGCCCGGTTCATACGAGTACGCCGTTGTCACCGATTCCGGCCAGATACAATACTGGATGTTCGACGGCTCAGGTATGAGGCGTAACCCTGCCCTGGAAACAACGGTCAACCTTGCGCGGAAATACTTTCATCCTGCGGAATACTGGTCAAAGGTGTTGAATACTCCAAGAGATTATGACGAGGTAAGACTCACAGTTCAGGATGACATACCAGCGGGAACATCAATAAAATATTACGTGTCATCCGACGGAGGTTCTAATTGGACTCAAGTAACGCCAGGTACGTGGCATGTAGTACCTCCAGGAAGGCAGTTTGTGGTCCGGGCTGTTTTAGACACAATTGATACCTCAAAAACCCCCAAGATATTGCAGGTGAAATTAGAAGCCACAACCCTGCTGCTGAGGGATTTAAGGGTTATGGCGGTAGCCTACAATGACCCTGACCAACTGCTTCCTACTTCGAGTTTTCCTGTCGAAGTCAAGGCAGGAGCGGAAGTTATGTTTGAAGTGACTTCGGAAGGATATGCAGAAAGGGTTCATGCGGTATTCAGTACCGGGGCCAGCATAGAACTGTCTCCTAAAGAACCCATTGACCAGGACATCAATACCTGGCGGGGGTTTTATACTGTTCCTGTAGATACGGAAGAAGGGGCGATTATTTCAGTAACATTAACTGCCGAGAAGGGGTCACTCCAAAAGCACTTGACCGCTGACCCCCTGATAGTGGTAAACGGTAAGGTACTATATTCTGTTGAGCTAGCCTTAACGAAATAACCCGGGAGTTTATCCCGGGTTATTTTCTAAGAAGTTGATCCAAAACTTTTTCTGCAGGAGGTGCTAATGCTAATATGAAAGTTCTTTTAGCAACCAGTATGGAAGACCTTGAAGACGCCCTGGAAGCTGCCCAGGGTAGTTCTTTCAGCGTGATAGCCAAAGTACGTTCCCGTGAAGATGTTGTAACTTATTCTTCAGAACTGCGCCCGGACACGGTAGTTTTAAGCCCGGAGCTTTCCGGTCAGATGGACATCCTGGACGTAATATATCAGCTTCGGTCTTTGGATATAAGGATTGTATTTATAGCCGGGAGTCTTGATCCAGGTGACGTTACAATAACGAAAATAATCGAGTACGGAGTTCGAGATATTATTTTCGGAGAAATAAGAATCGGCCAGGTAATTGATATCCTTAAATCCGCTTCAGGTAATCAAAACGTATCTGTTCCAAAACAACTAGAACCTTTTGACGAAGATGAAGAAGAACATGAAGGTCCGTTAAAACGCATTGTTCGACTTGGGGGAGAGGTAAAAAAGAGTATTCCCCGGGTATCATTACGGACCAGAAAAAGTGTTTCGGAAATAGAAAATGTCATTGCAGTATGTTCCCCAACATCCAGCGGCAAAACCTTTGTGGCGGTAAACCTTGCAACCGCCCTGGCGCAGCAGGGATATACGGTTGCCTTGCTGGACTGTGACATAAGAAGCCACGCCGTATATGCGTGGCTTAACTGCCCAACGGGTGAAGAAGGACTGGTCCGGGCCATGCAGGATACGGAAGACCCGCTGGCCCATGCCTTCCAGCCACACTTCATACCCGGCCTTTACGTCATAACCAACGATCCCTTTGAGAATAAAACTTTACTTACGGAAAAGAAACTGATCGGGCTTATAAAAGCCCTGGCAGGTGTAGTTGATCTTGTAATAATTGACACTCCCGGGGAATTTTCCATGCCCGTCACTAAGACGGCCATTGACCTGGCCGGCACTGTGATATTAGTTGCTGACCCGGACTACAACCATCTTCTGAAGCTTCAGGCCGAAATGGACGGTTTACCCGAGGATTTTAACTTCGAAAAAATGGTGGTCGTGGCAAACAACTTTCCAGACAGCGAAAAACTACCCGTGGACGACGTCCAGAAGGCCGCGGGCCTAAACGTTGCTTGTGTCCTGCCAGCGAAGCCGACCGTACCGGAAAGTATTAAGGCAGGAATACCAGTTGTTTTATATGATAGTGAGCTAAGGGAAACCTTTGAAAAGCTGCTGGCAGAACCGTTTGCAATGGAACAAATCGGTTAACCGGGTACATACGTACCCGGTTTTTCTTATTTAGCAGCAGCATCACGAAAGGAGTTGTTATGCTTGACTTTAATTGTCCGTGCCGCCAACAGGATAGCAGCTACTGGAAATGGTCTTTTAGACCACTCCTGCCGCGTGGCCATCCTGGTAGCTGATGTTCTTGAACGGGAGCCCGGTTTAGCGGAAGGGATAGAACTACGGGACGTAATGCTGGCTGCATTTCTGCACGACCTGGATAAGACTAATTGGCCGGAAGATTATTTTACGAAACCCCATTATTTACTTTCTCATGGTGACCACTCTGTTATCCAAGCACATCCACTCATAGGGGCAGGACTGGCCCAAGAGTTGGGAGTAACAGAGATTATCCGGGTGCTGATCGAGCAGCATCATGAGCACCGAAACGGTAACGGATACCCGCGCAAACTGGCCGACCCGCACCCGGCGGCTCTTCTGATTGGTGCATGCGATGCTTATGCGGCGTGTTTGGAGCCGAGGGTATACAGGCCGGAACCGTTGCCGGTTTTTGAAGCATTGCGGGAAGCGTCAAAGGTGGGGTGCGAAGTAACAGTTAGGATACTGGAAAAGTTGGGTGAAGATTATCGAAAGGTAGCGTCTTTTTGTCGTTAGGTCTGCATCAGCAGGAATGTTTTTGGAAATATCGAACCCCAGAGAAGGGTGAGCTTATGTCGCTGGAGTGATTCAAGGAATGATTACAGCGCTGATTATTGAAGAACCTTTGAGGATCATTCGGAAATACTACGACCCGGCGTTCGAGCTTTATCACTTCTTGGTGGAGCACGGGGAAGCGGTCGCTCGGAAGGCGCTTGAAGCGGCAGAGAAAGTCAGGCACCTCAATCCCGATCGTAAGTTCATCGTTGAAGCCGCCATGCTTCACGATATCGGCGTTTTTTTGACTTATCTCCCGGAGATAGGCTGCACAAGAGACAAACCGTATATTTGCCATGGCTACTTGGGACGCGAGATTCTAGAAAAAGAAGGCCTGCCGAGGCATGCCCTCGTCTGCGAACGGCACGTGGGCGTCGGAATAACGAAGGAGGAAATTATCGCGCGGAACCTTCCCCTGCCCCAGAGGGACATGGTACCGATTTTGCTCGAGGAGCAAATTATCTGTTTTGCCGACAAGTTTTTCTCGAAAAACAGGGGAGCGCTCCGCAGGGAAAAGACGGTGGACGAAGTCAAGCGGGAACTTGCCCGTCTCGGTCCTGACAAGGTAGCGCGGTTCGAAGAGTGGCTGAGACTTTTCTTATAACCCGTAGAAACACCGGAACTCAACCTCGGAAAGGCTGGAGAAAGATATCAGGACGCGTGCGGCATAAGACGGCGGGTGACCGGGGTGGTCGTAAAGAGAGTGGAGTATTTGGACTGGCCGAAGGAATGTCGGGAAGGACGCTCCTGAAGAGTTTAGCGCTGGAGTTCGGCGGGCCGGCTGCCGCGGTCGAAGACTTCGACAACCTGTCATTCTGAAGGGGGTGGGGCGGAATCGGGGAAAAATGCTCCATCTGTTCTGTACCCATCTATCCCGGCCGCCGCAGGTATTGCTCGAAGGAGTGTGAGCTGGAGGCCCGCAGGAGGCGGTACCGCGAAAAGAGAAAATCGGGCATCTGCACTGACTGCGGAAAGCCGACCGGCGGGAAAGTACTCTGTCCGGAGTGCATGGCGAAGCGGGAGGGAAAGGCGAAGGAGCGCCGCGCCAGGCTGAAGGCAGCGGGCCTCTGCCGCGACTGCGGGAGGCCCGCCGTGCCCGGGCACGTCTACTGTCAAAAGTGCCTCAAGCAGGTAAACCGCGGGACGCGGAAAGTCCGGGATGCCCGGAAGGAGAAGGGAATCTGCGAGCGGTGTGGGGAAAACCCCGTTTTCAAGGCCGGACACTGCGAGTCGTGCTACCGGGAAAGCCTGGCGCGGAACCTGAACCGCCGCGACAGGCTGCGGGAGGAGGGCCTGTGCCTCCTCTGCGAGCAACCCGTAGAGCCGCGCCCGAACGGCTTTGTCCCGCCCTACTGCCGGGAACACGAGCGGGAAGTGTACGGGCGGCGGAGGAAGGTCTACTGGGAGCGGCGGGTCAACCGGCTCTGCGTCTGGTGCGGCAAACCCCTGGCTCCGGGGGACGAAGGATTTGCGTACTGCGCGGAGTGCCGGGAGAGGAGACGGGAGAACAAGACCCGGCGTAAGCTGGGACTGCCGCCCCTGAGAAAAAAGTTCCGGCCTGGAACGTAGGACCATTTTCGGGAAGCTGCAGAATTAAAAGAAAAGGTTCGGCGTTTCAGACCGAGCCTTTTCTTTTTATGAGCGGATGTACAGTTGGCTGCCATCACGCTTTTTTTTTGGGAGAACCACAGCGAAAGGAGTGGATCGCTTAACCGGGTACGTGCGTGCCCGGTTTAGTTTTTTTTAGCTGTCTTTAAAGAATGTTGAAAGGAGCGTGGTTTCGTGCAAATAGCCATTGATGTGGGTTACAGTCATACCAAAGCTGTAACTACTGACAAGCGTGTACTTATCCCTTCAGTGGTGGCCCCATATCGTGAACTGGCCCTGGCCGATCTGAGGGGGAACGATACCGGCCACATCGTAACGATCCGCCGGGTGGACGGCACCACCAGCCGGCACTTCGTAGGAGAGCTGGCTGTCCAGGAGGGCCGCGGCGCGACGTTTACGCTGGATAGGGACAAGCACCGTCACCCGAACCATGATGTTCTCATTCTTACCGCTGCCAGGCTGTTGGGCGCAGGACCGGGGGCTATTCTGGTGGCCGGACTGCCCGTGGCCTACTACGCCAGCCAAAAGGAAGATCTGCGTCGGCACCTGGAGGCCCTGCATGCTGAAGTTTCGGTGGACGGTAGCATGCCTTCTCGCGTCTCTTTCGGGCGGGTGATCGTTTATCCCCAGGGGGCAGGAGCAATGCTTGCCGCTCCGGATCTGCCGGATTCCGGTCTGGTACTGCTGGTGGACGTAGGCTACAAAACCACCGATTACGTCACCGCCGAAATTGTCGGTGGAATGGCACGTCCCGTTAGTTCCTTGTGCGGTAGTGTGGAGATAGGTATTTTTGCCGTACATGAAGCCCTGGCCGCCGGCTACCAGGCGGCAACGGGCGCTCCCCTCCCCGCCGTACGGATACCGGAGATAATGGCAAACGGCGGGAAGACGTACCACTACGGCAGAGAGCTGGACTTGTCCGACGTACTGGGAAAGGCCCGGGCGGATACCGCGCGGGCAATAGCCGACCAGGTGCGGGCGGCGATGGGCGACCGTATGGCGGCCGTACGGAAGGTCTTACTGGCCGGGGGCGGTGCGGAAGAACTACCGCTGTTGCGGAAGCTGTTGTTAGATGCTTCGGTAGTCGATATCATTCCGGAACCGTTATGGGCAAACGCATCGGGATTTCTAAAACTAATCGGCGGGTAAGGTATCCGGAATGAAAATATCCAGGAAAATCAAGGGATGGCGTTGGTTTTAGGTACCGGGTATCCGGATACTTCCGGGACAGAGATGACGTCTGGTAAAGGTATCCGGATACCTGGCGCTAAAATGCCAGCAAAGCCTTGTAGTTCCTAGCTTGGGGTATCCGGATACCATACATACATAGCAGAGATAGCAGAGGGGGGCCTGGTTTGGCTGCCAAGCGACCAAGAGGGAAACGGTTGGAAGTTTTCATAGATGAAAAGCATGCTATATGGAAGTACCCACCCGGGCAGCGGGCAGCCCGGGTGCGTGAAGCACTGGACCTGGCAGGCAAAATAGAAGACATTTTAGGGAACATAAGCAGCAGGCTGGACGCAATGGAAGCTCACCTATCTCGTCTGGAGGAAAAGCTGGACGCGCTTTCTTTTTCTTCGCTCGACGGTAGGAAGAAACTTGAGGAGGATAAACCGAAAGTGATGTTTGACGTAGATGCGTTTATGAATCTTTGATGATTTGATGAAAGCGAGGTATCGATATGGCTGAAGCTTACCGCCGTCACCTGGCTTACCGCCGCCTGGCACGGGCAATAGTGTCCCAGGCGGTCCGGGATGTCTTGAGGCCTGTCAAAGTCAACGCGCGCGACTGGCCGGTCTGGTATATCAGGGCCGATGCCAGGCGGTTTCTCAGAAACGGGGCAGAAAAAGACGGCCACGAGTGCTGTGTATTCGAGTTGGCGGGGATATGCCCCCGCCAGGTACTGAAAGCGATAGAGGGGGGGAATATTCGTGTGGATCGCCGTGGATATAGACAACACCGTAGCAAATGTAAACCTGGAGCTGGTGCGCAGGTTCGGCATATCGCTGAAAAGGTACCCGGCGCCGGAGGTGCCGCCGGGGTTTTTTGCGAGCAGGGAAGGGATGCAGATGCTGCAGAAGGTCGAGCCGTTTCCCCACGCGGCTAGAGCACTGGGAATTCTGGCAGATTTGGGCTACCGGATAGCATACATCAGCTCCCGGCCCGGCGATGCCCTGTTCAACACCGTGCGGTGGCTGCAGGTAAACGGTTTCCCGGCTGATCAGGTTGTAACCGGTCTGTCCCGTGAGTCGAAACTAAATACCGTTCGGGAACTTGGGCCGGCAATCGTTTTTGAGGACGATCCAGTTGTGGCGGCAAGCCTCGCCGGGAAAGTCCCAGCTCTCTGGCTCAAGGACTGGCCTTATAACCGCAAAATTTCGCAGGGTGTAATACGGTTTAAAAGCTGGCAGGAGATTTTCAGAGCGATGATCAGCAGCAATCCGGAGCTGGCGGCGGCGGAACTGGCGACTAGAAAGGATGAGTAAGTTTGCGTACGTTGATTGTTTGTGAAAAGCCGTCGGTGGCAAGGGACATTTCAAAAGTCCTGGGCAGGTTCCAGAGCCGCAACGGGTACCTAGAAAATGACCGGTATATCGTATCCTGGGCACTGGGACACCTGCTGGAGTTGGCCGAGCCGGAATACTACGACCCGGCCTTTAAAAAGTGGTCACTGAATGTTCTGCCCATCATCCCGGACTTTAAACTGCGCCCGATAAGGAACAGCCAGAAACAGCTTAAAGTGCTTAAACAGCTAATTAATTCGCCGGATGTAGGGGAAGTGGTGAACGCCTGTGACGCGGGGCGGGAGGGGGAACTGATTTTTCGCCGGATCTACTCTTTTTGCGGTTGCAAAAAGCCTGTGAAGCGGCTCTGGCTTTCCGAGGCTACCCCGTCGGCTATTCGAGAGTCATTTAAAAAACTCCGGGATGGCAGGGAGCTGGACAATTTGGCTGCGGCAGCTGAGGCCCGGGCGCAGGCGGATTGGCTGGTAGGAATCAATGCGACCCGGGCCTTTTCAGTGAAGCACAAGACTTTACTGTCTGTTGGTAGGGTACAAACTCCCACCCTGGCCCTGGTGGTACAGCGGGAAAGGGAGATAAGGGGTTTTAAGCCGGAAACTTACTGGGAGATTACGGCCACCTTCCGGAAAGTTGACGGGGCCACCTATCGGGGCAGGTGGATCAGGGACGGCGAGAGCCGCGTCAGGGAACGAATACGGGCGGAAGAGTTGGCCCGGGCCGTTGAGGCCGCTGGATCGGGCAGGGTGGTAAGGGTTGAAAAACGTACGAAATCGGAGCAGCCGCCCCTGCTGTTCAACTTAAATGATTTACAGAAAGAGGCCAACCGCCGGTATGGGCTGACGGCGCAGCAGACGCTGAACGCGGCACAGGCGCTGTACGAGAAACACAAGTTGATCACGTACCCGCGGACCGACAGCCGGCACCTGACGGAGGTTCTGGTGCGGGACACGCTGCAAAAACGCCTGGCGGTTCTGGAAAAGTGCCCGGAATACAGGGAACCGGTCCGCCAGATCAGGGTGGGAGTGGTCCCGGGTAAGCGTTATGTCGATGACGCAAAGGTTACGGATCACCACGCCATCATTCCCACGGACGTGTCTCCGGATCTGGCGGCACTCAACACTGCAGAGCGACAGGTATACGACCTGGTTGTCCGGAGATTTCTGGCCATGCTTTATCCCCCGGCAGTGTATGACGAGACTGCAGTGGTTACCGAGGCCGGGGGTGAGACGTTCAATTCCAGAGGCCGGGTCGAGAAAGAACGGGGATGGAAGATAGTTTACAAACCGGAAGAAAGGGATGAAAAGAATGGGAAAGACGAAGGTGACGCAAAGCAGCTGCTCCCGCCCCTGGCCGAGGGCGAGGCGGTCCGTGTTGCGGAAGCGGAGACCGTTGAACGGCAAACAAAACCTCCGAAACGATACACCGAAGCAACCCTGTTAGCGGCCATGGAAAACGCGGGCAGGTTCGTTGCAGATAAGGAAACCGCAGAAACATTGAAGGCCGCCGGCGGGATCGGCACGCCGGCGACACGGGCGGCGATCATCGAGCGGCTGATCAGGGTGGGATATCTTGAAAGACAGAAGAAAACGCTGGTGCCTACCAGGAAAGGAGAAACGCTCATTGACCTGGTGCCGGAACAGGTGAAATCCGTGGAGATGACGGCGGAGTGGGAGGATGGGCTACGACGGATCGAGGAGGGCCTGGACGATGCACGGTTGTGGGTGTCGGGTATCAAGAATTTTACCCGGGAGGTGGTGCAGATAGCTAAAGAACAGGAAGCGAACAGCGCGGTACACCGGCAGAAGGAGAAGGAAGTGTTAGGGAAATGCCCGCTGTGCGGTCGGGATGTGGTGGAGTATCCGAAGAGCTACGGCTGCAGCGGGTACAGGGAAGGGTGCCGGTTTGCGATCTGGAAGCAGGTGGCGGGGAAAAAGATCAGCCGGACGCAGGCTAAGGCTCTGCTGCAGAAGGGACGGACGGGGCTGATCAAGGGGTTCAAGTCGAAGGCGGGTAAGAAGTTCAACGCTGTGTTGGTGTTGAGAGACGGTGGGAAAATAGAGTTTAAGTTTTAGGGAGGGGTGATTGTATGACAGTAAGACCGGATGGGTACCGACTGCAGGTGGACCCGTGGGAACGCCTGTATCAGGCAAAGGAGAGAAACTGGACTCTGGATGCCGAAGTGGTTGAGGTAGACCGTGTAAACAGACAGGGGCAAATCTGGAAGATACAGTTTTTGGATATCCCGGATGTACAGGGTTTGGTGCCTGCATCTGAAACGGGGCTGGAGAACGAGCAGTTGATGCGCTTGTTTGTTGGTCAGCCAATAAGGGTAAAAGTGAAAGGCCTGGATGCGGAAAGCGGTATCGCAGCATGCTCCCGGCTGGAAGTATTGGACGAAGCGCGGAAACAACTGCTGGCCGAATTGCGCGAAGGTGAAATCATTGAGTGCATCGTGCGGGCCGTCTTGGCCCCGGAGAAAGATAAGCCCGCCCGTGTGCTGTTAGATATCGGCGGTGGTGTCCTGGTCGAGGTGCCCCGCGTGCAGGCCGCAATCTGGAGCGCGCTGCCTCTGGGGCGACAATACGTACGGGGACAGACGGTGAAGGCGAAAATTACGCAGGTAGATCCCAAAACCGGAACCGTGCAGGTTTCTCCCCGTGACGCGCTGCCCGACCCGTGGGAGACGGCGGGGTACCGGCGGGGCCAGGATGTGCGCGGATACGTAACGGGTATGGATAGCCGTCACATCTTTGTAGAGGTGCGGCCAGGCCTGATTGGCCTGGCCAACAACACAGGCCATCCACTGGTGCGTCCCGGGCAGAAGGTAGTTTGCCGGGTGAAAAACTTTAACCGGGAACAGCGGCGGCTGCATCTGGCCTACCGCAATATGTGCCTGTAAAGGGGGGGCGTGGCGATGGAACAACGAAGGAACCCTTTTGCCAAAGGTATGGCCGTGAAACCCGGTCCCCGGGGGCCGGGGATTGAGGCGCGGGATTTTTCCGGCCGGGCGTGGGAACTGCTGCAAGCGCTGTGCGAATCCGGAGGGCTAACGACGGGAGCAGCGGCTATGGCGGTAAATTGCAGCCGACAAACGGCAAGCAATGGCATGAAGACACTCTGGTATGCCGGTATGGCAGAATGGTACGATGTGCAATCAACCGTAGGAATGTTTCGGCTCTGGCTTCCAGTAGAAGCACGGCCTCCACGGGATGCCCAGGAAGCCTGCCGCATGGCGGTTTTAGGGCTTTGTTACAGCCTGGCGAAGCACGAGGTGCCGGGATTCAGGTGGCAGTTGACCAGAAATGGAAAATCGCATGCGATGGCAACATTAGAGTTTCACGGACAAAACGGCCCGGAGCGGTGGCTTGTTGACGCCCCGCGCACGGAGCAGGAACCGACGGCAACAGCTGACCTGTATATCTTTCCAACGGAGACTGAGGCAAAAGAAATGACGCCGGCAGGCAAGAGATACACTACCGACGAATTACTACTGGAACCGGGGAAGTTGAGCGAGAAAATTTTTTGGGGTAAGTTGTAAAATTAATTGCCGCAGCGCAGGAAAATAAAGACTCACGGCAA
>JACDOK010000015.1 GCA_017656185.1 Peptococcaceae bacterium | reverse complement strand
GGTACGTACGGTGGTGTGAGAGGACGGGGGCTAGTCACCCCCTCCTACTCGATTAGGACGTTTTGTGAAGTATAAGGTGAGCAGGGAAGGGATAGATGAACGACAAATAACCCTGTATGGGGAGGGTTGCCTATGAGCGATTTACTGGTTCCGGTTCTGGTTTTTGCCTGTTTTTCTTTTGCGACAATGGCGGGTCTTTTAGGGTATCTTATAGGGTATAAGGTAGGTTTTCGAAAAGGGGCGGCATATAAAAGGTACCGTTCCGATAATGAAAACAGTAACGTGAGTTAAAACTTATATCTCCGGACCAACGGGTTTAACGCATTTCTGTTTCCAATTTATGGGTCTAAAAGCACCCTTCACGCATACCTATAAAAGTAGATTGGGTCGTGGGGGGTGTTAAATGTTTTTAGGGCGTGTTTTAGCAGCAGTGATAACATTACTGGCGGTAACATTGATACCTCACATGGCGGAGGCAGCCGTTATGGTTCCTCTCCGCCAGGCTTTGGATGGTAATGGTTTTTATTGCACCTGGGACGGGACCCACGCCGGTGGTATCGGGATGGGGCATATCTTGAAGATAATCCCCGGGGAACGAAAAGCCATCCTGGATGGACAGGAGGTAGCGGTGGATGCTCCCGCTGCCTTACTTGACGGTCGCTTGTATGTCTCAAATCAAGTCCTTTATCTAATGGGTTTGAAGCCCATTAAGGAAATGGATTTTTGTACGACGGTAGTAATGATGGAAGGCAGAGCCTGGGTGGTTGGGATCGGCAGTACGGCTTCTCATTATCTGGTCTTTGAAGCGTCGGTAGCGGAACAGGTGTACGAGCATTTATCAGTTTCGCCCGGGACGGTATGGATCTTACCGGAGCCTGACCCCGTTTTGGCGAAAGAATTGCTGGAGCAATTTAGCGGCACCGTAGAGCCTGGTAGCGATGCAACCCTGGTACTGCCTCACGATGCGGTGGAGCAGTTCACTACCGCTCTGGTGGAGAAGAAAACATTGATAAAAATTGCACCCGGCCGGCTGCTGGGAGCCTGCACAGTGAACTTTACGCCCTGCACGAATATGCTTAATGCCGTTAAGGCGGCGGAATATCTAAACGGTACCGAAGTAGCTCCTGGAGAGGTTTTTTCTTATAACCGGACCGTGGGGCCCCGTACTGCCGCCCGTGGTTTTGTGGTTGGCACGGCCATAAGCAACGGGAAATATGTACATTCTATGGGCGGCGGGGTTTGCCGTACCTCTACGGTACTGTATGGGGCCGTTTTAAATGCTGGCCTGCCCGTCGTCGAACATCATCCGCACAGTATCCCTGTACATTATGTTCCTGCCGGCAGGGACGCGACTGTTAGCTGGGGGGCAGCCGATTTAAAATTTCGTAACAGCAGATCCCGAGCCATTTGGATTGAAGCAGGAGGCACGGTGCGGCAGCTTACCGTAAAACTGTGGGAAGTCCCCGGTGTTGAACAGGTTGCGGTAATGCCACCTATTGGTACGACCAATGAAGAGGTTGAGTTAGTAAGTTAAAAGTAGATAATGTAAGCGGGTATCTGTAGCGGATACCCTCTTTACTTAGTAATAAAACCGCATTTTACGTCCTGGCTTCTTATTATCTTAAGTGTTGCAAGTATCTATCTGAGTTAAATTGGCGTTAGGGGATTTCATTACCAATTGCTAAGTTATTCCTTCCTCATCTTCCTTTCTCTCCCTTGATCCGACGGCTTATAGTACTTCTTGCCTACCAGGTTGTCCGGCATATACTGCTGCTGCACCCAATGCCCTGGGAAATTATGGGGATACAAGTATCCTGAGTGGCCCAATTCTTTTGCTCCGTGATAATGGGTGTCCCGGAGATGCGGTGGGACCGGATAGTGAGGCAGCTTTTCCACATCAGACAGCGCCTGGTCAATGGCTTCGATAACGCTGTTGGATTTCGGGGCGGTAGCGAGATAGATGATGCACTGGGCGATGGGGATACGTGCTTCGGGCATGCCTACAGCCTCGAGAGCATTCCATGCCGCGTGGGCCATCAGCATGGCTAACGGGTCGGCCATCCCGACATCTTCCGAGGCGTGCACGATCAACCGGCGGACGATAAAACGCTGGTCTTCACCGGCCTGGGTCATCCGGGCATACCAGTAAAGGGCGGCATCAGGATCCGACCCCCGGATGCTTTTAATAAAGGCCGAAATAATATCGTAGTGCTGGTCCCCGGATTTATCGTACTTTACGACCCTTCTCTGCATTGAATCTTCAATGTCCCGGACAGTGATATGCCGGTACCCGTCATTAGCCGGGGTTGTAGTGGTAACGGCAAGCTCCAGGGCATTCAATGCGCTGCGGGCATCGCCGTTGGCAAGGTTGACCAGGTGATCCAGGGCTTCGGGCTCCATCACGACCTTGTATTTACCCAGCCCGCGTTCTTTATCCTGTAGAGCACGGGTGATAATCTTTTTGATGTCTTCGCTGGACAGTTCTTTAAGTTGAAAGATGCGTGAACGGCTGAGTAAGGCCTTATTCATTTCAAAATAGGGGTTTTCAGTAGTTGAGCCGATAAAGACAATAATGCCTTTTTCTATAGCCGGCAGCAGAACGTCCTGCTGGGACTTATTAAAGGCATGGCACTCATCGACGAAGACAATGGTTTTTCGCCGGTAGTATTTGAGGGCATCCTCGGCCTCCGTAATTACCTGCCGGAGTTCCTTTACCCCGGATGATACGGCGTTAACCTGGCGGAAACTGGCGCGGGTCATTTTAGAGATAATATAAGCCAGTGTCGTTTTGCCACTGCCCGGAGGACCGAAAAAAATCAGCGAGCCAAGGCGGTCGACTTCTATAGCCCGCCGCAGCAGGCGCCCGGGACCTACGATATGTTCCTGTCCGACGAATTCATCCAGGGTACGCGGCCGCATGCGGTCGGCCAGCGGGATGTGATCTCCGTGTTCCAATGCCTGGCTGAAAAGGTCGGTCACGCTCATGCACCTTCCTATCAAGGAAAGTATTCTATACTGCTACTAACAAACATTAAAAGAGCCATTTGCCCTTAACTGCTGTGATACGCTTACTCCGTTTGCTGAGATTTTTTCGGGTATTTCTCTAGGGTCGCGGGCGGGTAAGACCCGCCCCTTACATTCTTTCCATACCTCACTCCTCATACCTCATTCCTTATTCCTTACCATTTCCACAAATGCCTGCAGTCTTGTTTTTAGCTGGCCTTCACCCAACTGGTGATTATCCACGCAATCACCATCGAGGATCAAGAGCGGCAGTCCGGCCTTGCGGAGCCTGTCGCGCAGCGGTATCAGCGCGCCGCTGCTCTGCCGGCACCCCCAGTGTGAGAAATGAACCACGGCGTCCGCTTTGTAACGGTGTGCCAGGTGGATAATGGTATCGACCCGTCTTTCTATGGAACCGTAGCCAAAATAAGAGAGTACTTTGCGGGCCAAGCTGCGGTACGGGTCGGCAGGGTCCAGCGGCTCCCAGTAGACGTGGGACATTTCCTCAAATACCACTGTGGCGTTTAAATCCGATTCCAGGTTGGCAAAGAGCTGGTTTTTAAAATAAGGTTTTAAGTGCAGCCAGAGCAGGCGGGTGTATCTCTGCTCCCTGCGAATTTTCCCGGCTTCCCTTTCCGCCCGCGCCGCCAGTTCTTCGTATAAAAGGCGGTAGATCTCCGCCATTTCACTGCTTCCCTGAGCGGTAAACGTAAGGTATACCAGAGAGCCAAGCGCTTCTTCACTTTTGATGCAGGGTGGGATGGACCGGCGTAGTTCATTTACCTTTAACCAGTACCGGCGGGTGCGGTTGGCATTTTCCAGAGCTTCTGCCAGCTTGTCCTTATCCGGTTTTGTCCCTATTTCGGCTGCCAACCGGTAGGCCATATGCTCCAGTTGCTTTGCGACGTATTCTTCTGCCTCTGGGGTGGGAGAGCGCGGCACGTCCAGAAGAAACATGGGACATTTGTACAGGCGGGCAACGTGTTCCATAAGCTTGGGCGCTCCGTCGCACGGCTGGGAACTGGCCACCACGGCAACCGGGGCCGGAAGCATTCCTTCGAGAGCCAATCCCATAGCACAGCGGTGGAAGGAACAGGTGTCTCTGGTAGTCCAGTATACCTCGCTCCGGTCGATCATCGGACCGGCCTGGTCCAGTGCGGCCGCCATCGCAGAGGCTACCTCCGGTGAAAAAGGTGTGAGTCCCAAGCCGTAAAGTAATTCATTAGGGAAAAAAGCCGTATTCCAAACCGCCGGCTTCTTACCGGTATAGATGGCGGAGGTTTGTTTTACGGCAAATTGAGCCGTTTGATATAAGGCAGTTTTTGAAAAATTACCGGCCTGCTGCTTGAGAAGAGTCGATACCACCTTATAAGTAAGCGGGGAATGAAGGACGCCCCGGCTTAATTTCTTGCCGAATTTGGCTTTTAGCGCGCTGTTCAAGCCCATCTGCCCACTCTCCCTGCCATCTTTAATGTCAGTTCTAGCGACAATACTCAGGATAAAAACGGTCCGCTAAATTAAGAAAAACGGATGGGCCGTAAATCATTATGGAAAATTGCTTACTATTTCCAGAAAGGCTTGCAATCTTGTCTCTAGCTGGCCGGTCCCGGTGTTGTGTTCTTCGCCTTCCAAATGGAGAAAGGGCACACCTAGTTCGGCAGCCTTGTCTTTTAAAACCGGGAACTCATATATGTTGCAGTCGCAGAACTTCAGACTATAGTGAATTATACCCGCAGCTTTATATTGACCGGCCAACCGGCTTATTTCCTGGCTTCGTTGCACAGTGGCACCGTGCATTCTGGCACACGGGGGGCGTTTGAGATGACGGTTTGCCAGTAATTGCAGTAGCTGCTTTTCCGCGGTACAGTTTTCTGCATCCTCACTTCCCCCGGCCTCTTCCTGGGGAATCCCGGCAAAGTGCCGGTAACCGTTGCATCCATCTTCGGCTACCACCAGCCCACCGTATTCCTCTACCATAGCAACGAGAAACCGGGGAATGAAACCGCCGGTTATAAGAATACGGGGGCGTGTATTAGACCGGTCCGGTTCCGTCTTCTGTTCCATGGTAGCTAAATAGCGTCTTAATGCTGTATTAAATATACTCCTGGGTACAGTAGAGGCCATCTCGGTGATCTTGATAGCTTCCAAGCCTGTTAAGGGTGGATTATCCCTTATACGCAAGGCCTGCATGCGGTTGAGCAGTTGCATTGTTTCCAGCCGTGCCAGGACGGCATCATAGAGGGCCCTGTAATCCGGCCTTACGCCGGCTCTGTCAGCCAGCGCAGCGAACATTTTGGCTAATTCATTTTGCAAATACGCGCAGGCTTCTTTATCCCGGTGCGCAGGGATTTCTATGTTATAGACAAAAATGTCCCCTATATATTCTTTCCATATATTGTACATGTGGGTTAGGGCATTGCAGGAAAAAGTAGTCACAATGCCTCTCATAAAGTCATACCGGCCGGAAAGGGCATATCCCAAGCAATTTTTTACGCGTGAACAGAGATTGCCCGTAATATATGAATCGATAGATGGGGATAGGTTAGATCGGGGTAGAATTCTATAAGGCCTAAAGCCGGCCGCTTCGATGATTTCTTCCGGTGTATAACTGCAAAGCCAACCTACAACCGGCCTTTTATCCTCCGGGTATTGTTTTTTTTCCGTCTCCAGGATTTCCTCAAAGGTCATCCCAATCCCGTTCCTTTTCTTAAAGAAGTATCTAGTGTTGCTAACTGGTTTCTCATACCGCTTGTTCCCGGTATCTCTACGTTGACGGTCAAATGGTGATTGGTAATGAAGGACCAATTACCAACAATTGTATACTCCGTTAGATGCTCTATTAGATTTCTACCACATCTCTACTGGATTCTACTGGATCTCCACCGGGTTCTATTAAATAATTCGGTACGGGAGCGATATTTCCTTGTTAAATTATCCCATCTAACGGCCCAACTTTTCCTGTTCTTTTTTGATATGCTCTCTTAACATGTCGCAGATGACTATCCCGTAACTGATAATGATTGGTACGTCTTTTTGCTCAAAGGCTTTGATGAGGTGTCGAAAGGTATGGGTCATTATCTGGTGTTCTTCGATCAGGGCCAGGACTAACCGCCCGGTATCCCCATCCTCCGACGCGGCATCAGGATATAAACCGGTTTCCTCGGCTTCAAAATGCGGGGCTATTACTTCTTGCCATACGGTAATGAATTTTTGCAGATCCGGCTCCAGTTCAGTAAAGGTTTGACTCTGTACGAGTTGGTTTTCTACCCTGCCGATCAACTCCAGGATGGTATTGTGATCTTTTGGGATTAGTTCCATACGGGCTTTGCCTCCTTAATGGTTCTTCACTAATAAAAGGGGCTCTGCATTTTTGCAGTTCTTTCTCCAGTATTGATTAATATCCTTTTATAATAGTTTTCAATAACAGGGATGGGTGAACGAAGAGCAATGAATGGATTTTACTGCCGCAGTGTGTTTGTGCTCGGAGTCTTGTTAACGTCTGCTTTTTTTTACCTATATTCTTGCCCGGCTCAGGGTGATCCCACCTGGAGGCCCTTATCGCCGGGCGAACGCCTGCCATCTTCCGTTATCCAATCTCAGTTAAGCCGGACCGAAGAGGAACTGGTGGCACAGTTATTGGCAGTGGATTTGAAACTGGCACGGCTGGAAGTGGAGCGGCAGGACCTGGAGGAACGTTTGCGGGAGTTACAGGAAGAGGTACGACAGGTGTCAGAAACTTTAGCAAATGCCGAAAAACGCCTGTCGACCTGTTGCCGGCGGTTGGGGGCCTGGGTGCGTTACTTTTATGAATACGGCAGGTTTTCTTACCTGGAAATAATCTTCGATGCCAAAAGCCTTAATGATTTGGTACGGCGCCTGGAAACCGTGAAGCTGCTCTGGGAGCGGGAAGTTGAGTTGAAAAAAGAAATAGCCTTTCTGGTTGCTGGTAACCAGAAGAAACTAAAAAATCTTGAAGAATTAGAAAACGAAATGATGCTGCGGCGTCAGGAATTGGCGGAACATATAAAAGAGGCTTCCCGAGTACGGGAGCAAAGACAGGCTGTGCTGGAGCAGGTGCGCCGGGAATCTTTATTACTGGCAGAAAGGATTGAGAGCCTGGAACGTGAATGGTACGGCTCTTTGGTACCTCTCCAGACTGTATTGGGGCAACTTAACAGGCTCTTTGCCGAGAAGATCAAGCCTGACCGTATTACTTTTCAGGGCAAGACCGTCGTGGTAGACATATCAGCCCGGCAGATTAACCGTGGTTTGCAGGAAATAATGGGCCGACCGGGGGAGTATGTTGCGGTAAAGATTATTCCCGGCTGCATCACGGTGGCTGGCCGCAACGTAAAAGAAAACTGTTATTTCAGTCTTAAGGGGGAACTTTATCCCGATGCCAGCGGTAGAATTATAAGGTTTCGTCCCTATGCGCTTGAGATTAACGGATCCCCTGTTAAGGAATCGGTATTGGAATTAATTGCTAGGGATGGTGATTTTACCTTTGCCCTGGGAAAACGTTTCCCGCTGTTCAGCATTACCAAGATTGTTTCAGGGAGAAATAAAATCACCATAGTGGCCAAGGCGTAGTCACCGATAGACTGTAAGAAATTATTTACCATATGCAGCAGGTGGACTTGCCTGCCGAAAAACTTTAAAAGGGACAGGCAACGAACGTAATAAGCGAAAATTAAGGTGATTACATGGATCAGACAACAAATGGACAAGACCAGATCCAGCTGCTCTTAAAACGTCTACAACAAGGCGATGAAACTGCCAGGGAAGAGTTGGTCCGCAGGTACCAGAATTTTATTGCCGGTTTGGCACGCAAGTATAGCAGGGACCCGGATGTTTCCCAAAGTGATGCTTATAGCGTAGCCTTGATAGCTTTTAACGAGGCCATGGACAAGTATTGTCCTACCAAGGGGACATCCTTTTCCGGGTTTGCTCGCCAGGTAGTTAGCAGGCGACTTATTGATCATTTCCGAAGCAATACCAGGTATAAGCCTGAGACCCCTATTGAAGAAATTCCGGAAATAGCGGTACAGCACGCGGAAGATGTTCTAATAGCCGCGGAACTTGCCGAAGAAATTTCCTGGTTTGAAAGGATGCTTAAGGAATATAAGGTCACTCTTGAGGATTTAGTACGTGAAACTCCAAAACATAAAGATACACGCTGTACAGCTATTGCCATGGCCCGGAAAATTGCGGAAAATCCTGTGCTGCTGGCCCACTTCAGATCCCAAAAGACCCTGCCGTTTAAAGCTCTCCTAAAAGAGTTTTTATGTAACCCTAAAACGGTACAGAGACACCGAAAGTATATTATAGCAGTTTGTATTGCCCTTACCGGGTCAAGTACGTACTTGAAGGATTACGTTTTGCGTGTCGCGGAAGGATGTGACGATCTTGACTCGTAAAGGTATCGTCTTTAAAGTCAAGCCCCGCAGCGTCATCGTTATGACGGGCGATTTTGAGTTTGAAGAAGTGAGAAAACGGGAACCTGTGGAGGTAGGGCACGAAATCACATTCAGCGACGAAAATGTCGTACGCTACCGCCGTACCGGCCGCTTCATAGCTTTAGCGGCGTCTCTGCTGATCGTCTTAATTGTTTCGGCAAGTATGATGCGCTACTTGTTTTGGGTGCCTGAGGTTTATGCATATGTTGGTATGGATATCAATCCCAGCCTCGAACTGGCCTTGGATAAAAATTTTGAAGTCATCAAAGCGCAGGCCTATAACCGAGATGCGGAAGCCGTTTTAGAAGGCCTTACACTTAAAGGTGTAGCTGTCAATTCAGCGGTGCGAACCATTCTTAAGGCCTGCTCCGACCGGGGCTATTTAAAAGATGGCCCAAATGTTGTGATAACCACTACGCTGGTAAAGGAGGGACAAAGTGATATTGACCTTGACCGGCGGATAATTTCTGCAGTACGTACAGAACTAGAAAAGACGGGTCAAAACAGCAGGGCATATCTGCTGCACGCAGAACTGCAGGATAGAGAGCAGGCGCTGAAACAGCATCTTTCTACCGGACGTTATGTTATATGGCAAAAGGTCCAGGAACAGGGTGGTACCATTACTTTAGACGAGCTGCGCGCGCAGGGTGTGGGACGCCTTCTTGCCCGCCACGAAGCCGTGCAGCAAGTAATGGCGAAACATTCGGCGATTAAGTGGGAAAAAGCGGATCGTAAAGCGGCAACAACGCACAAACCGCCTGCTAAGCGGGATATAGATATACAGGATCGTAAAGTAAAACCGGATGAACAACAGGCGAAACCAGGTAAAGATCGAAAAGGATCACAAGAATTACAGAGCGCTAATGGTCTTGGTAAAAATGTTGAGAAAAAACAGCCGGGAGAAACGAGAGGAAATAGTTTAATGCCGGAAACAGATCGGGTACCGTCCAACGATCGTGACAGGGAACCAGTGCGGCAGGGTGGTCCGGGTACACCGCGGGATGGTGATGCAAAACCGGCCAGACCTGTACCCAGTCAGAATAGAGAAATACAGGGGCAACCGGATTCAGTTGAGTCCCGGAACGATCAGGGGGAACATGTAGGAGATAATGTCTTTAGAACGCCGGCGTACGATCGCTCTATTCCGAATGGACCGGGCGGCGGTGCAGGGAAAGGGAAGTAGGACGATAGACCCATTTTAAGGCGCGTAACCCCTAAATACGCCCCGGGCAACGAACCTTTATTATAAAAAGGTTGCTGCGGGGGGTGATGTTTGTTAGATAATCCGGCTGTCCGGTAGGTTTAGACAAGACGCCAATGCTGATCCTGACTTAGTTTTCCAGGAGGTGGTCTTATTGCTGTTTAGAAAACTGTTTACCTTAACCCTTGCTTTCATATTCACTTTTGGCTGCGCGGTGGCGTTACCCCAGTTCTCAGCAGCTGCTCCGCCTTGGGGGCATCCCGTTTTCGGACCTGGTAAAGACCGGGTAGCTGCTGCTGTTGATGAAGATGTCTATGAAGGCACTGATGAAGATGTTGACGAAGAAGATGACCAAGACGTAGGTGAAGAAGAACAGGAGAATATATACGAAGAGGAACAGGAAATAGATCAGGGTCCGGCATGGGCTCGTGACGAGCATCCCAGTTTGAAAGGTTTGCGTATTGCCTATCAGAACGTTGTCCGTAACGGTGCCAGCCCGCGAGCCCGGGAGAGACTGCAAATGCTGATTCAGGCCCGTACTGTTGAAGAGGCCGTTTATGGACTGGAAGATATCGTCGGGGATAATGAGACGCTCGAAGAAGTAACCGGCGATGAAGAGGTCCGGGAAGCACTGCTCGGGGAAGCCAACCGTTTGCGGGAAGAAGTACGGCAGCAGTTCCGCGAAGCAAAGGAAAAAGCCTGGGCTTTAAAGAAGTTGGGCCGGGTTCAAGCCAGGCTCGGGGACCGTTTAGCAGCCGAAGATACTCTGATCCAGGCGGCTGCGCTTGCGCCGGAGGATAAAGCGGTTTACGGGGAAATCAATGAGCTTTATGCCGGAATGGAAATACCGGAAATGCCTGTGTTTATCAAGGGGAAAAAGGTAGACTTTGACGTCCCGCCGCAGGTGAAGAACGGGCGCACACTGGTACCGCTTAGAAAATTTGCCGAAAGCCTGGGCTGCACCGTTGACTGGGACCCCGTGAAAAAGCAAGTTGTTTTCGTGCAAGGTACTAAAAAGGTTGTTCTTGGTATCAGGGAAAAAACGGCTGCAGTTAACGGGAGGAAAGTGGCGCTGGATGTTCCGGCGCAGGTATTAAATGGGAGAACACTGGTGCCCCTGCGCTTTGTGGGCGAGTCTTTGGATGCGCAAGTTGATTACTACAACGAATCTTCAATGATCGTAGTGAATTAATAGCTGCTGCTGCAGAACTTCCATAAAGAACCCCTGGCTTTTTGGCTGGGGGTTCCGTACATGCATGCAAGAAAATACTAGGGTAGATTGTTCTCTGTTAATTCACAATTAAGGAAAAGGAATCTTTACACTAACCGTGAATATGTCAATAAAAGTAAAGATGACAAAAATTGAAAGGATTTCCAAATGAAACGCTTTTGGCTTTTGCTTGGGGTTATCGTGGTAATATTATTGTTTAAAACAGATACTGCCTGGGCCGGCGGCGTACAGTTGGACTATACCCGGCTCGAGTTGGAGTTGGAGGAATACCTCAAGGGACAGCAGGGTACCTATGGCGTTTATGTGCAGGACATGCGGACGGGAGCCTGGATGGGTATCAACGAAGCGGGAGCTTTTCACGCTGCCAGTACCTTTAAACTGTATCTAAACCTGTACTTATATGAGCAAATTGCCGCTGGGAGAGTTAATCCCCAGGCAAAACTTACTTTTTTGGAAAAGCATGCTGAAGGGGGAACGGGGTACCTGCAGCACAAGCCTTTGGGCTCACAGTTTACCGTTGCGGAGTTGTCCCGGGCCTCTATTGTGTACAGCGATAACGTGGCCACCAATATGCTCTTAGATTATTTGGGGCGTGCTAATGTTAAAACCTTTATGAAGCGTATGGGCTGTCGTGTGGTTGACTATCGCCGTAATATTACCTGTCCGGGGGATGCGGCTCTTTGTATGCGGCAAATCGTCGAGTTTAGCCGTAAACACCCTGATTTGGGACGGCAATTAATGTATCACCTCAGTCATACCGTATTCAATGAACGCATTCCTGCCAAGCTACCCTCCGGTATTATGGTAGCCCATAAAATCGGGAACTGGCCACCCACCGGAAGCTATCACGACGTAGGCTATGTGCAGCATCCCGCATATCCGTATGTAATTGCTCTCTACAGTAAAAATACCCCGAGTTTTCAGTATGCCTGCCGTGTTTTGAGCGAGATTTCAAGACGGGTTTATGAATTTCATAACGACCCCGTTTACAATGTCGATGCGGTTGACATAGATTGGGATGTTTGGCTGCAGGTGCAAAAAGAGCAGATATGCCGTGATGCCGACCAGTCTTTAATTTTGCGCTCGCTGGTTTATAAGATAGGAGAAGTACTGTCCCAGCGGCTTGACAGATAGGATTAACAGGAATAACACATATTTTAATTAGACAGGATAAAACAGGATCAACAGGTTCAATAGAATAAAACCAAATTGGACAGGATGAACAGGGTCAAGACCCCAAAGAAATACCCCCACAATTCTACCGTTCTACCGTATCACCATCGTATACCATCCCAAGCACAATTTCCTGGCACATAGCTATAGTATTTTGTCGAATTTTGAGCAGGATTTTCGCGCTGCATAATGAACCTATTCTAGGTGTGACATGCGGTTGATAAAATATCGACCTTTTATTGATGCGGGCAAGGAGGAGGGATGGCGTGGGAGCATCTCAATCTTAATCCTTAAAATTTTCGATTATTAGAGTGAAATGTAATTTTATTGTGAAATATTTTGGGGGAGGTAAACAAATTGCGCAAGTGGTATTCCAAAGCGGTTTTACTTGTCGCCGTGATGTTTATGACAGCGGCGTTGCTGGCCGGATGCGGTGGGGGAGAAGAGCCTTCGGCCGATAATAGCGACAAAATAAAAGTTGGTTTTGTCTATATCGGCTCGCCCGGTGACGCCGGCTGGACTTATGCGCATGACCAGGCGCGTAAGGCACTAGAAGAAGCGCTTCCGTACGTGGAAACCGAAGTGGTAGAAAACGTAGCCGATGCTGATGCTGAGCGTGTTTTAACACAGTTGGCCCAGAACGGTAATGATGTAATCTTTTCAACGAGCTTTGGTTTTATGGACCCGACTATTAATGTGGCCAAAAAGTTCCCCGATGTTGTCTTCCTGCATTGTTCGGGTTATAAGACCGCTGACAACGTGGGTACTTACTTTGGCCGGATGTACCAGGCCCGCTACCTGACCGGTATTATAGCGGGTATGGCCACCGAAAGCGATTTGATCGGTTATGTGGCTGCCTTTCCGATTCCGGAAGTTATCCGCGGGATTAACGCCTTTACCCTGGGTGTACGGTCGGTTAATCCCGATGCCCAGGTGAAAGTGGTATGGACGAATACCTGGTTTGACCCGGCGGCTGAAAAGGAGGCCGCTAATGCCCTGTTGGATGCGGGAGCCGACGTTATCGCCCAGCACCAGGACACTCCCGGCCCGCAGCAGGCTGCCCAGGAGCGCGGTAAGCTGTCCATCGGTTACAACAGCGATATGAGTAAACTGGCCCCGAAGGCGGTAATGACTTCTGCCGTTTGGAACTGGGCGCCCTATTATATTGAAACCGTAAAGGCAGTTAAGGAAGGTACCTGGGAATCAAGCAGTTACTGGGGCTCGATGGCTGAAGGTATCGTAGGTCTGGCCCCGTACGGGCCCATGGTAACGGATGAAATGAAGGCTGCCGTGGAAGAAGCAAAGGAAAAGATTGTTAGCGGTGAATGGGATGTCTTTACCGGACCCATTAAAGACCAGAACGGTGAACTGAGGGTCGCTGAAGGCGAAACAATGAGCGATAAGGATATGTTGTCCATGGACTGGTTCGTGGAGGGTGTCCAGGGTAATATTGAGCAGTAAAATATTTGTAGCGGGCGCCGGCAGGCTCCTGCCGGCGCCCATCCTCTTTTAGATGGGATGTTTATGAGGGCCCTGCAAAGGGTCCGCTTTTTGGTTGCCGGAGGAGTTTAAGTTTTTTATCCAGGATTGGTGGGCGTTGTTAGGGGTGTGTTTGGTATGAATCAAATGTGTTTGGCGGAAATGAGAGGCATTACAAAGCGGTTTCCCGGGGTAGTAGCGAATGATGCGGTCGATCTAAAGCTTTATCCCGGTGAAATCCATGCCTTGCTGGGCGAAAACGGTTCCGGCAAAAGCACCTTGATGAGTATTCTCGCCGGGCTTTACCGGCCGGACGAGGGTGAAATCTTTATCGACGGGGCGTCACAAGTTTTCCGTTCACCCCGCGACGCTATTCGGGCGGGCATCGGCATGGTACACCAGCATTTTAAGCTGGTGGATACCTTTACTGTAGCTCAAAATATTGTCCTAGGCGATCGCAGGACGCCATTTATCACCCGCATGGGTAGAATTGAGGAACAAATTGCCCGGTTGTCACAACGTTACGGGCTTCAGATTAACCCGCGTGCTAAGATATGGCAGCTTTCGGTCGGTGAACGCCAGCGGGTTGAAATTGTTAAAATGCTGTATCGCGGCTGCGAGATTCTGATTCTGGATGAACCAACGGCCGTACTTACGCCTCAAGAAGCGCGTGATTTATTCCGCAATTTACGGGAGATGGCTGAACGCGGCCGGGCGGTGGTGGTGATCACCCACAAGCTCAATGAGGTTATGGAAATTGCCGACCGTGTTACCGTGCTGCGTGGAGGAAAACAGGTGGGCACTATGGTACGGGGCGAGTTTACCAAGCGGGATTTAGCCTGCGCTATGGTCGGCCGGGATGTACTTTCCCGTATTCAAAGGAAATCAGTTGCCAAAGGCCCCCCCGTTTTAAGGCTTGATAAGGTACAGGTATTGAATGACAGCGGCTGTAATGCCCTGCAGGGCGTTTCCCTGCAGGTGTGCGCCGGTGAAATTTTTGGTATTGCCGGTATAGCCGGTAACGGGCAGCGCGAACTGGCTGAGGCGGTTACCGGGTTGAGAAATATCAGTAAAGGCCGCGTTTATGTGGGGGACAAAGACCTTACCAATGCCCCGGTACGCCGGATTATTGACGAGGGCGTAGGGTATATTCCTGAGGACCGCTTGGGAACCGGGCTTGTTCCCGGTCTGGGCGTGGTAGAGAACGTAATTCTGAAAGATTACCGTACGCCGCATTTGTCCAAAGGGCCGATTGTTAATCGCCGTATAGGTGTGAAGCGGGCGTTGGACCTGATTGCCCGGTTTAGTATCAGTGTTACGGGGCTGGACGCCCCGGTCAAGCTCCTTTCCGGCGGTAATCTGCAGCGCCTGCTGCTGGCGCGGGAGATTTCCTCCGGACCCCGCCTCATTATAGCTGTTTATCCTGTACGCGGGCTGGATATTGCCGCCACCGAAGCGGTCCACCGCATGCTTTTGGAAGAAAGGGAAAAAGGCACGGCGGTACTCCTCATTTCCGAAGATTTGGACGAAATCTTCAAGCTCAGTGACCGTATCGGAGTACTTTATGACGGTAACCTGGTCGGTGTATTGGATATTGAGGATGCCGACGCGGAGCGCGTGGGTTTGATGATGATGGGCGGCGAAGAAAGGGAGGCGGCTGTAAGGTGAAATTGAGGCTGACCGGTCGAAACATTCTCCAGGTTGAAAAAACAATGACGCCGTCACCTGTAATGGTGGTGCTGGTACCGGTTGCGTCCATAGTATTGGCCCTGGCTGTTTGCGGTCTGTTTTTCTACCTGTCCGGTAAAGACCCGGGGTATATATACGGCAAGATGTTTTCCGGTGTAGTAGGTTCTACCTACGGATTGACGGAAACGGTGGTCAAATCCATTCCCCTGATGTTATGCGGCTTGGGAGTAGGTTTGGCCTTTCGCATGCAGTTGTGGAATATTGGTGGAGAAGGGCAGTTGTATATGGGTGCTTTTGCCGCTACGGGCATAGCCTTATTCTTCCCCGATTGGCCGGCCTGGGTGTTATTGCCGGTGATGGTGATTGCCGCCTGTCTGGCGGGAGGTTTTTTGGCCCTGCTGGCGGCTGTTCCCCGGGCCTATCTCGGGGTTAACGAAATTATTATGACCCTAATGCTTAATTATGTCGCTATCTTATGGGTAGACTACCTGGTTTACGGTCCCTGGCGGGATCCGCAGGGGTTTAACTTTCCCCTTACGGCGCCCTTCAGAGAGGAAGCTGTTCTGCCCACATTCGGGGACACACGGATTCATATGGGTTTGCTTTTCGGCCTGTTGTTGGCCGTAGTATTTTATTTTGTCATCTACCGTACCAAATGGGGGTTCGAAGTGCGCGTTATCGGTGAGAGTCCCGAAGCGGCCCGTTATGCCGGTATGAATATCACCCGCAACATTCTCCTGGTGATGCTCGCCAGCGGGGCGGTGTGCGGTTTGGCGGGAATGGCAGAAGTTTCGGGACTGATGCACCGCCTGCAGCCGGGGTTGAGTCCCGGTTACGGTTATACGGCGATCATTATTGCCTGGTTAGCTAAACTTAATCCCATCGCCATCGTACTGGTAGCCTTTCTCTTCGGCGGGCTGCAGGTCGGCGGCTATGTAGTGCAGACCAGCGGTATCCCGTCCACTATGGTCGCAATGCTGCAGGGAACCCTCTTGTTTTTTGTATTGGGTGGGGAAATTTTGCTGCGCTATCGTTTACGGTTTATGCCGGGCATGAGAGCGGGAGATGAGAGCGCATGAGTATGGATGTTCTGACAATGATACTGGCGACAGCCGTCACAGCCGGCACCCCCATCCTGTATGCCGCGCTGGGCGAAGTTCTGTGTGAACGGGTAGGAGTTCTCAATCTCGGTGTTGAGGGTATGATGCTGGTAGGGGCCGTTACGGGATTTATGGTAGGAGTTGGTACTGCCAATCCCTGGCTGGGTCTCTTGGCAGCCACACTGGCCGGTGGTGCCATGGCCCTGATCCATGCCTTTTTAACAGTCAGTCTTAAGGCTAATCAAGTAGTAAGCGGTCTGGCTTTAACCTTGTTCGGTACCGGGTTCAGTGGCTATTTGGGTAAATCCATGATCGGAACACCCTTACCCAACCCCTTTAAAGATGTACATTTACCCGTGTTATCAGATCTGCCGTTTGTGGGGCCGGTACTGTTTCAGCACGATATGCTGGTACTCGCAAGTTATGTGCTGGCTCCGGCGCTTTGGTTTCTATTGTTTCATACCAGGGCAGGTCTGAACCTGAGGGCGGTAGGAGAAAACCCGGCGGCAGCCGATTCGCTCGGGGTCAATGTTTTCCTGACCCGGTACATTTATGTCATCGCGGGCGGGATGCTGGCCGGTATCGGCGGGGCTTACCTGTCTTTGGCTTACGTCCCTACCTGGATGGAGAATATGGTGGCTGGCCGGGGATGGATTGCCGTGGCCCTGGTGATCTTCGCCACCTGGAATCCTCTTAACGCCCTGATAGGATCATACATTTTCGGCGGGGTACATGCTTTGGGTTTCCGCCTGCAGGCTCTCGAAGTAACTGTTTCGCCGTACTTTCTCAAGATGCTGCCGTATATCTTAACTATAGTAGTTCTAATTATAGTCACACGAAATAATAAAGTGCGGCGCATTGGCGCGCCGCAGGCGCTGGGATTGCCCTATGATCGCGAGGAAAGGTGAGTACGATAGAATATACAGTAGAGATCCGGTAGAGATCCAATAGAGACCCGATGGAATATATAATTGTTTGATTTTGTAAATAGCCAACAAAACAATCTGGTTAAAATATGAAAAAGAAAGGATAGGGTATTGCCATAACCTAATACTGATGGTATAATTTGCCAAAAACAGGAGGTGTAAGAAGTGGAAGATATTAATGCTTCTGAAATGCAGGGCAAGTTGGGGACAGTCCGTATCGCCAACGAGGTGGTTTCCATCATCGCCGGTATGGCCGCTACCGAAATTCCGGGTATTGCCGGTATGAGCGGCGGTATCGGAGGCGGGATTGCCCAAATGCTGGGAAGAAAGAACTTGTCTAAGGGCGTTAAAGTAGAGGTTGGCGAAAAAGAAGCGGCGGTAGATCTATATGTTATCACCTATTATGGCGTACGTATTGCTGATGTAGCGGCTCAGGTCCAGCAGGCTGTTAAAAAGGCCATTGAAGATATGACCGGTTTGGCCGTAGTTGAAGTTAATGTACACGTTCAGGGGGTTGTATTCTCTAAGGATGAAGTCCCGGAGGAAAATGAGGAAGAAGTCTCTGCTTCCTAAAACGGTTACCCTTAAAAACGTGTAGTTAACCGAACAGGGCCGGTAGCGGAGAGTACCGGCCCTGTTGATATGACGTGGCGCTATGGTATCTAACTGCGGTAGGAGGGCCTATGCACGTAATTGGACTGGTATCTGATACCCATATTCCCCGGCGGGCTAAAGAATTACCCGGTGTACTGCTGCAAGGATTGCAAGGGGTAGACTTAATCTTACACGCCGGTGACCTGGTCGATGGTACGGTGCTCCAAACGTTGGGCGCCATAGCACCAGTTGTGGCCGTGGCAGGGAATATGGACCCGCCCGATTTAAGGAAGCAACTGGGTACTGTGCGCCTGCTGACGGTAAATAAATGTCAAATCGGACTCATCCACGGCGACGGGACGCACGGCACCACCAAAAGCCGGGCATTGACAGCTTTTCCGGCTGCTGATTGCATCGTTTTCGGGCACAGCCACCAACCCTTGGTGGAACGGCATGGGAGTGTACTCCTGGTAAACCCCGGCTCGCCAACCGACCGCCGGCTCAGTCCCAAATTTTCTTACGGGTTGCTGTACGTAAACGAGGGCAAAGCCCATGCAGAAATTATTTACTTCTAAGTATAAAGGGGGACCCACAACCATTAGCGGGCTTCTGGCATAAGAAGCCTGAAACTATGGTTGTGCTGTGCTTTTCATCACTCCTCGGGATCCTGTCCGTCTTTATTCTCCGCACCACCGGTATCAGGCTTTTTTTCGTTGTCCATGTCTGCTTCCTCAGGTTCTTGGTGTTCTCCGCCGTACTCTTCTTGGTTTTTCTTTGCCGTAATATCGGTTGCTTTTTCCGGGCTCTGTTCGGGTTGAGGGATGAGGGATGCTAAACTCTGCAACAGCTCAGCTATTTTGGTGCTGTTGAGATTAGTTCCCTGAGCAAAACCGGCAGGGACGGTGGGCTGATTTGAATGTGTTTTGCTGAGAGAATCCATAATGGTCAAAAAGGTTGAAGCCAGCAAAGTAATTACCTCACCCGTTATCTTGGCCCCATTGGCAATTTTGTTTAATGTTTCCGTCCAATCCTTTTTGGGCTGTTCTTGGATCATTTGAGATAGTGCTTCTATCGTATCGGTCAACTGGTTAATTTCCTGGTTCAGCGCTTGGTTTTCCTGTTCCAGCTCATCAATTTTATGGCACAGCTGTTCAATGGTGGTAAACCTTCTCAAAGCCTATTCCCTCCTTTGTTTTTCTATTAATATAGTTGGCTGGCAGTAAGAATGTGCTTAAGTTATACGTGACAGTGTTTCAAAATAATATGCTTCCACATAGATTAGTTAACAAAAAGCCAAAGGGGGAAATACCGGTGGATAAACCAAACCTGGATCTCTCGTCTTTGCCGGAACCTTTGCGGAGTATGCTGCAAAACGTGGATGTTGATGCTTTGAAAGAGTTCGCTTCTAAGACGGATCCGCAATCCCTGTTGGAAATGTTGTCGTCCACAGTGGATCAAGCGAAACAACAACTGGGTGATCAGCAAAGTGCATCATCTCTCGACCAGCTTCTTAATGCGGTAAGGGAGCTGGTAGAGGCTAAAACGAGGCAGGTCAAAGAATAGCTTATACAAAATTAGGCTACACAGCGTGTAGCCTAAAATTTATGGACAAATGATCAAGGCCGGATCAACTTAGGGCACGGTCAACCCGGATTAGCCCGACGCCTTGTTCTTCAGGTGCGAGGTCCGGTAATTTTTCCGCCGTTTCCCGTAACAGGTTCACCAGCCTATGGCTCTTTCCGTATGTCCCCAGCAGTAATGCAAAGGCCGCCGTAACGTGGGCCGCAGCCATAGATGTTCCGCTGAAACGCGCGTATTGCCCGACTGACGACGTTGAAAGGATATCGACTCCTGGAGCTATAAAATTAACTTCCGCCTCTTTACTGCTGAAGTAGGCCAACTTATTGTTATAGTCCACTGCACCAACCGTTATCGTTTCAGGATAGGCCCCGGGGTAATCAACGGATTGACTGCTCCCGTCATTTCCGGCGCCGGTAACGATGATCATTCCCATCCTGGTAGCGGCTTTGACGGCCTGGTGCAGAGCCTTACTGGGCTGGTTGGTTCCCAGGCTGAGGTTTACCAGGTATATCTTATTATCCAGACACCACTGCAGTCCCGAGATGACATCCACGATGGTCCCCTTGCCAAACCTGTTTAAAATTTTTACGGCATAAATGCTGGCCTCAGGTGATCCGCCGATAATACCCCATCCATTATCGGCCGCGGCAATGATGCCGGCAATGTGGGACCCGTGACCGTGATCGTCTTCCGGAGCGGCAGAAGGTGTTAAAACGTTATATCCCCCTTTAATGTTAGGGGCCAGTTCAGGGTGATCCAAGTTAATCCCGGTGTCGAGTATGGCTATCCTTACGGAACGTCCCCGAGTTACCCTCCAGACCCGGTTGGCCCCGATGCGGTCGATGCCCCACGGTATTAGCTGGTAGTCTTCAGGTACCGTTGTGCTGCCGAAAAACCTGCTTTGCCATGGCAGTGGTAAACGGACCTCACCGTTGTCTTCGATGGCGATAACGCTTTTGGATGCTGCTAACTGTTGGGCCAGTTCGGGGTTCTCAAAGGTGCATGCCACTCCGTTTATCAGAGGCAGGGGGCGAATATTGCTGGCCCCGTGTCTTGTCAAAAGCATGCGATAGATATTGGCAATACGTTTACGAGCGCGAGTGGGTAGGTGCCGGAAGAGGACAATCTTTTGCGGTTTCCCGGGCATCTTGTTATCCTGTTTGCCGGGCCGTGATCCTGGACCGGGCCAAGTCCTGGATCACTTCAGAAATTTGCCCGATAACATTATTAATCGTTTGCATTTGGTTTCCGTTCCCACCTGCACTTCTCTGCTCGTGCAAAGTATTGAAAATCATATCGGCTATGGCGAGGAAAGTATTGGCTATCATTTCAATGATTTTGCCTGCTGTTACTGCTCCGCACAGGATTTTGCGGATGCTATCCCCTAAGGATTCAAGGTTAACTGTTTCCCCAAGGGATAGCGGTTGGTTGACCGGCTCTTTGAGTTTTGCCGAAATGGTATCAATTTCTGATGATATTTTGGCAATTTGGGCACTGAGCTCTTCCTTATCCTGTATGAGGCTGTCGACTCGTTCGGTTAACTGATTTATAACTTCATAAAGTTCCCAGCTGGAACTCAGTTTCATATTCACCACATCCTTATGTTATTGTTACAATCTTAAAAGAGTGAGAGTAGAAGGGCTACACCGCAGTGTAGCCCTCTACCGGCGGGGTTTCTAGAATAACACGACTAGGATGCCCAGGATGGCAATAACTGCACCGAGCCATTTAAAGGGCACTGGTACCACTGCAATAATGACTAGACCGACCAGGAAGATCAGTAACCCCAGCCAGAATGCAACGGGGTTGGGGGGGAAAAGGCTCTGGGTCCCAACTTCCTTTTTTTCTATTTTGTCCATACTAAAAACCTCCTTGATGGTAGTTTTGTTGTTTACTGCATCATATGGAATATAATGTCGAAGTGTGACATTAACTGGTACCCCGATTCTAACTTTTCAGGGGAAAACAAAAAGGCCGATCTCATATGAGATCGGCCTTATAAGTACTCCCACTTTTCGGTTTCTACTGCCTAATGCTTATTCGGCCTGGGCCAGGAGTACCCGGTCGTCGTCAAATACATCCCCACTACTTTGCGTGAATTTCTTGACCAGGTCCGGTACGGAGAGACACTGTTTTTCCTTCGGCCCAATATCTAATATAATTTTCCCGCGGTGCATCATCACAAGCCTGTTGCCGTACCGCAGGGCTTGCTCCATATTGTGGGTCACCATCAGGGTTGTTAGATTATTGGTTCTTATCAACCGGTCTGTAATATCCATTATCAAACGGGCCGCTTTCGGGTCGAGGGCGGCGGTATGTTCGTCCAGGAGTAACAATTTAGGCTGCACAACGGTGGCCATAGCGAGAGCCAGGGCCTGCCGCTGGCCCCCGGAAAGAGTGCCTACCGGAACCTTCAGGCGGTTCTCCAAACCCATGCCGATTTGTGTCAAGGTATTCTTGAAGGCTGTTACACGGGACCTGGTAACAGCCCGTGATAACCCGCGGCGTTTACCGCGCATAAAGGCCATCGCAAGGTTTTCTTCTACGGTCATATCGGCCGCCGTGCTGGCCAGGGGGTTCTGGTCGATATACCCAATAGAACCCGCCCGGCGGTATTCCGGTTGATCGGTTACGTCCTTACCATTAAGTTCTATCCGCCCTTCGTCAACTTCTATGACACCGGCAACGGTGTTCAGCAGGGTAGACTTGCCCGCGCCGTTACTGCCGATAACGGTGACAAAATCGCCCGGACGGATATGCAGGTTGATGTTATCCAAGGCTTTAACCTGATTGGCCGTGCCGGGGAAAAAATATTTGGTTACTCCTTTCAGCCTAATCATCTTGCCACATCCCGTCCATCGGCTTTGTTATCCAAAAGGTTGAGTACGGTCCGGTGCCAGCGCGGGACTGTACCGCCATTAAGTACTCCGTTTTTACGCTTCTTGCGTTTTAACAAAGGAATGCTTAGGGCGCCCAGTACCAGCACAGCGGTAATGAGCTTAAAATCGTGCGCCGGAAGACCCAGGCGCAGGGCCAGGGCCAGAACGCCGCGGTAAAAAATGGAACCCAAAATGACCCCGGTAAGTAACCACCCGACGCTGCGCTTGCCAAAAAGGCTTTCACCAATAATTACCGAGGCCACGGCAGCTACCAGGACCCCGATGCCCATTCCTACATCTGCAAAACCCTGTACCTGGCAGGCCAGGGCTCCTGAAAGCGCTACCAAACAATTGGATATGACGAGGGCTATCAACTTGGTGTTGTCTGTATTAACGCCCAGATTGCGGATCATGCGCTCGTTGTTTCCGGTGGCTCTAATGGCCAACCCCAGGTCGGTGGCAAGGAGCCATCCCATTAGAAGCCGGGTGACCAAGACAACGGCTGATAAAGTCAGGATGATGGCAATGTGGTTTTGGACTGCCGTCAACTGGTCCTGGGAGATGCCGATCCACCCCAGCACCTGCCCGTAAACATTATCATAAGCCAGAAGGGGGGTATTGGGCCGTCCCATCAGCCGCAGCATAACGGTGTAAAGAGCGCTGGTCGTCAGAATACCGGCCAGGATATTGTTGATTTTTAACTTGGTGTGCATCAGGCCGGTGGCCGCTCCTGCTATGCCGCCCGCCAAACTACCCAGTATCACGGCGTAAATGGGGCTGATACCGGACACGACCGCCGTGGCAGTCACGGCGGCCCCAAAGGGGAAGGTGCCCTCGACCGTGAGGTCGGGAAACCCGAGCATTATGAAGGTCAAAAGCACTCCCATCGCCATAAAGGCGTAGATAAATCCTTGTTCCAGAGCGTTAATTAGAACGTTTTCCAAGGTCACTCACTACTTTCCGCCAGCACTCACACTTTCAATATTTTCGACCTTTTTATTCAATAATCTCGTCGGCACGGTCGAGTACGGATTGCGGGATTTCAAGACCGATGGCGTCAGCCGCCTTCTTGTTGATCAACAGGGTGCGCTTGCGAATTTCCTCGGGCGGAATACTGCCAGCATCCTCACCGCGCAAGATACGCGCCATTAACTCGGCACCCTGGCGACCGCAGTCGTACTCATCGTTACCGATGGTCGCGACAGCACCGGCTTTTACTGACTCGGTATCACCGGTAAAGAACGGGATCTTATTATCCCGGCATACCTGAATTACTGACTGCACGGCTGACATCACCGTATTATCCTGCGGCATGAAAACAGCATCTACGCGGTCTACCAGCGACTGTGCCGCCATCTGGACTTCGCTGCTGCTGCTGACCGTACCGTCTACAACTTCCCAGCCTTTGCCGGCGACGTAGTCTTTGATGAGATTTACATTTCTAACCGAATTAGCCTCGCCGGGATTATACATCACGCCGAGGCGTTTCATACCCGGTACCATTTCCTCGATCAGGTCCATTTGCTGCTCTACCGGATCGTTACTGGCTACACCGGTGATATTGGTGCCGGTCGGTTCCCCGACGGCTTCAATCAGGCCTGCACTTACCGGGTCGGAAACGGCAATGAAGACTACCGGAATATCCGTACCCTTGGTGGCCTGGGCGGCGGCCTGCGAACTGGGTGTGGTAATGGCCAGGATGGCATCTACCTTATCGGCGACAAACTTATCGGCAATTGTTTTGGTCATATTAAGGTCACCCTGCGCGTTTTGGAAATCCAACTTAACGGTTTTACCGTCAATAAAGCCTTCTTCTTTCATCTGGTCCACAAAACCCTGGTAGTCAAGGTTTAAAGCCGGGTGGGATACAAGCTGGATAATACCTACTACGGGAATATCTTTCTGCTCGTCTGATGCGGTTTCATCCTGCCCGCATCCGGCGGCGAAAAGGATCAATCCCAAACACACTACCAACACAAATAGTTTTCTAAGCATAGCGGTACCTCCTGTAAATGACAAGTTTGTGGTTTAACGTCCTTGCCGTTAAAAGTCCTTTTCGCTAACCTCTCGTCACTAACTCGGCTCATCTCCTCCCTTCTTAAAAATAAAATTTAAAAATTTAAAACCGGCACTCAAATGAGTGCCGGCCTGTCAATCTAAACAGCCCAGCCTCATCTCAGCAACACTATCTCTTACCAGGCAAAGGCGTTTCTCATCTCAACTAACTACTAACTATTAAATTTTAAATATTAAAATTGCTGCACACACTCAGAACTCACTCAGATTATATACGCCTAAGCAGCCAAGTGTCAATGACATTTGGAAACAGTCTTAGCTACTTTTAGCCCCGTATACTCCATTGTATACTCCACCGTATCCTAAACGGTACTTATGCGGCTCCCGCATCAAGCGGGGAACTGACGCTTTGTTGCGTCCTGTCGTGACGGTGTTGATGCGGTATCCTGAAGAGGAATCTCCTTCACAAAGAAGGACAGTACCAGGGCGATGCCGACAGCCACAAGTGCGCACAGCCATACCTGTTCCAGTGAAACGGCCAAGGACTGTTTAAGGGCTGCCATTACTTCCCGGAAAGCCCCCATCATTTCCGGAGGCAGAGAGGCCCTAATACGGTTAATGGTACCCGGGTCAAGTAAAGCCTGGGGGTTATGCAAAAGCGCCAGGTGGTGACTGGAAGCGAATTGCTTAGCTGTGGCGGGCATGTTTTTTGCCATCTCGACGTTCATACGCCCCACCAGGACTGTTCCCATTACGGCAACTCCAACCGTGCCGCCAAGAGAACGGAACAGCTGTGCGGTTGAGGTGGCCACGCCCAGTAATCTGTAGGGGACGGCATTTTGAACAATCAGAATGGTAAGCGGCATGGTAATCCCCAGGCCGATACCGGTAATAATCATGTTTCTAACCGCTTCGGCATTGGTGGTATTGATATCCATACACGACAGCAGGTATATCCCGGCTGACAGTATTGCTGCTCCCGTGATAACCATAATCTTGTATTTGCCAGTCCGGGATGTAATCTGCCCGCTTATGGCATTGGCAGTTACGTTACTGAGCATAAGAGGGATTAGGACTAAACCGGAATAGGTGGCCGACACACCTATTATCCCCTGCACGAAAAGCGGGATAAACATTGTGGTACCAAACATTCCTATGAAAGTTAGAAAACCGATAATATTGGTAATAGTAAATATGGAGTTCCGGAACAGGTGGAGCGGTACGATGGGACTGGCAGCCCGTGACTCCGTCCAGATGAACAAAACCAGTGCGACCCCGGCTGCGGTAAATAATCCCGCGATGGTTGGTGATGTCCACGGGTAGTCTATCCCGGCCCAGGAAAGGGCTAACAGCAGCGGAATCAGAGTGGCGGTAAGAAAGAAGGCACCCGCAAAATCCACCGGTTCTTTTTCACCCTTTACTTGCGGGAAAAGGGTCGCGATTAATCCAAAAGCAACAATGCCTACCGGAAGGTTAACCCAAAAAACCCAATGCCATTCAAAGTGATCGACGATATAACCGCCCGTGACCGGTCCTATGATACTGGCGAGTGCAAAAACTGCCCCCAAAAGGCCCTGCCACCGCCCGCGTTCCCTGGGGGTGAACAGGTCTCCTACAGATGCCAGGGCGGTAGACATTATCATACCGCCGCCCAGGCCCTGGACGCCCCGGTAGACAATCAGGTCAAAGATGGTATTGGCAAGACCACTTAACAGCGACCCGGCCATAAAAACGGTCAGCCCGGCCAAAAGAAACAACTTGCGCCCGTATATGTCAGACAGTTTACCCACCAGACTTACCGCGATGCTGGACGTCAGCATATACATGGTAAATATCCAGCTGTAATACTCCATACCGCCCAGCTTGGCGATAATACGGGGCATGGCAGTACCGATAATGGTCTGGTTCAAGGCGGCAAACAGCAAGCCGGTCATAATGGCGATCATAATGGTAAGTTTTTGGCGGTGGGTAAGGTTTCCCAATGCGATAACCTCCGGGACTATACTTCATCTCGTGAATAATTCACACCCTTAAATATTACTTTCGACTTGCTGTAGTGTCAATGTAGGAGTAAAGCGCTTTAAAAACGAAAAGTGGACATTTGAACCCCCTGTTGTTCACCTGAGTGCTGGGCGTACTATTTTACCTCCCCCACACCTTGGTCCCCACCGACCAGTCGTGAAGGGGAAGGATGATGTCTGCCCCGGCTTCTTTCACGCGCTTGATGCTTTCGTAGGCTTCGATGGCATTGAGGTGTACACCGGGTGTAACGACGCCGCCCTGTGGCGGGAAGTTTCCCTGGTTACAGCAGAACCCGGTAATAATGACCTTTCCGGCGGCAGTATTAACAACCACCGACTGCCCACCGGGGGTATGTCCAGGTGTCAGCATCACACTGATGCCGTCCACAATTTCCTGGTCTCCCTCCACTGTGATCACTTCCACGTCGTCAAGTATGTCGGGGTAGTAGCGGTGATCGAGAGGATGGGGGTTAAGGAAGAAGTCATACTCGGCCTTTTGGACGTAAACCTTGGCGTTGGGGCACTTATAGTCGTTTTCGCAGTGGTCGTTGTGCAGGTGGGTATGAATGATGATGTCGATGTCCTCCGGTTTGAGGTTTACCTTGGCCAGCGCGTCTTCAAACTCCAGGATGTCCAGCCCATATTTCTCCCCCACCTCGGGAGGCACCATAAACTGCTCCAGGCCGGTATCAACCAGGATCTTCTTATCTCCGCCCTCCAGGTAAAAGACATAGATGGGAATCCAGATGCGCTTTCCGTATCCCCGCAAGTAGGTCATGATGCCCTGGTCGGTCTCGTTGGCACCCACAACCAGGGGGTGAATTACATATTCCGTCATCTGCCGGTCACTCCTTATCCGATCACGTAGATCACGTAAAATTTTATCCCGGTACTTCAACATATGTCCTCAATTTCCCTTTTCTTCTCTATAGGGATGATCCTAACTTCTCACTTTCCAGCCCGTAGAGGCGGTGCCTCTCGCCCGCCGGGCAGCCCGTAAGGAATATCCCCCATTTATTCAGCGGCCTTAAGGCCGTGTACTACCACGTTAAAGGTGGATGAATGAATCCCGTCATCCCTGCTAAAACTAAGCAAAAATCCCGGAATGAGGTTGGAGAGTAAGATGCGGGAAGAAGGGCAAATTTCGGCCTACCAGGCCATGGGCTACCAGGTGAGTATCGTCTTGGCGACGGCCATCTTGTTTGTACCTGCCATTACGGCGCAATACGCCAGGCAGGACGCCTGGCTTTCTCTTGTCCTGGCCTATCTTTTCGGCAGCCTGCAGGTCTTTGTGGCCACCAAGCTGGCCCTGAAATTCCCTCGCGAGACGGTAATCCAGTACGCTCCCCGGGTGGCGGGGAAAATTTTAGGTAAAGTCATCGGTTTTATCTATATATTCTACTTTTTCTACGTGGCTTACTTTGTCCAGCGTGAATTCGAGGCACTGATGTCCGCGGCCTATCTGCCCCAAACCCCAATCATTGTTGTTATCATTATGCTGACCCTGCTTGCCGCCTATGTGCTTTACGGCGGGCTCGAGGTGCTCTGCAGAGTAAACGCGATCATTTTGGCGGTGGCTTTATTCGGTCTCTTGCTCATTTTCCTGCTTATCGTTAAAGATATAGAATTCACCCGCTTTCTTCCGTTTTTGGAAAACGGGGTCGGACCGGTCGTTCTCGGAGCCGTTGTGCCGGGGGGCTGGTTCGGTGAAACGGCGGTTATTCTGATGCTGCTCCCTTTTATCGGCAACCAGGGCAAAACGTTGAAGACAAGCCTCCTGGCCGTGACGATACTTTTTGTAGTCATGGAAATGGTGGTGATCGGCGCCGTAGGAATAATGGGCCCTAACGAGACCGGGCGTTTCCTCTATCCCACCTTTAATATCGCCCGCCGGGTGACTATAGAAGCTCTGCCCATCCTGGAACGGCAGGACGCCATGTTTATGATGATTTGGGTAGCGGGCATGCTGATGAAACTCTCCACCTTCTTCTACGCGGGCACCCTCGGGCTGGCCCAGTGGCTGAACCTGAGAAGCTACCGTATCCTTATTTTACCGGCGGGTGCGGTTATGACGGCACTGGGCATGCAGGCCTGGGAAAACATCGTTGAGTTAAAGAGTTTTTCGGGTGAGGTTTTCCCTTTGACCATTATTTTTGTCAATTTCATGCTTACCGGTTTTCTATACCTGTTAACTTTTTTGAAGCCCAAAAGTCTGCAGGGTGCAAGCTGATCCGATGATACAGGGGGTGGCCGGACTTGCGCAGGCGGCTGACCAAAAAACTTATGGATCTCCTGGCGCGGTCAAAGAAGTCCGTCGTGCAGCCGGTGGACGGTAAGCAGGACCTGGGCCGAACAGAGACACGCGTTTGGGAACCCGCGGAATTGGAAAGGATACCTCTTTCCCCGGACCTGCAGGTTAATATCACGCGCCTGAAAGAGGTCTTCGATACCAACCCCGATTTCATCGTGCGCGAATTCGATATCGCCGGGGGCCGGGCCCGGGCGGCACTGGTTTTTATCAAAGACCTGGTCGAACGCTCCCTGGTCGGCCATAACGTGCTGAAGTCGCTGATGCTGGATTACCGGCCCCGGGAGCCCAATGGGCGGCCGCTGTGGGAGGATATGAAGCGCGTCGCCGTTACCGCCGGTACGGTGAAGGAGATAACAAATCTCCGCCAGGCGGTGGAAGGTATCCTTGAGGCAAATGCGGTACTGTTTTTGGACGGCGAGGCCACTGGGCTTGTTATGGAGGCTGAGGGATTTGAAAAGCGGCCGGTTGGGCAGCCGGAGACCGAGGCTGTGGTGCGGGGCCCGCGTGAAGGCTTCGTTGAGTGCCTGGCCGTAAACATCACCATGCTGCGCCGGTGGTTAAAAAGCCCGAACCTTCAGTTCGAAAATATGTTTTTCGGGCGGGTAACCCGCACCCGCGTCGCCCTTGCCTACATCAAGGGCCTCGTAGATCCGGGGCTGGTGGACGAGGTGAGGAGACGCTTAAGACGCATCGATATCGACGGGGTTTTCGAGAGCAATTACCTGGAAACGATGCTCCGGGACAGCCCCTATTCGCCTTTCCCGCAGATGATCGCCACCGAGCGGCCTGATAAGGTCGCCGCCAACCTGCTGGACGGCAGGGTGGCCATCCTCACCGAGGGCACGCCCTTTGTACTCGTACTGCCGGCAGGGTTGGTCGCCCTGATGCAGAGTCCCGAGGACTATTACCACTTCGGCCACCTCGGCAGTTTCATCCGGCTGCTCCGGTGGATGGCCTTCGGCATCTCGCTGCTGCTCCCCTCGCTCTATGTGGCTGTGACCACCTTCCACCAGGAGATGCTTCCCACGCGCCTTCTCCTGAACATTGTGGCCAGCCGGGAGGGGGTTCCCCTGCCGGCGGTGTTGGAGGCCCTGCTGATGGAAGTGGCCTTCGAGGTACTGCGGGAAGCGGGGGTGCGCCTGCCCCGCGCCATCGGCCAGGCGGTAAGTATCGTGGGGGTGCTGGTTATCGGAGATGCGGCGGTGACGGCCGGCCTGGTTTCGCCGCAAATGGTGATCGTGGTAGCGTTTACGGGTATTACCTCCTTTCTCGCCCCTGCCTTCGACCTGGCCATCTCGATACGCCTTCTGCGGTTTCCGGTGATGCTCATGGCGGGAACGCTGGGCCTTTTTGGGGTCATCTCCGGCGTGCTGGCCATCTTCATCCACCTGGCGGGCCTGCGTTCCTTTGGGGTGCCCTACCTCGCCGGGCTGGTGCCCTTCCACTCCACCGACTGGAAGGATATTCTTGTGCGCTTCCCCATGTGGACCATGCGCAGGAGACCGGCTGAGCTGGCCAAACAAAACCGGTACCGGATGGCCCCGAACCTCAAGCCCGGGCCGGCCCGGGATAACCATAAAAAAGAATAAAGGGAGAGATCAAACTAGATGCAGGGTGCACCCCGGGTGAGGAGGTGATTATGTGCCGCAGAGGTTAATTACAGCCCTTGTGCTGGTAATTGTCCTGCTTGCCGCCGCCGTCCAGGCCGGCTGCTGGGACCTTCGCCAGGCGGAGGATCTGGGTTACGTGATGGCTACCGCCGTGGACCGAACGCCACAGGGCTTGGTGAAGCTTTTAGTCCAGGTTCCCAACCCGCGGGCTCTGGCGGCCGGGCCGCGGGGAGGGGTAACCCCCGGGGCCAGTATATCCAGCAAGGCATTTCGCAACTACGAGGTGGTCGGTCGGACCATCTTTGACGCCATCCGCGCGGCAGCGCACCAGTCCCCGAAGCGGCTTTTCTTTGCCCAGAACCGTACCGTCATTTTTAGCGAGGACCTTGCCCGGCAGGGCCTGGGGGATGTGCTCGATTTCTTCGGCCGCAGCGTGGAAATCCGCCGCCGGCTCAATAGGGTCTTCGTGGCTAAAGGCGATGTCAGGAAGATTCTAAATGTGCCTAACCCGCATGGCGTATGTCCCGCCCTGCGCATCGACAATATTGTAAGGTGGCGCGGGCAGACGTCCCATTTTGCGGCCGTGCCCTTAAGCAAAGTACTGGAGACCCTGAGCCTTGACGGGCAGGAGCCCTTTGTAGGGGTGATCGAGGCGGTTGCCAACCCTACGGCCACGCCGCGGGTCCGTAAAGATTTGAGTATGGAGCCGCCGCTTACTATAACCCTGACGGGCGCCGCGCTCTTTCGCCAGGACAGGCTGGTGGGCTTCCTCAACGAGCCTGAGACGAGGGGCCTCCTCTGGGTGCTCAATGAGGTGCGGGGAGGGCAACTGGTTGTCCCCGGTCCCGGGGGAAAGGGCCAAATTGCCGCAGATATCCATGGCGGACAGGCAACGATCAAGCCGGAGCTTACCGACGGGCGCATCCGCATGACGGTCGAAATCTCTGTAGTGGGCGATGTGGCCGAGGCGGAAGGCCCGTTCGACCTGTCCAAGCCCGAAGTTGCAAAAGAAATTGACAGGCTATGTGCGGCGGCGGTCCGGCGGGAGGTGCTGGCGGCGGTGGCCAAGGCCCAGGAGGTGCAATCGGACGTCTTTGGCTTCGGGGAAGCCTTCCGCCGCCGATTTCCGCAGGAGTGGAAGACGATCAAGGATGACTGGCCGGAGATTTTCCCCGGCGTCGAGGTGCTCGTGAAGGTGGACGCGGAAATGATCCATCACATAGGAATGATCAGCAAATCCCGTGCGATATCCGTGCCGTAACCCCGTGTTGGTCCGGTACGGGATATTGCGGAAGGCTTTGCAAGGAGGGGATCTGGTGTGGCCTTATCCATCGTGCTGGTGTTACTGGCTTTTGCCGCGATGATCGCCTATGAAGTGCCCCGGATGCTCAGGGAAAAAATGCGCCGGGAACTGTGGGCGTTTTTCGTATTGATCGCCATCGGCCTGGTATTGAGTATCGGGCAGATCCTGAAACTCCCGCTGCCCAACGTCACCAGGGGCATTGAGGCCGTGGTGCGCCCGGTTTATAAGGCTTTGGAAGCCATGCTGACGTGATTGCGTTCACTGGCGCTCACTGTGATACACGGCTAACAGCCGCTGTGATACGGGCCTGGGGGGGCCTGAAATTCAATAGAGATCCAGTGGAAATTCAATAGAAATCCGGTAGAAATCCGGTAGACTTACTACTCACTACTTTTCCTAATAATATACGCCCGGCTGAATACCGGGCGCTTTTATCGTATATTCCACCGTATTCCATTGTGTATTCTATCGTGCACTCTACTGCAACACGTACTCCGGCTGCTGTTCACGGTACGGCTGCTGCAGCGGGAAGGGTCGGAAAGGCCGCGCAAGTGTTTCCATTTGAAGAATGCGATGGGCCGTTAAGAAACCGTCGCTGATGGCATAGTTCAATTTGCGCGGTTTTTTGGCGTCACCGATGACAAATACCCGCATACCTCTTTGTTTAAGTTCACCTTCCAGGTGATTTACGGGTACCGAGCCTACCGAGAGTGCTACGTTGGTGCAGGGGAGCCAGTATTCCTTCCACGTGCGGTCCACGGCTACCACTCCGTCAGGTTTAATTTTCCGCACGGTGAGACCGGCAAGGGTACGGACGTTGTTTTTCTTTAGGTCCTCTAACAGGGACATTCTGCTGATCGGTTCGGTATCGATGGCCAAATCATCTTCCATTTCGACCACGGTAACGTCCACATCGCGGTATTTGAGGAAGAGGCTCGTCTCACAACCCGCAGCCCCTCCGCCTATGATAACAACTTTATCGCCTACTTGATACCTGCCGGCAAGTATGTCCCATACGGTGGTAACGTTAGGGTTGTGTATGCCGGGAATATTCGGTATCAGCGGGGCCGCGCCCGTGGCTAGGATTACACCATCGGTGTCCATGCCCTGCAAAGTGTCGGCATTGACTTCCGTATTAAGTCTAACGTCTACACCTAATTTGTGCATTTGGGTTTGCAGGTAGTCAATAGACCATCTTATTTTCTCTTTTCCAGGTGGTACACAGGCCAACCTGACCTGTCCCCCCAGTTCCGGTTCCTTTTCAAAAAGGGTGACCCTGTGTCCCGCCGTTGCCAGTACCCTGGCTGCTTCCATTCCGGCCGGCCCGCCGCCGACGATTGCAAAGTGTTGGGGGTTTGCGGTGGACGGGATGAACGGGTATTCCATCTCACGCCCGGCCACGGGGTTGACCGTGCAGCGGATGTGCAGGTTCTGGAAGACACGTTCGCCGATGCACCAGATGTTGCAGGTAATACATTTTCTGATATCCTCTGTCCGGCCTTCCATTACCTTCAGCGGCCATTCCGGATCGGCGATAAGGGTGCGGCCCAGGGCTACAAAATCTGCCTTGCCATCGGCAAGGATGCCTTCCGCCGTTTCCGGACTGCGGATGACACCGGCGGTTATGACGGGGATGTCTACTTCTTTTTTAATGTTTTCGGCCAGGTAGACCCGCCATCCTTCGGGATAGCTCATCGGTTCTAAGATAGTAGGCATAGAGGCATAGATACCGGAAGAGATGTCCAGGGCATCTACGCCGGCATCCTGGAGCATACGGGCGATTTGTTTGGCTTCTTCAAGGTGAATGCCGCCTTCGACGAACTCGTCGGCGCTGAAACGGAACAGGACAGGGAAGTTTTTGCCTGTGGCCTGTTTAATGCCCTTAATGATTTCTAATGAGAAGCGCATACGCCCGTTCAGGTCGCCGCCGTAAAGGTCGGTACGCTTGTTGCTGAACGACGACATAAACTGCCCTATAAGATAACCGTGAGCCCCGTGGAGCTCGACACCGTCATAACCGGCGTTTTGCGCTCGAACTGCTGCTTTAACGAACTTTTCTATGATATCCTCAATTTCTGAAATGGTAAGTTCCCTGGGTACGATCTTAAGAAAAGGATCGGGCACCGCCGACGGTGCCACCGGCTGCAGGCCGAAGGTGTTTTCAGGAGTGGTCTGGCGACCGGCGTGGTGAAGTTGGGTGATGATTTTGGCACCGTGTATCTTAACGGCTTCCACTAGTTCGTTGTGACCGGCAATGTAAGAGTTGTCGTGGATACTGAGCTGGTTCGGGAGGGCGTAACCCTGCGGTGTATCGACGCTGTTGATTTCGGTAATGATCAAACCTACGCCGCCTTTCGCTCTTGCCCGGTACCAGTGAATCATAGCGGGAGTGACCGCACCGGTTTCACTGGCTAGGTTGGTGCCCATGGGAGGCATAACCATCCGGTTGCGGATGCGCATATTGCTGATCCAGCCTTCTTCAAAAAGCTTGGGAAATCTCAACTTATTAATACCCTCCTTCAGAATAGTAACTTTGATGGTAGTATTAGCAACAGGAGGGTAGTTTATAAATGCACTGGGGAAAAATTGCAGGGCTTTACGTAGGAAATTTTCCAATTTCTTCGATCAAATGCCGTACCCCCTCGTCGACATTATTTAGCAGGATTTCGATGTCTTGCTCGGAGGCGTTATCTATATGTATCCCTACCACGACTACTACCGGCTTATTAAAATGCCGCGCCAGGGTATCGGCGAGCGGTTTGGCTACTTCGTCGTCCTTGTGTCCCAATAAAGGGACAACTGTTACGTTAGCGCTGATCTTACCGGGGTCTTTGAGACTGGGACGGGGTTGTCCGAGGGCGACGGCACCAACGTGGGGTTTTTCCCCGCCGAGGACCTCTACAATTACACCTTCGGCGGTCACAACAAAGGTAATTTCCACGCTATGTTTGCCTTGTCCAAAAACACGTGAAAACCGGCGTATTAAGTCCACTTATCTCACTCTTCTTATATACGGTAGAGTATACAATAGAACCAATTACCATTAAACCTGTATTTTAATTTAGTCTATTGATTATTTAGGCAACAAGACTTCGGCCAGGGTAAAGAGGAACAAACATATGCTTAATGCCGCATTCATATTAAAAAAGGCGATGTTAACACGCCTGAGGTCGTCGGGATTGACGATCCGGTGTTCGTAAAAGAGAATAACAATGGCTATACCGACCCCGATAAAATAAATGAAACTTAAGTGTAATACCAAACCGGTTACTACAAACATAGCGGACGCCAAACAATGGAAGATACCCGCTATACGAAGGGCGCGCTTGATACCGAAACGCGCTGGGATGGAGTACAGCCCCGAGCAGCGGTCGAATTCGTGGTCGAGGCAGGCGTAAATGATGTCAAAGCCGGCTACCCAGAACAGTACTCCTAAGAACAGGAACATTGGAGCAATGTCAAATCGGTTGGAGATGGCGATCCAGCTGGCCAACGGCGCGAAACCTAACGCCATTCCGAGCCATAAGTGACAGGCCCAGGTAAACCTTTTGGTATACGAGTAACCTGTCAGGACGGCGACTACGAGGGGGAACAGCTTAACGGCCAGCGGGCTTAACTGCCAGGCCGCCAGAAACAGTAGAACAAAAGACAGCACGGTATAAACCCAGACTTCATATACCGAGATCAAACCGCGCGGGAGGGCACGGCCGGCGGTGCGCGGGTTGCGGGCGTCGATGTGCCTGTCGATGAGCCGGTTCAAAGACATGGCTGCGGTGCGTGCCCCGATCATGCCGAGGGTAATCCAAAGCAGGTCGTGTGTAGAAGGTATGGCTTTTTCTACCAGCAGGGCCCCTATATAAGCAAAGGGCAGGGCAAAAACGGTGTGCTCGAAACGTATCATTTCAAGAAAGATCCTGGCTTTTTTAAGGGCTCTAGATGCCATATTTATCCCACTTTTCCGTCACCAGCTGTTTAACCTCGTTTGTCATTTCAATATCGTCCGGCCACTCCCGGCTGGTTTCTTCCCCCGTAATTTTTTTCGTGGCGTCGATGCCTAGTTTGGTGCCGTAGGTAGGCAAGGGAGAAGAGTGGTCCAGGACGTCCAGGGGGCCGTCTGCGAAGACCAGGTCACGCCGTGCGTCAATATTATTAAACACACGCCACCAGACCTCGGACATGTCGTGCACATTAACGTGCTCGTCCACCACGATGATCATCTTACTGAACATCATCTGGCCGGTACCCCACAGGGCGTGCATTACCTTGCGGGCATGGCCCGGATACTTTTTCTTGATGGAGACGACCACACAGTTGTGAAAGACCCCTTCCAGCGGGAAGTTTATATCCCTGATTTCGGGGAGCATCATCCGCAGCAGGGGGAGGAACAAGCGCTCCGTGACTTTGCCCAAGTAGGTGTCTTCCATAGGGGGCTTGCCCACCACGATGGTCGGGTAAATGGGTTTGCGGCGGTGGGTGATGCAGGTGATGTGAAAAACCGGGTAGTAGCCGGCCAGCGAATAATAACCGGTATGGTCACCGAACGGGCCCTCCAGTCTCTTTTCCCGGGGATCCACGTAACCTTCCAGAACAATCTCCGCTTGGGCCGGTACCTCCAGGTCGACGGTCTCGCATTTGACCATTTCGACGGGCTCCTTGCGTAAAAAACCTGCCAGGAGCATTTCGTCCAGACCGTACGGCAGCGGTGCCGTAGCCGCGTAAATGGTAGCGGGGTCGGCTCCCAGTGCTACGGCTACTTCCAGGCGTTGGTTTTGGTTATCCAGGCGCCGGAGGTGTTCGGCTCCGTCTTTATGAATGTGCCAGTGCATACCGGTGGTGCGCTCGTCGAACACCTGCATGCGGTACATGCCCACATTACGGCGGCCGGTGACCGGGTCCTTTGTGAATACCAGGGGAAGGGTAATGAAATGGCCGGCGTCGCCGGGCCAGCATTTCAGAATCGGGAACTTGGCCAGGCTCGGATTTTCCTTCTCAATGACTTCTTTGCACGGGCCATCCTTTACTGTTTTGGGTACAAAAGAAGAGAGCTGGGCAAGCTTGGGCAGGGCTTTAAGCTTGTCCATAAAGGTAGCCGGTAGTTCGCGCGGTTGGATCAGGTTAACCAGTTCCTCGCCGATGGCATCCAAATTCTCGGTTTGCAGGGCCAGCTTAACCCGTTCTTCGCTGCCGAACGTGTTGATGAGCACCGGAATGTCGTAGCCCCGCACGTTTTCAAACAAAAGGGCCGGTCCCTTTTGCTTGCAGACACGATCGGTAATTTCGGTTATTTCAAGCTCCCGGTCGACTTCAATCTGTACACGGCGTAAAAGCCCGCGTTTCTCCAGTACGTCCATAAAATCCCTTAAACTGCGATAAGCCATACCCGTTCTCCTCCACACAATCAATGTTAAAACAATATTCGCTGTTTTTGACAGGTTCCCCTCTTTTTCGCCTGTGGGGTTCAGACCAGGATGTATTAGGGGGAACTGGCCTAATATGGTTTTGACAGGATCAGAGGATTAACAGGAAAAGCAAAATTCATGGCTAAATAATAAGCTCAGAATACCTTAATGTCGAAAGGGTGCATTTTTTGCGGTTAGTGGTAGCCATAACAGGTGCCTCGGGGGCCATTTACGGGATTACTTTACTCAAGGAACTGGCTGCTCGGGGGGTAGAGGTGCATCTTATCCTATCCCGGGCGGCACGGTATATCATCGCCCAGGAAACTCCCTATAGTGCCGGGGAGGTTGCCGGGCTGGCCTTCCGTTGTTACGATGAGGACGATTTTGCCGCTCCCATGGCCAGCGGTTCCTTTGTGCACGATGGGATGGTCGTTGTGCCGTGCAGCATGAAAACCCTGGCCGGTGTTGCCGCCGGCTATGCTGCAAACCTGGTGCAGCGTGCCGCCGACGTGACTTTAAAGGAACGACGCCGGCTTATTCTTGTCCCGCGCGAAACACCGCTCAGTCCCGTTCACCTGGAGAACATGCTTAAATTAGCAAGATTAGGTGTTGTCATTATGCCTCCTGTGCCGGCTTTTTATACTAAACCGAAAACCCTGGATGATATCGTAATTTTTACGGTAGGGCGCGTCATGGATCATCTAGGTATAGCTCACTCCCTGTTCAGGCGGTGGGGAGAAGCATAAACTTGTCCAATAGTAGCAGAGTTAGAGGGAAATGCGTGACTAAAGTCGAATTTCAAGAATGACATTATGCCGGAGGTGAAACTACTTGAAGACCAAATTTTTTATCGGTGTGGCGCTACTTGTCTTTTTAGCTGCGGTTATGGCAGGGTGCGGTAGTGAAGAGACAACTACAAGTGAAGAAGCTGCAGCCCAGCCTATTAAATTAGGATTGCTGCCGATCACTGATAACCTGCCTTTCTGGGTGGCGGAGCAAAAAGGGTATTTTACAGAAGAGGGCGTCGAGGTTGAGTTAGTTAACTTCAAAAGTGCCGTAAACCGCGACAGCGCTTTGACTGCCGATCAGGTTGACGGCGTACTGGGTGACATCATTTCGGTGGCCCAGTTAAATGATGCCGGGACGCCTGTGAAAATCGTGTCCATCGGACAGGGGGTAACTGCCAAAGAAGGGCGGTTTGCCATCCTATCTTCGCCGCAATCGAATATAACTGACGTGGAGCAGCTAAAGGGTGTCGGTATAGGTTGTTCCTTAAAAACCATAATGGAATATATTATCGACCAAACTTTAACGGCCAAAGGTTTTTCCGAAGAGGACATCAAGAAAGTACAGATTCCCCAGATTCCTTTGCGTCTGGAAGCTCTGCTTAACGGTTCGCTGGAAGCGGCCATTCTGCCCGATCCTTTGGCAGCCCTGGCTGAGATCAAGGGGGCGCACGTCGTTCTTGAAGATACGGACCAGAATATTTCTCAGACCGTCATCTATTTCCGCGAAGAAACCCTCAATGAGAATCTGGCCGGCGTTCGGGCCGTGATGAGGGCTTATGCCAGGGCGGTACAGGATATTCAGGCCAACCCGGATGCTTTCACCGACCTCCTGATAGAAAAGGCCCGTATGCCGGAAATTGTGGCGCAGAGTGATAAACACGGAATGGAGATTATTTTCTCGGCACCGGAACTACCTACTGAGGAGCAGGTCAACCGCGTTTTGAATTGGATGAAGGCCAAGAACCTGTTGAAAAAGGATTTAGCTTGCGAGGATCTCATTGACAAACGAGTACTAAATAACTAGTTGGTGTTAAGCGAGTATGATAGAAGTTTGCAATCTTAAGGTAACATATCGCCAGCATAATGGTACCGTCCCGGCCATCCGGGACGTCTCTTTCCGGTTGGAAGGGGGCAGTAGCTGCGCCGTAATCGGTCCTTCGGGTTGCGGAAAAACAACGCTTTTATATGTGCTGGCCGGTTTGCGGCAGGAGTTTGAAGGTGAAGTTCGCATCAAAGGAGCGCCCGTACGCCCGCGGCGCTTGGAAACGGCTGTTATTCTCCAGGATTACGGTCTGCTGCCGTGGAAGACGGTATGGCAAAATGCCGTACTAGGTTTAGAGATAAGAAGGATCTCCCGGGATGAAATAAGGTCACGGGTTTCCCGTATTTTAAAAGAACTTGGATTATGGGAGTTACGCAATCTTTACCCGCCTCAGTTGAGCGGCGGCCAAAGGCAGCGCGTAGCCATTGCTCGGTCGCTGGCGCTGCGCCCCGATGTGCTGTTGATGGACGAGCCCTTTTCGTCACTGGACGCGCTTACCCGTGAGTCGCTGCAGGAAAACCTGCTGCAAATCTGGCAGCGAACTAAAATGACGGTCGTTATCGTAACTCACAGCATTGAAGAAGCCGTCTTCCTGGGGCAGAAGATTATTGTAATGTCTCCGCGACCGGCCATTTGCCTTGCCGAGGTAACGAATAAAGGGGTAGGGACCCCGGGTTGGCGTAAGAGCAGGGAGTTTCACCGGTTATGTACGTACCTGAGGGAATTACTGGCCGGGGAGGACGGCTGTTTATGCGCCGTGAAGTAGGGAATGACCTGTTGGCAGGGTTAAGGAGCTTTGTGTCCGCAGCCTATGTGCGGGGGACAGCGATTGTTTTTCTGCTGGCGGCTTGGTATATTTTAGCTTTGGCATTAAATATGGCGGCCCTGCCCACTCCGCTAGAGGCTTTTGCTACATTCTTTGCCGATATGGATGATGGTTTGGGATATCATTTTGCCATCAGCGCGTATCGTGTGGTAACAAGTATCGCACTGTCTTTTTTTCTAGCCGTTCCTCTGGGGCTTGTTCTGGGCCGGGAACCCAGGTTTGATCGTTGGGTAGCACCACTGATATACCTCACCTATCCTGTGCCTAAGATCGTACTTCTGCCCGTAATTATGGCAATTTTCGGGTTGAATGATTTTGCTAAAATTCTCCTCATTTCACTGGTGGTTTTTTTCCAAATACTCGTAACCGCCCGTGATGCCGCTAAACAGATCAACCGCGCCGTAGTTGACTCGATGGTTTCCCTAGGGGCCGGGAGGTGGGAAATTTACCGGCACGTGGTGTGGCCCGCGTCGTTACCTGACATCTTTACGGCTTTGCGCATCGGGTCGGGAACGGCTATAGCCGTGCTATTTTTTTCCGAGACGGTCGGCAGTACGCAGGGACTGGGTTATTACTTGATGGACGGGTGGTCCCGCTACGCTTACGATGAAATGTTTGCTGGGATTATCGCTATGGGGCTTCTCGGCCTTATTATTTATACCGCCATTGACCTGATAGACAAAAAGGTATGCACGTGGAAGTATTTATAATCCGTTACACCTCTACTTCTTCGGCATACTGGAGAATGCGCTTTAATGTTTCCCGCCTTTTCTGTTCGATGGCATCAAAATCCATAGCCGGAATGTAGAAGCTTTCCATGTAGTCGTGGGTGAGTTTAGCGTCGCTAATATAACGGATGGCACGATTGAGGGCGGCGGCAAAACGTTCCTTGGCACTCATCAATTCTACGCTGTAAACGTCAAGCACCCTGCGGTTAACGAATTCGTCCAGGTCAATTCTTGTCACCTTAACATTCGATAGTACCCCGGGATCAAAACCTACTTCCGCCACATTTTTAAGCACGGCGGCCTGCAGTGACGGGATTACTACAAGGTCTATTTCCTCGGGTTCAAAGGCACAGTGGTAGACCTCCGTATCCAGCCCCAGGGCGTGGGCTTCGCCAGCGATTTTCTTAACCAGGGTAGAACGTCCTGTTCCCGGCATACCCTTAATGACGTAAATTTGGGTGATATCCTGCAGCAGTGTACCTATGTGGTTGACCACGCCCTCCGGGGATATGGCGCTGGCAAAGAGGTGCCGGTCCCGGGGTTCCTGCTCGTATTGGGGTGTTACGCGTCCGAAAATACCTTGTAATAAGTCCGCCGTTGCTCTGTTAACCAAGGCGAAGTTCTGGCTCTCCGTGACGTAGCTTTCCATTTCGTCCTTGATGACTTTGGCCTCGGCCAGCTGACAGTAGGCGATCTGGAACAGGCGGCCCACCCGGCGGTTACTGTTAAGAACGTTTTCTTTGTTGGCTCGCAACAGGTCTTCGTTCCAGAAATCTCCCAGGTGAATAATCTCGTCCACCGCGCCCGGGTTCTTGGGATCAACCACGTGCGGGGCGGTACCGTCAATTAGGGCTACCCCGATATCGGGGATCACTACCCCGTCAATAGAACCGTTATCTGACGAACAGCAGTGATATTCGATATCATAGCCGCGTTCCCGCATCTCTTCGCCGATCTTGCGCATAAAGGTGGATTTCCCTACGCCGGGACCTCCTTTGATTACCAGTATGCGCGTGGCGTCAGGTTTAATGATGTAATCGTAGTAGGAGTAAAACCCCCTGCACGTGTTGCCTCCCGGGAAAAATTTCCGGACTTTACCCTTTATCATAACTATTAACCTCCTCGTCAATTAGTATGCTATGAATCAGAAATGAAAATAGTGACCGTTCATAATCTTTTAGAGGATTTTACACACAAATCTGGACTTGACCTTTTCATCGCTGGGGTATCTTACCCCGCGAGCGTTCTATGAAAAACACGTTAACCAATCTCAACTAAATGTAGCCTGATTTTGTTGACAGCGAAAAGTAGATTTCAGGAGGGAATTGCTGGGGATGTGTCGAATTGAGGTGCGAGATTTGAACGAGTACAGGTACCCGTATCGGGGCCGTTGCATCCGGAGCTTTGACAAGAGCAAACCCGTGGCCCGGCTTTCTGGTGGGGTATGGTTTTATCTAGGGAGGGATTGTTATGAGCGAAATCGTCGAGAAGCAGGTCGAGCGCTATGAAAATTTGTTGAGGGAGATGTGGACTGCGTCGGCGAAATACCTTGGGATACTTTCTGCGAACCTCCTGGTGGAAAGGGTTGTGTGGGAGGTTTCGATGGAGTATCAGGAAATAGAACTCCTGCAGTACGACCAGAATGGGATATCGTGTGCAAGGATAGCAGCCAGTTTGGAGGAAAACCCGGACCTCCCGGTTGAAGATATGTTCATGAAGTTTATCACCAGGTATGTAGCAATTTTGGCTAAACTCCTTGGTCATGAAAGAACGGAAGAAATTAGAAAGAGGCTAAAGGAAGAATTCGCCACGATTCCTTTTGCCTCCAGGGAGGAATGAGAGATGGATAAATTGATAACAGGTATAAAAAATCTTGATTATATTCTTGGTGGCGGCATACCTGTTTATTCATTAAACATCGTTTCTGGTTCTCCGGGCAGTGGAAAGACGATATTCATCCAGAACATCATATTTAACAGCGCCAGGGCCGGCCTCAAAAGTCTATACCTGACCACTATATCGGAATCACAGTTCAAGATGGTAAGACATCTGCAAGGGTTTGAATTTTTTTCGGATGATTTGCTGGGGGAGAAGGTTATTTACGGGGATTTTGGAGCTGTTCTGCGCAAACAGGGTACGGACAAGGGTTTGGAATACCTGACTCAATTGATCAAAAAACACCTGCCGAACATAGTTGTAATTGATAGTTTTAAAGCTATAAGAGACGTCTTCCCGGACGAAAGAACTTTTAGGGCCTTTGTTTTTGACTTGGCTGCTGCTCTATCGATATGGGAGGTTACTGCATTTCTCGTCGGCGAGTACGAAGAAAAGGAGCTGACGCTCTTGAGCGAATTTGCTGTTGCCGACGGGATTTTTCACCTTTACGGGCAGGAAGAAAAGCGATTTCAAAAAAGGTACATACGTATTCTGAAAATGAGGGGGACTAATTTTGAACAGGGGGAACACCTATTTCAAATTAGCCCTGTAGGAATAGAAGTGTACCCGAGGATGAAGCCGGAGGGTAAAGAACTCCAGTACGAGGTCAAGCCGGGGCGAAAGGGATTCGGGATTCCGGGTTTAGACGAAATGTTGTGTGGTGGGTTATCAGAAGGGACTATCACACTCATCTCCGGTGGTACTGGTACGGGGAAGACGACATTTGCCCTTAAGTTCTTACTGGAAGGGGCTGAAAAAGGTGAAAAAGGAATATTCCTTTCCTTTGAAGAGCCTGCGGCTCAACTTCAGAATACTGCCCGCCATCTGGGATTTGAGATAGATAAATATCTGGCAGAAGGTCGACTGGGCATCGAATTCATTTCCCCTGTAGAACTAGATGTAGATAGACACGGTTTTGAGATATTGGACATGATCAGGGAAAAAAAGGTGGAGAGGTTTGTCATCGACAGCATATCCTCTTTTGAAAGCAGCGTTTCAGATATACAAAAGTATAAGGATTATCTCTGGGCGATAGGACAGCAGCTCAAGAGGCGGCATATCAGCACTATATTTACGGCTGTCAATGAAGACCCCTTTTTACCCCTGATCGTATCCAAAGCTCATATATCTTTAATCACTGATAATATAATCATACTGCGATACGTGGAGGATGATTCCAGCATCAAAAAAGTTCTTGGCATCCTGAAGACCCGTGGAAGCGACCATGACAAGGCCCTGAGGGAGTATGAGATTACTCCAAACGGGATAAATATCCTTGGTAAATTAGACCGAACAGATATGCTAAGATGAGGTGCTGCTAGATGCCAACAAGCCTTCTCCTCAGCATCTCGGTAAAGTATTGGCAGGATTTTCAGGATACGCTGGCCAAGGTCATGGATGCAAACATTTACATCTTTGATGTAAACGGTGGTTCTTTCTCCTTATTCAGTCTACCCGTTGAATTATGCCAGGAGGTAAATAAAGGGAGGGTGCTCCGCGACGAAAAGTGTATCAGTTTTTATAAGTCTACCCTCGATTCGTTAGAAGATAAAGACATGCTTACCTGTCCTTACGGGCTTAAACTTTGTGCATACCGCCTGGGCACCTACGCCCAAAAGATAGGGTTCCTTGTTGTCACTCCTACGAGGCTTACAACCCTGGTGGGACGTGAGGAAGAAAATACCTTTGCTACGAAAGCACACAGCATTTACCGGACGATCAATGAGGTTCTTCAGGCCATCCTCGAAAAAAACCTGTTAGGATTACGGAGGCTTGAACTGAACAGCATCTATGAAATCAGTCGTCTGATGACCTCGATCGTCGAACTGGACAAGGTTCTGGACCTTATAACGAATTCGTTGATCATAATCTACCAGGCAGAGCTATGTTTTGTCGGCCTTCGAGAGGGTGACAAAATCAGAGTAGCGCAGGCTAAAGGTGAACACGGCCACCTATTGATCGGGAAGGAATGGCCGTTGGTCCAGCCGTTGATTGAGCAGGTTTTTTCAAAAGTTGAGCCGTCATTTCTGAGTCTTGAGGAGTTAAGGACTCTACCGGGTCTTACCGGTGTAGAGGTTGCTCCCGAGACTGAAATCCTGGTTTATCCCCTCTGGACTGCTTTGGGTGCCGTGGGGTTGTTAGGTATAGTGGCACCTGTTTCCCTGGATGATAACAGTAGCAGAAATCTGCAGATATATGCGAACTTCGCTGCGGTGGCCCTGGCCAATGCGACCCTTATACACCGCCTGGAAAGAGAAGCCGAAACCGACTTCTTGACCGGTCTTCTTAATAAGCGTGCCCTGCGGAACCTACTGGTTACCGAACTTGAGAGGACAACGAGGTACGGTACCCCCCTGTCGGTTATTTTCCTGGACATAGATGACTTCAAGGCTTACAATGATACCTTTGGCCACGTGGCCGGCGATGTGGTGCTGCAGAAGACGGCAGAGATAATAAAAAACTCCATCAGGATTGTGGATACTGCGTGCCGATACGGGGGCGAGGAGTTTGTAATCATTCTTCCAGGGACAAAAGGGGAAGGTGCTGCAAGGGTGGCAGAAAGAATACGGAAATCTATAGAGACTTACCCTTTCCCGCACCGCCAGGTCACGGCAAGCCTGGGCGTAGCCTCGGCGAAAAAAAACGATTCTGTTGACTCGCTGTTTGCAAGGGCGGATCAGGCCTGTTATCAGGCAAAGAGACAAGGGAAAAACCGCCTCTGCTTGAACCCATCGTAACAATATTTACTTTAATTTGTTTGCGGGGAGATGCTGAACATCCGCCGGTTAACCCTGGCACTGATAGCTCACGATGCCAAAAAGAAAGAACTGGTCTCTTTTGTTAACAGTAACCGGGAAGTATTAAGCCCCTGTAGCCTGGTGGCTACGGGCAATAAATATATGTAAAGTTGATAGTAAATAATGTTGGGTTGACTGCTTACCGCTTTCCATTGAACCAAAAAAGATTTAACGAATGGAAAAGAAACTTGCTACCTAATACAATCAGCCAAACTTACATTTTTAGGAGGGCAGGCCGATAAAAAAGGAACCTTATGCACCTGGACTATAAGGAACTATTGGAAGAAGCGGGATTACAGCAGATACAGAAGCGGCTAAGTACAGTTACGGGCCTTGTAGCTTTAGTTGCGGACCCGAACGGGAAGCCGATTACCAGGTTAAGTAATCTTTGCTCTTTCTGTGCAATGATCAATAATACCAAACCGGGTCGCGCGCGTTGTACGGCTTCCCGGATTGAGTTGGCAAAGGCTGCCGCCAAATCCGGGCAACCCGTGGTACAGTTGTGCCATGCCGGGCTGACACACATTGCTCTCCCTATCAAAATAAAAAACGAGACTGTAGCCGTCGTGATAGGGGGGAACGCAAGCCTGGAACCGCTGCGCCTAGAGATTGTGCAGGAACTGGCAAAAGAGCTGGGCGTTAACGGAGAGGAACTTACGGAAGCTGCCCGGAGGGTACCGGTATGGCCGGAAGAGCGCCTCCGAGAGACAGTCGAACTTTTTCATGCCTTCACGGATACGCTTTCCCGGCTCTTGTATTCAAGGCAGGAGTTGCAGGAAAAGACTGAAGAGCTTAATGAGATTGGTTATCTGGCGATCATAGCCAGTCAGGTGGGCCTGGCGATAGGGAACGCATATGAATCGTTACGGGAATATTATATGAGTGCTGTACGGGTGCTGGCCGCAGCGTTAGAAGCGAAAGATAAATATACGCAGGGCCATTCGCTGCGGGTAGCACGGTGGGCGAAGGCTGTAGCTCAAAAAATGGGGCTTTCCGAGGAAGAGCAGGAAATGGTTTATATAGGAGGGCTCTTACACGATATCGGGAAGGTTGGGGTAAGGGGGCACGTACTGCTCAAGGCAGGCAAGCTTACACCGGCAGAACAAAAAGAAATACAGGCTCATCCTAGCGCGGGAGCGAAGATCCTGGAGCCAGCAAAGCTCCCCAAAGAAGTAGTTGAAGCAGTTCTTTACCACCACGAAGATTATGGTGGCGGTGGTTATCCGGAAGGCATCGCTGGCGAAAAGATACCGCTTCTGGCCCGGATCATCAGGGTGGTGGACTCTTATGACGCTATGACATCGGACAGGCCTTATCGCAGGGCATTTTCCCAAGAGCGGGTAATAGAGGAACTAAAGCGCTGTTCCGGGAAGCAGTTTGACCCGGCAGTGGTAGAAGCAATGAAAAAGGTTTTAGAGCAAGATAAAACAGACTGTACAGACCTTGTTGGGAGGGTACCCTAATGGAACTTCTTGTAGAAGTGCTCTCGCAGATAACCCGTCCCTATGGAAATTTTCAAACAACTAGGTATGATTCATTACCTTATGAATAATCCGTTGCTAATACAAACTCCCACTGGCCTACACCCAATATTCCTTGACTGGATTGTCAACCCATACTGGGAAGATGGCCAGTTTTCCTTTGAAATACTTAGTGCCTTAATCAGTTCTGTGCCCGGAAAACGTTGATTTTCCGGGAATCGTTAGGTATGGGGTTCAAACTTCAGTTTGAATTATTAGGTTTTGTTTCTTTAAGTAACGAGGTTAGAAAGGCTGATTTGGAAGGTATTTCCCCTTTTGATATTGGTGGCAAGGTAGCTGAGGAGATCAGAGAAATTAAGGAAAACTTATTGAAAAGAATTAATTAGTAGAGGAGTGATAGCTAATTGTGACAGTCCTTGATAGGCTGAATGTGGTAACCGGTGGAGGATACCACCAGTAAATCTATATGGCTGTCTTCTCTGGCATTGCCCCTGCCCTGGGAGCCGTTCCTTTTTGATACAGAGATTTTTTACTGGCCCGACTGGTACACTTCTTGCTCATCTTATCTTGGTACATCTTCAAGTCGCTTTCCTTAAGGACGTCTTGCCATTTACGATTCGCCTGCGGTTCCCATGTGGCCCAACCAATACTCAGTGATATACTAGGTTTTCGAGCCTTCTTCCTTATGCCGTTAATAACCTCTATCTCCTGCTGAATTCTTTGTACCACCATTTGGGCTCCTGCTTCATTAGTTTCTGGCAGGACAAGCAGGAACTCGTCGCCACCGTAACGGAAAGCTATATCGCTTTTGCGAATTGAAGCCAGCAATTGTCGGGCTACTTCTTTAAGAATTTCGTCTCCCTCTATGTGGGAATAGCGGTCATTGATTTCTTTAAAGTTATCTATGTCCACCATCACAAAAGAGAGTGGATGATTATAACGCCTGGCCCGTTCAACTTCTTCCTTTATTCTCTCGTTAAAGTAAGTACGGTTATACAGGTCCGTAAGCCCGTCTGTTATTGCGCTTTTCCTGAGTTTATCTTCTAACTGTTTAAGTTCAGTTATATCCACAAAGATACCCAGTATTTTCGATCCTTCTTGCTCCCCATCCGTCATTAGGGTGCAGGTAGCTCTAACGGATTTAAGATCTCCACTTGAGGTTTTAACTTGAAGTTCACAGCAAGATGCTTTCTCTCCTTCTTCTCCCCTGACTTGGCTTTTTACTTTAGGCCAGTCTGAAACATTTATAAAGTCCAGCAGGTTTTTACCAACCAAGTTTTCCTCCTTACAATCAAGCAGAGAACAAAAGACAGGATTTGCGTATTCAATATTTAAGTCTGGGTCTGTCAGTACCACGCCTTCGCCAAGAGTTTGTACTAAAGTCCGGTAATGTTTTTCTGAGCATTTTAACGCCCTGGCTATTTCACGACGCTTCTCTTCCGTATCCAGGCTGTGAAGCCCGTAGGCCAAGCTCTTGGCTAGTATTTCCAGGAGCTCAATTTCTTCTTCGTGAAAGGCGTCCAGGTGTGCAGAATAGATATTCAGAACCCCCAAAATCCTGTTTTCGTAAATTAAGGGCACTGCCGCTGAGGAAGCAAAGCCCCGCTTTTGTGCCTTACTGCGCCACGGCTCGTACGAAGGGTCTTCAGCAGTATTTCTCACCACTGCTGGTTTCTGGGTTTTAATGGCCCTGCCAGTGGGACCCTGGCTTGTTTCTGTCTCGTCCCATGTTATGGTTACAGTCTCGAGATAACTGTTCTCCTGCCCGGACCATGCTGCCGGTATTACCCTGCGGGTATTTTCTTCAATAGTGCCGATCCAGGCAAAAATATAACCCCTGCTCTGGGTCAAAGTCTCGCAAACTTTGTCTAACAACTTCTTTCGATTCTTTTCAATAACTATGGTCCGTAAAACTTCCAGTATGCACCGCTGGATACCTTCAAGGTACAAAATGCGCTGTTCATTTTTTTTGCGCTCTGTAATATCTGTAACTACAATAATACCCCCTAAGAACCTGCGTTCTTGAACTAGGGGATTGGCTGCAACAGATATATAGCACTCCCTCCCGTAAAGGGACCGGAAAGGTGTTTCCACGGAGAGCGTTTTGCGTTCTCCTTTGTAGTCAAACAGTGCATCCACTCCCAACTCCTTAACAGAGGGGATTTCCCGTATATCCCTTCCTATGGTTACCGGCTCTTTACCTTCTTTTAATCCAAGGATCTTTTTCATGGCAAGATTCATGTACTCAATACGGAATTTATCGTCAATTTTTATCAAACCCACGGGGATAGCGTTGAGTGTGAGCATGAGCTCCTGGCGCAACTTTTTCTGCAATTCGTTTTCCTGTTGTGAACCCCGGTAAGCATCAGAAAATCCCTTCATCACAAGGGCCAGACCAGCCGCCAGTGCTATGCCTTCTAGTGTGGTATTAAAAAACTCGGGTTCTGAGGTAAAATCATCAAGAAAATTAATCAGCTGGGCCAGTACCATTAGTAACCAGCCCCACTTTAAATGCCTAATGCGTAACCGCGCTATGTACACAAATCCGCCAATAAGAAATAACAGAATGGCACCTTCAGTGAATATATCTTGAAGATCAAGCTTCTGGAACGTATGGAGTTTAAAAGAAAGAAGCCAACTAGCCGTTGTTGCGACTAATACGATTACCAATCCCAATATGTCATTTATAGGTACACCAAAAAGCTTTCTTGGTGAAAACCACACCGTCACTTCCGCTCCCCAAAGTCTTGGAATCTATGACATGTAAACGGCGCGGCGATCCACCTTTTTGTACCGCTTTACCAAATCACCTATATGGTAATAGTACAGCAAATTATAATGCTGTCAAGTAGAATTTGGGTCAGGCTCTGCCGGGTACTCCTGGCGATACGACTTTAAGAGCTTCCGAGTAAGGAAAACTTTTCTTAAGGCAGGACAGGACGAAAATGGATATTTATATTGACATCGAGTACCCTCACAGGGAGAATATAGGGGGGGTAAGAGTTGTAGGCAGATGTGGTGGGAAGGGCTGGTAAGCGCACATTGTGAAGGAGAAGTCGTTGTTCTATCAAGAGCTCAAACAGATAGGTTTACAGGAACTTCAAGAGAACATGAGCCGGGCCCTGGGGCTGGCGGTTATGGTTGTGTATCCGGACGGTCGTCCGCTGACCGAGATGTTCAACCAGTGTTCTTTCTGCGTCCTGCTCGATAGCAATCCGGAAGCGCGGGCCAGGTGTGAAGCTTCGCGTGCGGCCTCTGCTAGGGCTGCTGTAGCTGCAGGGGATGGGGTTCTTTACACCTGCCACGCCGGGCTGGTGCTGCTGGCGGTTCCCCTGTGGGTGGGCGGAGAGATCGTAGCCGTGGTGCTGGGCGGCAACGTGGCCTTGCGGCCGCTGGCAGAGGAGACGGTAGCGCGGCTGGTCCGGGAAACGGGCCTTGACCTGAGAAAACTTCGGGCGGCAGCCGGAGCGGTACCTATCTGGCCGGAAGAGCGGCTGCGGACTGCCATGGCACTAGTACAGACAGTAGCGGACACCGTGGCCCGGCTGCTGTACGCCAGGCAGGAACTTCAGAGGAAGGTGGACGAGCTTACCACTCTCTTTGAATTCACCCGGACGGTCTCCGGCAGTCTCCAAGTGACCGAGGTAGCGCAGCAGGCCCTGAAAACGGTACTGGGGTTGACCGGGGCCACCAGCGGTTCGGTGGTAATGCTGACTGAGGTGATGCCGGGAGTTACGGAAAGCGAAACGGCGGCTACCCTGGAGTCCTGCAACGAGTTCCGGGTCGTACCTGCAGGCGAAATAATCGCCGCCGTTGAGCGAGAAGCTGGCGTCGCACACTTTGACAGCCGTCCCGAAGGTAGTACGCCTGAAGAAAAGCGGCCGGCGGTAGCCATACCCCTTACGGTCGGTGGTAAGGTAACGGGCATACTGACCATAGCAGGTAGGCCAGAAGGTGCGCGCTTTACGGAAGATGAGACCGTTTTTCTAACTACCCTGGGTACCAGTCTTGGGCTGGCGCTGGAAAATGCCCGGCTTTTCCGTCAGCTGCGGGCAAGGGTAACCATGCTGGAACGGCTTATTGAAGTAGGGCAGGTGGTATCGAGCCACCTCGATGTAGACCGGGTGTTTGAGTTGGCTCTGGTAAGTGTAAAGGACGTGTTAGGTGTACAATGGTGTGTGCTGCGGTTGCTTGATGAGAAGACGGGCGAGCTGGTGCTGAGGGCCAGCCTGGGCATGAGCGTGGAGTTGCAGGCCAAGGCAGGCCGTATCCGGCCGGACGGTACCCTGCTGGGCAAGGTTCTTCAGACGGGAAAACCCATCGTAGTGGAAGATCTAACCGCTGACGAGTCCGGCTTGCGCCTACCCTACTACGCGGAGGAGATGCGGGCCGTTGCCGTGGTGCCGGTGGAGGTGGGCGGAAAGATTCGGGGCACATTAACGGTTTATTCCCCTGTACCGCGGCGCTGGAGTGAAGAAGAAATCGGCTACCTGGCGACCATCGCGAGTCAGACCGGGCTGGCTTTGGAGAACGCGCGCCTGTACTCGTCGCTGCGGGAGTATTATTCGAGTGTCGTGCAGGCGCTGGCGACGGCGTTGGAGGCCAAGGACGTTTACACGAGGGGGCATTCCATGCGGGTAGCGAAGTGGGCGCGGGCATGTGCCCGCGTGCTGGGGCTT
>JACDOK010000014.1 GCA_017656185.1 Peptococcaceae bacterium | reverse complement strand
GGCTAAACCTAAAAAGCATTGCTTAAAAATCGGGGCGCTATTCAGCAAGCCCTAATTAGTAGATTTTGTGGCTGGTTTGTCCGAACATTTTTTGGAACTAGTTCCAAAGCTTTACAATATCAATATTCTTAAAATAGTAATTTAAAATGTCTTCTGCGCTCTTGCCGTTTTCAGCCATTTGGTAAGCTCCCCACTGGCTCATCCCGACACCATGACCCCATCCTTTGCCGGAAATTGTAATATTGTTTCCGGTGACTCTGATGTTATTTATCAAAGTAGATTTCAATTTGTCCGGGCCTAGGGCGGTTCTAAGGTCAGCTCCAGCAACCTTTGCCCTGCCGGCAGATATTCTGGTGGCTCTTCCGGAAGGTCCTTTTTTGGTTATCTTGACTTGATCAAAGTTACCCGGGTCTTGGCCTAATTGTTTTAGGGCATTGGCAAATTCCTGTTTGGTGAAAGTAGCTGTCCAACTGGCCCTTTCAGCCGGAGCCTTAGGGGAGTCGGGTGATTTTACCACTTTAATGTACGGCGGTTCTTTTTCCTTAAAGTTCAAACCTTCTTTTGCCGTTGCAGTTTTACCGCCGGCGTGTGAATGGAACCAAGCCTTGATATAATCCCCGTTATGCGTTGCAACTTTTCCTCTGGTCTTTCTTACGGCTTGTCTTATCCTGTCGTTAATTGCTTCCGGGTTATAAGCTTGTGCTTCCGTCTTGTCGGTTGAGATATGGGCTCCTCCATACTTTGACTTTTTGTTGGCAACAAAATCCAGAGTAAAAGTACGCGCCAAAATGGCCTGCGCGGCGAGTGCATTTACCGGGAAGTCAGGTTGCATCTCACCTGCTACTACGCCGGCGATGTACTCTTCGAACGGCATTTCCCGTATTTCACCTGTTTCGTGCAGGGCTACCTTGATGCGGGGCTCTTTGTTATCACCGCGATTTAAAGATTGCGGGATTTGTGGCTTGCGTTGTGGACCACCGGCGCAGGACGTAACAAAAAATAAAAATATTAAAGCAACAAGTAGGATTAGTTTCCTTTTCATTCTTTAAACCTCCGTGTTATTACGTAATTTGTTATTTGTTATTTTTAGTATGTCGCACAAACGGGTAGTCATAGATGTAAATGTTATCTATTACAAGAAAATTATGATCAAATTGAAAGGAATACAAAATCTATATGTGGTATTATTAACCTAACTTTGAAAAATACCAAAAGGGGCGATTACATGACCGTAAGAGTCGGCATTAATGGATTTGGACGTATTGGCCGTTGTATGTTTCGTATTGCTTTGAATCGACCTGAACTGAACGTAATAGCCGTTAACGATCTGGGTGATCCGGCGACCTTGGCCCATTTGCTGCAGTATGATTCGGTTCACGGTAACTTGACTCATAACGTAACGCTGCAGGGTGACACATTGTATGTTGATGAAAAAGAAATCAAGCTCTTTGGATATGCTTCCCCGGATCAGATTCCGTGGAAGGAAATTGGTGTAGATATTGTAGTTGAAGCTACCGGAAAGTTTCGTACCTATGAGGGTGCCAGTAAGCACCTTGCTGCGGGAGCAGAAAAAGTTGTGGTGAGCGCGCCAGTTAAAGGCGGGGGAAAAACGATTGTAATGGGGGTAAACGAAGATGAATACCAGCCAGATAAACATCAGGTTCTTTCCTGTGCTTCATGTACTACTAATTGTTTAGCCCCTTTGGCTTCCGTGTTGCATGGAGAATTCGGGATTGTTTCCGCTATGGTGTCAACGATTCATTCTTATACTAACGATCAGAGATTACTGGATTCAGCCCATAAAGATCTCCGCCGTGCCCGGGCTGCAGCTTTATCCATTGTACCTACTACAACCGGTGCCGCGCGAACCGTGGCTTTAGTCGCTCCTGAATTTAAAGGATTAATGGACGGTCTGGCGTTTAGAGTCCCCACTCCGGTAGTGTCGGTCCTGGACTTTGTTATGCAATTACAGCAACCGGTTTCCCGGGATGAAGTAAATCGTGTTTTGCGTGAAGCTTCCGCCGGCCGGTTAAAAGGGATTGTCTCTTATGTTGAAGCACCCCTAGTTTCCCGTGATATTATCGGAAACCATCATTCGTCCATTGTTGACGGGTTATTAACTATGTCTGTGGGCAGTTTAGTAAAGGTAGTCGCGTGGTATGACAACGAGTGGGGATACGCGAACCGAGTAATTGACTTGGTATCATATATTGGGCATAAAGGTAGCTAGGATTCTAAAAGTACTTCACACTCTTCAAGTAGATTAATCAATTCTTTGGCCAGTGATGAATCATCACATCTTTTGACGGTCAGGTTGTAGGCTAACCGTAGTTCAAAAAACAACTTAGCCCTTTGAAGGGGCGTGATTTTCACCTCATCATATTTTAAAGCTTCAACAAGATGTTTGGAATTGTCAATTAACTGTTCAAAACCTTCCGTACTATGCATGTTAGCACAACCCCATCTGCGATTAGTTGTTTACTTGATAGTTAGTTTACGGTGAAAACGATTGAATGTACACCGCGAAGGCCTTGTTATCATTTGGATTCAAGGCCTTTCTTCTATCGTGAAATTTACTAGATCTCCTTTAATAATCCTTTAGGAATTTTGTTTCTATATTTTCTTTTTAAGACAATTCAAAAAGTATGTATGTTCCGTTTGAGGCATTGACAATTATTCCCGTATTTGAACCTTTTAACATTCTACGGGGACCTGGTTGTCGCTCAGTGACAGGATGACGATAATGGTACTTATGTATTTTAGTTTTAGATTACGGAAATTGTATGAGGGCGATCAGTAAATGACTTGAAGGGCCTTGGGGATTATCGAGAATTTGGCAGGTAGAAATCCTAAAACTTCGCCTTCGGCTTCCAGTAATACTTTGTCTGTCGACTCTAGGGTGATGTTATGACCCTTATGAGTAAGGACGCAAGGATGATTTATGTGTTTACCCCGGTAGACCATTGCCAAGCAGTGAAGTAATTGAATACGTGAACGGTTATTAACGTATATAATGTCAAGCTGGGCATCGTCAAGCCGTGCTTCCGGCGCAACGTGCATGCCGCCAGCAAAGTACCTCCCGTTGGCGACGACGACAATGGATGGATTGCCGGAGGTTAAAGTTTTTTCATCCACCGTTACCTTGATGTGTTTAGGGTTATAAGTAAAAATTGTATATACGGCAGCCTGCAGGAAAGAAAGAAATCCCCCCAAAAACTTACTTGTCTTGTTCACCCGGTGTGCCGTGGCGGCTCCGATTCCGGCATCGGCAATATTAATAAAATATCTTGTTTTTGTTTTACCCTGGAAATCAACATAAGATATGGAGCCTACATCAACATAATGAGGGGAAGCATTCAAAAGACCGGGAAGAGCTTTGACGGGATTACGGTGTAGAGCGATAGTCCGGCAGAAATCCCCTCCTGTTCCGCTGTTTAGTACTCCTAATGCGGCATTACGAAAGATATTGACATCATGTTCAAAAAACGCATTGACCACTTCATTGAGGGTTCCGTCTCCCCCAACGGCGATAATACGGTTATATCCGCACTGCAGGGCGTGGCGTGCCAAAAGTATAGCATCACCAGCCTGCTTGGTAAATGCAAACTGGTAATCGATTGCGCAGTTTTTGAGAATATTATTCAGGCGGGTCCATACACGTTTGGTACGACCGTTCGCGGCAATAGGATTTACGATAAAGAAGTACCTGATCACAATGTTTCTCCAATTTTTGATAACTTTTTAACTCTTTACTTTTCGACGTTGTCTGCGAAATACCTGTTAAACAACTAGGTGGCTTGGCTGATGTATTTTTGATTAAAGATAGGCTGGCTTTTTTAAGGAGGAAGAAAGGGGGTACAGGATGCCGTTAATTATTTGCAAAGGTGTAGCATGACCTCAGCATAAAGTGAAAGACTGGTTTTCAACCAGTCTTTCACTTTATGCTTTCTTTTTAAAGGTTTCACACTTGGTTTGGTCGGATTTTTCTGATATAGATGTGTTGCTGCGGTCTACCTGGATCATTGGTGCGCCGCACTTAACATCAGAGTTGTACTCACATTCCGTTACTGTACACTTAATGTCCGGCAAATAGGTCACCTCCTGTAAATAGTTACATTTTTAGAATGTGACGAGGAATATGCTTTATACTGGTAAATGTTAACAGTTGATGGCAATAAAAACAGCGGTTAATGTACGTTGTTTCATGCTATGTATAGCTAAATTGATCGCAATTTACTCGCGGTGAGTTTCCCCGATAGTGAAGTAAGCTTCTACCATCTTTCTTTTCGATAACATATACGGCGTCTGCGGAGCCAGTCAGGCGGTGATCCCTGGTAACCAGAATTATTTGCCGCTCGAATTGATCAGAAAGTATTTTAAGTAATCTGCCGAAATAAGAGGCATGTTTACCACTGATACAACGGCCCGGTTCATCTAAAATGAGAGGTCCCGGCAGCGGTGACGGCCCCATTTCAAGGAGAGCAATTCTCAACATAACAGATATAAGGTCAACAATGGCCCTATTTCTTGTATCGTGGGGAGCATATGTGGTTACGAAATACCCTAGATTAGATAAAACCGCAAATTGGACTTTAGGTTTGGTACCAAATTCATGTATTTGGATCCGGAATTCTAAATCCGTGCTAAAAACATAACGCAAAGCATGGGTTACCAGAGCTTCCACTTTTTCACACGCTCGTCGTAGGGCCTGGTACGATGCTTGATCTAGTAGGGAATAGGTTTGTACTATCAAGTCTATTTCATGGTTAAGACTATCAATGTGCCTAACTATTTCATTGCGCTTCTTTTGGAGGGATGTAATTTTCCGTTCTTTATGGTGAAGGCATGTTAGGAAATCTAATTGTCGATTGAGCATCTTTACCTGTTCCCGGAGGGCGGCCAAGCTGTTAGCTGTCTCGTCCTTAGCTTTATCAAAGAGATCACCGTTGCATATATGAGCAATAGCTTTTAATCTAACTGAATCAGGCTGCAGCATAAGGAAAGGGCCTTCGTGCTGGTCTTCAAGATGTAACGATACAGGCAGGTCCGGATCGAAATAAACGACTTTAACCCCGTGAAGGGCAGTCAATTCTCGTGGTACTTTACATTCTACATCTTCGAAATATTCCTTTTGGTCACTATCCTTATGTTGGAGAAGGTAGCGGTTGGTCTGGGGGCCTTTTTCGCGGGTTATGATATAGCCGTTAGCAAGAAAAACCTTTACTATAGATTGTTTACAACCTTGACGGATAAAACCGGTATCAGGCAGGTTATTATACAACAACCATTTCAATGCACGAACGATGGCACTCTTACCTTTGCCGGGTTCCCCGATAATAACGGTAAGTCCTTTGGAAAACTCAATTTCCGTGTTTTGATGGGATTCAAAGTTAGTGATCTGTAGCTTGGCTAAAGGCAAATAGATCACTCCAAGCTTTCTTGTGCTTTGGCTAGCCTTTTTATGGCTTCATCCTTTGAGGCATCCGGATACCCCGCGGTTCGGGCAATGTCTTTCACGATATTTCTGGCTGTTTCTAAGGGCTTTGAATTATTCTTAATACCGGCGAGAAAGCGCACGATTTGCTGCTCTTTAGAGACTAATTCGCTAGAATAGTTTGTATTAATAACCTGGTCACCGGGAAGGGCGGACTGCAAGTAAATTTTCTGTACCGTCTGATCTTTTCCTGAAAAATCAAGGACAACCACCTGCGGTATCCGGGATATATCTCTGGGATGAGCTGAAAGACGCGCAATGGAACCTGGATTGATAAAGTATTTGTGATCCCATATCACATCATCGTATCCAAAATGGGCATGCCCTCCCAGAGTGAAATCGGCGGCGGTATATGGAGCTATGGTTTCAATAAGCGTATAAGGTGTTTCCACTGTAAAATGGTCTTTGAGCAACAGGCCGTGAACCATATGAATGGCAATATCACAATCTTTTTTAGTTACGGCATAGTCTTGAATAGGATTGCGGCGGTCTATATCGTAATGAAAGTGGGTACCCGTTAGTTGGAGTGTAATTTTCCCTTTCTTTAGATAGATTGGGCGAGCGGGGTTTATAAGTCGTACATAGCCTAATGAAGCCACGAGGCCCAGCATTGTCCTGTTCACAGTGGAGGGATTGTATGCTATGATATCGTGATTTCCCGCAATTGTATACAGTGGTTTGCGTAACCGAGCGATTATATTTATAAAATCGGCTGCCACATCGAGTGGCGGGCAGGGGACATCGAACAAGTCCCCACCGTGTAATACAAAGTCAATGCCGAGGTCATCGGCCAAACGCACGATTTCCTCAAGCTTTAACTTGAGACTATATGTAAAGTTGTCTTTGCGGCTCCGGGGGGTACTCCCGCGGATGTGAACGTCTGTAAAGAATAGTATTTTCATTTTTATTTCCTCAAGTTTAAGTTTTATGAACCTTCTTTAGTTATTAGTATAAATCCTCCCCGGCCTCAAAGTTAATAGCGAATAAAAGAACCCGCCGGAGCGGGTTCTCTGCTGTTTAGACAACGAATATTGGTAAAGAGTCAAGGAAAATGTTAAGGACCGTCATCGTCATTTCTCACTTGACTGTGAAAAATATGTTCGAGAGAGAGGTCGGCGTCATCGTGACGGTCAATATGTACTTGATTCAGAACTCGGTGCACGCCCCGGGCCTTGGCAGCCGTCTTAGCGGCTCTTTGAACCTGGGCAGGATTGTCTGTATGTCCTCTTAGAATCACCGTCCCCCTGCTTACCTGTGCTCCAATATCCCGCAGGTTTACTTCAGGGTCTGCGTTTAGTTCCTCGCGGACTTCTTTTAGAACATCAGCATCGGTGATTTCCCCATCGGTACTTATGGTAATATTGTTTTCAATACGCCGCACACCGGGTATTTGACGCAATTTTTCTTCAAGGCGAACTTTTTCCGCAAGGGTGTCCACCACTCCCTGCAGGGTAACCTCCCCATTGACGACATCCGCTTCAAGTGCATAGCCCCGGATATCTTTGTCGGTGTCGAGTAGCTCCCGGATTACCTCTTGCAATTTTTTATCGCTATTTTGCTCCACATTTATCACCTCACCGGTATTATGACCAGTTAGGTGCCGTCATTTGCACGCGAGGTAATCGGGTTTTGCGTTACGGGTGAAAATAACGCTTGCCAAGTTTTAAAGGTACTGGACTACAAGGTCTCCGACTTCGGAAGTCGAATAACCCATTCTCCCGGCAGCAAGGCTTTTAAGATGTTTAGAACATACTTCTTTGACGGCGTTTTCGATACGGGAAGCGGCCTCGTGCTCACCTAAATGCTCAAGCATCATAGCCCCGGCGCAGATTGCGGCAAGAGGATTGATAACATTTTGCCCCGTATATTTAGGTGCTGAGCCACCGATAGGTTCAAACATGGAGACACCTTCCGGATTAATGTTACCGCCTGCCGCAATGCCCATGCCGCCTTGAATCATAGCTCCCAAGTCGGTGATAATGTCTCCAAACATGTTGTCGGTGACAATGACATCGAACCATTCGGGATTTTTTACCATCCACATGCAAATAGCATCTACGTGGGCATAATCGCGCTCAATGTCCGGATACTCAGCGCCGATTTCGTGAAATGCCCTTTCCCATAAGTCAAAGGCATAAGTTAAAACGTTGGTCTTACCGCAAAGTGTCAGCTTTTTTTTATAGTTACGGTGCCGGCAGTATTCATAGGCGTAGCGTAAGCAGCGTTCGACGCCTTTTCTGGTGTTAATCGAAGTTTGCACAGCTACCTCATCGGGCGTACCTTTCTTGAGGAATCCCCCGGTACCGGCGTATAATCCCTCGGTATTTTCCCTAATCACCACAAAATTGATATCGTCAGGGGTTTTATCTTTTAAAGGCGTGTCTACGCCCGGATAAAGTTTCACCGGCCTTAGGTTGATATACTGGTCCAGTTCAAAACGCAGCCGCAAGAGGATACCTTTTTCCAGGATACCCGGTTTGACGTCGGGATGACCTATGGCGCCAAGATAAATGGCATCGAATTGCTTCAGCTCTTCAATGGCGTTTTCAGGAAGAACCTCGTTATATTGGAGATAGTACGTGCCGCCGTATGGAAAGACAGTAGTCTGAAATGTAAATCCAACTTTTTCAGCGACGGCCTCAAGTACTTTTAGACCCTCCCTTATTTGTTCCGGGCCAGTCCCGTCTCCTGGTATGACTGCTATGTTGTACATAAACATCCTCCTAATTTTTATTTGTCATACATATTTATTCTCCTTATGATTGTGAGTATCCTCCAATGGTATTTAAGGTTTATTTTAACTAATTCAGAACATAATAATAGAGAAATGATTCCTACTTCGCCGGAGGTGGATTAATGGCAAGTTTAGTTGTGGATATGGGCCCGGCAATCAGTGCCAATTCCATTGACAAGTTAAAGGAAACAATTAATAAGGTAGGGCCGAATGACCAGCTGGTTGTCAGTATGGAGGCGGCAGATGCGCATGAAGCAGACGCGGTCTTGGAAATTCTCAGGAAAAAAGGTTTCAATTATCAAGCCAAAGGGAGTCATGATGGCAGAACTTATAGGGTTATCGCCACCAGATTGCAAGGCAAGTAAAAGCTAGCTTATGATAAGCCTGGTGCCTATCGGGTAGTTAAAATGTGATGAGGCCTTACCGTTGGGCAATGCTATCTCGAGGGTATTGGCCGAACTCTTGGTAAGCATCAGGCTTTGTTCCGGTGCATAGACATAGCTGGGATAATATGGCAAAGTAAAAGTCTTACCTTGAATTCTGACATTATACTCATGTTTTCCGGGTATGGCAGGGATATTGGTTATGATGTTACCAAAACGGTCGATATGTACGATTTCTCCTTCTCGACCGCGAAGGTAGAACTTAAGATTGGCAGCAACGGCGGCGGGTTTTCCCAGTGCTTCTAAAGGGCTTCCCGCGGCCAGTTTGGCGGCGGCGGGGGCAAAAACGTCGCGTCCCTCAAAGGTTTGGGATGACTGTTTGCGTTCAAGAGCAACCGCACTGACTATCCCTCCATTGTCATTAACGGCCGGCATTAGAATACCGTTGTCGGGACCGACAAAATAATAATCCCGTGACTTTATGGCCAGAGGAAGTCGTGTTCCGCCTACCCCCGGGTCTACTACAACCAAAAAAACGGTCCTTTTGGGGAAATAGTGGTAATTACTGTAAAGAATCCACGCGCCCTCGCGGATATTATGGGGAAGGACGTGATGATATAAGTCAATTAATGGTTCGCCGGGGATGATGTTGCTGATTACGGCCTTCATAACGCCAACGTACGGTGCGTCGCCAAAATCGGTTAAAAGTGCGATCATTAATGTTTTCCCTCCCGCAAAAAGGGTTACAGGGGTATTACGATGTCATCTTGTACAAGGTAGTATAGTAACGGTTGTGTTGGGGGTTTTTTGTTACTGATGGTGTAACTGTTAAGAAGAATTTCCTTAGCCTCTGCCATATTCTTTTGATTCGCGTGAATTAAAGCTAAGGTTTCTCCCTGCCGGACGTGATCGCCGGCTTTCCGCCGCATTACAATTCCCACGGCGGGATCAATCCGGCTGTTCTTAGTCTCGCGTCCCGCACCTAGTAGGAGTGCAGCGCGCCCAACTTCACGGGCCGCAATGGAGTGCACGAAACCGTCTTGGGGACTTGTTACTTCTTCAATGCGGGAAGCACACGGTAACAGTGTATCGTCATCCACTATCCTGGCATCACCGCCTTGCGCCGCGACCCACTGGGTAAACTTCTCGAGGGCTGCACCACTGTCCAGGGCCTCTTCAAGAAGGGCCCGTGCCTGAGACGTATCTTTGGTACGTCCCGCCAGTATCAGCATTTGACTGCCGAGGGCCAGGCATAATTCTCTCAGATCGCCGGGTTGTTTACTGTTTCGCAAAACGGCGATGGCTTCCTTCACCTCCAATGCGTTACCAACGGCATAACCTAGGGGCTGGTCCATATTAGTAACTATCGCTACTGTGCGAACATTATGTTTACTCCCAATCTTAACCATAGCCCGCGCCAGCTCTAAAGACTCGTCAATTTCTTTAAGAAACGCTCCACTGCCTGTTTTTACGTCCAGCAAAATGGCATCGGCCCCGGCGGCCAATTTTTTGGACATTATGCTGCTTGCAATCAGGGGGATGCTGTCCACCGTAGCGGTGACATCCCTTAAGGCGTAAAGTTTTTTATCTGCAGGAGCTAAATGTCCTGTTTGGGCTACAACGGCTACGCCGACTTTGCGGACTTGGTCAACGAAATCTTTGTACGGTATTTCTGTCTTAAACCCGGGAATAGACTCTAATTTATCTATCGTACCCCCGGTATAACCCAGAGCGCGCCCCGACATTTTGGCTACAGGTAGCCCCACTGATGCTACGAGAGGTGCCAATACGAGAGTAGTTTTATCTCCTACCCCGCCGCTGCTGTGTTTGTCCACTTTAATGCCGGGGATAGAACTAAGGTCCAAACGGTCACCTGAAGCCGCAATAGCCGATGTAAGGTCCGCCATTTCTTGAAAAGACATTCCCCGGAAATAGACGGCCATCAAAAAGGCGGAGACCTGGTAGTCGGGAATGCGGTTCTTCACGTAACCTTGTACTATGTAATTGATTTCTTCGGTGGACAGGTGTTGGCCGTTGCGTTTTTTCTCGATTAAATCATACATCCTCAAGGTTAATCACCACACTTTTCAACTAAGATATCCTTTAAAAAGCTCCGCCCCGTGAACCAGGGAACCTCGAAAATTCCGGCTATGGTAGCTGCAATATCAGCAAATGTGTTCCTTATGCCCAAATTAACACCATATCGTACTTGTTTTCCGGTTACAAGCAGAGGTACATATTCGCGGGAATGATCGGTGCTGGGGGTCGTAGGATCACATCCGTGATCCGCCGTTATGATTAACAGGTCACGAGGGTTTAAGAGCTTTAGAATATCGGGCAGACTCCGGTCAAACTCCTCCAATGCTTCGGCATATCCCGCGGGGTCGTTGCGGTGACCGTAAGCTTGATCAAAATCCACCAAATTGGTAAAAATCAATCCGTGCTGATATTCCTGCATTGCTTCCAAGGTAGCTGCAATACATGCTTTGTTGCCTTTGGTTTTCTTGGCGTGACTGATACCTCGACCCGCAAATATATCCCAAATTTTTCCCACCGCCACTACTTTTATCCGGCGCTCTGCCAAAACGTCTAAAATGGTGGTCCCTGTAGGGGGCAGTGAAAAGTCCCGGCGTCTTTCCGTACGCTGAAAAGCACCGGGTTTGCCGGTAAATGGGCGGGCAATTACCCGTCCTACGCCATGCCTCCCCACTAACAATTCACGGGCTACCTGACATATACGGTAAAGTTCGTCTACCGGAATAACCTCTTCGTGGGCGGCAACCTGAAACACGCTGTCGGCCGAAGTATAGACAATAGGGTATCCCGTATGAATATGTTTTTCGCCGAGCTCTTTAATAATTTCGGTACCGGAGGCCGGCTTGTTGCCTAAAACCTGACGCCCTATACGACGCGAAAATTCAGTTATAATTTCGTCTGGAAACCCTTCCGGATAAACGGGAAAGGGTCTTTTCAGAATCAGGCCGGCGATTTCCCAGTGGCCTGTGGTAGTATCCTTACCGGGCGATTTTTCGGCCATTTTACCGAAGGCGGCTTGGGGTTGCGGGGCGGCAGGTACGCCTTCTACCGGGATAATGTTACCCAGGCCCAGCTTTTGCATGTGCGGCATTTTTAACCCTGATACGACCCGTGCCGTGTTCTGCAGCGTATTACTTCCTTGATCCCCGTATTTGCGGGCATCAGGCAGTTCTCCGACGCCTACACTGTCAAGTACGAGTAAGATGACGCGGCTTATTGTTAACATATGGTGGCCCTCCTTACTGCCTAAGCTCGGGGGTGTGTGCGGTCGTAGACCTCTCTCAGATGTGAATGGGTAAGATGAGTATAGATCTGTGTGGTAACGATATCTGCATGTCCCAGCATTTCCTGCACGGCCCGCAGATCGGCGCCGTTTGCGAGTAAATGGGTAGCAAAGGAATGGCGCAGGGTATGAGGTGTGACCTTTTTAACAATACCGGCCTTGCGGGTATATTTTTTAATTATGCGCCAAACGGTTTGCCGGGTAAGTGCCCTTCCCCTCCTGTTTAAAAACAGTATCTTAGTTGAGCCCGTCATAAGAACAGGACGGGATCGTTTCAAATAAATGCCAGTATATTGGGCTGCGAAGGTGCCTAATGGAATCATTCTTTCACGCGCACCTTTGCCCTTACATTTGAGAAGACCTTTTTCAAGATTTAAATCCGTGGTCTGAAGATTTACAAGTTCCGATACCCGGATGCCGGTTCCGTAGAGCATTTCTAAAATGGCACGGTTTCTTATGCTCAAGGGGGTTTTTAGTGATGGTGCATTTAAAAGTAAGGAAATTTCCCTTTCAGATAAGACATCAGGCAGTTTTTGGTTCAGCCGTGGTGAACTTATAGCGGCTGCCGGGTTAGAGGTCATTATTTTTTCATCGGCCAGATAATGCAAAAAGCATTTTATGGCGGATAAATGACGCGCTATGGTTGTTGATGTCTTTCCGTTATTGCGTAGTTCCTGCAAGTATCTGATAATGGCCATACTGTCCGCCTGTGAGAGGTTTTGAGTGCTTAAGTAGGCCAGGTAGCTTTTAATATCACGTTCGTAAGCCAGAACAGTATTGTATGACAGGCCCCGTTCAACCCTTAGATAATCCAGAAAGTATCTTAGATGCCGTTGCACTTTTTCACCACCAAGTCATATTACTATTTTTTTCTGCCATAATAAAAAAAATCCTACCAGGGGTTTCCCCGGTAGTAATTCTTTAACTTAATGATTATTTCATCCCAAAAGCTGGTGGCTTGTTCCTGAAAGGTTACCACTGATCTGTCTCCGGGCGGGGCGCCAGTTTTAATAACGGTATATAGTTGGGTCAGTAGTACGGTTAAGATAACAAACAATAAGAAAAGGCGAAACAGAAAAAGCAGCTTTCTCTTTAGGGATGAAATGATCACAACAAGCAAGCTGCATCCCTCCCTGCTATCCGTTTTTACTTTAAAACGGTTGTTTCCAAAGAGAAACAACTATTCTAGTATTGTGAGCGTAAACTGCAGCAAGTACGGTGTAACGAAACTTTCGATGAAAGCGGCTGTAATAACGACAGCGGTGGCGTACAAGGTAAAGAGGGTATACTGCCAAAAGCTTCTGGCGATCGGTATCCGGGGGTCAAATCCTCTACGTATTAAAAGTAGTGAAAAAGAAAGCGATGCCGCACCTGCAAAAACGAGGGCGGGGATTAAGAGAAGGTTGTGGGGGGCAAGGGATGTTAAGACAAGCGGTATACCTGCCAATCCCCTGCGAGAGATGACCAGGCAGGCTGCGAATCCTAGGGCAAATCCCCTGACGAAGATCAGTGACAGCATCACGGGAATACCGATCACCGAGAGCCCGGCGATGTACACGAAACCAATTAAGGTCACATTTCTAAAGAGACAGTTCTCAAATATTTTGGTGGGGTTCAATGAAGCCTTTCCGGATGTCTCAAAGATGGCGGTGAGTTGGTCCTGCAGTTCAGATGCCTGATCCTGAGCTAACCCGGTCGCACTCCAGGTACCGAAAATTCCTCCGGCCATCAGAAGCAGGATCAATAAGAAATACAGCACCCAATAACGGTGAAATGAGGCTGCGCAAATTTGTTTAATATTTCTCGCCACATAACCTTCCCCTTGCCCACGACCTGTCCATAATAATGTGTATGGGACCGGGGATAAGGTTATGACATACCCATCATGGATTATGATTATTTCTGAACCATGTTCACGGCCAGGGAAGCAGCGGCTCCTGCAGCCAGGAAAAAGGCGCGTTCCTCGTCAACGCCTCTTCCCATTGTGGTGACCTTGAGTTCAAAATGCCGCAGAGCATCAACAACCGCTTCACCTTCGGCAAATACCACTTCGTGTTTGCGGGTAATACCGGCGTCGTCAAGCTGCCTCATTATGAATGCCTGGCGTTCTTTTTCCAAGTTGGGTATGGGAATAGTGGCCGGTGTTAAGGCGACCCGGCCCAGGGCGGTAAGGGTGTGATGGCTGACACCCTGATGTCTTGACCGTGTGTCACTGAAACCAAGACGGGGGATGGCAATAGGCTTACCGCCCAGAATGTTAACGGCATTAACGAGTTCACCCTGCTCGACGGCGGAGTGGCCAAAGGTCGAACCGGTGCCTACAATACCCGGTCCCATTGCGGCCACAATAATATCTGCACGCGCTGCAACACGGGCCACTAACAAGCCGGAATAAGCGTTTACGGCTTCAAAATCGCCGCCGAAAGCATGGCCACAGGTTATCGTGGCCTCCAGCAACCTCTTTTGTTTAAGTTCCGATATAAGTTTACTGAAAGCTATCGGGAGGGCCGCTCCGTCGGTCATTAAATAGGCAATCCTCAGTTGAGGGCAGAGATATTTAATGGTTGCGACGCTCGGACCCACCATGCTGTGTAAAGTGCCGATAATTACCGGTATACCTGCCAGGGACTGGCATCGTTTTAAGGTATTACCGTAAGGGCTCTGGTCTTCTTCTGCGGCCAGGACCTTAACCTGTGATGGGGTGTACCGCAGCTTCATAATATGCCCGGCCCCCCCGGCGTCGCCTGCTTGATTATTGAAGTTTGCCATTACAAAATCAAAGCCGCCTGTACCAAGTCCCAGGTGAACCGCGGTGGTATTAAGCACTACGGAGTCACCTACGGCTACCGGACCTGTTAATTCATTATAATTTATGGCTTTGCGTTTTTGGCCTTCGGTACTTACTATAATTTCGGTAACGCCGGGACGCTCTGCAATAACGGCGTGAACTTTTCCCTGGCGGAAGCGGATCACAGGCATACCTCCCGTATCCCTTGGTTATATCCTATATTGGTTCTTAGTATATTATCCATTTCCTAGGCAAGGCAAAGACTAATTGACCCGCTGTCAAGTCAATGCTATACTGATACCGTCTTTTGCAAGGGGGGTGACGCGGGGTGCCGTTTGACGGACTGGTATTGCGTGCGGTATGCAGTGAATTGCGTGAAAGTATTAAAGGTGGTCGCATAGAGAGGATTTATCAACCAGGCGATAAGGAAATTCTGCTTTCTGTTCGGACCCGCGGCGATGTATACCGCTTGGTTATGTCGGCCGATGAGCGTTTGGCCCGCTGCCATATTACATCCGAGAAGTACGAAAACCCCCCTACTCCTCCCGCGTTTTGTACGATCCTCCGTAAATACCTGGAAGGCGGGCGCGTTACTTCCATTGAGCAACCCGGATTTGAGAGGATAATTACCCTTGGTGTGTCTGCGCGCGATGAACTTGGGAATCTTTTAGAACTTAACTTAGTCGGGGAGTTCATGGGTAAGCATAGTAACATTTTGCTGGTGAAAGTAGGCGAGGGGATAATTCTGGACGGCATTAAGCGGTATACCCATGCTGTAAGCCGCCATCGCGAAGTTCTACCGGGAAGCAAATATATCGTCCCTCCGCGCGATAAAAAAAATGTTTTGGAGGTTAACCCCGAAGAATTCCCGCAATACCTGTTGGATGCTCCTTTTGACAGCCCGGTGAGCCGGGTATTGCAAAAACGTTTTGACGGTCTCAGTGGCTTTATGGCCAGAGAAGTGGTTTTTAGAGCTGGGTTATCCCAGGATTTAACGGTGGAATTTTGTGGAGAATTAGAAATGCGGCTAATCTGGGAGAAGTTACGGGGCCTCTTTCACGAGGCAGTCGAGGGACAATTTGATCCTCAACTGCTGTACAATGCCGACGGTGTACCCTTCGAATACGCGGCTTTTACCGTTTCACACCTCTCATATGCCAAAAGTGTTAAGGGCAGTATGAATGATGTGTTGGATGCATTTTTTTCCTTTCACCGGTACGCTTCCCGCGTTCACATCGCCAAAAAGGCCGTTTTGGAAAAAGTCAAACGTGAAAGAAAACGTATTGAGAAACGACTGGCCAACTGCCGGAAAGATATGCACGACATGTCAAAAGCATCTGAATATCGCCGTAAAGGCGAGTTGTTAATGGCCAACCTCTACCGGGTAAGTAAAGGTATGAAGCAAGTAATACTGGACGATTTTTACTCGGGGGAAAGACTGGCTGTTGACCTAGACCCCAGCTTGTCGCCATCACAAAACGCCCAGCGGTATTTCAAGAAATACCAGAAATTGAAGACGGCTGCCGATCGCGCAGCAGCCGCCGAGGAGAAACTCAGTAATGACTTGGCATACCTCGAGGGTGTGGAAACATCTTTAGAAATGGCCGAATCGCTGACGGATATTACCGAAATCCATGAGGAACTCGCGTCGGAAGGCTATTTAAAACAGGTTTCGCCTAACCCTAAGAAAAGGCACCAAGAGCACCCCCGGCCCCTATACTTTCAATCATCAGATGGATACGACATATTTGTCGGCCGTAATAACCGGCAAAATGATTACGTAACATTCAGAGTCGCGAAGGGTGAAGACCTGTGGCTGCACGCCCGTGATATTCCCGGGGCCCACGTAATAATAAAGTCTTCCGGGCAGGTGCCGCAGCGTACCATTGAAGAAGCTGCGTCTTTGGCTGCATACTACAGCCGTGCACGAAACAGCGATAAAGTACCCGTCGATTACACCTTACGGAAATACGTTCGCAAGCCGCGGGGTGCCAAGCCCGGGTTCGTGATTTACAGTGAGGAAAAGAATTTGCTGGTTAAACCTAGACGCTCCATTGGCAGTGGTTAGGTTCTGCTGCCCGGTTTTACCACGGGCTTACCGGCACGGCATAACGGGCATTCTTCCGGTTTGTAGGTGGGAATATCCAAGGTCAGCAGTGCATGAAACGGAACGCTGAAATCTACCGTTCCCTTACTACGGTCCACTATTGCGCCCACAGCCACCACTTTTCCTCCGCATTGGCGGGCCACTTCAATCACCTCTTTAACGGAGCCGCCTGTGGTGACAACGTCTTCGACGACCACAATTTTCGCCCCTGGGTTGATGGTAAAACCGCGGCGCAGGGTCATCTGCCCGTCTTTCCGCTCGGTAAATAAACCGATCTTATCCAGCGCGCGCGCTACTTCATGGGCTACAAGGATGCCTCCCAGGGCCGGCCCGATTACTAGGTCGGGTTCATATTTCTTCAAAGAAGTGGCTAACGAAGACCCAAGCTGCTCGGCGTAACGTGGGTACTTGAGTACCTGGGCACATTGTATGTACCGTGCACTGTGTAGCCCGGATGTTAAGAGAAAGTGACCTTCCAGCAAAGCGCCACTGTCCCTGAGGATTAATTCAACGCCTGCGCTGCGTAAAACTTCCACGCCATCATCTCCTTAGCAAGTATTTTTTATTTTAATGCCTCAGTAATTTCATCCACGATAGCTCGGGCTTGCTGCCGCGGATCAGGCGCGCCTGTTACGGGACGACCGACGACAAGGTAGTCCGCACCCTGGCGGACGGCATCGCCGGGGGTCATAATCCTTTTTTGATCGTTACTTTGTGTTCCAGTCGGTCTTATCCCGGGTGTTACGATCAAAAAATCATTGCCCAAAGCATCACGGATAGCGGCGGCCTCCCGGGGAGACGCCACCACACCGTCCAACCCGGCTTGTTTGGTGTTACGAGCTAGTCTGATCACAGTTTCAGCCACCGTGGACGATATGCCCAGCTGGTTTTGCAAAGCGTCGTCATCCAGGCTCGTTAAAACCGTTACCGCTATGATACGGGGTCTGGTAACTCCTAGATGAGCAGCTTCCGCGGCTGCTGCGTCGGCCACTGCTTCCATCATAGCGCGGCCTCCGGAGGCATGGACATTAATCAAGTTAGCACCATATCTAATAAGGGCGCGCACAGCCTCTGACGCCGTTTGAGGAATGTCGTGCACCTTAAGGTCAAGGAATACGGTTTCGGTTTGTTTTGCAACCCTGCGGACAACATTCGGTCCTTCCCGGTAGAAAAGCCGCATCCCGATCTTAAATCCTCCCACATCATCTTTTAAGAGGTCAACTAGGGCTGAGGCTTGTTCCCAACTATCCACATCTAGCGCAATTAGCAATTTTTTGCGGGCTTCCATGGTTATACAACCTCCTGCCTGTGGGCTGCCCCGATAAGGTTCTTGATATCTGGGATATGGCATTCCTGCAAATAATTGTAGATACCTGTTATGATCTCACTGGCAGCCCTCGGGTTTATGAAGTTCGTGGTCCCAACCGCGACGGCGGTAGCACCGGCTAAGATGAATTCGATCGCGTCCAGGGCGGTGGTAATACCACCCATGCCGATGATTGGTACCTCTACCGCTTCATATACCTGCCATACAGCGCGCAATGCTATGGGTTTGATGGCAGGTCCGGAAAGCCCCCCGAAAATATTCGCCAGAACCGGTTTCCGGCGATAGGGATCTATGGCCAGGCCCAAAACAGTATTAATCAGCGAAACGGCATCGGCTCCGGCACCGCAGACACTCAAGGCAATGGATTTGATGTCGGTAACATTAGGCGAGAGTTTGGCAATCACGGGAAGGCTGGTATTTTGCCGCACGGCGGAAATAACATCCGCCGCCATTTCCGCATTGCTGCCAAATGCAATGCCTCCAGCTTTAACATTGGGACACGAAATGTTGACTTCTACTCCGGCGATCCCAGTATCGGGGGTAAGCTTTGCCGCCAAAAGGGCGTACTCTTCCACCGTCGAACCGGCAATGCTTACTATGACCGGAATATTGTGCCGCAAAAGCCAAGGAAGGTTGTGTTCCAGAAAATAGTCAATCCCGGGATTCTGTAAACCGACCGCGTTAAGAATGCCTCCGGGGGTTTCGGCAATACGTGGAGGTGGATTTCCGTGGTGGGGTTCTAGCGTCAATGTTTTAACACACAACGCCCCTAAGTCGTGAATATTGACATACCGGGCATACTCTTCGCCATTACCGAAGGTTCCGGCGGCGGTGGTTACCGGGTTTTTCATCTTTATACCGGCAACATCAACCATTGTTCGCACTGTCATCCCAGTACACCTCCTCCGCGTCGAAAACGGGACCATCGGCACATACTCGTTTATAAACCCAAGAATTACCGCGACCAATTTTAACATTGCAACAAAGGCATGCGCCGACACCGCAGCCCATGCGTTCCTCCAGGGAAACCTGTCCCTTTATATGGTTTCTTTTTAGCTCCAAACACAGGGCACGTAACATAGGTTGAGGACCGGCAGCATAAACGATATCAAAATTTTGGAATGCCAGTTGGTTTACGAAAAGCTCTACTACTGTACCCTTAAAGCCGGCGCTGCCGTCGTCGGTGGCAAGGTAAAGTTCTTTAGCAAGCTGCTTGATATTATGGGTTAGCAGGATTTCCGATGCCGAACGTGCACCTTGAAAGAATACCAGGTCATCTATGTTGAGTTCCTGCAGTAAAAAATAAAGGGGTGCCAAACCTAAACCCCCGGCGACGAGCGCCACCTTACGGTATGACGGATCGAATGTAAATGGCTGACCCAAGGGACCTAATACGTTTACCTGCTCTCCAACTTTTTTCTGCGCCAGTAATGCGGTACCTCTGCCGATTACCCGGTAAAGCATTGTTACCGAGCCATTTTTACGGTTAACGGTGTTAATACTGATCGGACGGCGTAATAACGGGTCATAAGTTGCGCCGCACCGTACGTGGAGGAACTGGCCCGGGCGTGCTGCTTGCGCAATAGGTGGTGCTGCAACGGTCAACCGGTAGCAGTCTGCATTTAACCGCTTGTGATCTATGATTCTACCATCATAAAGGTGCATGCCCTTACCCAACCTCCGCGTGACCGTAATCTTGCAGCGCCACCAGAGGTACGTCGTGTCCATGCTTGGCAGCCTTCATCACTTCCAGGATAACCCTGACGGTGTCCAGGGATGTAAAACAAGGTATCCCCATTTCTACCGCTATACGCCTTATTTGAAAACCATCGCGCTGCGGTATTTTACCCCTAGTCATAGTGTTAATGACAAGATTGATTTTGCCGCTGCGGATAATGTCGACAACGTGCGGCGACCCTTCATCAAGTTTGCGTGCTCTTTTAACGGTAATGCCGTGATTCTTGAGATAGGCTGCCGTGCCCCGGGTGGCGTAAATATCGAAGCCCATATCTTGCAGTGTTTTAACAAGAGGCAGGGCTTCTTCTTTGTCCTTGTCGGCGATCGTAACCAGGGCCGTTCCACTGGCAGGGAGGATATAACCGGCAGCCGTACACGCCTTATAAAGAGCCTGGGCGAAATCTTTGGCCACGCCGAGAACTTCTCCGGTGGATTTCATTTCCGGCCCTAATGAAGTGTCGACATCCAGGAGCTTGGCAAAGGAAAAGACAGGAGCCTTAACGCCGACATAAGGTGTTTGGTTCAACAGGCCGTTTGGATAACCCATCTCGGCCAGCTTGTAACCGAGTATAACCTTAGTTGCCAGCTTCACCATAGGAACGCCGGTGATCTTGCTTAGATAAGGAACCGTTCTGCTGGAACGCGGGTTGACTTCAAGCACATAAATATTGTTCTCGTGCAGGACATACTGAATGTTGAGAAGACCTCTCACATCCAGGGCCCGGGCCAACCTGACGGTATAATCTACAATTTGATCGGTAATACTTTCGTCCTGTATCCTCGGTGGAAAAACGGAGATGCTGTCACCCGAATGGACACCGGCCCGTTCCACGTGTTCCATGATCCCCGGAATACAAACCGTTTCACCGTCGGCAATGGCGTCAACTTCAATCTCTTTCCCTAACAGGTATTTATCAACGAGAACGGGGTGTTCAGGGGTTACTTTCACAGCGGTAGCCATATAGTTTACCAGTTCCTCTTCATTATAAACGATTTCCATTGCCCGGCCGCCCAGGACATACGAAGGCCGCACTAAAACGGGGTAACCAATTCGCCGGGCTATTTTCAATGCATTGGCAACGGAATAGCCCGTGCCCCCGGGTGGCCGAGGGATATCCAGACGTGACAGAAGCTGGTCGAACTTCCCCCGGTCTTCAGCCAAATCAATGTTGGACACTTTAGTGCCAAGAATTTTGAAACCGGCATCTTCTATCGGTTTTGCCAAATTAATGGCCGTTTGCCCGCCGAATTGAACTACGACACCCTCGGGGTTCTCCTTGCGCAGGATGTTAAGCACGTCTTCGACCACCAGGGGTTCAAAATAAAGCCTGTCGGCGGTATCAAAATCAGTACTTACCGTTTCGGGATTATTGTTAATAATAATGGTCTTAATGCCTTCTTCCCTTAGCGCCCAGACAGAATGGACCGAGCAATAGTCAAATTCGATCCCCTGACCGATCCTGATCGGGCCGGAACCAAGGACCACTATCTTTCGTTCGCAGGTGTCCGGCACTTCGTCTTCGCTCTCATAAGATGAGTAATAATATGGTGTTTCAGCTTCAAACTCAGCTGCGCAGGTGTCCACCATCTTGTAAGTCGGTACAATATTGTGTGCCGCACGCATGTTACAGATTTCATCCCGGGTACTTCCAGCCAGGTTTGCTATGGTGTTATCTGATAATCCGATGCGTTTGGCACGATGCAGGAGCTCAGGCGTAAGCCCGGCCTTCCCCGCCTGTCGTATTTCATCTTCTAGCATGACAATATTTTTGATTTTATACAGGAAAAAGCGGTCGATTTTACTTATTTCGTGAACTTCATCCACTGAAATGCCGCGCCTCAAAGCCTCTGCGACGGCAAAAAGGCGCTGATCCTGGGGATTTCTCATTTGTTGCCGTAATTCTTCGCTGTCCATTTGAGCCGCTTCCGGAATGGTAAGCCCGTCTACGCCAATTTCCAGGGATCGTACCGCCTTAAGAAGGGATTCCTCGACTGTACGGCCGATTGCCATAACCTCACCGGTTGATTTCATTTGTGTACCCAGATAGCGGTTAGCAAGAGCAAACTTGTCAAACGGCCAGCGCGGAAACTTGGTGACGACATAATCTAACGCCGGCTCGAAACATGCATAGGTTTTTCCGGTCACCGCATTCTTTATCTCGTCTAAGGTAAGGCCGATAGCGATTTTGGAAGCCACTTTGGCGATGGGATACCCTGTAGCTTTGGAAGCAAGTGCTGAAGAACGTGAGACTCTGGGATTTACCTCGATCACGTAATATTTAAAACTATTAGGATCTAAGGCAAATTGAACATTGCAGCCGCCTTCCACTCCCAGGGCGCGGATAATCTTTAGTGATGCCGACCGCAGCATTTGGTATTCCTTGTCACTCAAGGTTTGTATAGGAGCAACTACGATACTGTCTCCCGTATGGATGCCCATAGGGTCAATGTTTTCCATGCCGCAGATAGTAATGCAGTTATCAATACTGTCACGCATAACTTCAAATTCGATTTCTTTCCATCCGAGAACACAATTCTCAATGAGAACTTGGTTAATGATGCTGTATTTGAGACCGCGCGTGGTGATATCGATTAGTTCCCTTTCATTATAGGCGATGCCGCCCCCGGTACCGCCCAAAGTATAGGCAGGCCGGACTACAACGGGAAAACCGACTTCACGGGCAAAAGAGACGGCTTCTTCTATGCGTGATACAATGGTGCTTTCCGGAACGGGTTCACCGATTTCAGTAAGCATGTTTTTGAAAAGTTCACGGTCCTCCGCCCTTTGAATGGTTTCAAGAGGAGTACCTAATAGCCGTACTCCTTCTTGTTCGAGTACGCCTGCTTCTGCAACCTGCTTGGCCAGGTTAAGGCCGGTTTGCCCGCCCAGTGTTGGTAACAGACCGTCGGGCTTTTCCCGCCGGATAACTTTAGCTACAAATTCCGGTGTCAGGGGTTCAATATAGATGCGGTCGGCCATGTTGCCGTCGGTCATGATAGTGGCCGGGTTGGAGTTAATCAATACGACTTCCAGGCCTTCTTCCCGGAGAGCGCGGCAGGCTTGGGTACCGGCATAATCGAACTCTGCCGCCTGGCCTATGACAATGGGGCCGGAGCCAATGACCATTACTTTCTTTAGGTCTTTATGGCGCGGCATTATCTTCCCTCCCGCTCCATAAGCTTAATAAACTCGTCAAAAAGATACTCGGAATCTCTGGGTCCTGGTGCTGCTTCAGGGTGGTACTGCACGGAAAAAACGGGAAGGTACTTGTGCTTTATTCCTTCCACAGTACCATCGTTAAGATTGCGATGGGAGACATTAATATCAAGCCCGGACAGCGATTCCTCGTCTACGGCGAAACCGTGGTTATGCGAGCTGATATACACTTTGCCGGTAGCAAGATCTTTTACCGGGTGATTGGCTCCGCGGTGTCCGAACTTTAACTTATACGTTTTGGCGCCTAGCGCCAAAGCGATAAGCTGATGGCCGAGACATATGCCAAAAATAGGTTTCTTGCCTATGAGTTCCCTGATGGTTTCAATCGTTTTAGGTACCGTCACCGGGTCACCGGGTCCGTTCGAAATCATAATGCCGTCCGGATGACAGGATAAAATCTTACTTACAGGAGTAAACGGCGGCCATACCATTATTTCGCATCCCCGTTGCTGCAAGCAGCGCATAATATTCAGCTTAGCACCGAGATCTATCAATGCCACCCGGTATGACGTGCCGGGGATGACATATGGTTCCTTATTGGTAACCTGGGAAATAAACTCCTGATCACTTATCTGCGGAAGCGTTTGAGCTTTTGCTACCAAAGCATCACGGTTAAATCTTTCCGTGCTTATGACCCCGCGCATTGTTCCGTAATTACGGAGGTGCCTGGTAAGAGCGCGCGTGTCAATGCCGGAAATGCCGATAATCCCTTCGTTGGCAAGATACTGGGAAAGCCTGTTTTTGGCGCGCCAGTTACTGGGCTGCTCGCAATTTTCGCGGATCACAAACCCGCGTACAAAGGACCGCTTAGCCTCGAAATCCTCTTCATCCAGACCATAGTTGCCTATCAGAGGGTAAGTCATAACAACAATCTGGCCGCAGTAGGAGGGGTCGGTTAGAACACCCTCGTAGCCGGTCATGGATGTGTTAAAGACTACCTCTCCCCAGTTTTCCCCGGTCGCGCCGATGGCTTGACCGGTAAACAGGGTGCCATCTTCCAGGGCAAGCACGGCTTTTTTCAAAACAGTACACCTCGCCTTAATTAGTAGTACTGACCGGGACACGATCCTGCATAGTTATTCTGCCGTCTAAAATAGTGGCAACCGGCAGGCCTTTTAACGTAAAACCATTGAAAGGGCTGTTGCTGCTCAGGCTTACGAAGTCTTTGGGATCCACGATTTCCCGGCGATTGGGGTCAATGATGGTTATGTCAGCGTCAGATCCCACCTGAAGTTTCTTCTCAGGTAAACCTAAGATGCGGGCCGGGTTTAACGCACATTTGCAGGCCACTTGGTTAAGGGTTAATACTCCCTTGTCCACCAATTCACTAAAGATCAACCCTACGGCTGTTTCCAGGCCTAAAATACCGAAAGGCGCGTAATCGAATTCTTTATCCTTTTCGTGGGTGGCGTGTGGAGCGTGGTCGGTGGCAATTACGTCGATGGTACCGTCGGCCAACCCCTCTTTTAAAGCTTCAATGTCGGCCTCGGTTCTTAAAGGAGGGTTAACTTTGGCGTTGGTATTGTATCCTAGCACAGCTTCCTCAGTCAGGGTAAAATGATGAGGGGTAACCTCGGCGGTAACCGGGACACCCCGTCTTTTTGCATCGCGAATGAGGCGCACAGATCCTGCCGTGCTGACATGGGCGATATGCAGGGCGCAGCCCGTCATTTCAGCCAGCAGAATGTCCCTGGCGACCATGATTTCTTCGGCAGCAGACGGGATGCCTTTTAATCCCAGGACGGTGGCTGTGTAACCTTCGTTCATTACCCCACCGGCAGCGAGGGCGGTATCTTCACAGTGGGATATGATCGGTACCTTGAGCATGCGCGCGTATTCCATCGCCTGCCGCATCAGGTATGCATTGGTTACCGGGTGGCCGTCGTCGGAAAAAGCCACTGCTCCGGCTTTTTTCATTTCCGCCATAGGGGCCAGTTCTTTTCCTTGTGATCCCTTGGTAATGGCCCCGATAGGGTAAACCCGTGATGAACCGCTTTGCGCGGCTTTTTCAAGGATAAACCGTATCACTGCCGCGTTATCGGCAACCGGCGCGGTATTGGGCATAGCAGCGACCCCGGTAAAACCTCCCCGGGCGGCGGCTCGGGTACCGGAGGCAATGGTTTCTTTATATTCAAATCCCGGCTCACGAAGATGAACATGCATATCAATAAATCCGGGAAATAATAAACATCCTGTGGCATCAATCGTTTTTACGCCCCGGCTGGAGATGTTCTCAGCCATTTTTGCTATCTTACCGTCGACACAGAGTACATCTGCCTGAAATGGCTTGTCTGTTGCCGGGTCTATAACGGTACCGTTTTTAATTAGCAGTTTCATTAGAAACATCCCCCACGCTTAAGAGATAAAGTAAAGCCATTCTAACGGCAACTCCGTTAGTGACCTGTTGGTTAATGACCGCGTTTGGATGTTCGGCAACCTCATTGGAAATTTCAACGCCGCGGTTAAGCGGTCCCGGGTGCATTATCAGGACATCATCCTGCGCAAGTTCTACTCTGCGGCTGTTGATCCCGTATAAAGAGGCATATTCCTGTAAGCTTGGCAGGAGTCCCTGGTTCTGCCTTTCCAGCTGCAGCCGCAATACGTAAATCACATCCGCGCCCGGTAGAACGGCATCCAGGTCAGAAGATACCTGAACGCCGAGATTTTCTATACCGGGAGGTAACAAAGTGGCAGGTCCTACGAGATGTACCTCCGCCCCTAACTTTGACAGGCCCCAGACATTGGAGCGCGCGACCCGGCTGTGTAGGATATCTCCAACAATGACAACCTTTAACCCGGCGATACTTCCTTTAATTTCTTTAATAGTAAAGATGTCTAAAAGCGCCTGCGAAGGGTGCTCGTGCATACCGTCACCGGCATTAATAACGCTGGCATCAACTCTTCTACTAATTAGATAAGGGGCACCTGCTGCCGGGTGACGCAGGACAACAACATCGGCACCGGCAGCTTTAATGGTATGAGCGGTGTCTATAAGACTTTCACCTTTGACTACGCTCGATGAGGGAGCCGAGATGCTTACCGTATCAGCACTCAGATATTTGGCGGCAAGTTCAAAGGATGTTTTGGTACGGGTACTGGGTTCATAAAAGAGCGTTACCACCGTTTTCCCACGAAGTGTAGGTACCTTTTTAATTTCCCGGTTTAAAATTTGCTTCATGGGAACGGCGTTATCAAGAATGGTATTAATTTCATCGGGCGCCAGATTTTGCAGGTCTAAAAGGTGTTTCACGAAGTACCCTCCTAACAATAGAAAAGGCCTCTTCCTTTTTTAGGTAGAGGCCGGCCAACTGTGATGGTGTGCACCTCTTGCCGGCCTCACGGGACCGTTTTTAAAAAGGTGGCTCATCACTCTCGCAGCGGTTCTTGAATTAGTACGCTGTCTTCCCCGTCAATTTCTTTAATCCGTAGTGAGATTATTTCTTTTTTGGATGTAGGTACGTTCTTGCCTATATAATCAGCTCTTATGGGTAGTTCACGGTGTCCCCTGTCAATTAGGGCTGCCAGTTGTATGGCTTTTGGTCGTCCTAAATCCATAATGGCATCCATTGCAGCCCTAACCGTTCGGCCCGTATATATAACGTCATCGACTAAGACAATGATTTTATCGGTTACGGAAAAATTTACTTCGGTACGGTAAATATGAGGATGATAATCAAGTCGGGTTAGATCATCACGGTAGAGTGTAATATCCAGGAACCCCACCGGCACCTCTATCCCTTCAATCTGTTTAATACGTTCAGCCAAACGGATGGACAGCGGTACGCCGCGCCTTCTTATACCGATAAGAGCAACATTGGTTACACCTTTATTCCTTTCGATGATTTCATGGGCGATACGGGTTAAAGCACGTCGTATCCCAACCTGGTCAAGTATTTCGGCTTTAGTACGTAGTTCCATTTTGTCACCTTCACAAAAAAACCTGCTCACCACCTAAAAGCAAGCAGGTATACTACCCTCTTGGGGCTCGTATGTACCTTACTGACCTCACGGGGCCAGCTTAAAGGTGGTTATGCCTTCTATCTAATTTACAAGAAAACTTTGCTCCCGTCAAGTGCTTTATAAACTACGCAGTCCCAAAAATATTAACCCTACCCCCACTAAAATGCATAACATGCCGAGCGGTGAAGTTTTTCCCGCCAGCCCGACCAAGCCCAGGGTCGTAACGGTAATTAATATGGTCGGCCCCGTTAAAGCCAGTAAAGCGTTTATTTTAAAAGCTGTTTCGACGCGACCGAAGTAAAGCATCAGCATAGCCGCCGTAAATTCAATGGAAGCGGAAAGGAACCGTAACGATGCCATGCTTAAAACAATTTTATCCATACTGACCTCACATCAATACAGGCTGTTTAATGTTTATGCAGTGCTATCGGCGTATATGGCAGTATTCCGGGAGGAAGAATATCAACGGGAGGATTTAAATGACCGCAAAAAAGATGATAATGTTGGGTGCACTCGGTACCGTTCCCTTTGTCATGGTTCTCGGGAATTCCATGCTGATTCCTGTTTTGCCCGCAGTCCAAAAGTCCCTTAAACTTTCAGGGTTTGAAACCAGCTTAATAATAACATTATTCTCCATACCTGCCGGTATGGCAATTCCTTTCTCAGGTTATTTTTCCGACCGTTTCAGCCGCAAGGCGGTAATCCTGCCTGGACTGGCTTTATACGGTTTAGGAGGGCTCATCGCCGGGTTGGCGGGATTATTGGCGCAGCAGGCGGCTTACATTATTGTCTTGATTGGGAGGGTGCTTCAGGGAATAGGTGCGGCGGGGACGGCACCTATTGCGATGGCGCTCACAGGTGATCTTTTTAGGGGTAAAGAAAGACCCAAAGCGCTAGGTTTCATTGAAGCATCCAATGGTTTTGGTAAGATTGTCAGCCCCATTATCGGGTCTGCCGTAGGCTTAATAGCGTGGTTTGCCCCTTTTTTTCTGTTCCCCGTTTTAAACGTACTGGCATTATTGGCCGTCTGGTTAGGGGTAAAGGAGCCCGAGAAAAACAAGCAGGACGCCATACAATTTAATCATTATGTGGTCTCCCTGAAAAAAATATTTTCAAAAAAGACAGCCCTAATACTATCCTCGTTTCTGGTCGGCATGGTTGCGCTTTTAATGTTGTTTGGGATTCTTTTCTTTCTTTCCGATCACTTGGAACAGCGATATCACTTGCAGGGCATCATAAAGGGGCTGGCCCTGGCAATTCCCGTTATTTTTATGACTGCTGCTTCTTACGGCACGGGAGCAATGCTGAAAAAGCAGTTTAAGGCTATGAAGGCTTTGGTTGTCATCGGTATTGGGATGATTACCGCTTCCCTGGTTATTCTTCCCTGCTGTCGTTCTACGCTCTTTTTTTTCGTAACGATATCAGTCATAGGCATTGGTACGGGATTGGTGTTACCTTGTCTTAATACCATCATAACCAGCGTTACCGATGCCGAAGAACGGGGTTTAGTCACCTCATTATACGGCAGCGTGAGGTTTTTTGGCGTTGCTGCCGGACCCCCCATTTTCAGTCTTTTACTTGGGTTAAATGTTTATGCCATGGCTTGGAGTGCCGCCGTAGTTACTTTTATCACGGGGATTTCGGCCTTATTTTTCATAAGGGTTCAAGACCTGGTACAACCAGCCCCGGCCCGTTAATAACGGTAACATCTGCCTATAGCTCTGCATAAATTACACCCAGGAGACTCGGGTCGGCCTAAAAACACTGCGCCGTTTATTTTGAAAGGAGATGAGAGCCTTGGATAGCTGGAGGAACATGGTTGCCTTCCCCTTATCCGGGCGCAGTTATAAGCCACGTAAAAACGGGTTGACGATGGTATTGGATAAAGGTCTGGGACTGGGAGAAACTAACGACCTTCTAGGTATTGCCAGTGAACACATAGATATAATTAAGCTTGGTTTTGGAACATCGGCACTATATGGCGACGGTGTTTTGCAGGAAAAGGTTGAACTTATCAAGTCACGGGGTATTGACATATATCCGGGGGGAACTTTTTTTGAATTAGCTGTTGCTCAAGGAAAACTAATACCTTTCTTAAATTTGGCGAAGCAGATCGGGTTTTCAGCCATCGAAGTCTCCGACGGCACCATTAATTTAGATCAAGAAACAAGATTCAAAGCCATCACGTTAGCCTGTGATATGGGATTTAAAGTTTTCAGCGAAGTGGGCAAAAAAGACCCTTCACAGCAGGTGTCTAGTGCCGTTTTGGCGGCTCAGATTGAAAAGGATATAGAGGCAGGAGCAAGCCGTGTCATTATTGAAGGACGGGAGTTTGGCACCAATGTCACGCTTTATGATGGTAACGGGATGGTAAAAGAACACTTTCTCAATGAATTTCTGGAACGTATAAGTGATCCTCAACTAATTATCTGGGAAGCACCACTCAAACAACAACAGCAAGAGTTAATTTTACGCTTTGGACCGGATGTCAATCTCGGCAACATAGCGCCGCAAGAGATTTTGTCCTTGGAAGCATTAAGAGTTGGATTAAGAGGCGACACGTTACGTTATTGTATCGGAGAAATGAGCTGAATAGTATAAACAAACCTCCGGCAGCATAGCTTTGGTATAAAACATTAAGGACGATGGATATGCCTGCCGAACTCACGCTGTTGGCTTTAATGCTCATAGGGTTTCTGGCCAAATCCCATATCATTGTGGCGGCCTCCTGTATCCTTCTCTTGATTAAAGTTGCCAAACTAGAGTTCTTTCTTCAGTTTATCGATAAGCATGGGTTGGATATAGGTCTGTTCATACTTTTATTAACAATTATGACCCCGTTAGCAGTAGGACGTTTTGATTTTGATGAACTAAAATACAGCCTCACCTCCCTTCCCGGCATATTTGCCTTTTTGGGCGGTGCACTGGCCACGCATCTTAACAGCCAGGGACTAAAAATGTTGGAGTTGGACCCGGGGCTTATATTCGGATTAATCATAGGTTCTTTATGCGGCATTATATTTCTTAAGGGTATTCCTGTCGGGCCCTTAATGGCGGCGGGGGTAGCGGCTCTTTTTATGGAATTTGTGCGTTATCTGAAATAACAAGTCTGTCTAACACGGCCTGTAATTCGCCAGGAAGGGGTGCCTTGAACACCAGCTGTTCCCCGGTACGAGGATGGGTAAACCCTAGGACCCCGGCGTGCAAAAACTGACCGTAAAGACCAAGATGTGGTTTTGCTTTTCCATATGTAAGATCGCCAACCAGAGGATGTCCTATGTGAGCCATATGCACACGGATTTGGTGGGTACGACCAGTTTCAAGTCTTAATTCTATCAAGGTATAGCGCCCAAGTCGTTGCAGCACACGGTAATGCGTTATTGCCGGTTTGCCGTTACGGGTTACAACGGCCATTTTTTTTCTATCTTTGGGGTGGCGGCCAATAAGACTTTCGATAACACCCTGTTCCTTTCTCAGTACACCGAATACGAGGGCTGTATACCGCCGTATTACTATTCTTTGTTTTAACTGATTTGCCAGGTTCTGATGGGCAGCATCGTTTTTGGCCACCATCAACAGGCCGGAGGTATCTTTATCCAGGCGGTGTACGATACCCGGGCGTAAAACACCGTTAATGCCGGACAGGTTATCGCAGTGGTAAAGTAAGGCGTTTACCAGAGTATCGTAAAAATTACCGGCTGCAGGGTGGACTACCATTCCGCGCGGCTTGTTCACAACAATCACATCATCATCTTCAAAAAAAATATCAAGAGGAATAGGTTGGGGCTTAATGCTCAGAGGTGCAGGATCCGGTATGACCAGTTCGATGCGGTCCCCTTCTTTTAAACGGTAACTGGACCGGATTGCACGGTTAGCGACCGTAACCATTCCTTCGGAAATGAGATTTTGTACCCGACTCCGGCTTAGAGTTGAGTGCGTTGCCAAAAAACGGTCGATGCGCTCGCCTGCATCTTCGTCCGAAACTATATAACTATGACGGTGCATTGTTGTCATCCACCCCACGGCAAGGCGAACTTATTACGTTGAGGAAAAGTAGGATAACACCGGTTACAATGGCGATATCGGCTATATTAAACACCGGCCAGAAGTGGAAATCTATAAAGTCTACGACATAACCCAACTGCAGCCGGTCCAAAAGGTTACCCAGACCTCCCCCTAGAATTAGGACCAACTCCCACAAGTATCCTTTGTCAATAATACGGTGGCGAAATAGGATGGCTGCCGATACGGCTGCAAAAGTGAACAACAACAAGACCCACTCTTGCGAAGCGAGTATGCCGAAGGCCCCACCCGGATTTTGCACGTAAGTTAATGCTAAAATTTTAGGAATTATTACATATGTTTCCCAAGGCTGCAGGAAGTTTTGAATAAGTAGTTTTGTCATTTGGTCAGCGACTACCACAGCAGCGACGGCTATCCAAAATCTTAGCATAAAACCATCCCCGGATCCTGTTCCAGTAAGTATTATTATACGCGCGGCTCTCATCATAGCATATTCCGATCATCATGTAAACATATGACAGGTGTAGTTGCTTTGGATTAGATGGACGTGTTATAATTATATCCGGTTCGTGTTTCGGGGGTGGATGAGGCCTGGTGGCCTTCCCGGTCTTCAAAACCGGTCGCGGGGCGAGAAGCCCTGGGTGGGTTCGATTCCCACACACTCCCGCCAAAATGACAGCAAAAAGAAACACCACCGTGCAGGTGGTGTTTTTATTACGTATGGCACTTTTACTCACACATCCATTAGTATGGGAAGTATCATAGGCCGCCGCCCTGTGCGCTCGTACAGGAACCGGCCCAGAACATCACGGATTTCGGCCTTGATGGCGGCCCATTCCACAATGTTATGCTTCGCACATTTTTCAAGTGTCTGGCGTACACGTTCCTTGGCTACCTCCATTAACTCCTCCGATTCGCGTACGTAGACAAATCCCCGTGATACAATATCCGGACCGGCCACCGCCAGTCCGGAGTCCTTGTCCATAGTCACGACAACAATTAGAATACCGTCTTGAGCCAACTGTTTCCGGTCCCTTAATACAATGTTGCCGACGTCACCTACCCCGAGACCGTCTACCAGAACTCTTCCCGCTGTTACTTTTCCGGCTATCCGCCCCGACTTACGTGTAAACTCCAAAACCTGGCCGTTTTCCGCGACGAAGATGCGATTAGGTGGAATCCCCATCTCCTGGGCCAACTCGGCATGTTTTATCAGCATACGGTATTCCCCGTGAATGGGTACAAAGAACTTGGGGCGTATGAGATTGAGCATCATTTTTAGTTCCTCTTGGCTGGGATGGCCCGAAACGTGTACACCGGACGATTCTTCATAAATTACGTGAGCTCCCCGCCTGAGAAGCTGGTCAATAATACGAGCTACCAGTTTTTCATTACCCGGGATCGGGGTTGCCGATAAGATAATAGTATCACCGGGGACGATATTCACCTGCCTGTGGGATCCAAGCGCCATCCGGGTCAGCGCGGACATCGGTTCTCCTTGACTTCCGGTGGACAACAGCACTGTTCTATTGGCTGGCAGGCGATCGATATCTTCCAGGTCAACTACCGTTCCGGGCGGTACGTCCAGGTAACCGAGTTCCAGGGCCACGTTTACGACGTTAGCCATACTGCGGCCGACAATGGCTACTTTGCGGTCGTGTTTGTATGCCGTATGGATTACCTGCTGAATCCTGTGAACGTTGGAGGCAAATGTCGCTATAATGATGCGGTTTTTAGCATTCCGGAAGATGCGGTCGAAAGTATCGCCAACAATCTTTTCGGAACGGGTATAACCTTCCCTTTCCACGTTGGTACTGTCGGAAAGCATGACCAAAACGCCCTTTTCCCCCAGGGCGGCAAAACGGTGAAAGTCAATTACTTCTCCGTCAACAGGAGTATGATCGATCTTAAAATCACCGGTATGCAAAATTGTGCCGACCGGTGTATGCAGCGCAATAGCCACCGCGTCGGCCACACTGTGTGATACCCGGATGAATTCAACGGTAAAAGCCCCAATACGAACGGTATCCCGTGGTTTTACCGTGCGGAGAATGACCTTATTATCAAACTCCTGTTCTGCGAGCTTGACTTGTAAAAGGCCCAAGGTGAGTTTCGTGCCGTAAATTGGCACGTTAATTTGCTGTAAAATATAAGGCAAGGCACCAATATGATCTTCATGTCCATGGGTTAAAACGATGCCCCTGACAAGATCCCTATGTTCCAATATATAACTGATATCGGGAATTACGATGTCTATCCCGAGCATTTCTTCCTCAGGAAACATGAGCCCGCAATCGATGATAAGAATATCATTGCCGAAGCGCACAGCCATGATATTCTTACCAATTTCCCCCAGGCCTCCGAGAGGAATGATATTGATTTTAGGGTCACGTGCCAATTCTATTGCCTCCCTCGAAAGACCGGAAATATGCTCCTTTTCAGTGAAAACAAGTCTTTCAAAAATGTTTAGGATATTTATAAATTATTTTACAGGCCCCGTACAAGCAGGGGCGGCGGGAACGCTATTACGAACACGGAGCAGCTAGGATTGCAATAATCCTGCTTCTTGCAGTAGAGTTTTCAGTTTATTCTTTTCCTCATTGTTGGCTTCAACAAGGGGCAGCCGAGGCGGGCCGACATTCCATCCTAAGAGGTTCAGAGCTGCTTTAACCGGTACCGGGTTGGCAGTAATGAACATACCTTTCATTAATGGGAACAGGTCACGGTGTAGTTTAGCACTAAGGGTAGTGTTACCCGCAACAAAAGCATTAATCATTTCGGCCATTTGTTTTCCGGCCAAGTGGGAGACTACGCTTATCACCCCTTTGCCGCCGAGGGCTAATACCGGCAGAGTAAAGGAATCGTCTCCACTGTATACTGCGAAACTTTCCGGTACCCTCCTCTTTATCTCCGTTACCTGGTCGATACTGCCGGCCGCTTCTTTAACGGCAACGATATTTTCAATGAGGGCCAACCGTGCCACCGTTTCAGGCATAAGGTTGACGGCGGTTCTACCCGGTACATTATAAAGAATAACGGGTAGATTGGTGCTTTCGGCAATGGCTTTGAAGTGCTGGTATAACCCTTCCTGTGACGGCTTATTGTAGTACGGGCATACCAGCATTACCGCGTCAACACCCAGCTTTTCAGCCGCTTGGGTCAATACGATACTGTCCCGCGTGGAATAACTTCCCGTTCCGGCTACAACCGTAGCTTTACCGCCGATCTCGTCGACAACGGCTCTGATTAGTTCCAGCTTTTCTTCCTTACTTAAAGTCGGAGATTCTCCGGTTGTACCGGCTACTACAATACCGTCGGAACCGTTATTGACCAGGTGTTGAGCCAGTTTTTTGGCTAAAGGGATGTTGAGTTTGTAATCTTTCGTAAAAGGGGTTACCATCGCGGTAAGTAAACGTCCCAAATCTACCGTCAAGACTTTCACCTTCCAATAAAAAGTTAATCACCCAGTTTAAACTGGTGGAATAAAGCACGTATGGCCTTATCTTTGTCTTCCTGCTTGACAAGTACCCATATTGTGGTGTAAGAGTCAGCGGACTGCAGTATCGTAATACCGTTTTTATCCAGCGCCTCAACAATACCCGCCATTACACCCGGAATACCGGTCATACCGGCACCTACCAGGGCAATCTTAGCGCATCCTGGTAGACACTGCGGTTCAAAGCCTATTTCTTTAAGTATGTTTTCCGCTTTGACGGCTACTTCATCCTTGACCGTAAAAGCAATTAGGTGCGGATTAACATTAATAAGATCGACACTGATACCGGCATCAGCCAAAGGCCGAAAAATTTTGGAGGGATTACATAAATCGGGGTTGTCGATTTCAATGTTAATTTGTGTGATATTTTGGATATAAGTTATCCCTGTAATGAGCCGATCTGAAGTAATGTCTGTGACATCCCGGAAAATCTCAGTATGACTGGTAATTAATGTTCCGGGGGCGTCACTGAATATAGGTTTAACCCATATTGGTATGTTTTTTTGCATCGCTATTTCTACCGCACGGGGGTGAATAACTTTGGCCCCCTCCTGAGCTAACTGGCAAATTTCATTATACGTTACCTTTTCTAAAGGAGTACTATCGCCTACGATACGGGGATCGGCCTTCATGATGCCGTCTACATCAGTGAAAATTTCAATACAGGCGGCGTTAAGCGCCACGCCAAGGGCGGCTGCCGTAGTATCACTCCCGCCCCGGCCGAGCGTTGTGATCTCGCCTTCCTCGCTGACCCCTTGAAAACCTGCCACGACAATAATTTTCCCGTCGCGGGCCTGATCAATAATTCGTTCGGGATTAACTCTGAGGATACGTGCTTCGGTGTAGTCGCCGTTAGTAATAATACCTGATTGTCCTCCCGTTAGAAAAACGGCAGGATAACCTTTTTGCCGCAAAGTAGCCGCCATAAGTACACCAGAAATTATTTCCCCACAGGACATAAGGAGATCTCTTTCTCTGCTAGGGACAAACTCAAGCGGAAAAAACAGTGATAAAAGAGTATCCGTAGCGTAGGGATCTCCTTTTCGCCCCATAGCTGATACAACCACTACGGGATAATAACCTGCTTTTAGGCAGTCCACTATTTTATTGGCGGACTTTTCACGCAATTCAGGGGTAGCCAGGGATGTGCCGCCGAATTTTTGCACCACAAACCGCAAGTCTATCACCTCCCGGCAACCCAAACATACTTACAGACACTGATATTGGATAAGCAATTCCACAATTTGCACGGCGTTGGTAGCGGCTCCCTTACGCAGCTGGTCGGCAACTACAAACATGTTGATACCGTTTTCAATGGAGTTATCCTGTCTGATACGTCCCACAAAAACTTCGTCCCTTTTGACGGCATCTATAGGCATCGGGTATTCCTTGGCTTCGGGGTTGTCTTTTACAATAACGCCGGGCGCATTAGACAACAGGTCCTTTACCTCTTGGGGCGTGATTTTGCGCTCCGTTTCAATGTTAATGGCCTCGGAATGACAGCGGAAGATAGGCACCCTCACCGTGGTAGCGGTAATAGCCATAGTATGCCGGTGGAATATTTTTTGCGTCTCCTTGACCATTTTCCATTCTTCTTTGGTATAGTCTAAATCCATGAATACATCGATATGTGGAATGAGGTTAAAAGCGATTTGGTAAGGGTAAACCCGCGGTTCATATGTTTCACCGTTCAGAAGAGCCTTGCTTTGCAGCCTTAATTCTTCGATGGCCGCAGCGCCGGAGCCCGATACGGCCTGGTATGTTGACACGACAACACGCTTGATTCCTACGGCATCGTAAATCGGTTTGAGTGGTACAACCATAATAATGGTAGAGCAATTTGGGTTGGCAATAATTCCCTTATGCGACTTAACGTCTTCTGGATTAACTTCCGGGACAACCAATGGCACGTCGGGGTCCAGCCGGAAGGCACTGGAATTGTCCACTACTATGGCCCCCTGTTTCTGCGCCTCTTTGGCAAATTCCTTGCTGGCAGCTCCGCCGGCAAATAGTGCAATATCAATATTTTTGAACGAAGATACGCGGGTTTCTTCTACGATCAGCTTTTCACCCTTGAACTGGACTTCTTTGCCGGCCGAGCGCGACGTAGCACATACACGTAAACTTTCAACAGGAAAATCTCTTTCTTCCAGCACGTCGAGTATTTCTTGCCCGACAGCTCCTGTAGCTCCTACTACGCACAACCTGTAACCGCCCAAATATAAGCCTCCTTCCATTAGTTAAATGGTACTAAAACGGGTTGGATTTGAATACCCTTTATAGCATACAAAATAGTATCAACCATCATATCCATCTTTGCTATTAGCGAATTCGGTTTTGACTGGGGGTTATCCTGCCCGAAGGGTACCAAATATATATTTTTGGTATTCAGTAATGTCCCAAGATTGCGGGCATTAATCCCCAGTCCATCATTTGTAGAAATAGCAACTACTACGGGACGCTGGTTGCGTAATTGTGCTTTGGCTGCCATCAGTACGGCGTTATCCGTGATTCCATTGGCTAATTTTGCTAGGGTGTTACCGGTACACGGTGCTATAACTATAACATCAACAAGCTTTTTAGGTCCAATAGGTTCGGCGTCAACAATAGTTGAAATGACCTTGTGTCCCGTTTTTGCTTCCAGCGTTTCCTTCCAGTGCTGGGCCATTCCGAAGCGTGTATCAACGGTGGCAACGTTTGGTGATACAATTGGATATATATCGGCACCTTCCGCAAGCAGACGGTCAACTTCTTTAATGACTTGGTTAAGCGTGCAAAAGGAACCTGTCAAAGCCAAACCAACTTTAACGCCCTTCAGCCGCATTTTCTAGCACCCCCTGATGTTTTAAGAAGCAGCCAGGGGCGTTATTGGTAAGCAACCGTGCTATGACAGAAGCGAGAATCTGACCTGCTGATTTGGGTGCTACCATCCCGGGAAGGGATGGTGCCAGTTTCGCTTTAATGTTCAGCTGTTTCGCAGCCTCGTAATCAACTCCTCCGGGTGCAGAGGCTAAATCAATGATGATGGTCTCAGGATTCATACGCTGCAGAATATCCCGGTTTAATACCAAAGCCGGTACGGTATTGAAGATGAAATTATAGTCACCCACGTGTGATGGCAGAGACGGAAAAGCAAGAGTGTGAAAACCCATTTCATAAGCTCTTGCCAGGGCTGCGGGGTTACGGGCCACCACTGTGGTATGAGACCCGAGAGCTGCGAGCATGCGGGCTAGAGTCATAGCCGTACGTCCGAAGCCTAAAACCATTGAGGTACTGCCGTGGATGGTGATCGGTGAACTTTCCATTGCCATTTGGATAACGCCTTCAGCGGAAGGAATAGAGTTTAAAATGGCAAATTCATCCATATTGTTCAGCTCTATGAGATGTAAGTTTAACTGCTGTGCTATCTTACGTAAAAAGCTTTTGGCAAACACTACAAATATGGGTGTTTTTTGATTGACTGAAGAAAATAAATTGCTGGGCACCCTCCGCGGCTTACCGAGCATGGTATAAAGGAACCCCTGGTCGTCGAGACCGGGTAAAGGTATTACCAATGCGTCAGCACCAGTCAAAGCTTCCTCCAGGTGGTCACAACTTTGGAGATTAGGCATATCTTTCGGGATAGGCAGCCCTAAGACCTTAACAGAAGCCCCCTGGAGGGCAAGTTCCTGGGCAGCGTATGAACCGCGGGCATCGCCTCCAAGAATGTTGATTCTTAGACCTGACAACGGTTGCATATTTATACCTCCCCTTGGCTACTAGTCAATATATGAGTAGCCAAAACGGGAGGTGCTTGTCAGTTACTCAAAGATCAGGTTCTCAAGACCGTATACCAGTTCATGAAGTTCGGTAACCTTTCGGATGGCCAGAATTACACCTGGCATAAAGGATTCCCTGGAAATGGAATCATGCCTTATGGTGAGCGTCTGGCCCTGACCACCAAAAATTACTTCCTGGTGTGCCACCAGACCCGGTAAGCGGACACTGTGTAAGCGGATACCCCCGTTAAATGCACCGCCTCTGACACCGTCAATCTTGGTTACCTCGGTATTTTCGTTCTGCCTGTGGTCATGCCGTACACGTGCAATATTCTCAGCCGTCTTAATAGCAGTACCGGAAGGGGCGTCCAACTTCTGGTCGTGGTGCATCTCGATAATCTCAGCGGCCGGAAAGTATTTGGCCGCTGTTTCCGCAAAGGCCATCATAAGAACTGCTCCGATGGCAAAGTTAGGTGCTACTACACCGCCGAGACCTTTTTTACGGCAGCGTTCACGAATATCAGCCAGGTCTTCTTGAGACATTCCGGTGGTACCTACGACAGGTCTTACACCGTGGTCAAGGGCAAGCCGCACGTTATCCGCCACAACGGCGGGAGTGGTGAAATCAACCATTACTTGAGGTTTAACCTCTTCAAGCACCGAAGCCAGGTCATTTGAAAGAATAACGCCGGTAGCACCTATACCGGCCAAAACACCTGCGTCCTGTCCAACCTCGCCCAGGTCTACTGCACCGACTAGTTGTATATCGCTTTCCTTTGAAATGGCACGAATAACCTCACGTCCCATTCGCCCGTTGGCTCCTGATATAACTACCGTAGTCACGGGTTTTATTCCCCCTTTTGATGTAAAACTACCTGTCTGTTTTGAACGATGTATAAAGTTATTTGTATTACATTTTTGTACGGCTTGTCAAGCAAGTTTAGTTGGTGTGGGCTGGTTTGGTTTGCAATTACGGGTCATCACGGACAATAATTGTGGCCGAATTTCTCCGATACGGCAGTTGATATTCTGCGGACGGGTAACCGCTGTTGTCAGATAAACTACGATAACTGCCGGGTTGTAAATAATTAAACTGAACCTTGTAGTATCTCTTGGGAAGGGGGTTATGTCTTCTCATCCGATATCAACTCCTATCCTGTTTGTCGCCACCCCTGGTGAACAATATTGACATTAACTTGTCCGGGTTCAGGATAGTGTTTGTAATCAATCGTGCCGCTAAAGATGAAAGCATCCCGGCGGTTTACGGATTCCAGCAAACCTCCTGCGACTTCGAAATCAGCCTTTTGCCGGCCCTGTAGTATCGTTACCGGATTAAAAGGCTCCAAAAGGGCCAGCTCGCTGCGATAATCCTCATAGAGGCTCCATAAAATTCTTTCGGTAAATTCGTCGGCATAGACAACAGAAAGTCCGATTTCCGCCGCTTCACGGCGGGAAATCATGTGATTATGGGCATATAACTTCTCCGTAAGACTATCCACGATGCGGGTAATTTGTTTTTCAGGTAGGGATTCCTGCCGTAATGCCAGTAGTTTTCGTGCCAGAGAACGTACCAGTAAGTAATTGCGGTGAACGTTGCCTAATGCCAGAGGATGGATCTTTTCAGCAAGGAGTAAAAACAGCTTGGTAATGTTTTCTTCACTCTGTAAACCTGCTTCTTCTTTGGCTAAAGAGAGGTAGGCATAGACATCCTCAACGTTGACGGGCAGCTTCGCGGACGGATTGGAAGGGTCCTCCGGATTAAAGGCGTTCACCACGCTGGGATCTATCGGACTCAATTCCGACATTTTGCCCATAATTATCTCGTCGGCCCCCAGGCAGATAAGCGTCCCCGCGCTGTAAGCACGGTACGGGACCAAAACAGAAAAGCGATCGGCGAATTCCCGCATAAGGTGGACCAATCGCCAAGGGGTCAAAACATCCCCGCCTCTGGTATAGAGAAAAAGATCAATACGGTTTTTAGGTGGTAATAACTTTAAATGTTGATATATTACCGGCAGCACGTCCGGTGCTACCCTGGTACTAACATTTTCCCGGTCACCGGTAAAATAACAAATTACGTTTGCCTGGCGATAATTGGATAATTGCTGCAATTTTTCAACCCGTTCACGATAACCCATTGAGAGCCTCCCAGGACTTTTAGGAATAGTATGGCCCGGCGTATAGATTGTAACTCTTAGAAATAAAAAAAAGCCCGTACGGGCAGCACATTTTGTTGTTAACGTTATAAGGCATATCGCGATAACCGGGGATTAGTCTGGTCAAGATCGACGACAATAACCTCCGACCCAATTTTCCTGATCGCCTCCCAGGGGATTACAAGCTGTTGTCGCTCCATCCACATGTTAAGCAGGTTAGTTCTGCGCGGCATAATGATTGACTGTATTTGCCCCGTATCAGGGTCAATGGCTAAATCCGATTCTCCTACTACTCCCAGACGGGCCCCGTCGAAAATGTTTACAATTTCTTTTCCTATCAATTCAGTCAATCGCAACGTATTCACCTCCTGTACTAAAATGATTTTTTATTAGTTATTAGCCGGTAGAGGTTGATAAGAAACGGCTGAACTATGGCAAGCGCAATGGATACCGTTGCCAGGAGCTCCGTCTCGATGCCCCCCAGTTTTATCTTTTGGGGTATATCAAGTTCAAGAAAGGTAAAAAGCAGAGTGAGGGACAAGTATATGCCCCCCGCCACTCCGATGAGGTTTACTAACGCCTGTGAAAGAGGTGATTGTTTCGGCTCGACTTCCCAAGATTTCTGCCTTGAAAGACTGAGTTTCATGCGTTCTCTTACGGAAAGAACCAGTAAAATCGTAACACCAATAGTAACCGCCAATACGGTTATCATATATTACACCCCTGTACAGTTATACTAAAAGGGGCTGGAAAATATGACCTTTTAATAGGATAGACTAAGGCAGACTAAATACCGGTAGAACCGAAACCTTTGCTGCCGCGGCCGGTGGGTTTAAATTGGTTTGTAAAAGTTAACTTGGCAATGGCAATAGGTACGAAAACCATTTGGGCAATACGATAACCCGGCTGCACCGTAAATGGTTCTGACCCCAGATTGATTAGCGGGCATTTAATTTCTCCGGTGTAATCCGGGTCAATAAGGCCCACGGCATTACTCATTGTAATACCGTATTTTGACGCCAGGCCGCTGCGGGGAAAAATGAGAGCGGCTCTAGTTCTATCGGGCATTTGAATGGCGATACCCGTGGGAACCAGTACCTGTTTACCCGGTTCGAGTAAAAGCGGTTCATCGATACAAGCGCAGAGATCAAGGCCTGCTGCACCTTCACTGGCATATACCGGCTCAGGCCAAAATCCGTTCTTGGTGGGTATCTTCCGGATGGCAACATCAACAAAGTGCTGCTTCAACAGTTACTCCCTCATTTCTTTAAAAAATCCAACTATAGTGCTGTCAAAGCATGATTCCAGGAATCAGTATCATCCCAAGGACCGATGGAGGCAAGACATAAACCGTCCTTGACAAACAGCACGCGTGCCAACATCTTGATATCTTCTGAGGTTACCTGTTCTAACCGGTGTACAATTTCATCGGGGGATAATACTTGATTGAGATAAAGCTCTGATTTACCAAGGCGGCTCATGCGGGTATTTACCCCTTCAAGACTCAATAAAAAGTTCCCCTTTATTTGATTTTTGGCACGGGACAGTTCTTCTTCGGGAATTCCTTGGTCACAAATGGTTTTGACTTCAGCAAGGGTCAGATTGAGAACTTCTTCGGCGTTACGGGGACTCAGACCCGCGTAGATGCCAAAGATTCCGGTATCGTGATATGAACTGTGGTAAGAAAAGACGTTGTATACCAGACCATATTGCTCTCTAATCTTTTGAAACAACCGGGAACTTAGTCCCCCACCCAATACGGTGTTCAAGACCTGCATCGCGTAGATCCGTTCATCACTTAGTGCCAGTCCGGGTCCCCCGATACATAAATGCACTTGTTCTGTATCCTTTTGTTGGAAGTTGGTCTGGGAGAGTTTCGGGGGCGGAGAAACTAAAACACGACTTTGAGTTCCATCTGTTATACAGGTTTCGAATATGGGAGCCAGTTGTTCCAAGACTTGTTCATGCCTGATATTGCCTGCCACGGCAATAACCATGTGGCCGCGGCGGTAGAACTTTTCGTAATACGATAGGAGAGACTCGCGAGATAGGTCTTCAATAACTTGCGCATTGCCGATAACGGGGTGTCCTAAAGGATGTCCATCCCATACAGCCCGTGCCAGAAGGTCATGGACCAGTTCGTCGGGTGTATCTTCATACATTTTGATTTCTTCAAGTATAACATTACGTTCTCGATCAATATCTTCTTGAGCAAACCTGGAATTAAAGATCATGTCGGTTAAAATATCGGCAGCCAGGGGAAAATGTTCATCAAGGGTTTTAGCATAATAGCAAGTGTACTCTTTGGTTGTAAAAGCATTTAATTGACCACCTACGGCATCCAGTTCTTCGGCAATAACTTGGGCTGTACGGCGGGGAGTACCCTTAAACATCATATGTTCAATGAAATGTGAAATGCCTGCGACATTTTGTTTTTCGTAGCGAGACCCCAAATCAACCCATATTCCCAACGCGACAGACCTTACGTGAGGAATCTCTTCGGTAAGTATTTTAATTCCATTGCTTAGAATTGTTTTGTGAATCATCCTCAAACCTCCATTGCAGATCACTATTCGTGTCCAAGTACCAATAATCCTGCTGCCTTGAGCTATCGGCTAAGCATATCGGATAACGTAACCAGACTATAGTTTTGTCTTTGCAGTTCCTTTATGATGGATGGAAGGGCTGCCGCTGTAGCCTCTGTAGGATGCAATAGGATGATAGCTCCGTTATGAGCCTTGTTGATCACCCGGTAAAATATAATATCCCGGTCACGAAATTTCCAATCGATCGAATCTACGCTCCACAGTATGGTGCGATACCCTCCTTGTTCAGCCGCCTGCAAGCAGGTCGGTCCGTGCTCACCGTAAGGGGGTGCGTAAAAAGAGGGCTTCCTCCCTAAAATTTCTATCAGGACTTTTTCTGCTTTTTTAATATCGGCCAGATTTTGCTCCACCGAAAGGTAATTGGGATGAGGATGGCCATAGCCGTGACTGCCAATTTCGTGTCCTTCTCGGGCCATTTGCCTGGTTAATTGGGGAAATTTCTGTGCCCAGCGACCGGTCACAAAAAAAGTAACTTTAATGTTGTGTTCTTGGCATGTCTCCAGAATGGCAGGTATGTACTCCTCTCCCCAATCAACATTAAAGGTTAGCGCGATGGATTTGGTGGTGCTGTCACCTTGATAGACCGGGGTTTGAAGGGTTGGAACAGTTCGGTCCCGCAGGGCGAACAAGTAACCACCGGCAATAGGTATTACCAGAAGGAGCACCACCAGTAAATACTTGTGCCGCATAACATCACCTCTAAAAGAGATGTATGCGGCAATGAACCAAAATTGCATAAATAAATAACCCTCTAGGAGTGAGGGTTATCTTGACCCGTGAAGTTTTCTTGCCTGGCGGGGATTGGTATGTCTTCGCGGTGGGTGGTGCTCTTTCTTTTCGTATCCTTCGGGCGGGTCCATAGCTTCTTTTTTGGATAATTTCAGCCGGCCCTGGCTGTCGTAACCAATTGCTTTAACAAGAATTTGGTCTCCTTCCTTAACTACATCTTCTACTCTGCGGACGTGTGAATAAGCCAGTTGTGAAATGTGCACCAGGCCTTCCTTGCCGGGGAGACCCATTACGCCGGGAATTACTTCTACAAAGGCACCGAATTCCGTTATTCTCGTAACCTTTCCCAAGTAGACCTTACCTATTTCAACGTCACCGGTGATCTTTTCAATTACATCTAAGGCGCGTTGGGCACTTTCTACGTTGGGTGCGGTAATATACACTCTGCCATCATCTTCGATGTCTATGTCGACACCGGTTTCTTCCGTAATTTTTCTAATCGTCTTACCGCCTGGGCCAATGACATCCTTGATTTTATCAGGGTCAATGTTGGTATGCAGTACCCTGGGGGCAAGCGGTGAAAGGTCTGGCCGGGGTTGCGGGAGAAGTTCCCTGATCTTTTCAAGAATATATAACCGGGCCTTCTTGGCTTGGGCAAGTGCTCTACTTAAAATTTCCTTGGTAATACCGGCAATTTTGATGTCCATCTGTAAAGCTGTTATTCCTTGCGAGGTACCGGCAACCTTAAAGTCCATATCCCCAAGATGGTCTTCAATGCCTTGTATGTCCGTTAGAATCATAAACTCGTCTTCTTCCTTGATAAGGCCCATAGCAATTCCGGCTACAGGGGCCTTGATAGGAATACCGGCATCCATTAAAGCTAATGTGGAGCCGCAAACGCTGGCCATCGATGTCGAACCGTTGGAAGATAAAACTTCCGAAACAATGCGTATAGTATAAGGAAAATCTTCTTCTGGCGGGATTACCGGTTCCAGGGCTCTTTCAGCCAAAGCTCCATGGCCAATCTCGCGGCGTCCCGGAGCCCTTATGGGCTTAGTTTCCCCGGTACTAAACGAAGGAAAGTTGTAGTGATGCAGGTATCGTTTTGATTCCTCCACGTCCAGGTTATCCAGTATCTGTACGTCGCTGATCGGTCCCAGGGTTACGACTGACAGCACCTGGGTTTGTCCACGCTGGAAAAGACCTGACCCGTGTGTGCGCGGCAAAATGCCAGCCTCAACTGTGATGGGGCGTATTTCATCTAAAGCTCGGCCATCGATACGGCGCTTTTCTTTGGTTATTATTTTTCTCAGGGTTTCTTTCTCCACCTTGTCGACAACAGCCTTAATGGTCGCTTCGTCGTCTGGATAATCTTCAATAAATGCCTGAATAATTTCATCCTTTACGCTGTCGAGGTAAACCTCGCGGGATTTTTTGTCTAGCTTAGTGGCAGCGCAATAATCCATGGCGGCTTTGAGCTTTTCCCTTGCCAAATCTTCCACACTACTCGCCAGGTCTTCGTTCAGTTCCTCTTCGGGTACCTCCATTTTAGGCTTGGCAAGACCCAGGGCCAGGGCTTCCTCACGCATTTCCTCGATCCCGGAAACAATCTTTTTTATTATTTCATGTCCTAGTGCCACACCATCCAAAATGATCTCTTCGGGAATCTCGTCGGCACCGGCTTCAACCATGTTTACGGCATCACGGGTTCCTGCCAGCGTAAGATGGAGCTTGCTGTTTTCGGTTTGCTCCAGGTTAGGATTTACAACCAGCTCGCCGTTAACATACCCGATAATACAGCTTCCTATGGGACCCTGGAAGGGTATGTCGGAAAGATGTAGCGCGGCAGAGGCACCAATCATTGCAGCTAAGGTTGGCGAGCAATCTTGGTCCACCGACATTACCATCGCGACGACGTGGACATCTTTACGAAAATTCTTGGGGAACAAAGGCCGGATGGAACGATCGATAAGTCGTGCCGATAAAATTGCCTTTTCCCCCGGCCGCCCTTCTCGTTTCATAAAACTGCCGGGAATGCGTCCTACCGCATAATGTCTCTCTTCGTAGTCAACCATTAACGGGAAAAAGTCGATTCCTTCCCTTGCATCGGCGCAAGTTGCTGTAACCAGTACGATGGTATCGCCGTATTTGGCTAAAACCGCACCGTTTGCTTGGCCGGCGACACGACCGGTTTCGAGAGTAAAACGACGTCCGTTAATATCAATATGTTTTTCCAGAATGCCTTGCTGTGGCATGAAGTTTCTTTTCCTCCCTGGTTCTTTGAAATTATAAAAATAGGGGAAAGGTTCCCCCATTTTATTTGCGAATGCCAAGTTTTTCAATAATGCGGTGATAACGATCGGGATGCCTGTCTTTTAGGTAATTAAGCAAAGACCGCCTCTGGCCTACCATTTTAAGCAAACCTCTGCGGGAATGGAAATCCTTCTTGTGTTCCTTCAGATGTTCCGTCAAAACCTTAATTCGTTCCGTAAGTAAAGCAATCTGAACTTCAGCCGAGCCAGTATCATAATCGTGGCTCTTAAACTCGTCAATAATGGCTCGTTTTCTCTCCGGTAAAAGCGGCATTAGTATCGACCTCCTATTTTTTGAATTGCTGTTAGCCAAGCAATGCGGCGGAGACACGCAAAGCCTAGCAAACAGTTCATTTACCTATCACGGTAATCACTAAGCGCCCCGTCGGGATATCCTTTGCCACCAGGTCAAACATACGACCGGACTTGGTAAGGAAACCACGAAAGCGTGTAGCACACGGAATACGCCCAGGAATACCGTTGGCCGCCTCAATTATGTCTTTGAGGGTAATGTCGGACTGGCGCCATTCCCTTAATCTTTGTCGCGCGTGTTCGGTTATTATTACACGCATGCCCCTTTTCCCTTATTTTCATCCTTCATTTTGAGCTAAAAACGCTAGCAGGGCGTCGGAAAAGGCAGCTATACTTACATTATCCATTTTGGCTTCACGATATATTCTTTCAAGTTCTTGTTGCAGCCGTTTAAACTCGCAACTAAGACATATAACGGCAATATGCTCGGTGCATTCTTTAATTTGTTCTTCAGGTAGCTTCAGTAGAGGATTGCCCACGCTGCCTACCCCCACATTGTCTGGCCCGCCTTATTTTAGCATAACTAACATACAGATGTAAACGATTAACAGAACTAATAACCCGAAATTACTTCCCGGGATATTTTACGCTGCGCGTATTCCAACCGGACCTGTCTGATATCCATTTCGATTTGGCGTACAAGGTCTTGTACCGAGGTAAACTTGCGTTCGTTGCGGAGACGGCGTGAAAACAAGACACGCACAGGCTGCCCGTAAAGATCCTGGCAAAAATCAAGAACGTGCACTTCAATAGTTTTGTTAACGTCTGCAGATTTAAACGTGGGCCTTGTGCCGATGTTAGCAACACCCAAGAAAAGGTCTCCGTTAATTTCCACTTTTACCGCATATACGCCGTTTCCCGGTATTAATACGCCATCTTCGGGATCGATATTTGCCGTAGGAAATCCAAAAGTACTTCCGCGCCGGTCGCCGCTTACCACAATGCCTTCCAAAAACGGAGTATATCCCAAATAGGTACTGGCTTCTTTAACTTTACCTTCTTTAAGTAGGTTGCGGATATATGTACTGCTGACAACCTGGTTTTGTACTTTAACCGGTGGAATAATTTCGACCGTATAGCCGTAGTAAGGTGCGTATTTGAGCAGGGTTTCCGGAGTTCCTTTACCGTAACGTCCGAAGGTGTAATTATAACCCACAAAAACAATGTTGACACCGAGTTCACGATAAAGTACGTCCTTGATGAAATCCTCCGGGGTCAAAGCAGCAAACGTCCTATCAAAGGGAACTTGTATCAAAACTTCTACACCGAGCTTGGCCAGAAGGGTTCTTTTGGCGTCTGGCGAAAGCAGCAAGGGAGGAGCACTTTCAGGGCGTAAGACGGCAAGCGGGTGCGGGTTGAAAGTCATAATGGCCGGCGTAGCACTCTCTTGGTGAGCACGATCCACAAGCTTTCTGATTAATGCTTGGTGCCCGATGTGAACGCCGTCAAAGTTGCCTAATCCTACCATAAGACGCGGGTATGCAGATTTAAGCCCGTGATAATTGCAGCAAATTTGCATTTTTACTCCTCCTGTTTCGAACTCCTAACCCATACGGGTTTAAATGCCGTTGACTGTTCCAGTTGTATAACCTCGGCAAGAGCAAGCAGATACCCGTTACTGCGTAAGCGGACTATAGGTCCGAAAGGTTTAGTATCACCTTTAACCCCCGAGGAATATACCGTTCTACCGGATAACACCGATTTAACGGCGGTAGGTTTGACGTTTACCGCAGGCAAGTAATCAAGCGCATTATCAATCGGTATGATATGGTCAGCTAAACGCTCTTGTTTTGCCAACTCTGTTAACTTTTCCAGAGTCAGGGCATCTGTCAGTGTAAACCTCCCCACCCTTGTCCGTAATAGAAAAGACATGTGGGCTCCCGTTGCCAAAGCATCCCCAATATCACTGCACAAAGTACGAATGTAAGTCCCCTTACTGCAAGATACATCAAACATTAAGCGTGGATGGGGTGAATTCTTGCCCCAGAATTTTACCATATCGATACGGTAAATGGTTACTTCGCGTGGTTCCCTCTTTACTTCATAACCCTTACGGGCTAATTCATATAATTTTTTGCCTTGTCGTTTTATGGCGGAAACCATGGGCGGTACTTGTTGAATAGTACCCGTAAACTTTGGCAACATGGCATGCAGCATGTTTTCATCCACATGGCTTGCATCCTTTATGTGCAGTATATGTCCTAAAGCGTCTTGGGTATCGGTACTGATGCCGAACGTAATTTCCGCGCGATATTCTTTACTGGTAGCCGTAAGAAAACGGGCAATACGGGTGGCCCTGCCAATACACAATACTATGACCCCGGCGGCATACGGATCTAAAGTGCCTGTATGACCGACCTTTTTGATTTTAAGTGCCTTACGCACGACGTTAACCACGTCGTGGGATGTCATGCCGGGTGGTTTGAGTAAGTTAAGAACACCTTCCATCGCTTTCCCGAACCGCCTCTACAGCTTTATCTATAACTCGGTCTGCCAGGTTGGCACAATCCCCGTTAATAACACAGCCGGATGCCCGGGGATGCCCGCCCCCGCCAAACTCCTGGGCAAGAGCAGCAACGTCTACACAAGTCTTTGAACGGAAGCCGATTTTGCACTTGTCTGGGGAGACGTAACGGAACAGTACGGCTACCTCCACGCCTTGAACAGCCCTGGCATAGTTAATAATCCCGTCGACATCCTCGTCACTTACATTAAGAGTTTGTTCTACAGCCGGGGTAAGGGTCATCCAGGCTACCCTTCCGCAATTGCTGACTTGCAATGTATCAAGGGCTGCGGCCAAAACCTTAAGACTTGTAATGGATTTTTGCTCGTATACGGCGGTACTTATTTGTGCAGGGGATACCCCGTATTCGATAAGTTTAGCTGCTCTGAGATGTGTCGCCGCCGTGGTATGTTCATAACGAAAACAACCGGTGTCGGTCATAATTGCTACGTAGAGGCAGGTAGCAATGTTGCGATCCATTTGTACTCCCATGAGACCTATCAGATCAAAAATAATTTCCCCCACCGCGGCCGCATTGGCATCGACATAATTGTAGTTGGCGAAAGGCGGTGTCGAAGCATGATGGTCAATGTTAAGAGTAATGAGGCCGGCAGTAAGTAAGGGGCTGAGTGTTTCTCCCATTCTTTCCGGCGAGGACACGTCCAAGGTCACCAGGAGATCATAACGATCAGGTGCCTCAACCTGTGACATAAAACGGTCACTGCCGGGCAAGAAATGATAAATAGACGGCACAGGGTCTGCGCTGAGTAGGGAAATTTTTTTTCCCATTTTTTCAAGTGCCAGTCCCAACGCCAGTACCGACCCCAAGCAGTCACCGTCAGGCATTACATGCCCGGCCACTAAGACATTCTGTGCATCCTTCAGGATCCTGGCGATATCACGCAAATTGTTAACTATTCGGTGCTTGTTTGTTAATACGGTTGATAAGGTCAATTATCTTGGCACCTTCTCTTAAGGATTCATCTAATACAAAAGTTATTTCCGGTGTATGACGCAGGCGAATACGGCGACCCAGTTCAGTACGGATGTGTCCTTTGGCGCGCTTGAGCGCTTCCATTGACGCTTCCTGCGTTTCCTTTGGTTCCAGGATGCTCACAAATATTTTGGCATAACGAAAGTCCGGGGAAAGCTCTACATTGGTTACGGTAATAAAGCCTATCCGCGGATCTTTCAGCCGCCGGATCACCTGTGAGACTTCTTGTTTAATGACTTCCGCCAGGCGCTCCGGTCTGTGGCCCATTCCAATACCTCCTGCAATATAAAGCTTTAAAGCTCGCGTTGTACTTCTTCAATGACGAAGAATTCCAGTTGGTCTTCTTCACGGATATCATCATACTTTTCCAGGGTCAAGCCACATTCGTAACCCTGAGCTACTTCCCTAACGTCATCTTTAAAACGCTTTAATGACGAAAGCTTGCCTTCGTGGACAACAATGCTGTCCCGGATGAGACGAACACCGGCATCCCGCGTAATGTTACCTTCCGTGACATAACAGCCGGCAATGGTACCGACTTTAGAGGCCCGGAACACCTTACGCACCTCAGCGCGACCAATAACCACTTCACGATAGTCAGGCTCTAACAGCCCTGATAAAGCGGCCTTTACATCGTCAATAGCGTCGTATATTACTCTGTAAAGACGGATATCAACATTTTCACGCTCTGCAGCCTTACGGGCGTTGGCATCGGGACGCACGTTGAAGCCGATTATAACAGCATTCGCCGCGGCTGCCAGCATGACATCGGTTTCAGAAATAGCACCAACGGCGCTGTGAACCAAATGAACTTTTACCTCATCCGTGCTTAGTTTTTCCAGAGCCTGTGCAATAGCTTCCACTGAGCCCTGCACGTCGGCCTTGATGATTAACGGTAATTCCTTGACTTTACCTTCCTGGATGCGTTTGAACACGTCGTCAAGTGACAATCGCCCTGCCGCTTTTTGTTCTTCCCGGCGTTTCTTTTCCTGTCTCTTCTGAGCAATCTGGCGGGCCAGCTTTTCCTCGACGACCGCAAAAAGATCACCGGCCATAGGAACGTCGGAAAAACCTAAGACTTCTACCGGAGTAGCCGGTCCGGCCTTTTTGACACGTTTGCCGGTATAATCCATCATAGCTCTTACGCGTGCAAAAGTAGTTCCAGCCACAAGCGTATCACCAAGGTGAAGGGTTCCGTCTTGTACTAAGACAGTGGCAACAGGTCCTCTTCCTTTGTCAAGTTCCGACTCTATGATAGTTCCCCTAGCCGGCTTTTTGGGATTAGCCTTCAAATCCTGCATTTCAGCTACTAGTAATATCATTTCCAACAAGTCCTCGAGCCCTTCATGCTTTATCGCTGAAACCGGCACACAAATGGTATCCCCGCCCCATTCCTCAGGAACTAAGCCGTGCTCGGTAAGCTGCTGCTTGACCCGGTCGGGGTTGGCGTCCGGTTTATCCATTTTATTAATAGCTACAATGATGGGTACGTTAGCTGCTTTAGCGTGATTGATTGCTTCCACGGTTTGAGGTTTGACACCGTCATCGGCAGCTACCACCAGAATGGCAATATCGGTAACCTTTGCACCTCGTGCACGCATAGCGGTAAACGCTTCGTGACCAGGCGTATCCAAGAAAGTAATTTTTTTACCGTTGTGCTTAACCTGATAAGCACCGATGTGCTGAGTGATGCCGCCGGCTTCACTGGCTGTTACGTTAGTTTTCCGTATGGCATCAAGCAGCGATGTTTTGCCGTGGTCCACGTGACCCATTACCGTAACAACACTGGGGCGCGGTTCAAGGTCTGCAGGGTCACTTTCTTCCTCAGCTTGGAAGATCTGTTCTTCTATATCGGGTTCTTTTTTGATCTTTACCGGGAAACCAAGCTCCTCCGCCACAATTACTGCCGTGTCAAGGTCAATTTCCTGGTTAATGGTGGCCATTACCCCAAGATCCATGAGCTGCTTAATCACTACAGCCGCTTTCAAGTTCATGGCTTCAGCCAAATGTTTAACAGTTAAGCTGCCTGTAAGTGTAATGGGTTTCTTTTCAATTTGTTTGGGTGTTTTCTTTTTAGTACTAAGCTTTTGCTCTCTGTGTTGAAAGACTTTCTTTTCGTTAACAGACTTATCTGTCCTCCATTGATCCTTATCGCGTTTTTCTTTATCTTTTTTGCCACCAAACCGTTGCTTTCCCATACCTTTATCGAATTGCTGAGCAACAACCTCACTAGGTGGTTTAGGAATTTTCCTAACTTGAGCAGGCCTCCCTCCTGCTTGCATTCCAGGACGTCCCGGTAGTTGTCTTTCTTGCCGTTCACCCTGGTGGTGTTCCGGCTGATGCCTGGTAACCGGACGCGCGGATGCGGCCTCCGGCCGCTTGTTCTGTTGTGCGCGGGGCTTATGCGGGCGATGTTTGGGAGCATCCTTTGCCTTTGTTTTGTGTTGTTCCTGTACAGGAGGTGCCGTTACCGGTTCTTTTTGTTCCGGTATAGTTACTTCCTTAGGCGGTACCGGTGCCGCCTTCGACTTGTCATTGGTTTCCACCGTTTGAGGCTTGGCAGGCGCTTGAGGTTCTTTCTTCGTGTCTTTCGCGGTTGGCATTTGATTAAGAGGAAACTGTAAGGGTCTGCCAACATAACGCCTGTCCGGCGGACGCTGCGGGACTTTATCGACAAGTCCCAGACCGTACCGGCTCAGCCGTACCGAAGCCTTTGGGGATGGTTGGCCCTTACTTTGGTTCGATTGTTGGGCGGGTTGCTTATTTTCAGCAGCTTGATGTCCCGACTTCGTCATTCTGGCACCAGTATTTTCTTTATCTTTATCATCTTTATCCGGCTTGTCTTTAACTTTTGATTTTGAAAGGATCTTGTTTTTAAGGGCTTGAATATCTTTATCTTCTATTGTACTCATATGGGATTTGACCGTAACTCCCATGTCATTAAGTATGGCAACAACTTCTTTGCTGGCCAGGTTCAACTCCTTTGCTACCTCGTGCACGCGCTTTTTGCCCATCGAACCACCTCCAGATATTCCGCAACAGGGCCTTTCAAATTACTCGCTGTGCTTCTCTAAATACTCTCTGATTTTATCAGCCAAATTTTTGTCCAACAATGCCACTACTGCTCTGGGTGATTTACCAATTGCCGCCCCTAACTCGTTTTTCAAACCGGCAACAATATAAGGGACACCGTATCTACGGCACATAATACTGAAATCCTGCTTAGTGGAAGCCGCTGCATCCGAAGCAATAATAACCAGTTTTACCTTACGACGTTCTAGTTTGGCTCTCACACCTTCATCCCCGGAGGTCACACTGCGGGCTTTTTGGCCCAGTCCCAGGAGTTTGAGTATTTCTTTCACTTTTTATTATCTCCTTACGAATACAAGTAATGGTATCTTCCGGAACGTTAAACCGTAATGCCTTATCCAGCCGTCCTCCTTTTAGACTTTGGTCCAGACATTCCTTATTGGGACATAGGTAAGCCCCTCTTCCGGAGCGTTTCCCGGTAAAATCAAGTTCAACGGTTGCTTCCGGAGTACGAACGATTCGTATGAGTTCCCTTTTGGGCTTCATTTCCTGACAACCAATACATTTTCGGTAAGGAACCTTTTTACTTTTTCCCAAAAGGAATACCCCCTAAACTTCAACTTCGTCCCGGCCATCCTCTCCTAATTCAGATCCCATCTCAGCTTGGGCATATTCCTGATAAATTTCAACCATTTGTGTTTCGCTCTTGATATCTATTTTCCAACCGGTCAACTTGGCTGCCAGCCGTGCATTTTGACCTTCTTTGCCGATGGCCAGAGAAAGTTGATAGTCGGGAACAATTACACGAGCGATCTTTTCATCTTCCCACACTTCCACAGCAAGAGCTTTAGCGGGGCTCAAGGAGTTAGCAACGAACTTGGAAGGGTCGGGGTCCCATTTAACGACATCAATCTTTTCACCGTTTAATTCATTCACAATAGCCTGAACACGAATACCTTTAGGCCCCACACAAGCTCCAACCGGATCAATATTTTCATCGGTAGAGCTTACCGCAATTTTGGACCTTATCCCGGCCTCGCGCGCCACTGCATGTAACTCAACAGTGCCGTCCTGAAGCTCCGGCACCTCGAGTTCGAAAAGCCTTTTCAGAAAACCGGGGTGGGAACGGGACAATAAAATTAGCGGGCCTTTGGTAGTTTTCTTTACTTCTACAATATAGGCCTTAATTCTTTGTCCTTGATGATAATGTTCTCTAGGTAGCTGTTCAGCTACGGTCAAGATCCCCTCGGCTTTACCCAACTCAACATAGACATTGCGCTGTTCTACGCGTTGAACGATACCGTTTACGATATCTCCCTCACGGTTGGCAAATTCTTCATAAATAAGGTTTCGTTCCGCTTCACGTATGCGCTGTACGACCACTTGTTTTGCTGTTTGGGCCGCAATACGCCCAAAATTTTTAGGGGTAATTTCCTTTTCGACAGTGTCACCCAGGCTATAATTGGGATTGATTGATTGTGCTTCTTCCAGGCTAATCTCGGCGGCGGGATCCTTTACCTTGTCAACGACGGTCCGTACGGTAAATACACGGCATTCTCCCGTATCCCGGTCGATATGTATTCTGGCATTTTGAGCAGAACCGAAATTTCTCCGGTATGCCGAAAGTAGAGCTGCCTCAATGGCCTCGATTAAAACTTCAGCAGATATACCTTTTTCTTTTTCAAGGTCACCGAGCGCCGCCAAGAATTCAATATTCATTCTTATGAACCTCCCGTAAAAAAAAGGCCTTAAAGCCTAGAACTCAACAACCAGCCTGGCCTTAGCCAGATTATCCCACGCTATTCTAAATTCCTCGTCTTCGGTGTTTATGATAAAGCCATTATGGTCACTTTGCTGTATATATCCGGTAAATTTTTTGCGACCCTCAACCGGAGCAAAAGTACTTACCTTAACAAGCCGGCCTTGGAATTTTTCAAAATCACTTCTTTTCTTCAAAGGACGTTCCAAGCCGGCGGACGATACCTCCAGGTAGTAGGAATGCGGAATAAAATCTTTCTCGTCTAATAGGGGGCCGATTTCTTTTGATATGATTTCGCAGTCATCCAAACTGATTCCACCTGGTTTATCGATAAAAATACGGAGAAACCATCTTCCCCCTTCTTTTACATATTCTACATCAACCAATTCGAAACCATGTTTTTCAACGACAGGCTCGACCAGGGTTTCGACCTTCTTGGCTATGGTGCTTTGGCCCAAACTGTTCACTCCTTCTAAGTTGCCATTAATAGGAAGGAGCGGGTTTTGACCCACTCCTTCCGGCACGCACCAATCTCTTACAAACTAAACTCAGTATAACACAAAACATCTCAACTTACAAGATTAAAAAGCAAAAAGAATTCCTCACGTAGATTGCAAGTTTAATTGCCTTACATATTATGGCAAACCCCTGTTTTATGC
>JACDOK010000013.1 GCA_017656185.1 Peptococcaceae bacterium | reverse complement strand
AGCAGTTTGATCCCCGGGTGGTGGAGGCTTTCCTGCGGATTCCGCAAGACGAAATGGAAGATATTGCCGCCTCCGAGGGGTACCTTTTTGTACCCTTTTAGCCCTGCTGGGCGAAATACTTTTTTCCAGTAGGCCTCGCCTCTATAAATACCTGTTAGCTGGCTGCTACCTGTATTCGAAAAATCTGCTCCTCCGGTATCAATTAATTTACCGACAACCTGCAAAAAGCTTCTCGGTTGTTCAATCAGGTCAATTGTTTCCTTCTTGCTGGCTACATAAAAACTAGGGTAACCCCGGGGCGAGCTTCCCGGGGTTGCGTTACTGGTTCAAAAGCCAGGACAATAATTATAATGGTATTGGTTATAAGTATTCTAGGATTAATTGCTTTTTTGCCGGGTTTTTTGTAAACTACCTGCACGGGAGGTAAAAGCATGCGCGTGGTCATCCGCAGGGATAATACGGTAAAGGAAATTAAGGGAAGGCATACGGTGGGAAAGGTTCTAAAGATGTTGGAGATCAACCCGGAAACCGTGTTGGTGATAAAGGATGGGCAGTTGGTGCCCCGGGATACTGTGGTTGAAGAGGATGGAGAAATAGAGATTTTGCCTGTAGTTTCCGGTGGGTAAACCTGACCACAGATTGTTATTTTTGTCTCAAGCAGGTGAGTTGCCAATGCGGTGTAAGAAGTGTGGACAAAAGGCGTGCATGGAAATCCGCCGCCACCGGGCTGCGTTCTGCCCGGAACATTTAATAGAGCATTTGCAGAACCAGGTGGCGAGAGCCATCAAGAAATTTAAAATGTTTGCACCCAATGAAAAATTACTGGTTGCCGTGTCCGGAGGGAAAGACAGCCTGGCCCTGTGGGACATGTTGCTCGATCTCGGGTATCAAGCGGATGGTCTCTACATTAACCTGGGGATTGGCGACTATTCAGTTAGATCAAAGGAAAAAAGCTCCAATTTTGCCGCTTCCAGAAACGCAGTACTGTACATAGTTTCCCTAAAAGAGATCTACGGCGTAGGGGTCGAACATATTGCCAAAAAGACGTCCAAGGCCTACTGTTCCGCGTGTGGACTGGTTAAGCGTTATATTATGAACCTGGCGGCTTCCAGGGGGGGATATGCCGCCATTGTTACGGGACACAATTTAGATGATGAAGCCACTACTTTGCTGGGAAATGTGCTGCACTGGCAGGTCGGTTACCTGGGGCGCCAGTCACCGAACATGCCGGCCGCGGGCGGTCTTGCACGCAAGGTCAAGCCGCTTTGCAGGTTAACCGAGAGGGAAACCGCTGCTTATTGTGTGATCAAAGGGATAGACTACATTATAGAAGAATGCCCTATGTCTGTAGGGGCCACCAGCCTGCGGTATAAAGAAGTCTTGAACTTCCTGGAAAACCATGCTCCAGGGACTAAAGATCAATTCTACCTGGGATTTTTACGTGAGGGACAGCGCTACTTCCTCGAAAACACAGAAGAGCCGGAGTTAAAAGCGTGTTCAAGTTGTGGACAGCCTACTACCGCTGAGGTATGCAGTTTCTGCCGGCAGATGGAAAGGGCCGGACTGGATCCTCTGGCCGTGCACAGGGCGTTTGCAACTGAATAAAAGGCATAATATGTGGTTATCTAGTGCCGCCCAAACAAATGCGTTTGCAAATAGTTATGCAGCAGTCTTATCTTATTCTTTGATAAGCAGCGGGTTAAAGCGGGTTTCCCGGTCGAAGGTATCCAGTCCTTCCTGGCGTTTAAGGAAGTTAACGACAAGGTACGTTAGGGGAGTGGCGGCTGTTTCATACCCAACCTTAAAAAGCCACTGGGTAACAACGGTAGAGATGATGGCTGCTGTGGGAATGGTGCCCAGGAAGGCCAGGGTGATAAAGACTGCTGAATCCAGTCCTTGTCCTACTATAGTGCTGGATATCGTTCGAAGCCACAACCAGCGTCCTTCGGTGGCCACTTTCAGTTTTGCCAGCACGAAGGCGTTGGCGAATTCCCCCACCAGGTAGGCCGCAAAAGAGGCCAGCAGAATGCGGGGAGTGTACCCCAGAATACGCTGGTACGCTTCCTGGCCATCCCAGAAACCGGCCGGCGGCAGGATACCGCCGAGCCAAATGGCCGTAACGGCGAACAAATTACTGAGAAATCCCAACCAGATAACGCGCCGTGTAATGCGATAGCCATAAACTTCTGTAAGTACATCGCCTACAATGTAACTGATGGGGAAAATAATTACAGCCGCCGGCAATATCAGGCCGTAAATGTTCACAAGTTTTACGCTAATGATGTTGGACGTGATGAGAGAAGTTATAAAGATAGTAGTCACCAAAACAAACCAAAGAGAATATTTCTTACTTGTGATACTATTCTTCATAGACCTCAACCCTTCTTTAATTTTAGCATTTCTAGCATTTCTAGCATTCCATAACCGGACCTCATATTCCTTCGACCGGTTCTCCAAATGCAGAAAATATGAATATTAAAAATATTGACACAAATCCAAAGCGCAAGCTATACTGCTGTATAACGGTATATACATATTTTGGAGATTAAAGGTTTTTCCTACCGCCAGTGTAAAGTGTAAAAGGGGGATTTATTTGTGCCCAGGATGATCGGGAATATTTTCAAAAATATTTTAACCGGTCCCGTAACCCGTCGTCATCCCTACCAGCGCAGGGAGCCGTTTCCGGGATCACGCGGGGCGATTATCTTTAAGCCGGCGCGATGTGAGTTCTGTGGTGACTGCGAGCGGGCATGTCCCTCCCACGCCATCAGACTGGATACCATATGGGATGATTTGGAAAAGGGGGCGCGGGATTACGGGAAAAACAACGAGCTTACCTGGGTGCACGTTTATGACCCCTGCCGGTGCATTTTTTGCAGCCGCTGCATTGAAGTTTGTGCTTACGGAGCCTTAAGCCAGAGTGGTGACTTCCCGGGACCTTCCGGTAAAAAAATGGAGGAACGGAACCGGGTAGAGTCGTGGGTGTAAGACCGCAATAGTTGCTTCTCAATATTGTTTAGTTTGTTTAGGTGATTAGTAATTAGTCTAAGCGACTTATAAAGAATATAGGGGTGGGTCTCTTGCCCGCCCGCGACTGAGTGGGTAGTTGGTAATTGGGTAACTATTGACTATTTACTATTCACTGTTCACTGCCGGCGTTTGCCTATCGCGCAGGCTGGAACTGTCATTAGCCTGTCTTGATCAGATCGTCTGAATGACCGCTGCCCGGCTTTGCATCATTGTTTACAAAGATTAAGCACAACAGAGAACAAAGCAGGAGTAATACCCCGCAGCCGATAAATGGAACTGTGGGGTTAACTTTTTCATAGAGTAAGCCTCCTACTCCCGGCCCGAGAATAAATCCCAGGCTCTGTACGGCGCTCACCGAGGCGATGGCGGTACCGGTGCTGGTGCGGGGAGCGTAGAGAGAAGTAAAGGCAAACCAGGCCGGGGCGGCTATAAGATATGCCAAACCCAAAAGACCGATTACGGTGACCAGCTGCCACAACTGTTCGGCCCGGGGTAATGCCAAAATACTGAACGCGGCCAGTAAAAAACCTGCGCGTACGGCCCTGTGCTTGCCAATAGTATCGGAGAACCTTCCCACCGGCAGGGCCAGTACCCCTATTATCGCAATGGGGATTATGATGGCCTTACCCGTTTGGAATAAATCATAACCCAGTTCCTGTTTAATGAAAAGAATGAAAATAGGGGCAAGAAAGCCGATTGCAAAATTCTGCAGTAAGGAAATGCTCAGTATGGCGGCAAGTGTTTTGTTTTGCCATAGAAAACTTAACTGGGCCATTATTCCCCCGTAATTCTTGATATCCGGAAGCAGGTGCTCCCTAAGAGCATCACTGTACCGGGAGTTGTCGGGTCGGGGGCGACCATAAGACCTGTGCCGGAGACCGGCCAGGGCCAGCAGCACGGCCAGGCTGAAAAAGGCAATGGCCAAATAAAAAGAAATGCGGTAAGTTCCCGCGGCGTGGCTGGCAAAAGTGCCCAGGGCCGGGCCGATTCCCAGGGCAAGAAGATAGGAAAGGTTGAAGACGGTCATAGCGGTGGCACGGTCCTGCGAATCTACGCTGACAGCGGTAAAGGAGGCCATAATGGGCCAAAAGGCGGCGATGCTGGCTCCGTTCATAAGTTGCAGTACCAGAAACCATACCGGGTGGTATGCCCACAGCATCAAAACGGGGACGACCAGAGCCGCTAATAATCCGGCGATGATTACGGGACGCTGACCGGTATGATCGCTGATAATGCCGAAAGGGGTTTTCAGGATGGTTTCGCTTATGGCGTAGGCTCCGAAAATCAATCCGATGAAACCGGTGCCAATACCCACGTCTTCGGCGAGGTACAAGGATAGCATCGGTAAGACCACGGCCCACCCCGCCGTAGCGAGAAAGGTCAACACTCCTACGCTTAACAGCACGGGGTAGCGTCGAAAGATGGCAAAATAATCTTCGATGATGTGCAAGAACCAAACCCCTCCCAGTGCCACTAGTATGGGTAATTAGTGATGAAGGGATAACTATCCTTCTATAAAGGGGTGTGTTACAATAAAACAATCAGGCTTTTATAGGTGCTGCGTACTATGCTACAAAGTCGTGTCGTTGTTGCCATGGCTGATGGCGTTGAAATAAGACAGGTTACGGATAAACTGCGTAAGGGCGGATACCTTGTTGTCAGCCAGGTACGCCAAGCCAAAGAAGTTTTAAGAGTGGCTTTCCAGATACATCCTGATGTTATTATACTTGATAATAACCTTCCTGATTACAGCGGCTTGGGCATAATGCAGGTTCTTGACGAACAGCGAGTGGCGCCGGTAGTTTTGGTAGCCGATAATCCGGAGCAGGTTATTATACGGGTGCGTTCCAGTTGGGTATCTGGTTACGTCATCCGGCCTTATGAGGAATGGGAGCTGTACCTGGCCATTGAAGTTGCCATGGCTAATTATGATAAGTTGAACGAGGTTGAGCAGGAAAACATTAAACTTAAAAAGATGCTGGAAGCCAGAAAGGTTATTGAAAAAGCCAAAGGTTTATTAATGGAATACAGGGGCCTTACTGAACAAGCGGCCTTTCATTACCTCCAAAAGTTAAGTATGGACCAGTCGCGTTCTCTTGCAAAAGTTGCCAAAGACATTATCAAATGGTTTGAGAACCAATGCTAGAATAAAAGGATTGTTGACAATTTTTTTGGTTTATATCTATAATAATAGGCAACCTTAAGATACTGATATGGTGGCTTTTGGGGCAAGGGCGTCCCTGGGAACCCTGTGATGACGGGGTTTTTGGGGATGCTTTTCTTTTTTGAGGATTTTCGGGGGAGTGTGTTAATTGTGACAGAGTTTGAACAAGTTCGTGAATTGGTAAAAGAATACCATGTTAAATTTATCAGACTGCAGTTTACCGATATATTAGGTGCCTTAAAAAATGTAGCTGTTACGGTAGAAGAACTTGAACGGGCCCTGGCAGGACAGGTGCTGTTTGACAGCGCGGTATTTGAAGGCTTTCGCGGGTACTGTGAAAAGGACATTCTACTCCAACCTGATCCCGCTACTTTCGTAGTGTTCCCCTGGCGCCCCCGGGACGGTGCGGTGGCGCGTTTGATCTGCAACGCCCTTACTCCCCGGGGAGAAGCTTTCCCCGGGTGCTCCCGGAGCAGATTGCAAAAGGTTATATCCCGGTTTGAAAAAGATGGGATACGCCTAATGGCCGGGGCCGAGATTGAATTCTTTTTATTCCACAGCGGGGAGCAGGGCAGACCGACGACAATCACCCACGACCAGGCCGGTTTTTGTGATTTAACTCCGGTAGACCTGGGTGAGAACGCGCGCCGGGATATGGTACTCACGCTTGAAGAAATGGGCATCGAAGTAGCGTCTTCACATCACGAGATGGCACCCGGCCAGCACGAAATCGGCCTTAAGGATGACAATATTCTGGTATTGGCTGATAAAATTGCCACCTTCAAGTTTGTAGTACGCACTGTGGCTCAGCGCCACGGTCTGCACGCATCCTTTATGCCCAAACCCTTAAACAATGAAGCCGGTTCAGGGTTAAAACTGCATCTTTCCCTCTGGCGGGGAGAGACCAATCTTTTTGAGTCTTCTGATGATCCGATGGGTTTAAGCGATACCGCCCGGTATTTTATTGGGGGACTCTTGCATCACGCCGGGGCGGTAACGGCTCTTACCTGTCCTTTGATAAACTCTTACAAGCGTTTTGTTCCCAGTTACCATTCCCCGTTTCTGGCGGCATGGTCCAGCACCAGCCGCAACACAATGATCCGTGTACCGGAGAAACAGGTCGGGGATGCCCGTATAACCCTTCGCAGCCCCGACCCCACGGTTAACCCTTACCTGGCCCTGGCAGCCATTCTGACAGCCGGGATGGACGGCATAACGAACAGGATTGCACCCCCTCCAATAATAACGGACGGGGAATGTTCCTCGGGAGATGAACTGCGGGAATTGGCCAGGGAGAGAGGCCTGCCCCGCAGTCTTGCGGCCGCCCTTGACGCGTTGGAAGGTGATACTCTGATCAAAGAGATGCTTGGCAAAGCGATTTACAACAGGTTCCGGGAGATCAAGGAAAATGAATGGGAACGCTTCCTCTCTGTGGTTCATCCCTGGGAACTTGAAGAGTATCTGAGAAATTACTAAGCCGGATAGGATTTGCTGTACCAGAGGCAACATTAGTGATAAGAATTTTTCCTTGAAATGAAAGGGGGAATGCACCAAGGAACCCGTGGTTAACAGAAAAATCGGTTAATAAAAGGCGTATAGAACGTTATCTACTATTGACACCATAATGAGGAGGAAATATCATATGAACTTCAGTATCGGTACTAATGCCAGTGCTGCTACACAAACCAGACTGCGTACGGGAGATAACAGATGTCCCCAGAGTGGTATGTGTGTGACCTGCCTCGACGGCTGCCCGGGTCTCTGTGAAATCGGCAAGTCGGCGGTGCGGGGCAAGGAAATGTTATATCCCCAGCCTTTTGGTAAAACCACTTCCGCCGCTCAAAAGAAATATCCTGTCGACTATTCGCATTTCAGTATCATGGGAACCGCTGTTGGGGCTATCGGCGTTGAACCCGACCCCGATAAAGCCATTTTCCCGGCGGTAGATCTCAGTACCTCGATCGGTGCCGACGGCAGCCTTAAGCTGCGCCTGCCCATTATTTGTGCCGCTATGGGTTCCACCGATGTTGCCGCGAATAACTGGGAGCACCTGGCGGCAGGTGTGGCATTGGCCGGTGGGGGTATTGTTGTCGGTGAAAACGTTTGCGCGATGGATCCCAATGCTGAGATCAAGGATGGACGTATTATTAGCTCACCGAACATGGAGCGCCGCATTAAGTCGTTCCAGGAGTGGGCTGGAGACGAAGGCTTCATCGGCGTGCAGGCCAACGTGGAAGATACCCGGATTGGCGTGCAGGAATGGGTTATAGAGAAGTACGGTGTTGAGGTGGTAGAACTTAAATGGGGTCAAGGCGCAAAAGACATCGGTGGTGAGGTCAAGCTCAACAGCCTGGAACGGGCCCTGCAGCTAAAAAGCCGGGGTTATATTGTACTGCCCGACCCGGAAGATCCCACCGTACAGGAAGCTTTTAAGGCCGGGGCCTTCAAGGAATTTGAAAGACACTCCCGCATCGGTATGGTGGAATGGGAGAGCTTTAAGGAACGTGTGGACCAGCTCCGGGCTGCCGGTGCAAAATACATTACTTTAAAAACCGGTGCCTATCGCCCGGCTGATTTGGCACGTGCCATTAAGTTTGCCTCTGACGCGAAACTTGACCTGCTGACGGTGGACGGTGCCGGTGGCGGTACGGGTATGAGCCCCTGGCGGATGATGAATGAGTGGGGTATTCCGACCGTTTACCTCCAAGCTTTACTTACCAAATATTGTGACCGTTTGGCGGCCAAGGGTGCCTACATTCCGCCGATCGCTATTGCTGGCGGCTTAACCCTGGAAGATCATATGTTCAAGGGTTTTGCTCTCAGTGCGCCGTATATCAAGGCCATCGGAATGTCCCGTTCGCCGCTGGCGGCGGCTATGGTCGGTAAGACTGTCGGCGAAGCGATCAAACAGGGCAAGGTGCTGCCGGAATACAAGAAATACGGCGAAACCATCGAGCAAATTTTTGTCTGTGCGGCTGAGCTTAAGAATAAACTGGGTAAGGACTTTGACCGTTTACCGGTTGGTGCTGTCGGTGTGTATACCTATTACGAGCGCCTGGCTCAGGGGCTGCGCCAGCTGATGTGTGGGGCCCGCAAATTCGCTCTGCAGTATATTAGCCGGGACGATGTTGCGGCCCTTACCCCCGAAGCAGCGCGGATCAGTGGTATTAAGTACATTATGGACGTTGATGAGGAAGAAGTAGATCAAATTCTAGGATAATGTATACTTTTCGTCAAAGTATTGATCTTAACTAATTAACTGTATATACTACAAATAAAATTAAATAAAATTAATAGTACGGTTCCGGATACAATGAAGTGTTCGGTAATGGCAATGGTGCCCTCAGCAGACCTCTTTCGGGGTTTGTGTGAGGGCTTTTTGTTTTAAGATTGCTGCCGAACGATAAAAGACATATTAAGCATGACAGTGTGGTTAGGAGGTAGGGGTTTGTGCCCAGGCAGCACCGCGTTGTCATTGCGATTAATGATGACGCTTCTCGGAAAAATATAGGGGCAATGCTGCAGGCGGCCGAGTTTTTAATCATCGGGGAAGCCACCGACGGTATAACAGCTTTAAAACTTATCCGTGTTCGCCAGCCCGACCTGGTTATTGCAGAGGTATTTTTACCGGCTATGAGTGGGTTGGAACTTGCACGTATTGTTTCCGACGATAAACTTGCTCCGGTGGTATTAATCAGCAGTAATTACGACCACGCAACATTGGAAGAAGCAAAACTGGCCGGTGCCTTCGGCTATCTTGTCAAACCGGTTGGTGAGGCTTCCCTGATCCCTACAGTGGAAATCGCCCTGTCCAATTATTCTGAAGTTGTACGGTTGGAGGAGCAGGTAAAAGAACTGCAAGAGAAGCTGGAAACAAGAAAAATTGTAGAAAAGGCCAAGGGGATTTTGATGCATACTCTCGGGCTGACGGAAGCCGAAGCCTTTCGCAAAATTCAAAAGCAGAGCATGAACAAGCGCATTTCGATGCGCGCTGTGGCTGAGGCCATTATTCTGGCCCATAGTTTGGATTAAAGGGAGCGCTCTCTTAAAATGCTGGAAAGTGATGACCTGGTCCGACGAGGGACCTTAGCACGGCGAAGGCGCCTTTTCAATAAAGAAATCCTCAGGAGGTTCACTCTTACAAGAACCTTGAGGAAACCATCAAAATCTTAGAAAGGAGTAATCAAAGGTGGAACAACAAAAACAGGAGATTATGGAAAAGGCGCGGCAGCTGGGTGTCAAATTCGTAAGACTGCAGTTTACCGACGTCCTCGGCGTTCTTAAGAACGTCGCCATTCCCGTGGAACAACTCGAAAAAGCTCTTGATGGGGAACTAATGTTTGATGGTTCATCCATTCACGGTTTCACGCGAATTCATGAATCTGATATGTACTTGAGGCCGGACCCTAATACTTTCACTATTTTCCCGTGGCGGCCGCGTGATGGGGCCGTGGCGCGTTTGATCTGCGACGTTTACAACCCCGATGGATCACCGTTTGCCGGCTGCCCCCGGCAGACCTTGAGGAGGGTGTTGGCCGAAGCCAAGAAGATGGGCTACACGATGTATGTCGGTCCGGAACTGGAGTTTTTCCTGTTTCACGTAGACAACGAGGGGCGGCCGCTCTTGGAAACCCATGACCAGGCAGGTTATTTTGATCTGGCTCCCGTCGACAAGGGTGAAAATGCGCGGCGTGAAATCGTAATGGCCTTGGAGGAAATGGGATTCGAAATTGAGATGTCGCACCACGAGGTGGCGCCCGGCCAGCATGAAATCGACTTCAAATACAGCGATGCCCTGGATTGTGCCGATAAAATTGTCACTTTCAAATTTGTCGTACGTACCATAGCCCAACGTCACGGCCTGCACGCCACCTTTATGCCAAAACCGGTATTCGGCATTAATGGTTCCGGTATGCATACGAACCAGTCCTTATTTAAAAACGGCGAAAATGCCTTTTATGATCCCAGTACACCCGACCAGCTCAGCCAGGAATGTTACTACTATGTGGGCGGGCTTTTAAAACACGCCCGTGCACTGACGGCAGTAACCAACTCCACGGTTAACTCCTACAAGAGACTGGTTCCGGGTTACGAGGCGCCGGTCTACCTGGCCTGGGCCCAGGCCAACCGGAGTGCTCTCATTCGTATTCCGGCCAAGCGGGGTCTCTCCACACGCGTTGAGCTGCGCAACCCCGATCCGTCTTGTAATCCTTACCTGGCTCTGGCAGCGATGCTGGCAGCGGGGCTTGACGGGATTAAGAACAAGATCCAGCCGCCGAAACAGAGCGAGATGGATATTTACCACTTAACTACGGAACAGCGGGAAGAGATGGGCATCCCGAGCTTACCGGGCAGCTTAAAAGAAGCTCTGGACGAATTGAAGCAGGATCAGGTAATTATCAATGCTCTCGGCGATCACGTCTTTGAGAAATTTGTCGAAGCTAAGACGCAGGAATGGGATTGTTACCGGATGCAGGTTCACGAATGGGAGGTGCGTGAGTACCTCACCAAATACTAAATCATCAACTGCTTATTTAATTAACTATAATATTATTTTCTACCCTGCCGGGGAATACGCCCGGCAAGGGCTTCTTTTTCTTACCGGCGGAGAACCGGCGAAAGAGCTAGAACTTAGTTATAGAGCCGGTTTTGTCAATGATGACAATTAAGCTAAAGAAGGCAGGTGTTACTTGTTGTTAAGGGAAGGGGAAGTACGCATCCCGTCGGGGTGTGCGGTCAGCGCTATTCTAAATGTCAAGGGACGATGCATTAACGGTGAAGCCATTACCCAATCGATTGCCTGTATGCGTGAGCGGTCGAACGGCCTGGGTGGCGGTTTTGCGGCTTACGGCATTTATCCCGAGTTTAAGGACCATTATGCCTTTCACCTGCTTTGTGAAACAGAGCAGGGCAGGTTGGATGCCGAAGAGTTACTGCGCCAAAATTTCTTGATCGACCGGAGTGAACCGATTCCGACCCGGAAGGTCATCGGGATTGAAAACCCCCCGGCTGTTTGGCGCTATTTTGCAAGGGTGCGGCCCGAAAAGGCGGTTGGTTGTTCCTCCACCGCAGAAGGGAACCTGGTAACTTCCGTAGTCATGAAGATCAACAAACACTGCGATAGGGCTTACGTGGCATCTTCCGGTAAAAATATGGGGGTCTTTAAGGGAGTGGGATTCCCCGAGGACATAGCTGCTTTTTACCGCCTTGAGGAGTACGAGGGTTACCTTTGGACCGCTCATGGCCGTTTCCCGACCAATACTCCCGGATGGTGGGGTGGGGCACATCCCCTTGGCCTTTTAGATTGGTCCGTGGTTCATAACGGTGAGATATCGTCTTACGGGGCCAACAAGCGCTACCTGGAGATGTTCCGCTATCGTCTTGAGTTACAGACCGATACGGAAGTCGTGGCCTATCTTTTTGACCTCTTGCACCGGCGCCATGATCTACCATTGGAATTGGTCTGCCGGGTATTGGCCGCGCCGTTTTGGAAAGACATCGACCGCATGCCTGAACCACAACGCCGGCTTTATACCGCGCTCAGACAGGTTTACGGTTCCGCTTTGCTCAACGGTCCTTTCAGCATTATTGTCGCTCATGGTAAAGGTTTAATCGGGCTTAATGACCGTATCAAGCTGCGTCCCCTGGTGTATGCCCGCAAGGGTGATTTTGTCCTGATGGGTAGTGAAGAGAGTGCTCTGCGCCGGATCTTCGGCGAACCTGATGAAGTGCGGGCCGTTTGGGGAGGCGAACCGGTGATAGTGGAATTGGAAGGAGGATCAGCTCAATGAGGAGCTTATTGCCGCCGGAATATATCGTACGTATTGACCAAGACCGGTGCCGCCGCTGTGGTCGCTGCGTGAGAAATTGCGGTTTTGGAGCGCTTAGTTTTGAACATAGTTTTTGGCACCGGGCGAAAGAGTTATTTCAGGGAAGTACCGAGGATTTGCAGAAGGTTATCGCGCATGTTGAAGAATATGTCCCGGACAGGGTGGTGGCTGATAACAGGAAATGTGTCCAGTGTCACTACTGTGTAACCCATTGTCCCGAAGGGGCCATCAATATTGAACCCAACCCGTTGGCCTATAAAGCCAACCACTACTGGTTGCCGCATTATCAGAAGAATATCGTTAAACAGGCTGAGTCCGGCGGGATGATTCTTACCGGTTCCGGCAACGATAAACCTTATTTCAGTTATTTTGATCACCTGGTGCTGGATGCCTGCCAGGTTACCAACCCTTCTATCGACCCTCTGCGTGAGCCGATGGAGCTGCGGACCTACCTGGGGTCACGTCCCAAGGCTCTGGAAATCGAACAGGATTCCGACGGGGAGCCGGTGCTGAAAACCAAGCTTACCCCGCAGGTCAAGCTTGAAATACCAATCGTTTTTGCCGCTATGTCGTACGGTGCGATCAGCCTTAACGCTCAAAAAGCCCTGGCGATGGCCGCCAAGGAGTGCGGGGTATTGATGAATACGGGAGAAGGCGGAATGCACCGTGACCTTTATCCCTATGCTGACCATATCATCGGTCAGGTGGCTTCAGGACGCTTTGGTGTCAACCCTGAGTACCTGGAACGGGCGGCGATGTTGGAAATCAAAATCGGTCAGGGTGCCAAGCCGGGTATTGGGGGGCACCTGCCGGGTGAAAAAGTGGATGAAGAAGTATCGCGCACGCGTATGATCCCCGTCGGTTCCGACGCCCTGTCCCCGGCGCCCCATCATGATATCTATTCCATTGAAGACCTGGCCCAGCTGATCTCAGCCCTAAAAGAAGCCACAGCTTATACCAAGCCGGTAGGGGTCAAAATTGCCGCCGTTCACAACGTGGCTGCCATAGCCAGCGGGATTGCCCGGGCCGGGGCCGATGTGATCTATATAGACGGCTTCCGCGGTGGTACGGGTGCGACGCCGATGATAATCCGTGATCACGTAGGTATTCCGATTGAACTGGCCCTGGCGGCCGTTGATGATCGTTTGCGGCAGGAAGGTATTCGCAACCAGGTTTCACTGATTGCGGCCGGCGGCATCCGCCACAGTGGTGATGTAGCCAAGGCTATCGCCCTCGGGGCCGATGCTGTGGCTATTGGAACAGCGGCCCTTATCGCGATGGGCTGCCACGTCTGCCAGCAGTGTTTTAGCGGTAACTGTTCCTGGGGTATCGCCACCCAACGACCGGAATTGACCCGGCACCTTAATCCTGAAGAGGCGGGACAGCGGTTGGCGAACCTGCTGCGGGGTTGGGCCCTGGAGTTGAAAGAAATTCTCGGATCATTAGGGATCAATGCGATCGAAAGTTTGCGGGGCAGCCGGCTGCGCTTGCGCGGTGTGGGCTTGAGTGAACAGGACTTGGAAATTCTGGGTGTCAAGCCCGCGGGACGATAAGGAGGTATGGAGTAAGATATGGGATGTGAGCTGAGAAACCGGGTGGAGGCGGTTGAACCGTACCGGATAGATGCCCAGGGGATGCATCACCGCCAATTGAACGAGACTATCCGCGCCGCGCTCAGTGCCGGGTATAGAGAAATTATTTTGGACAATGTCAACGGGCAACGATATATTGGCGCCGGCATTTCTACTCCTGCCTATATCGAAATAAACGGTGTACCGGGCAACGACCTGGCCGTCTTTATGAACGGGCCTACCATTCGGGTGCACGGCAACGGCCAGGACGGCATTGCCAACACTATGAATTCCGGTACCGTTATTGTGGACGGCAGTGCGGGTGACGTATTGGGCTACGGAATGCGCGGCGGGCGCCTGTTTGTACGAGGGGATGTAGGGTACCGGGTTGGTATCCACATGAAGGAGTATCGCGAACAGGTTCCGGTACTGGTGGTCGGTGGAAGGGCCGGTGCTTTCTGTGGTGAGTATATGGCCGGGGGGGTACTGGTCGTACTTGGCCTGGACCGCTTACCGGGGCAGCCTCTTACCGGTGATTACCTGGCTACCGGTATGCACGGGGGGGTGATCTATCTACGCGGTAGGGTTGCTGAACATCTCTTGGGTAAAGAAGTACAGATGTTCGACCTTAATGACCAAGATTGGAAACTGCTCGGGGGCTTATTGGACGAATTCGGTAATTACTTTGGAGTGGACGCCGCCGAGTTGAAAAAGGATCAGTACACCAAGCTGCTGCCGGTTTCTCATCGCCCCTATGGTCGGTTGTATGTCAGCTAACTGAAAGGGGATGACTGGCATGCGGTATGACGTTGTGTGTATTGGTAGTGGCCTGGGAGGCTTTACGGCAGCCGTGCGGGCAGCGCGTGCAGGGGCTAGGGTGGCCTTAGTAGAAAAGGATGATTTGGGCGGTTCCTGCTTAAAAAACCGCCTAGTACCCGCATTACTTTTGTCCGCAACCGCTGGTTTACACAGGGATTTTCGCGATGCCCCTTTGGGGAGAGGTACATCTAAATGCGTAATCGATTTGACCGCGGTTGAAAATAGAAAAGAAAAATTGTGGCAGGAACTGCAGAACCGGTTATACGCGTTATTGGAGAGAAACCGTATCGACTTCTACCCTGGTTTTGGTTTCGTATATACAAATACCACTGTACTGGTGAAACAAAATGGCAACGAGTTATACCTTGACACGGCCAATATTATATTGGCATGTGGTTCCACTCCGGCGGCATATATAAAAGAAACAGGTGAGAGGCTTGCTTTTATTTCTCCTGAAGAAGCCTATGCCCTGACGGACTTGCCTGAAAGCATGCTGGTGCTCGGGGGTAATGCAGAAGCCTGTTCGCTGGCATCAACTTTTGCAGAACTGGGGGTTGCGGTGACCCTGGCGGTTCCCGGGGAGTTTCTGCCGGGAATGGACCGGGATTTGGTAACGGAGATGTCCGATATCCTGCTGCGCCAGGGAGTTACCATCCTGGAAGGGACTGTACTGCGGGAAGTCCGCCATTGCCCTGGTGGTTGGCGCTGCTGCCTGGGTGAAGGGATCAATATGATGGTTACAAAAATAGTAAATGCCCATGAACGATGGCCCCGGACCACTGGGATGGGGTTAGAAGCGTTAGGCATCACATTGGGCCGCCGGGGAGAGGTTTTGGTCAATGACAGAATGGAGACCTCCGTACCCGGGATATATGCGGTAGGTGAGGTCACCGGTACAACGGTAGGGGCACAGGGTGCCGCCTACCAGGGCGAAGTGGCTGCTGACCATATTTTGGGCGTACCAGGTTATTTTGATCCGGACATTGTTCCTCTCTATCTTTTTACCATCCCTCCGGCAGGCAGTATCGGGCTTACGACGGAACAGGCCCAGGCCCGGGGCTACAATGTTTGCACCGGCAAATTCGCCTTCCGGGATACATTGGGGGGTTGTTTAAGGGGGCACGACGACGGTTTGGTGAAGGTAGTGGCCGACCACCTGACGGGCCGTATTCTAGGGGTGCATATTATAGGAAGGTCCGCGTCCGAACTTCTGGTAAACGCAAGTTTGGCCGTTCATTTACAAGTTCCGGTAGAAAAGGCGTATACGGGAGCAGGATTGGTTCGTGGGACAATGTCCGAGGCCTTAATGGAGGCGATAGCGGATGTCAGAGGGCAATCAATTATGGTTTAGGTAACACTTAAACTTTGGCTTTTTTCTATAAGTTATTCATGGTATATTACGTAGGTAGTATTGATTGGGGGTGGGTTTGTTTGAACCAGTTGAGTAAAGATGATGTACGCCAGTTGGCTAAGGAGCACGGTGTAAAGTTTATTCGCCTGCAATTTACCGATATTTTTGGGATTCTAAAAAATGTTGCCATCACTGTGGAGCAGTTGGATAAGGCCCTTAATAACGAGCTAATGTTCGACGGTTCTTCTATTGAAGGTTTTGTACGCATTGAGGAATCGGATATGTACCTGCGTCCGGACCCCAATACTTTTGTTATTTTCCCGTGGGCTAACAAGGAGGGGGCCGTAGCCCGCCTGATTTGTGATATCTACAACCCGGACGGTACGCCTTTTGAAGGTGACCCGCGTTACGTTTTGCGGAGAGCCATTGCTGACGCCGAAGCATTAGGATATACAATGTACGTTGGTCCGGAAGCAGAATTTTTCTTATTCCACATAGATGCGGAAGGCAAACCCACCACCCATACGCACGATCGAGCCGGGTACTTTGACCTGGCTCCGGTAGATCTCGGTGAAGAAGCCCGCCGCGATATGATCCTTACCCTGGAACAATTGGGGTTTGAAATTGAAGCTTCACACCATGAGGTGGCGCCCGGGCAGCACGAAATTGACTTTAAATATGACGATGCTTTAGATATTGCCGATAAAATTGTCACTTTTCGTTCCGTAGTGCGTTCGGTGGCACAGCGGCACGGATTGCATGCCACTTTTATGCCCAAACCGCTTTTTGGCGTTGCGGGTTCGGGAATGCACTTGAACCAGTCGCTTGTTAAAAATGGCAAAAATGCGTTTTTTGACGAGAATGGTCCGGCGCAATTAAGCGAAGATTGTCTTTATTACATAGGAGGCCTCTTGCACCACGCACGGCCTATGGCGGCTATTCTCAACCCTAACGTAAACTCGTATAAACGCCTGGTGAGCGGTTATGAAGCACCGGTATACATTGCCTGGTCTTATCGCAACCGCAGTCCCCTGGTGAGGATACCGGCCAAGCGGGGGATGTCCACGCGTGTGGAACTGCGCAGTCCCGACCCGTCCTGCAACCCTTACTTGGCTCTGGCAGTATGCCTTCAGGCGGGATTGGACGGTATTAAAAAGAAAATAGCCCCGCCTAAACCCTGTGACCGCAACATCTATGTCATGACTCCGGAGGAACGGGCTGCTGCCGGTATTGGCAGCCTGCCCGAAGATCTTAAAGAAGCCTTGGACGAATTGGAACAGAGTGAAGTGATGAGGAAAGCTCTGGGCGAACACGTCTTCCGGCGCTACCTGGATGCCAAACGTATTGAGTGGGACCGTTACCGGATGCAGGTCCACCAGTGGGAATTGGAAGAGTATTTGACGAAGTTTTAGTAACTAGGTAATTAAGGAACTTTTTCCGTTCCAGTTTGGATTATCTTTGTTGTTGAATTTGCTAATTAATACACATTAGCATGGGTAATTGGTAATAAAGTTAGTGGTACGTTTTTATCGAAAGACTTTATTCGGAGAAATGTTTGCACTTCTAAGGTAGATTTGTATGGGTAATTAGTGATTAAGGAAACTCTTAACTTTCTTGTGGTAGGAGAGGGGGCGGGTCTCTGTGCCCGCCCAAAGGCTCCCCTACAAGCCCGCTAAGTTACCTTTTCCGGGTCTGCGACCCTCCCGCCGACCTTTGAGGAATACTAAATTCCACCTTGAACTTCTCACGTTTTTGGCTCTCATTTATACCACCTTTTTTACCACTTATTACCACTCAATCACCTCTACCCGGACGTATATCCTTTACTATCACGTCATTCTTAGGGAGGAGTTTTTTTGCCCCTCATAGGTATTACGGCCGCGCAGGATGATAGTGCCGGGCGTATTTCCTTAAGTGAAGGTTATTTCCGCGCCGTGGCGAAGGCGGGCGGCACGCCGGTGGTTTTACCGCCCCTGCCTCCGGCGGCAAACCTGGCGGCACTGGTCAAAAATCTGGATGGACTTATCCTGTCCGGGGGAGGGGATGTTGACCCGGTATATTTCGGGGAAGAACCCTTGTCTGGTACCGGCGCCATTAATCCCGAGCGTGATGACTTTGAAATACGCCTGGCGCGGTGGGCTTTACTTAACGACCTTCCCGTACTCGGTATTTGCCGGGGGATGCAGGTAATAAACATCGCCGCCGGGGGCGATATCTGCCAGGATATCGCCCAGTGGACGGGTAAACCTTTAAAACACAGCCAGGAAGCTCCCCGCTGGTATCCCACTCACGAAATTAGCATCATTTCCGGATCGCGATTGGCCACCATCCTGCAAACAGAACGACTCAGAGTGAACAGCTTTCACCATCAGGTAATACGCCGGGTAGCGCCGGGGTGGCGGGCCGTCGCCTGGTCCAAAGACGGCGTGTTAGAAGCAATAGAGGGGCCGGGGCTTTTTACGGTAGGAGTACAATGGCACCCTGAAACGATGTGGGAGAGATACCCGGTTTTTCTAAACCTCTTCCGCGCCCTTGTTAATGCCAGCAGCAGGTAAGCATAAGCAGGGAGCAGTGAGCTGTAGCTTTATTACCAATCCCCCAGGCCAACGTAACTTAGGGTGGACATATGTTAGGCCGGAACAGAGCATAACGTAAGTAAGGTAAGAGTTCCTTAATTATTAATCACCAATTGTATATTCCACCGTATATTTTACGGTATAATCTATCGTATAATCTATTGTAAGGCGAAAGGATGAGAGACATGCTGGCCCTTGTCAACGGGTATGTGGTTACTATGGCCGGAAAGGATATTCCCAACGGTACGGTACTGGTGGAAAACGGTAAGATCAAAGAGGTAGGTGCCGGGGTTATAGTGCCGGACAAAGCGCAGGTGGTCGATGCGAGCGGCAAAATCATTATGCCCGGTTTAATCGACGCGCACTGTCACGTCGGGATAATGGAAGAAATCTATCGTATAGAAGGTAACGATACGAACGAAATAACGGATCCTGTGACACCGCACCTGCGGGCTGTCGACGCCGTAAACCCGGAAGATCTTGCTTTTCAGGACGCGCTGGCAGGTGGAGTGACGACCGTGTGCGTGGCGCCGGGCAGTGCCAATGTTATCGGCGGAGAGATGGCGGTCCTGAAAACAGCGGGGAACGTAGTGGACCGGATGGTGATTAAACATCCGGTGGGTCTCAAGGCTGCTTTGGGAGAGAACCCAAAGCGGGTCTACGGAGAGCAAAAGAAGGCACCTTACACCAGAATGGCCAGCGCTGCATTGTTACGCAGTACCCTGGCCCGGGGACAGGATTATCTCCGGAAACTGGAACAGGCTGCCGCAGGTAAAGGTGACCCGCCGGAACGCGACCTGCAGATGGAGTCGGTTGTCAGAGTGTTGCGTGGCGAGATACCGCTGCGCGTTCACGCTCACCGGGCTGACGATATTATGACGGCACTGCGCATCGCGCGGGAATTTAACGTACGGTTAGTTGTAGAGCATGCTACCGAGGGTTATAAAGTGGCAGGAGAACTTGCCGCAGAAAAAGTGCCCGTTGTTATTGGTCCCATTATTTCCCACCGTGCCAAAGTTGAATTAAAGGATATCACCATTGAGGCCGCACGTAAACTGGCGGAAGAAGGGGTAGCCTTTGCCATTATGACCGACCACCCGGTAGTACCCATCCGGTATCTGGGATTTTCAGCCGCGCTGACCGTACGGGGCGGCCTGAATGAAGAACAGGCTATGCGTGCTGTGACCATTGACGCGGCAAGGATCCTGGGGTTGAATAAGCGTCTTGGGAGCCTTGAACCCGGTAAGGACGCCGACATCATTGTCTTAGACCGCGACTTTTTTGACGTGCGCTCCCGTGTCGAGCGGGTGTACATCAACGGCCGGTTGGTTTATAATTCGTAAACAGTAAAGCAGGGATTTTTCGGGTAGTTGAGAATAAGGTTATGAAAAAACATAGGTATGTTTTGCATCAACCCATGGGGGTGTCCGCGAGGGCGGGCTGAGAAAAGCGCCGGGGCGCTTTACCCTTCGAACCTGTGTGGTTCAGACCAGCGTAGGGAAATGGGTGTGGTCATTCGGCACCCTTTTCCAGGGTGCTTTCCTTATGGTCTATTTAATTCTTTCTAATGTTAAATAATATACATCCTGTCAATCCTGTCCGAAAGTGGTGAAAAAATCGTAAACGAAATTGCCCGGATAGCGGACGTAAATTTTAATCGCGCTCGTGAAGGGCTGCGGGTAGTTGAGGACGTTTGCCGCCTGGTATTGGAAGAAGCCGAGCTGGCCGCAAGCCTAAAGGAACTCCGTCACCGGCTTTCCTTACTGGAAGAACGTTTTCCTGGCGGGCGATCAGTATTGGTCGCAGCACGCGATACCGCCGGTGACGTGGGAGCGCGGGTGGCTGAGGAACGGTACCGCAAAGATGCTTTTGCCTTGGCGGCGGCCGGGTGGAAACGGGTCCAGGAAGCCCTGCGGGTGCTGGAAGAAGTAATGAGGACCGTGGCCGGGGGAGCCGCCTACCAAGCTAAACATATCAGATTTGATGCCTACGACCTGGAAAAACTCTACTACGAGCGAGCAGGTTTGTATCAAAAGAAGAATGAGTTATCACGAGCGCATTTATACTTTGTGGTCGGGCGGGCGGATACCGGAGGACGGCCATTGCGCGCGGTAGTTGAAGAGGCTATAGCCGGTGGGGCAAGAATTGTCCAGCTTCGTGAGAAAACAAACGATGTCCGGGAAGTAATGCCGCTAGCCCGGGAATTGCGTGCAATTACCCGGGAACGGGGCGTGCTGTATATCATAAACGACCGTGTCGATATCGCTGCGGCGGTAGACGCCGACGGGGTTCATCTGGGGCAGGACGATCTCCCCATAGAGGATGCCCGGCGTGTGTTGGGAATAGGCAAGATCATAGGTATTTCCACCCACAGCATACGACAGGCACAAGAGGCTGAGAGGCGGGGAGCGGACTATATCGGGGTAGGTCCGGTCTTTCCCACTACAACCAAGGATTGTACCCCGGTAGGATTGGGTTTGGTAACAGAGGTTGCCAAGTCAGTACGTATTCCCTTTTTTGCTATCGGTGGTATTAACTCTGCCAATATTGAACAAGTACTGCAGGCGGGTGCCTGCCGCGTGGCGGTGGTAAGCGCTGTGGCCGCCGCGCCGGATGCCCGTGCCGCCGCTGCGGCTTTGTACGGGGCCATATATCACGGTACAGGAGGATCACAATGACACAGATGCTTTCTGCCCTGCAGGGGATTATTACGCCGGAAATGGAAAAGGTAGCCCGGGAGGAGGGGCGTGACCCGGAGTTTATCCGGGCGGGAGTGGCCAAGGGTACCATTGTCATTCCTGCGAACAAGAACCACACTAATCTATCCCCGGTAGGTTTTGGTGCAGGTTTACGTACAAAAGTTAACGCCAATATTGGTACCTCCAAGGGGATGGAATCGGAAGAAGTGCACATTGAAAAATTAAAAGTGCTTTTGGAAGCCGGCAGCGATGCCGTGATGGATCTCAGTACCGGTGGTAACCTGGACCATCTGCGCCGGACAATTATTGCCAATTCCCCGGTTCCGGTGGGTACGGTGCCAATCTACCAGGCGGCGGTGGAAGCCCGGGAACAGCACGGGAATATTGTTGCTATGACGGCGGACGAGCTTTTTGATGTTATTGAACGGCACGCGCGGGACGGTGTCGATTTCATAACCGTGCATTGTGGGGTAACCCTGCAGACGGTAAAGCGCTTAAAAGAGCAGGGGCGTGTTACTGATATTGTCAGCCGCGGTGGTTCCTTTTTAACAGGCTGGATGCTTCATCACGGTTTGGAGAACCCTCTTTATGAACAGTTTGACCGCCTGCTTGATATCTGTCTGGAGTACGATGTTACCTTAAGCCTGGGAGACGGGTTACGGCCGGGATGCCTGGCCGATGCCACCGACCGGGCGCAAGTGCAGGAATTACTTATTCTTGGAGAACTGGTTGACCGCAGCCGCAGCCGGGGGGTTCAGGCGATGGTGGAAGGCCCGGGCCATGTACCCCTGGATCAAGTAGCGGTAAATGTAAAATTACAGAAGTCCTTGTGCCGGGGAGCACCTTTTTACGTGCTTGGCCCGCTGGTTACTGATGTGGCCCCCGGTTACGATCACATTTCAGCAGCTATCGGCGGTGCGGTGGCTGCGATGGCGGGAGCGGATTTCCTCTGCTACGTTACACCTGCCGAACATTTGGGACTCCCTACGCCGGAAGATGTACGGGAGGGTGTTATGGCCGCACGCCTGGCCGCCCACGCCGGTGATGTTGCCAAACAAATTCCCGGGGCGCGGCAGTGGGACGACGATATATCGCGTGCCCGGAAAAACCTGGACTGGGAAAAACAAATAGAACTGGCTCTTGACCCTGAACTGGCGCGGCGCCGCCACCGGGAACGCAACCCCGAGGGGCCGGGTAAGCAGTGCAGCATGTGTGGGGAGTACTGTGCCATCAGGTTGGTGGAGGAGTTTCTAAACAAACGATAATCAGCTCACAAAATGAACTAATTACCGTAGAGTATACGTAGAATACACGGTAGAGTACACAGTAGAATATACGGTAGAATGCCGGTAGTAAGCTGGTAGAAATATGTGCCCAGCGGCGCTATAACACAGTAAATAGTGAATGGTGAACAGTGAACGGTAAACAGTTTTTGGGTATTCCTCTGGGCTCCGGGAGCCCAATGAGAAGTGGGAAATGTGATGTTGGAACCGCTTACTTACCGATTACCAATTACCAGTTTTAGGATGATGGATCTGAACAAACTTGGCGAATTCGACCTTATTGACCTTATTGCGCAAAGAACGCCGGGTGGTCCGGGAGTATTGCGAGGTATTGGTGATGATGCCGCGGTATTAAATGCAGGCAATGGACAAGTGTGTCTTTGGACGGTCGATACCCTGTTGGAGGGCATACATTTTGACCTGGCGTATTACGGACCGGATGACCTCGGGGTAAAAAGCCTTGCCGTTAACGTTAGCGACATAGCGGCTATGGGAGGACGGCCGCTTTACGCTCTTTTAAGCTTGGGACTGCCTTCCGGTGTACGCGAGGACCAGGTACGGCTTTTTATGGCCGGGTGGGATGAAACGGCCCGGGCTTATAATGTCTCTCTGGTGGGTGGAGATACTGTATATAGCCCGCAGGGGTGGACCGTTACGGTGACCGTGATGGGGACCTGTCCCAAAGACCGGGTCGTTTACCGTGCCGGGGCCCGGGTAGGTGATTTTATCTACGTTACGGGAAACCTGGGGTCTTCGGCAGCGGGCTTGTACCTGTTACAGCACCCGGCGATTACCTGTCCGGAACACGTGCGATTGGCAGTGCGGCAGGCACATCTGCGTCCTGTCGCGCGGGTAACAGCAGCCGTAAGCTTGGCAGAGAGCAGGCTCGTCACGGCTATGATCGATATCAGCGACGGGTTGTCCAGTGACGTGGGCCATATCTGTACCGCCTCCGGGGTAGGGTGTGAAATATATGCTTCTCATCTTCCGGTATCCGAAACGGTGCGGGAATGTGCCCGGTATGCGCAGGTTGATCCATTGGAATGGGTGTTGAACGGAGGCGAAGATTATGAGCTTCTTTTTACCGTCCGGCCGGATGCGGCACAAGAAATAGAAGAACGATTGGCGGTTATCGGCGAACAGGTGTCTTGTATTGGCCGTATTACTCCTCTGGGGGATGGCATGCGGCTGGTAAAAGGGGACGATAAGACACCGTTATTACCGCGCGGGTATGACCATTTTAAGGGTCGGGGTTTATAATAAAGATTAGATTAGGATACGTTTACCGGTATAAAGTAGTAGGGTAAAAGATTATGGATAGTGTTAAACCCAAAACTGTATCGCTACAATCGTTTTCCCCGGAGGAAACCCGGGCCATTGGTGAATGGCTGGGAAAGTTGTTGAGGCCGGGTGATATTATCTGTCTTTACGGCGGGTTAGGTGCCGGCAAGACGGCTTTTGCCCAGGGCGTAGCCCGGGGGTTAGGTATTACCGGTCGGGTGACGAGCCCGACTTTCACCCTGATCAATGAGTACCAGGGCCGCCTACCTTTATACCATTTTGATGCCTACAGGTTGGAAGGGGCCGACGATTTTGCCTTGCTGGGCTATGAGGAATACTTTTATGACGAGGGTGTGGCTTTGGTGGAGTGGGCCGACCGCGTGGCCGAAGCCTTACCGCCTGAAAGACTTGATATTCGCATTGAGCGGACTGGTGAAAGTATGCGGGTGCTGCACTTTAAAGCTTATGGGGAGCAGTACCTTAAACTGTTAAAGGAGATCCGGAATTGTGAATGTTCTCGGGATTGAAACATCGGGGCAGACCTGCAGCGTAGCCGTGGTTAATGAAGAAAAATTGCTGGCCGAGAAGAGTATGAAAGGGCCTCGCATTCATTCTATACGGCTGATCCCTTTGATCCAGGAAGTAATAAATGATGCCGGTTTGGAAGTCGGGCAACTGCAAGGGGTGGCCGTTTCTTACGGACCCGGGTCTTTTACCGGTATCCGTATTGGGGTGGCGACAGCCAAAATCATTGCGCAAGTGTTGGATATCCCGGTAGTGGGAGTACCTTCACTGGAGGTGCTGGCGCAGCCGCTGATGGGATCGGCCAGGCTGGTTTGTCCCCTGGTAACGGCCCGTAAGGGTGAGGTATACGCCGCCCTTTATGATACCAGCGGTGATATGCCCGTTATTGTGTTTGGCCCGGCAGCTCTGGAATTGGACCAGCTGGTTGGTTTGGTGCGCAGTACCAGGCGGCCGTTTCTCTTTGTAGGGGAGGCGGCCCGTTCCTGCCGGGAGTTTTTACGCCGTCAATTGGGCACAGTCCCGGATTTAGCCCCGGAAGCACTGCATGACCCCCGGGGGGCGGTGGTGGCCGAGTTGGGTCTGCACCGTTTAAAGGATGGTAAGGGATCCCGTGCCGAAGAACTTGTCCCGGAGTATGTACGCCTCTCATCAGCTGAAGCAAATTGGCTCAAGCGAAACCAAGGTGAGTAATGTGAATGTTAGTTTTTGTGATATGCGCGCCGACCATATTAATATGGTTGCTGAGATAGAACGGCTCTCTTTTGCAAATCCCTGGCCGGTACAGACTCTCGAATTTGAACTTTTTTATAATGAATTGGCGCACTATGTGGTAGCCGTAGTTGATGGCAAAGTGGTTGGTTACGGGGGCTTTTGGATGGTACTGGATGATGCGCATGTCACTAATGTTGCCGTGCATCCTGATTACCGGGGGAAAGGGCTGGGACGAAGATTGATGTTGGAAATTATGCGACGAGCGCGGGAACTTGGGGCCTTACGTATGACACTGGAAGTACGGCCCTCCAATACCATAGCCCGTAAAATGTACAATGATCTGGGTTTTGTAGAACGAGGCAGGCGTCCGCGTTACTATCAAAATAACCAAGAGGACGCTATTATCATGTGGAAGGATGATCTCAGGGCATTTCAGTAAACGTTTTTCCAAGGTATTAGTAGTTTTTCCTCAATTTTTAATTTATGTTAATTTAGGCCAAGGATTGAGACTTTTGCGTTTACGGGTCTGCTTGGCTCCCCCTTTTATTAACAATTGCCGTGAAAAAAGCATAGGTTAACAAAGGTACGTTAAGATAAGGGGGGAGAATGCAATGCCCGGTTCGGAACAAAGAAGTAGATCCAGTAGTAAGGGCAACCGCGACCATGTACACGTGGTTGAGGGGATAGTGGCGTATGCGTCAGGCGGTAGTCACACATATGCCGGTTTAACAGGTCCGCCTGTTCCCCGAGGGGATTCTCATATTCACCGTTTAAAAGGTTTTACCGATATTCATAAGGATCACCTACACCAGCTAGAGGGTGAGACCGGTTTAGCAATATTTGAACAGGATAGGCGGCATTATCACGTTTATAAAGGAAAAACTTCTATAAAAATAATAAAAGATCATTATCACGTTTTAGAAGGAACTACGGGACCCGATAGACCGAAGGCGTAACCCAGCACTCAGTTATGGCAGTAAAGATCCGGTAGAGACACAGTGGAGATACAGTGGAAATACAGTGGTGATACGGTAGGAGTGCTTGGGTATTCCTTATAAGTCAAGGGGAGGGTCATAGACCCTCCCCTTGTACATTTTAGTGAACAGTAAACAGTAAACTGTAAACTGAATTACATTTTTTTGAGCACATAAGTGACGATACCCAGGATTTCCACGTCTTCGGCTTCAATAGGCCGGTAAGTACGATTGGCAGGTTCCAGGCGAATTTTGCCGTTGCAGCGGTAAAAACGCTTGCAGGTTACTTCTCCGTTAACACGGGCGATTACCGTTTGGCCGTTTTCACAGGTAGGCTGCACGCGTACCAGTATAAAATCGCCATCTTCAATGCCTACGTCAATCATACTCTGGCCTTTTACTTCCAGGCAAAACATTGTGCCGCGTACAAATCTGGCCGGAAAGGGTATGGTGCCCAGAATATTCTCCTCCGCCATTACCGGCCCCCCGGCAGGTACTCTTCCCAGTAAAGGAACTTCCACGACTTCTTCGGTAGTGGTATCTTTGCTCCGCAGCAAATGTGCCACAGGTATCTGCAGGGCGGCGGCCATTTTTTCCAATGAATTGAGGCTGGGTTTGGCCCGTCCCTTTTCTATATCGCTGATGTACTGTGGTGAAAGCCCTGAAGAACGAGCTAAGGCACGCTGGCTCAAACCCTGGGCACTGCGTACTTGTTTGATAATCTCTCCAACCTGCAAGGTTAAACCCCTCCGCTATTAACGTATATCATAAGTATAATTATCTCTTGTGTCTCCGTAAAGCTCTGATATGGACAGTATGGTGAGGGTAAGGGGGACATCCCGAGGGCCCAAAGAAATACTCTAAATCAACCTCTAATCCCAAACCCCTAAAAGGTAGAGGCGGGTCTCCATGCCCGCCCGGACCCGTAAAGAATACCCCAATTATTCAGCCCAGCACTCAGTGAGCGGTAAAATTTTCTCACGAACTTTTAGCTTTTTAATGTTACTTTAATGCTGCTGCCTGCCAGTGTTTACCCCTGAGTGCTGGGCGAACGGATGACAGCGACCGAAGGGAGCGTATTACAGCGAGCGCAGCGAGCGAAACTCATACCCTTGGCACCGTATACGTAAGCTTGTATGCCGGTTTGCCAAAGAAATTAAGGTATCTATGCGCGGTAAGAGTGAGGCGGTAGCCGGACTTTTCGAAGAAAAAGGCGGCTCCCATCCGGTCTACGTATGTCCAGCCGTTCTGGGGCATTGTTTCTTTGGCATAATGCTCGATATCGGTAAAGTTATTCCAGGAAAGATAGACGGATTGACCTTTATTTTTCTGCCAGAGACCAGTATGGCCCGGTAAAGGATAGGTTGTTTCCCGGTACGGGTTTTGGGGGTCGACAAGTACTCCTTCCAGTACCGGTTGGTAGGCGGCTGCGAAAAGGGCTTTTCCCGGGTTGGGAATATACCACAATGCGGCTCCGGCCAGGGCGACAAAAATTATGACAATGATAAATCTCTTTATTAACGAAAGCAGCATTGAGAGCATCATTATCAACTCCTGCTGGCTTAGTTCGTTTTATTGCTTATAAAATCCTTTACCTGTTCCATTTTAAACCATATAAAAGACCCCTGAAAACAGGGGCCTCTTTGGTTCAACTTATGAAATTGTTATTTTTGGGGTTACCTGACGACATATTTCTGCCGTTGGCTTTGGAAGCAGTCCCGGCAGTAAACCGGGCGGGAACCGTTCGGTTCAAACGGTACTTCGGTTTCACAACCACATGCCGCACACACGGCGGGATACATCTGCCGTGGTACTCCGCCACGACGCTGGGCTTTTTTGGCGGCACGGCAAGCAGGGCAGCGCGCGGGTTCGTTTTGAAAGCCTTTCTCCTGGTAGAATTCCTGCTCACCGGCGGTAAACACGAATTCCGCACCACAATCCCGGCACTGCAAAGTTTTGTCCTGGAACACCAAACCATCTCTCCTTAGAACCAAAATTTCTCCGAGGTTCAAACCGGGGCCCACTGAGCTTCCCCCGAACAAAGGAGAGATAGCTGGGTCCACCTGAGTTTTCACCTTAGAGTTACAATAATAGTATATCCCACAAGCTGATTAAATGCAACACGCAGGAGAAAAAGTTTTCGAGGCCCGCCCGTGACCCAGGAGGAATACCCCAACAATGCAGCGAGCGAAGCAAGCGAATGACAATTGTATACTCCACCGTGTCACAACTGTATCACCACTGTGTCTCTACTGTGTCTCCATTGTATCCACCGGATCTCTATCGTATACTCTATTGTAATAAAAAAAGCAGGAGGCATATTTTATGTCAACGCTGATATTGGGTATTGAGACCAGTTGTGATGAAACTTCCGCCGCCGTGGTGGCTGACGGCGAGGAAATATGCTCCAATGTTATCGCTTCACAGATCGACCTGCACCGCAAATTCGGCGGGGTGGTGCCGGAAGTGGCCTCACGCCGCCACCTTGAGGCTCTTAATCCTGTTATCGGCGAGGCTCTGGAAAAGGCCGGAATCGGGTTTAAAGACCTGCATGCCGTGGCCGTTACCTGTGGTCCGGGGTTGCTGGGTTCCCTGCTGGTAGGGTTGATGACGGCCAAAGCCCTGGCCTATACGCTTAATATTCCCTTAATCGGCATTAATCACCTGGAGGCGCATATTTGTGCCAATCTCCTGGTTGATCCGGCTCCCGGCTTTCCTGTGCTCTGTCTGGTGGTTTCCGGCGGGCACACCGATCTTTTTTTGATTAACGGGTTTGGCCATTACCGCCTCCTGGGGCGGACGCGGGATGACGCCGCCGGTGAAGCCTTTGACAAGGTAGCCCGGGTACTTGGCTTAGGGTATCCCGGCGGTCCTGCCATTCAAAAAACTGCTGCCCAAGGAGACCCAAACGCTATTGAATTCCCCAGGGCTTACCTGGAGGAAGGCACCTATGATTTTAGTTTTAGCGGCCTAAAGACGGCGGTAATCAATTACCTGGAACGGGAACGACAAAAGGGCCGGAAGATAAATGAGGCCGATGTAGCGGCGGCTTTTCAACAGGCCGTGACCGGGGTGCTGGTGGATAAAATAATGGCCGCCGCCGAGACTTATCAGCCTGCGGGTATCTGGCTCGCGGGAGGGGTAGCGGCCAACGCGGCGCTGCGTAAGGAGCTGCAGTGTCGCGCGGCGGAACGGGATATTCCCGTTACCATCCCTCCCCCGGTGTTGTGTACCGATAATGCCGCGATGGTGGCATGTGCCGGTTATTACCATTATTTAAAACAGGATTTCGCCCCGTTGACCCTCAATGCCGTGGCAAACCTGCCCCTGGGGGAGGGACAAGAGACAGGATTAACAGGATGTAATCAGTAAGCAGGAAGCAGTGAGCAGTAAGCAGGAAGCAGGAAGCAGGAAGCAGTAATTAAGGAATTTATTGCGTTCTAAGGTTCCTACATTTGGACCTGATAGTTTTCCTAATGATGTACGGTTAACTAAGGTAATTAATAATAAAGATATTGTCGGAGCGCAACTATGAACGAAGGCTACGTTAAATCACTGATTTTACGCACCATACAGGAGGCCAATATTCTTCCCGTTACCTCTTCCTGCAACCTGGGCTGTATTTTTTGCAGCCACCGCATGAACCCGCCAGGTATTTCCGTGGTGCGCCTGCCGCAGCGCACTACCGAAGAAATAATTGCCACGATCGACTTGCTTGACCCTGCACGACCCGTGATCATAGGTGAGTCGGCCACGCCCATTATAGAGGGGGAACCTTTTGCTTACCCGCAATTTCCGGATATTTTGGTCGCGCTGCGGCATAAATTTCCACAAACCCCTATCCATATCACTACCAACGGCAGCTACCTGGACCGGCGCACGGTGAAATTTCTGGCGGAGTTAAAACCGCTATTGCTGTACCTTTCTCTTAACAGTGCCGACCCGGAACAAAGACGTCTCCTGATGCGCGATGCCCATGCCCACCGGGCTATAGAGGGGGCGGCCCTGCTTGGTGCTTATAATGTGGAATTTCACGGCAGTGTGGTTGCAATGCCTCATATCACCGGGTGGCACGATTTGCAGCGTACCATTGAATATTTAGTTGTGTGCGGTGCCCAAACGGTGCGCCTTTTCCTTCCCGGGTATACTCGCTATGCACCACCGAACCTGCATTTTAAGGACGGGCTGTGGTCCGAGATCCGTGCTTTTGTGGACAAAATACGCTGCGACTTTGATACGCCGTTAGTAGTTGAACCACCGTTAGTGGATAACCTGACTCCGGTTATCAGGGGGGTAATTAGGGAAACGCCGGCGGCACGGGCCGGATTACAGGCGGGTGATGTGATACTGTCCGTCGATAATGAAGTTCCGGCGAGCCGGGTAGAAGCCTACCGCCGTCTCAAGAATAGCACCGGCCCCTTAGTGGAGTACCGGCGGCGGGGGCTGCACCACCGGGTTCGTTTGGATAAAACTTCCGGTACGGCGTCCGGTGCCGTTTTTGATTATGATATTGATCCTGTGATGCTGGATGACATCAGGAATTCCCTTGACGAAAATACCTTGCTGGCTGCTTCGCTGCTTGGCATACCCGTGTTGCGGAAAGCTCTGGAGACCGAAATTTACGAGGACCGGGTGCGCCTTTGTCCCGTACCCAACCGGTGGTTCGGTGGTTCCATTGCATGTGCCGGTTTGCTGACGGTCCAAGATATTTTGGCTGCGGTGCGCGGCTACCTTACTGATAAGCGGGGCTGGCAGCCAAAAAAACTACTGGTGCCTGCCGCCCCTTTTGATTACCGGGGGCGGGATCTGCGGGGTGTTTCCTATCTGGACCTGCAGCAGGCGTGCGATTTACCTGTTAAAGTAGTTGGATGGTGAAACAGAATGGGTAAACAAGAGCTGCGCCGGGAGATGCTCAAAAAAAGACGTGGCCTGACATCGCGGGAAGTTACGGACAAAAGCGCTGTTATTGCACACCGTGTGCTCTCTCTCCCGTGCTTTGCCCGGGCTAGGATTATAATGGCTTATAATGCCGTCCGAAATGAAGTGCAGACCGGGGGACTTATCGTTGCGGCTATGAGTGTTGGAAAAAAGGTAGCCTTGCCCATAACTGACCGGGAACGGAAGCAGCTGATCCCGGTTATGATAACGAGCTATCCAGGGCCAATGGTGGAAGGGGCTTACGGTATCCCGGAACCGGCTGAAGGCAACTATGCGCCGGTGCATGTGAAAGACATAGACTGCCTGCTTCTTCCGGGAGTGGCCTTTGATCCTGACGGTTACCGGCTGGGTTACGGGGGAGGTTACTATGATCGTTTTTTACGGGATGTACGGCGGGACGCGGCTCTCATCGGGCTGGCCTATGAATTTCAGATCTGTCCCGGTGTTTACGCCGATTCCCATGATATGCCCGTTGATATCATCGTTACCGAGAAGCGGGTTATCGATTGCCGGTAAACTCCGGGGTACCGGGAAAAATGATCCTGTACCGGTGAGTATATACGCTGCAGCGTTCGGGGCGGGCAAAAGCAACCAGGGTGATACCGGCGCGGTCGGCCTGGTCAATGGCCAAAGTAGTGGTGGCACCGCGTGCAATGATAACCGGGATACCTATAGCGGCCACCTTGTCGATGATCTTGGCTGTGGCCCGGCCGCTGAACAGCAGTATCTTGTTGCGGGGATCAATATTTTCTAAGAGGCAGCGACCGTATATTTTATCCAGTACGTTATGGCGTCCGGTATCCTCGTATATAAATTGGAGATGACCATCGGCGTTAGCCAACCCTCCGGTATGGACACCCCCCGTACGCCGGAAGAGTTCGGAAATCACCGGTAATTGGCCGGCAAGAGCCGTTATCTTATCAGCGTTTATGCTAAATTCCCTGCGTGCTTCGCTTTGTTTCCTTCGTTCCTCATTTCGGTTAACGGTACGGGTAGCGATTACATTTACGGCGGAACAGTCATTTTGGACGATAATGTCCTGAATAAGTTCCGTACCATCCAAGTGACCCGAAACGGTAAGGTGTCCTACGGCCAGCTCACGCAGTTTGATTGGAAGACAGAGCAGCTCGGCCTTAAGTGCCCCGTTAAGGTAAATACTTACATTACTTTCCAATACGACCTCATCCCAAGCTTCCGCCTGACCTGAAGAAGCGAAACGGTATAGCGGGCGCAGCATGGCAAGTGTTCTCGAAATATGCCCCATTTTTAACCCTCCCTGGACAAGCGCCTAGGATTTTCCTTATTATAAACCTAGGACTAAAAACATAACAGGTCAATGCCGATATTTTGAACCAAAAATAAAATTTATGCGCGTGAGGAGGATGACTATGGGTCGCCAGGACTATCCGTATGAAGAACCGGGAGAAGAAATTCTTGAGGCAGTAAGGGAAGCTTCACCTGCCGGCTACCTTACTTGCCCGCAGGCACGGGAACTGGCCAAGAAGCTGGGAGTGCCGAATCGCGTTATTGGTCGTGCTTGTGATCTTGCCGGTGTCAAAATCAAGGATTGCGATTTGGGGTGTTTTTAGCAGCGCTCATGCTCGCTGTGACACGCCCAGCACTCAGTCAACAATAGAGCGTTCAAATGTCCCTTCTTGTTTATATAACTCGACTCTTAGCGCCCTTACTTATGGTAATCAGCCCTGAGTGCTGGGCACCGCCCTACGTTCTATATAAGTTACGCCTCACGCCTTACTCCCCACTGCTTCCTGATCACTGCTTGCTGTTCACTGTGTATAAATTATTCCTCCAATGGAAAAAATCTTAGCGAGATAAAAGGGGAAATTTGCAAATCGAGAAAACGGAGGATTTTACAAAAAAGGACGAGTAAGGAAAGCTTCCTTGATGATATTTCCTAAGTTTCCTTCTAAAAGGGCAAAATCGTTAATTTTCCGGATTTGCGTTTAAATTGCAGGCTTATATATCATAATACAGGCATCAGTGTTAGCACTCATTACTAGCGAGTGCTAACAATAATTATCATAGTACCAACTAATAACAATTTAATAACAAGGAGGGGTATTTAGTGATCAGGCCATTAGGTGAAAGGGTAGTGGTAAAACCATTACCGCAGGAAGAAGTTACTAAAGGAGGCATTGTTCTTCCGGATACCGCGAAAGAAAAGCCCCAAAAGGGCGAAGTAGTAGCGGTGGGTCCTGGCCGTCTTTTGGACAACGGCCAGCGCGTTGCCATTGATCTCAAGCCTGGTGAAACAGTTTTATACTCCAAATATGCCGGTAACGAAATCAAGATTAACGACGAAGAGTATTTGATTCTGCGTGAAGGCGATATTTTAGGTGTTTTGGAGTAAGCATTTTAAAATAACGTAAGGAGGGATTGTCTTTGGCAGGCAAAGATATTATTTACGGTGAAAAAGCGCGTAAAGCTATGGAAGCTGGTGTCAACGCCCTGGCCAATGCCGTAAAGGTTACTTTAGGCCCCAAGGGACGTAACGTTGTGCTTGAGAAGAAATTCGGTTCCCCGATGATTGTTAACGACGGTGTTACTATCGCGCGGGAAATTGAACTTACCGACCCCATGGAAAATATGGGTGCCCAGCTGGTAAAAGAAGTAGCTACCAAGACCAACGACGTTGCCGGTGACGGAACCACTACCGCCTGCCTGTTGGCGCAGGCCATCGTACGTGAGGGTTTGAAGAACGTTGCCGCCGGCGCGAACCCCATGTTAATTAAACGCGGTATTGAGAAGGCCGTTGAAAAGGCCGTAGAGGAAATTAAAAACCTTTCCAAACCTGTGGAAACCAAAGAAGCCATCACCCAGGTGGCGACCATTTCCGCCAATGACGCCACTATTGGCAGTTTGATCGCCGATGCTATGGAGAAGGTCGGCAAGGATGGCGTTATTACGGTCGAAGAATCCCAGGGTACCGGCACTTCCCTGGAAGTTGTCGAGGGGATGAACTTCGATCGCGGTTACATTTCCCCGTATATGGTTACCGATGCCGACAAGATGGAAGCAAACTTAAGTGATCCTTATATCCTGATTACCGACAAGAAGATCTCAGCAGTTAACGATATTCTCCCCATCTTGGAAAAAGTGTTACAAAGCGGCAAATCAATGCTGGTCATTGCTGAAGACGTGGAAGGCGAGGCTCTGGCCACGCTGGTTGTCAACAAGCTGCGCGGTACGCTGCAGGTTGTGGCCGTCAAGGCTCCCGGCTTTGGTGAGCGCCGCAAGGCTATGCTGGAGGATATTGCTATCCTCACCGGCGGTCAGGTCATCAGTGAGGAACTCGGCCTCAAGCTGGACAAAGCCACCCTGGATATGCTCGGCCGGGCGCGTCAGGTGCGCGTTAAGAAGGATGAGACTATCATCGTGGACGGCCAGGGTGACCAGGACAAGATCACCAAGCGTATCGCCCAGATCAAAAAGCAGATCGAAGAAAGCACCTCTGACTTTGACAAGGAAAAACTGCAGGAGCGTTTGGCGAAGCTGGCGGGCGGCGTAGCTGTCATCAATGTTGGTGCGGCTACCGAAACCGAAATGAAAGAAAAGAAGCTTCGTATTGAGGACGCTCTCAACGCGACCCGGGCCGCCGTGGAAGAAGGTATTGTGGCCGGCGGCGGTACGACTCTGCTCAATGTGTCTAAGGCTCTTGATAATGTAAAGGGCGACAACCCGGATGAACAGACCGGTGTCAACATTATCAAGAAGGCTCTGGAAGAGCCGGTACGGCAGATTGCTTATAACGCCGGAACAGAAGGTTCTATCATCGTGGAAAAAGTTAAGGAAAAGGAAAACGGTATTGGCTTCAACGCCCTTACCGGTGAGTTTGTCAATATGATCGAGGCCGGTATTGTGGACCCGGCTAAAGTTACCCGTACGGCGTTGGAGAACGCTGCCAGTATCGCTGCTATGATACTTACTACCGAGACCCTGGTGGCCGAACACCCCGAAGAGGAGAAAAAAGGCAATAACATGCCCGACCCCGGAATGGGCGGCATGATGTAACGACGATGGCCAAAAGTCCCTGCCGCAAGGCAGGGACTTTTGTGTGTAAACCTGTTATTCACCTTGTTTGCGGCTGAAATCAAGACCGGGGAAAACGTGATGTTCATTATTGTAAGCCTGCACCCGGTCAAGAGCTTCCCCGAAGCGCTGGAAGTGCACCACTTCGCGCTCTCTCAAAAAAGAGAGAGCCTCGATGAGACCTTCGTCACGGGTCATATTAATGAGGTATTCGTAAGTAGCCCGCGCCTTTTGTTCAGCGGCCATATCTTCGTGCAAATTGGCGATTACGTCTTGGTGGGACTGGTAATAGGCAGCCGTCCAGGGGACGCCGGCGGAGTTCTGTAAGAACATATTACGCCCGTGCATGGAGTAGTGTGTTCCAAGACCGGCAGCTTCTAACTCTTCAACGGTGGCATCCCGCATCAGGTTATAGATCATGGTACCGATCATTTCCAAATGGGCCAGCTCTTCGGTTCCGATGTCAGTGACAATGGCCTTGGTAATACCGGTAGGCATGGCGTAACGCTGGCTGAGATAGCGCCAGGCGGCACTGAACTCGCCGTCCGGGCCGCCAAACTGGGTAAACATATATTTAGCCATGTTAAGGTCGGGCCTTCGAATTCTCACAGGAAATTGCAGGTGTTTAACATATACCCACAACTTTATAAGCCTCCTTTACATTTCTCAAGTTCCCATGGCCACGGTTCTTCTACCCACTGCCAGGGATACTGGCTCGGGGAATGACCCTGGCTTGTAAGCGGGCCATAACGGGTTTCCCACTGGCGGTGAAGGTTCCTTAACCGCTCGTGCGCCATATTATAATCTCTCAGGGCTTCGCGGTTTTCAGGGTGTGTATCTAAAAACAGGGTTAGTTCTGTGGCAACAAATTGCCACTCCTGTATTTCCCGCAGCAGTTCTTCACGATCCGGATCCTTATTAGCCATCAAATTTCCCCCCTATCTTCTCGTTTTTGAATACATTTCTTCCGGACAATAAGGACGGTACAGTGACGGGAACAAGGTTCCTTTCATCAAGGCAACTTCCGGGCAAAAACGTTCATCATACAGCTGAATGGGAACATAGGCTTCTGCCAGTTGAATGCGCGGCGGAAGTACACCGGGATAATCCCGTTTTTCTTTGCATTCTTCAGGATATTTATAAGCCATAAGAAGATACCTCCTTCCCATAAGATGGAGCGTTTGCTAATATTAGTATTATATGGAAATTTGCTATAAGTGTGCCGGAATGAATTTAATCCTGGTACGTTTCATCGTACCTGCGGTAAAATAATAGTGGATCACAAAATGGGAGATGGTTTTTTGGACCGTAAGGTTAAAGCGGCGTGCGTTTCAGTAATTTCCAATAGCTTTCTTACTATTGGTAAACTGGTTGTAGGCCTGATGATGGGATCAGTCAGCGTCATTTCCGAAGCCGTCCATTCCGGTATGGACCTGGTAGCGGCGTTGATTGCCTTTTTCGCGGTGAGAAAGGCCGCTCAACCTGCTGACGCCAAACACCGTTACGGTCATGGTAAATTTGAAAATGTGGCGGGCATTATCGAGGCACTGTTGATTATCGGTGCCGCCATGATAATTATCTGGCAGGCCGCCAATAAGTTTTTTACGGCCACGCCGGTAGAAGCGCTGGGCCTGGGAGCTTTGATAATGGGATTTTCCGCCGGGGTCAACCTGGCAGTGTCGCAGTACCTTTTTAAGGTGGCGCGGGAAACCGGTTCTCCCGCCCTGGAAGCCGATGCCTGGCACCTGCGCACCGACGTCTATACTTCCGCCGGAGTGCTGGGCGGTATTGGGGCGATGCACCTGACGGGATGGCAGTTTTGGGATCCCCTGACAGCAGTTGTTATCGCCGTTCTTATTGGCAAGGCGGGCTTCAAGCTGATTGCCGACTCGGGTGCCAGTATTCTGGATGTAAAACTGCCGGAGCCTGAGGAAGAGGCCATTCGGGCCGCGGTCACGCAGTACGGTAGTGAATTTGTGGAATTTCATGCCCTGCGTACAAGAAAATCCGGCTCGGAACGCCATATTGACCTTCACCTGGTCATGCCCCGCCACAGTTCGCTTGATAATGTTCACGGGTTGTGTGATCGGATTGAGGATGCTATTACCGATGCCGTTCCCAAGGCCAATGTTTTGATTCATGTTGAGCCCTGTGATGAAAAATGTGAGCACTGTGTGAAGCGGGAAGAATGTGAAGTAGAGTGAGCAGGAAGCAGTAAGCCGTAGTCTTTTTTATTCTATTTAACTGTTTCCTGTTTCCTTTAATCATGTCAAACCATAAATGTCAAAAAGAGAGGTAAAATTATGCCTGTAGTAGACTCCCTCACCAATTTGATCGGTCATACCCCGCTGTTCAGGCTGCATAATTTTCAAGGGCTGCAGGCCGAGGTTTTGGCCAAGCTGGAGTTTTTCAACCCCGGCGGGAGCGTTAAGGACCGTATTGCCCTGGCGATGCTGCAGGATGCCGAAGAGAAGGGGCTGCTGGATAAAGAGACGGTTATTATTGAACCCACCAGCGGTAATACCGGTATCGGCTTAGCCTGGATCGCAGCCCTGAAAGGCTACCGGCTGATTTTAACCATGCCCGAAAGCATGAGTGTGGAGCGGCGCAAACTGCTCCAGGCCTACGGGGCGGAAATTATTTTAACGCCGGCTGAAGAAGGTATGGCGGGGGCGGTGCGCCGGGCCCGGGAACTGGCCCGGGATTTGCCAAAAACCTATCTTCCCCAGCAGTTTAGCAACCCGGCCAATCCTGCGGCGCACGCCCGTACCACCGCGGAGGAAATCTGGCACGACACCGGGGGACAAGTTGACGTTTTCGTGGCCGGGGTGGGTACCGGCGGCACCCTGACGGGCGTGGCCCGGGTATTAAAAGCACGTAAACCGGCAGTTAAAGTGATAGCGGTAGAACCGGCCGAGTCACCCGTATTATCGGGAGGAAAGCCTGGGCGCCACGATATTCAAGGTATCGGTGCCGGGTTTATTCCCGATGTTTTACAGCGGGAACTGATAGATGAAGTAATAACCGTGTCAAGTAAGGATGCCGTGGCGGCAGCCCGGGAACTGGCCCGCCGGGAGGGACTGCTGGTGGGTATATCCTCCGGAGCGGCATGCCGTGCGGCCCTCGAAATCGCGAGCCGTTCCGATACAAAAGGCCAAACGGTCGTAACAATTTTCCCGGACGGCGGGGAAAAGTACATGTCGACGGGGCTTTGGGGGTAATACGCCTACCGGTCAACCGCAGCGGTTTTATGAAGGACTTAATGTAGAGCAATAATGTACGGTAGAATACACAGTGGAATATGCTAGTCCTCTTCTGCATGTTCGTCTTCTTTGTCCCACTTTAACATAACATCGTCCCGTATTATGACCTTAATAATTTGCCCTTTTTTAACTGTTCCTGCCCGGTAGGCATTGGCCAGCGAGGTATCCATATACGCCCGGATACTGCCGTCGGGATGCTGCAGGTGAACAATGTTTAGGTTTTCCGCTTTTAAGCCTACCATAATGGTTTTTTCAATAGTCGCCGGGGTTTTGGCGATCTTAAGGCCAATGAACACACCTGGCAGGAAAATCAGTGCTGCCAGGAAGGCAACGATAAAGTAGATGCGTGGTATGCCCGGCATAACAATACCGGCAAAGGCAATAACGAGTGCTACAGTTACGGGAATAATGAACGTGGTAAACCAGCTCATGCGGCGAAAAATACTCATATCATGAAACCCTCCGGACTAATATCTTAGACCCTGCCCCGCAAATTCCTCCTCAGTGAACAGTAAACAGTGAACAATGAACAATTACCCAATTACCCAAGCCAACCGTACATGACAGAACAAAATTACCGGTCCACTACGGGGAGAACTTAAGAACGCAACAGGTTTCTTTATTACCCCTCACTCCTCACCGATTACTGATTACTGATTACTAGTTTGCGTAAATTTCCTTTTTCCGGGATATCCTACTTTATATCCTAGCTTTGTCTGGGGGTACCTTATTTATGTTTTGGTGGCAGAGCTTAGCCGACTTTCTGCTGTTCAAAGAACCCCAAGAGCCTCCGACGGAATTCGTCGCCGGAGCCGAGGACCGGCAGCAACAACGGCAAGAAAGAACGGAAAAGCAAGATCAAAAAGCAGGTCGTGATGAAGTACAGCCCGATGAAGTACGCCCTGCCGCGCAGAAAGCGGCGCGGGATGCGGAAACACGGGAAACGGTTTTTGAGATGGAAGCTTCCTTGTCCAATGACTTGGACCAAAACAAAAAGGTACTGGAGAACGTTTTCCGTACGGATATTAATGACGATCCTATCATCCGTGTGTTTACCATCGGTACCGATAACCCGGTACGGGCGATGCTCGTGTTTTATGACGGGCTGTCGAATAAAACCATCCAAAACTTTGCTATCCTGCAGCCCTTAATGCTGCTGTCCGGATTGCGGGAAGACGATCCTAAGCGGAAAAATCAAACAGATCAAAAAACGAATAAAAAACAGGCTGAAAAAAGTCCCAAGGGAAACTCCGAGTACTTTGACCGTGTTAAAGATGCATTGCTGCCCGGCAACCAGGTACAGACGGTAACAACTTATAAAGAAGTCGCGGCCGCCGTGCTCAGCGGGGATAGTGTTTTGTTGGTTGATGGGTCGGACCGGGCACTGTCCATCGAGACCAAGGCCTGGCCAAACCGGGGAGTGCAGCGACCGGAGGTCGAATCGGTGGTGCGCGGCCCCCAGGAGGCCTTTACCGAACAAATCCGGATCAACATCGCCCTGGTACGCAAGATCATCCGCAAGGCGTCCTTGATAACTGAGTTTATTAAGGTCGGTGACATGACCGAAACCCAGTGCGCCATCATGTACCTGGACGATGTGGTAAACCCGGCTATCGTTTCGGAGGTAAAGCGTCGTCTGAAATCGATAAAAGCCGATTATGTCCAGGAGTCGGGGCTTCTGGAAAACTTTATTGAGGACAAACATTACGGTATGGCGCCCCAGGTGTTGGCCACTGAACGTCCCGACCGGGTGGCGGCCAACATTATGGAAGGACAGGTGGCCATTTTTGTTAATGGCAACCCGTACGTCATGATCGTACCGATGACCTTTTTCGGGTTAATACAGTCGTCGGAGGATGCTTACGTTCGCTGGCCGTTTGGGTCCCTTCTCCGGCTTGTACGGTGGTTCGGGTTGGGCCTCGCACTGTTTCTGCCGGCCCTTTATATAGCCGTCACTACCTATCACCAGGAATTTATCCCCACGGACCTTCTGCTGGCTATGACCGGCGCTCGGGAAAAAGTACCGTTTCCGACGATCATTGAAGTTTTGCTAATGGAGGTTTCCTTTGAGCTTATCCGGGAAGCCGGTATCCGAATGCCGGGTGTAGTCGGTACCACCCTGGGCATCATAGGGGCGCTGATCCTGGGCCAGGCCGCCGTGGCGGCCAACATCGTCAGCCCTATCCTTATTGTAATTGTAGCGGTAACGGCAATTGGAGGTTTTACCGTTCCTGCCTACGGCTTAGGCCTGAGTGTCCGTATGCAGCGCTTTATTTATATATTGCTCGCGGCTGTAATGGGCCTTTTTGGCATTGTGGTTGGCATCTTTCTGCATGTCGCCTTTTTGGTGAACTTAAGAAGTTTTGGAGTACCATATATGGCACCGGTAGCGCCTACTACCGGCAGCAGCCCGGATTACTTCCTGCGCGGCCCTGTGTGGCGGCAGGAACGCCGTCCCGACTACCTTGATCCGCTGCGGGGCCGGCGCCAGCCGCGCATAAGCCGGGGCTGGTGGCGTATGCGGCGTAAAGGGGGCGGGGGTTCCTGATGACGGGCGCTCCTAAAGTTGGTGTACGGGAAGCCGTCGCCGTTACCATTATCTTTATAATTGCCAAGCTGTTCTTGTCGTACCAGGTACACCTGTTTCACTTTGCGGCCAATGCGGCCTGGATGGTTCCGCTGATCCAAACCGTGCTGACGATCGGGGCTTTTCTGGTTTTAGCTTGGCTGCTGGAACGTCATCCGGGTAAAACCATTGTTGAAATCGGCGAGGAACTGGTAGGTCCGGTGATCAATACCTTTTTCGGCATCATACTGGCGGTTATTTTTGTGGGGCTGGTAGGCCTGATATTACGCCAATTTGCCGAGCGTGCCCTGACCGGCTTCATTCCGGACACTCCGATCAGCGCAGTGGTTTTACTTTTTATGACCGGCGTTGTTCCGGTAGCCTACTTGGGCTTTGAAGTTATTGCCCGTACGGCCCGCGTTTTTATCGTTTTCCTGGTTCTCAGTGGGCTGACGGTGGTGGTATTATCGTCCCCCCTGTGGGAAGGGCACGCGCTTTACCCGTTATGGGGCAACGGACCGGTGGGGTTGATTAAGGGTTCCCTGGTGGCCTCGGGGGTGTTCATGGAGATTTTTCTGCTGGCCGTGATTGCACCTTTTTTGCCCCGGGGGTCTCTCAGGCGCGTTGGTTTCTGGAGCATCGGCTTGTCGGGATTATTCCTTTTTCTTGGCGTTATCAGCGTGCTTCTGGTATTCAGTTTTCCGGCCAGCGCGGAGTTGGCCGTACCCTTTTTCGAGGTGACGCGGACGATCAGCATCGGGCGTTTCGGCCAGCGATTGGAAACCTTATTCCTGCCGATGTGGGTGCTTATTTCACTGATCAAAATGTCGGTCGGCCTTTACCTGGTTTCTGCCCTTATGGCGCGCACTCTTAGGCTTCCCTACTACCGGCCTCTTATTCTGCCGATGGCGGTACTGGTGATTGCTGTGGCTTTTATACCTGCCAACGTATCGGAAGCCATCAATTGGGATCTTAACGTTTTACGCCGGTATGGTTATGTAATTGTCGGGGCTATCGTGGTGACCCTGGCCGGGCTGACCTGGTGGCGGGAGCGAAAGGGGGACGAGGCACATGCGCCGCGGACCTGAAAAACGGGCCCTGCTTGTGGTGACGGTATTACTTCTTGCGGGTGTACTTACCGGCTGCTGGAGCTACGGGGAACCTGATGAAATTGCCTGGGTTCAGGCCATCGGCCTGGATAAAGGGGAACAGAACCGGATAACGGTAACCTTTGTGGTAGCGGTGCCCAAGGCCATCGCCGGCGGGGGCGGTGGACAGCCGGCGCAAGGCGGAGAAGGCGGGGCTGGCACTTTTCAGCCGATCTCCTTTGAAGCTGAGACCCTTTTAGGAGCGCGGGAGCTATTGAACAGCGTTATGGACCGGCGTGTAAATCTTTCCCATACCCGCTGGATCGTCTTCGGGCGGGAACTGGCCGAAGAAGGTATCAGTAGATACCTAGCACCCTTGATTCGTTTCCGGGAATTCCGGCACAGTACTACGGTAATAGTTGCACAGGGCCGCGCCGCAGAGCTTTTAGAAAAAGGACAACCTGTTTTGGAAGATAGTGCCAGTAAATACTACGATTTAATGGCCAGAGGGTGGCGGTACACCGAATTTATCCCGTTTACGCCTTTCCACCTTTTCTACTCGAAAGCCAAGTCTCCGGGCTATGGGGGCGGCATTGCCGCCCTGGCGGCGTTGGAGAAGAAAGAGCCGGTCTTTCCTAACGCGTCGGCAAAGCCCAAAGGTGTCTATTATGCCGGGCACCTTCCGCGTAAGGGAGGCGGCAAGATCGAATTAATCGGGGCTGCGGTATTCAAAAAGGGCCGCATGGTGGGCGTTCTGAACGGAAGCGAGGTGGGAGCAATGAAGATGCTCTCCGGCACTTTTCGGCAAACCGTGGTCGATGTAGCAGATCCGCGAAGCCCCCAGGATTTTGTTATCGTTGAGATTCACCCCCGCCAGCCGCCCCAGATAGATGTAAGTTTGAGAGACGACGGGACGGCTGAGATCAGTGCTGGAGTAAGTTTAGAGGGAGATGTTATAAGTATCCAGAGCGGCGTCGAATACGACAACCCGGAGAACATTCATCTTGCGGAGTCCTTAATTGAAAGAGACTTGAAGCGAAAAATGGAAAAAACGGTTACCAAGAGCCAGGAGATGGAGGTTGACATCTTCGGTTTCGGTGATCATGTCAAAAAGAAATTTGCTACCTGGCCGGCTTGGATGGAATACAACTGGCCGGAGCGCTTTCCCGATGCCGTAATCAGGGTGCGGGTGGACTTCAAGATCCGGCGTATCGGGTTGGTACATGAGAGCTTCCCGGTACGGGGGTGATGACGTGCTAAAGGTTATGGTAATGATTTTCGTTTTAGGTGTGGTTATACACACGGCCAGCTACGGCCTGTGGGCCTGGCACAAGAACAATAAACGCGGGGCGGTCGGGAGCTGGATTATCGCCTGGATAACCTTAATTGCCCCCATATTGGTGTGGTGGTACTCGAACGCGCGGGGGTAAGACAGTAGAGTATTCAATAGAAATACCCGCCGGATGATATTATATAAATTTTTATTACGAGTCTCCATTATCTTGTCGGCATAAAGTTTATCGGCGTCCTCGGGGACAAAACCCTTATATGCAAAAGCATTTTCCTAAATTCGCCACAAACCACCCAAAACCTTCCTTAAACTAGCAGCTTTTAGTAAATTAATAACTTTTAGTTTTCCAAATAATAGCAAGTAGTATAAGGTAGGTTTGTATAATTTTGTGCCGCTTAGTTTCCTGCAAAGAAGGGTATTTTAAATTTTAGATTAAATACAGGAGGGATTTTTGTGGCACAACATATTCACTGCAGCGTCAGCAACTGTCATTACTGGTCTCAGGGCAACGTTTGCAAAGCTTCGGAGATTATAGTAACCTCGGACAGTAAAGCTGTTGACCTGCCCGACCAGGTTGATGCCAAAATGGCCGCCCAATTTCAGGAAACGCCGACCGGCAGCTGTATGGAAACCTGTTGTAAGACATTTGTTGCCAAAGACGCGCCCGAAAAATCTGTTGACGGGATTATGAAACAGTCATGACGGATAAAGAAGTAAAAAAAGCGGCAGGCAACATCAATTTGTTTGGCGATACCAGAACCCAGGCGACCGATGTAGCTCTCGGCGATCCTGAGATGAAGACAGCGGGGCGGTACAGAGGTGATACCCTGGTCCGGAATACGGCGGCCACTGACATTATTGCTACCGGGGCAAATCATACTGGCGGGGTTTATCCCGGTATCGTAACGGGCGTGACAGGTGATGATGACGCCCGCTTAACCACTGCAGGTGCGGTTCTAGGAGATTACTGGGATTACGCCGCTTATGACCGGGAGAAAGGGGAGGAGCAAGCCGAGGAGCGGGGCGGCGACATGACCTCGCGGATGATAGATGAAGATTTACGGGAAGATTAAAAAAAATTTTTTATAAGATATAAACGAGGTTTTAACCTCGTTTATTTTTCGGTTTATTTGACCCACTCCACAAAAGCGTAATCAGCCATATCCCCCTTATGGCTCTGGGAAAGTAATCGAACACGGCAGGATAAGACCGGTTCTACCCATACTACCGAGCTTGTTTCAGAACACTTGAGATGCGGTGCAATTTGCAAGAAGACACGGTGGCTGTTGTACGGTACGCCTTTAACACGCCCGATAATCAGGTTTTCTTTGGCGACAATAAGATCGCCATCCTTTTTGTCATATCCCACTACTGTTACCACTTCTGGTTTATTCAGAGGGGGATATATGTTTTCCCCGGTACGAGCGTGATCGTAATCGAACATTGTGTTAATGGCACTCCTCTCCTAGATTTTTTTTGGAGTCTTTATATGTCTCAAGCCCAGTTAGGCCTTGCAGTTCCCCTAAAGAGGGGGAATTGGAAGAGATGTTTTTGGGAAGAACGCGCATCGTGATGATAGCTTAACCATAGCCAGGAACCTTTATAAAAAATCTTTGATACTAAAACACCAAAAATTATAACATGCCACAAATTACCATACACAAGAACTCCCGGGGTGAAGTGATTAGCCTGCTACTGAACAACATTTACCTTTTGATAATGAGATTACCAAACGGGGATATCGGATCGCCAGGTTTGCTGGTGTGCCCCTTCCTACTCGATTTTAGTCATTAGGAGCAATCATTCGTCAACGGGATATTTGTGCTATCAACGCAGCGTTGGACAAGTTATAAAAAGGAATTGCGCCACCAGTGTTGAATATTACCGCAAATTAGAAAGACTTGCCGGGGAGGGTATAAGGTTTTCCCTTGTGGAACAAACCGGAAACAGTATGAGGGCTGAAAAATTGCTGCTTGTGTTAATTATGGTTGGTCTTTTAATGTTGACCGGTGTTCTACCGGCCGAAGCGACAAGCATTTACAGTATCGATTTTGACGGTGAAGTTGGGTATACGGAATACAAGGACGTCTCCTTAAGCAACATCATTTCCGTCACTGTGAAAACTAAGAGCAGTGTTGCCAGCGTGACGATAAACGGTGAATCGGCCCAGGAACACGGCGGCGGGTATTGGGTACTGTACGACGTTTCCCTGAAGCCCGGTGACAATACGCTGCAGGTGGTGACCGAGGGCGAGAAGAAAGGGGATAGTAGCACTGAAACACGTCACGTTTACTATCTTGACGACAACATCCCGGGTTCAAAGTATATCATCAGCGATTTTTCCATCGCAAAGGGCAGACTAGAACTTTTCGGGGGCGCCTTTAAATTGGAACTGCCTGACAAGCACGTCGTACTGCATAATGACCAAGTTGCCACTGATCAAAAGGTCAATTTTTCGGTCACCAAACCTCATTTTAAGCCTTCTCCTGGCATTACCTATATGAGTAACATTTTTTCCTTTACGGCCTCAGCTTCTAATAGAGGTTGCAGCTTAACAGCAGGCCCTACCCTGACATTATCATATGAACCTGCTGTCAGTCAGACAGAGGCGCACTTGCTTACGGTACTGCGCATGGAACCGTACTATTCCGTCGGGATGGGATTTCCGGTTGGTATCGCCCGCAACCTGGGCGGGGTGGTGGATACCGAAGCTCAGACCATCACCGTGCCCCTGCCCCGAGATGCCTTTGGTCATTACGTCGTGGTAAAAATGACCGGCGATTTTCGTGATTTTTACCGGCAGGACGGGAAACAGTCGAGAGTGGCCTGGAGTCGCCCGTATGTGCTTACTTTGTGGGCTAAGGGGGTTATGTCACCTCTGGAAAAATATCCTGACGGTACTCCAGTGCCATCGGGTTATTTTGGTTTGCTTGCCCAAGATAACGACGAAATGCCCATTACACGCAAAGAAATGGCCAGCGTTTTGGTGAAGGCCTTGCATTTACCTTTGGTGTCACCCAAGGATGTTCTTATAAACCCCACCTACAGTGATTTGCAGGGCGTTCCGGTATACGATTGTATTCTTATTGAGACAGCCACCCGGTTCGGTTTGTTCTCAGGTATTCCGGGTAAAAGCGGGGGGTTGGAGTTTCGTCCGGATGCCTTTGTCACCCGGCAACAAGCGGCGGCAATATTATCTCGGGCGGCAGAGGCTGAACTTGCCGATCCGTTCACAGCTAAAATCATAATCAAACGGTATTTTGAAAGCGATTACGAAAAAATGGATGATTGGGCCTACCCATACGTGTTAGCGGCGTTACAACAGGGGCTTATGCAGGTACCTGAGCCTGGAAGTTTTTATCCAGACAAATCTTTTTCCCGGGCTGAGGCTGCGCGGGTGGCTTATATACTGTTGAAGCGAAACAACTATCTTTAAAGAGGTTGTTAACAAACCCTTGTTATCATCTATTACTTTAGAATATGCCGCGAATTTAACAGCACCTTTATAAATATCTCAACCAGCTTTGGATCGAACTGACTACCGGCACCCTTTTTTAATTCTTCTATAGCTTCCTCGCGGGAGATTGCCTTTCGGTACGGGCGATCGTGGGTCATTGCATCGTATGCATCAACAATGGCTATAATGCGGGAGATAAGTGGGATTTCCTCACCTTTAAGTCCTTGGGGATAACCGGTTCCGTCCCACCGCTCGTGGTGGGCCAGAATAGCTTCGGCTATATGAGCCAATTCCGGAGACGACCGTGCAATACGACAGCCTATTTCGGCATGTTTCTGCATTGTTTTCCACTCTTCCGGTGATAAGCGGCTTGGTTTTTGAATGATCTCCTCCGGAATGGCGATCTTTCCAATGTCGTGCAAAATAGCCAGAAGGGCTAAATCGTTTAACTGGTTAACCGGCAAATCAAGAGCATGTCCCATTTCCAAAGCCAGTTTGTGCAAACGCCGAGTGTGCTCTTCCGTTTCGCAAGTCTTCTTTTGTAGTGTTTTTTGTAAGGAGAAGATAGTAGATCTGCGGGCACTCTTGCTTTCTACCAACTTACTCTTGTACATCCTGTCTTCGGCTTTTTTGAGGATTTCGTGTATATCCTGAGTAGGTTTCTCTTTGGTTGCAGTTCCCAAGGCAATGCTGAGCTGTATAGGGTCTTTGGGGAATGTACAACACGCCTGTCTTATGCGGTTACAAACCTCGATAGCGGCCTTTGCGGTGGTCTGTGGCAAAAGGATAGCAAATTCATCTCCACCCCAGCGGGCAATAATATCTTCCTTTCGGCAGGATTGTTTCAGTACCTGGGCAATATTTTTCAACAGTTTATCTCCTTCATGATGCCCAAAAGTATCGTTAACGAGCTTTAGACCGTTAAGATCCCCCAGTATCAAGCTTAAAGGTAATTGTCTTTCAGTATTCAGCCGTTCCAGTTCTTCTTCAAAGTAGGCCCGGTTATAAAGGCCAGTTAATTTGTCGTGAAAGCTGAGATATCTAATTTGTTCCTCCGCACGTTTGTGTTCAGTGATGTCTTGAACTTGCGCCATGTATCCTTGAATAGCGCCTTCTGCAGACCTTAAAGGAGTTATTAGGCAGTCAAGACAAGCAGTTCCTGATTTCGTAGTTTTGTACAACGCCATTTTCCTGACGGTATCAAAGTTAAATTCGACTTCGAACCTCACGATTTCTCCTTTAAGAAGCTTCTTTTTTTCTTCATTTGGAACATTGGGATCTTCAAAAAGTTTAAATCCTTTCACTTCTTTGAGATCAGATACTCCGAATATATCGAGACAGGCTTGGTTGGCGTGGAGCAATTGGCCGTCGGCATCATACAATTGAATTCCGATAGGTGATTGCGAGTAGATGTTTCTAAATCTTTCTTCGCTTTCCCGTAAGGCCTGTTCAACCCGCTTACGCTCGGTAATGTCTTCCGCGGCACATATTACGTATTTTACGTTTCCATTGCTGTCAAAACTGGGGGTTTTTACGATCGATAACAGGCGTTTTTCTCCATGAGCATTATAAACCCATTCTTCCGTTTGAATCTGCCGTTTTTCCGTGAAAACTTTCTTGTTTCCTTCAATACAAATCTTTGCTTCGTTTTCTGTGCGGATGTCAAATAGGTTCTTGTTTTCTAGTTCTTCTTTCTTTATTCCGAAAAACTCGGCGTGAGCTTTGTTAGCCGCTCCGTATGTTTCAATATCTTTTACATACCAAACTTGAATGGGTATGCTGTCCAGAAGCAATTTTTGTTCCCGAGATTTCCTTTTTTCCAGTTCACGCTGCTCCCGTTCCAAATATTTGACCCTCAGTATTTCTTCAATGCGGCGGGCAAAAATGGTATAAAGTCTCCTGTCCCGATTGGAGAGAGGGTTTGACTGTTCTAAATACAGTAAACCTAATTTTCCTTGGTTCAAGTGATATAAAAAGCAGTTCTTCCTACTTTCTTCTATCGTTTTCCAAATATCTTGTCCCTTTTGAAAACCCCAATTTCCTAAACATCTTCGCCGGTCTTGGTTACCAGTGATAAGGGCTAAACGGCGGACGCCGAACAGACGGGTTGCCTTTTCAATGATCTCATGCATTAAATCATCCTCGCGCTCTGGAAACGAGAAAGAGGCAATGTCGTATAGAATTAAAAGCTCCGATACATCAAAAGACATCTGCTACGCCTCCTACCGCCACCGCAAGAGCTTTGTTATGGAAAAACGGGATGCCAGAGAAAGTACCCACTTCGCCGAATGTAAGCATACCTACCATAGGTACGTTCGATCCCACAGCATTCCTGACTGCTCTTAATTCCCGTTCAAATTCTTTGCCCATTAATAAATAGCGGGAAACGCAATCAAATAAAAATGCGACCTTGGGGAATGTTACCGCAGTTACTGCTGAGTTGGCTACTTTTTCGGCAGTTGTAATGAGGTCGTCGACTGCCCCCTCCATTAAGGTTGCCACGGTGTTTTGTGGAACTTCGGTAATAAACGTTATCGCGTTATCATCTTCAACCTTGAGTGGATCGCGGATAAGAAAATTATTACCCACACTCGGGATACCTAAAGGATGCTTCATGCCGTAGTAGGAGAAATTACTTTTATCAATATCCTCCAGGCACTCAGCATATACCTCAAATGCCGGACGTCCGTCAATTTCGTAAACCTTCTTTCCCCTTGCTTTGGTAACCACCATGGGTTGCCCGCTAGGCTTCCAGCCGTGACCTGTACCAATCTGAAAATTAATTCCTTGCACTAAGGCAACCGCCAGGGCACTGTGGGCAAACCCTTGATCAGTAAATTGATAGCTCTTAAAGAACTTTAGATTATCACCGGATCCTCCACCGATATAGGTAAAATGTGGCCCCAAAACATTATATATTCCTCTTAAAAGATCGGAGATGTTGGCTGCAAATCCATCTGGAAACACAAATACCGTGCCTGAGTCAATACCGCTGGTACGCAGTTTGTGACCTGTTTCCTCTCCACTTTTCCAGGGGGATAGAGCTATATTTTCCTGCAAACTCGTGACGGCCTGGATTTTGGGACCGCTGATCGTACAGACGCCTACCCCTTGTTCAAGGATCCTGTCGTTGTTGGTAATAATTCCTGGAGTGCTCGTGCCTACCAATTTAGATTTGCCAATGACGCCTTTAACGGCTTGCCATATAAGTTCCGGAGCATAATTAGCCGTGCAAAATAGAAAGGTAATGGCAGGTTCTCCGCTTTGCTCTACGGCTTGTCCTGCCGCCAACCGTCCCGCCTGGGCGGGATCTCTCTCTTGACTGTAACCGATACCCACTTGCATATCAGGGACCTCCACGTGCACAGGCTTCGGAGGTAGTCTCGCGTTGAAATAATGAAACCGCGAGGGTTAATCAGGAGAAGTTGCACTTCGCTCATAACCTAAATAAATTTAATTCGTTACTGTGTCTTTAATTTTTTGTAAAATCAGATCTTTAATTTTGTAGTTATCAAAGTTTTGAATAAGTTCCTTTTCTTTGACATCATCGGGGAAGAAAAAGATTTCTTCACGCATATCGCTATAATGAATACCTGCATCCATAAAGACTTTTGATATTCTACTTTTGACGATTTTTAGACCGTTCTTGTTTGTCAAAGGCAGGATTAATATTATGGACCTCTCATAAACAAACACGCTGTCTATTCTTCTCAATATTTTTGACAGGTTTTCCTTAAGATTATTTAAAATATCGTGTCTGATTTCTTTCTTAGTATCTATTTTTAGAATTAAAACTGTCAATGGGGTATTTACCCGGGTGGCCCTATCTACATTTGCACCTAATTCAATGCTTTTTAGGACATTTTCTTTTTTTCTGTCGACGCTCATCATAATAACCGGTAGGTCGGGGTAAGACGTGGTTATATTTTTTAATACCTCGTAACCATCTATCTCTCCCAGGTAAATATCGAGAAAAACTAGATCCATATCTTTTAGTGTGTAATCTTTGCTAAAGGTATTTTGCAGAACTTGCTTTCCGCTCACCAGTATGTTTATCATACGTTTCTACTCCACGCTCTTTTTATCCAGCAAATTATATGCTGTATCTTTCCTTAACTGGTTAATGATATCTTGGATAATTATACCACAATAACTTAACATAAACCTACAGGAATAGTAGAGAAGATGCATGCATTCAACTTAACATTAATAAAAAAGGCTTCCACTTCGGAAGCCTTTTAATTTCTTGATTTCTGGTGGACCCGAGGGGACTTGAACCCCCGACCTCTTGAATGCGAGTCAAGTGCTCTCCCATCTGAGCTACGGGCCCAACCCGGACTTATATATCTTATCATACTCCCGGTAAGAAAATCAAGACACCGCCCCACTGGTCCAAAGAAATCATCCCTCATACAAAACCATCAAAGAAGGGATAATATTCTGAGTACCTTAAAGCTGGGAGTTAACAGCCATGTCCGGAAAACAGGTCCGCTTGCTTCATCAACTGGCGCGATTTCACGGCGTGCAGACCGCTTATTACGATGTTAACCGCCGCCGCCGCTTGGCCGCGCCGCGTTCGCTGCTGGCCGTGCTCCGCGCGCTGGGGGTACCGGTTCGGAATTTGGCCGACGTTCCCGGCGCCCTGCGGGAGGCACGGCAAGCACACTGGCAGCGCTTTTGCGAACCGGTGGTTGTAGCGTGGGACGGAAAGCCCGCTTATCTTGAACTGCGCCTGGCTGCGAGCCAAGCAGACGGTTTGGTTGATTGCCGGCTGGAGTTGGAAACCGGGAATGTGCTGTCCTGGACCTGCCGCTTGGCCAATCTGCCCGTGCTGCAGGCAGCTGCGGTAGAGGGTGTGGATTACGTGGTCAAACGGCTTAATTTGCCGCCGGGGTTACCCTGGGGGTATCACCGCCTGACACTGGCTTTGTCAGGCCGTTCTTGGGAAACCCTGGTCATCACCGCTCCCCGCAGGGCATATACCCTTACCGATAAGGCGAGCCGGATATGGGGGGTCTTTCTCCCGCTCTATGCACTGCGTTCTATGAAAAGCTGGGGTGCCGGCGACTTTTCCGATCTGGGGAATTTGCTGCATTGGGTAGGGGGACTGGGAGGTAGTTTAGCCGGCGTTTTGCCGCTGTTGGCTTCTTTTTTGGATGAGCCCTTTAACCCAAGCCCTTATGAACCGGTCAGCCGCCTGTTTTGGAACGAGTTCTACCTGGATATTACCCGCGTTCCGGAGCTTAAATCGTGCCCACCGGCACGGGAATTGCTGGAGTCCGCAGCTTTTCAAGATGAGCTTGCACGCCTGCGGGCGAAACCCCTGGTAGATTACCGGCACGAGATGACGGTTAAACGCCGGGTTCTTGAGCACCTGGCCCGTTGCTTTTTTACCGCGGATGGCGAGCGGCAGGCCGCTTTTCAACGCTGGGTGAAGGCGTACCCGGCGGTAAGTGATTACGCCCGCTTCCGGGCCGCCGTGGAACGGCAGTGTGCCGGCTGGCCGGCATGGCCCGAGCGAATGCAGAATGGCGTCCTCCGGGAAGGAGACTACGACCCGGAAGTCGCGAGATATCACCTGTACGTGCAGTGGCTGGCCCGTGAACAGATGCAGTCTCTTTCAACACTGGCCTGGCAGCACGGGCCGGGGCTCTACCTGGATTTACCGCTGGGGGTTCACCGCGCCGGGTACGACGTCTGGCGCGAGCGCGGCATCTTCGTCCTGGATGCCAGCGGCGGTGCGCCCCCGGATCCGTTTTTTACTGAGGGCCAGGACTGGGGCTTTCCGCCCCTGCACCCGGAGCGCGTTCGGGAACAGGGTTACCGCTACTATATTGCCTGTCTGCGCCACCACCTCCGGCACGCCGGGGCGTTACGCATTGACCACGTAATGGGACTGCACCGGCTTTTCTGGATACCTCGCGGCCTGCCTGCCCGGGACGGGGTGTACGTGTCTTACCGGGCCGATGAGTTTTATGCTATTTTGGCTTTGGAATCTCACCGGCATAAGGCGCTTATCGTGGGCGAGGACCTGGGAACGGTACCCCGTTATATCCGGTCGGCCATGGGTAGGCACAAGATACACCGCATGTACGTGCTTCCGTTTGAGTTTACGCCGGACCCGCATAAAGCGCTGCGCGCTCCTTCTATCAATGTCGTGGCAAGCCTCAATACCCACGATATGCCTCCTTTTGCTGCTTTCTGGCGGGAGAAGGACCGGGACGACCAGGCTGTCCTCACAAGCTTCTTGGCCCGGAAGGGTTGGCTTGAAGCTCCCACGGACAATACAAGGGCCGTCCTGGAAGCCTGCCTTGCGTACTTGGCCGCAAGCCGGGCCCGGATTGTCCTGGTTAACCTGGAGGATTTGTGGCAGGAGCAGAGGCCCCAAAATGTTCCCGGTACTACGGGTGAGGAGTGCCCCAACTGGCGGCGCAAAACCCGCTGTGCTTTTGAGGAATTCAGCCGGATGCCTGAAGTGTTGGAGATGCTGCGGCAGATTAATCGCTTGCGCCGGGAAGGGGGTAAATCTCAATGAACAAGTACGACGCAAGTCTTGGTGCCATTTACCTTGGGGATGGCTGCTGCCGGTTTCGCGTATGGGCTCCCCGGGCCGACAGCGTTGCCGTACATATCATAGAGCCCCGGGAGCAGCTGATACCGCTTACTCGGAATGAACGGGGCTATTTCTGCGGCACGGTGACGGGAGTGGAGCCGGACAGCCTTTACTTTTACCTCCTCGACGGAGAAAAAAAACGGCCCGATCCTGCTTCGCGTTACCAGCCGCAGGGTGTTCACGGACCCTCACAGGTAGTGGATCCCCGCGCCTTTACCTGGTCCGACGGCTGCTGGTTTGGACTGGCTCAACCAGACCTGATCTTCTACGAGATCCACGTAGGGACCTTTACACCTGAAGGAACCTTTGAGGCCGTCATTCCTTACCTGGACGAGCTTAAAGAGCTGGGCGTTAATGCCATCGAACTCATGCCCGTAGCCCAGTTCCCGGGAAAGCGCAACTGGGGGTACGACGGGGTTTACCCCTTTGCCGTACAGAACTCTTACGGCGGGCCGGAAGGACTGAAGCGGCTGGTGGACGCCTGCCACAAGTGGGGATTGGCCGTTTTCCTCGACGTGGTTTATAACCACCTGGGACCCGAGGGAAACTATTTAGGAGATTTCGCACCCTACTTCACCGACCGTTATCGTACTCCGTGGGGACCGGCTATTAACTTCGATGGGCCTGGCAGTGACGAAGTGCGGCACTACTTTATTGAAAACGCCCTTTACTGGATTACGGAGTTTCATATGGACGGCCTGCGGTTGGATGCCATTCACGCCATTATGGACAAGGCGGCTTTGCCTTTTTTGGAGGAACTGGCCGCCGCGGTGCACCGGCAGGCCGAGCGGCTGGGTCGCCGGGTGTACGTGATCGCGGAAAGTGATCTCAACGATGCCGGGGTAATCCGGCCCCGGGCAGCAGGGGGGTACGGCTTGGACGCCCAGTGGAGCGACGACTTTCATCATGCCCTGCACGCCCTGTTGACGGGGGAGCGGAGGGGATATTACCGGGACTTCGGTCGTTTGGAACAATTGGCCAAGGCTTTCCGCGAGGGTTATGTCTATACCGGCCAGTACTCCGCCTACAGGAACCGCCGGCACGGCAACGCCACCCATTTGTGTTCCGCGCGCCAGTTTGTCGTCTTTGCCCAGAACCACGACCAGGTGGGTAACCGGGCGTGCGGTGAAAGGCTGAGCGCGCTGGTTCCCTTTTCCGATTTGAAGCTGGCTGCGGGTGTCGTACTCCTTTCTCCTTATCTTCCCCTGTTGTTTATGGGCGAAGAGTACGGCGAGATGGCGCCTTTTCAGTATTTTACCAGCCATTCGGACCCGGAACTGGCGGAAGCGGTGCGCAAAGGCCGGCGGGAGGAGTTTGCCGCCTTTGAATGGGAAGATGAGGTGCCGGACCCGCAGGACGAGGCTACTTTTTTATGTTCCCGTATCAACCGCGAGTTGCGCCGGCAAGGACATCACCTAGTGCTCTACAATTTCTACCAGCAGTTGATCCGGCTGCGCCGGGAATTACCTGCCTTAGCGGAACCGGATAGGGAAAATATGGAAGTACGCGCTTACGAGCAGGAACAGGTGCTTTTTGTTCGGCGCTGGAACGGCGACAACGAAGTATGCCTGGTCTTTTCCTTTAACGATGCTGAAACAACCGTCGTCCTGCCCGTGCCGGTGGGACGCTGGCGCAAACGGCTGGACGCTGCGGAGGAGCGCTGGCTGGGCGGCGGCAGCGCAGTGCCCGCCACACTTGAGTCCCAGGGGGAGATCCCTCTCGTCTTAAGTCCCAAAACGTGCCTTCTGCTGGAACGAGCTGAGGAGGAGTAACTGTCATGGAACGGTACGTCTGCATTCACGGCCACTTTTACCAGCCGCCGCGGGAGAACCCCTGGCTGGAGGACATTGAGCTCCAGGACTCGGCCTATCCCTATCACGACTGGAATGAACGGATTACCGCCGAGTCTTACGAACCTAACACGGCCTCGCGCATTTTAAACGGCGACGGTTGGATCAAGAAGATTGTCAATAACTATGCCAAAATCAGCTTCAATTTCGGCCCTACGCTGCTTTCCTGGATGGAAAAACACGAGCCGGAAGTTTACCAGGCCATAATCGAGTCCGACCGGGAAAGCCAGAAAAACTTTTCCGGCCACGGTTCAGCCATCGCGCAGGCCTACAGCCACATGATCATGCCCCTGGCCAACCGGCGCGACAAATATACCCAGGTGTATTGGGGCATCCGGGATTTTGAGCGCCGCTTTGGCCGGCGGCCGGAAGGAATGTGGCTGCCTGAGACGGCGGTGGACCTGGAAACCCTTGACATTATGGCCGAACTCGGCATTCGTTTTACCATCCTGGCTCCTTACCAGGCCCAGCGGGTATGTCGAATCGATACTGGCGAGTGGTATGATGTGGGCCCCGAAGGAATTGATACCACCGTACCCTACCTGGTTCACCTGCCCGGGTCGGGCCGGACGATCAGCGTTTTCTTTTACAACGGCGATATCTCCCAGGCCATTGCTTTTGAGGGGCTTTTGAAGAACGGTGAGCATTTTGCCAAGCGGCTGATCAGTGCCTTTAACGATGAGCACGGCACGCCCCAGCTTGTCAACATTGCCACCGACGGCGAGACTTACGGCCATCACCACCGGCACGGCGACATGGCTCTGGCCTATGCCATTGACTACATTGAGTCGCACAAGCTGGCGCGGATTACTAATTACGGTGAGTACCTGGAAAAGAACCCGCCCACCTTTGAAGTGGAGATTAACGAAAATAGTTCCTGGAGCTGTGCCCACGGGGTCGAGCGGTGGCGGAGTAACTGCGGCTGCAACTCCGGTATGCACCCGGGATGGAGCCAGGCCTGGCGTGCCCCGCTGCGCAACGCCCTGAATTGGTTGCGGAACACGCTAGCGCCTAAGTACCAGGAACACGCACACCAGTTCCTTAAGGACCCCTGGGCGGCGCGGAACGACTACATTTCGGTTGTCCTGGACCGCTCGCCGGAAAGTATCGATTGCTTTCTTGAGAAGCACGGAACCCGCCCGCTAAACGTGGAGGAGCAGGTACGCGTCTTAAAGTTACTTGAAATGCAGCGACACGCCATGCTGATGTTTACGAGCTGTGGCTGGTTTTTTGACGAGATCTCGGGGATCGAGAGCGTACAGATTCTCCAGTACGCCGCGCGCGTTATCCAGCTTGCCGAGGAGTTGTTTGGCGATTCGTTGGAACCCCACTTCTGCGAGATGCTCGTTCAGGCAAAAAGCAACATTCCCGAGCACAGGGATGGTTGCCATGTTTACGAAAAATTCGCCAAACCGGCTATGATCGATTTGGTTAAGGTCGGCGCGCATTATGCCATTTGCTCGCTGTTCGAGTCCTATGACGACAAGTCCCGCATATTCTGCTATATTGTCCGGCGGCAAGACCACCAAAACCGGGAGACCAGAGTGGCCAGATTAGCAGTAGGACGGGCCTGGATCATCTCGGAGATTACACGGGAATCGATAACACTGAGTTACGGGGTGATCAGTTTCGGCGACACCAATGTGAATTGTGGAGTCCGGCTTTACCAGGACGAGGAGAATTATCAGAAGATGGTAGGGGAGATAACCAGCGCTTTCGACCGGTACGATTTTTCCGAAGTCACCCGGCTCCTGGACCAGCATTTTGAAGGAGCAACCTTCTCGCTGAGGCAGCTTTTCCGGGACAAACAAAGGGAAATATTGGATTTGGTTCTTAATTCCACCCTCGAGGAGATAGCGGCTGATTACCGGCAGATATACGAGCGGCACGCTCCTTTGATGCATTTTTTAAAAGAATTAAACATTCCCCAGCCCAATGTCCTGCGGGCCGCCGCCGAATTCGTCTTGAACACCAGCCTGCGCCGGGCCTTTGCAAAGGAAGTACTGGATCTCGAACATGTTAAAAACTTCTTAAACCAGGCTGAAAAGGCCGGCGTTTCTCTCGATGGTAAAGTCCTGGGGCATGCCCTCCAAAAGACCTTGGAACGGATGGGAGAACAGCTGCGGGACCGGCCCACCGACCCCTCTTTGCTCGAGCACTTGGAAGCGGCATGTGATCTAGCCCGTTCGCTTCCCTTTGAGGTTGACCTGTGGAAGGTGCAGAACATCTATTACGAATTGCTGAAAACCATTTACCTGGACTTTAAGCAGAAGGCGGGGCAGGGGGATAAAGACGCCCGGCTGTGGGTGGATCGCTTTAGTGCTCTTGGCGACAAGCTGCGGATACGGAGGGGCAAATAAAATGGCGCACTTGCGGATTCCCGGCGCCACTTACCGGTTGCAGTTCAACAGGCAATTTCGTTTCAGTGATGCCCGGGCCCTGGTACCCTACCTGCAGGCCCTGGGTATTACCGACCTTTATGCTTCCCCTTTGCTCAAAGCCCGGCAGGGAAGTCCCCACGGTTATGACGTAACGGACCCGACCCGGTTAAACCCGGAACTGGGGGGTGAAGAGGCGTTTTCGGCGCTGGCGGAGTCGTTAAAACAGCACGGGATGGGGCTGCTGCTGGACATCGTGCCCAACCACATGGCCGCCAGCAGCGAAAACCCGTGGTGGGTGGACGTCCTTCGCCACGGCCCCGATTCTCCCTACTCCAGTTACTTCGATGTCGACTGGCATCCTGCCAGGCCGGGTTTGACCGGCAAGGTTCTGATTCCGATCTTGGGTGCGCCTTACGGTAAAACGCTGGAGAACCGGGAGCTCACCCTGACCCTGGCAGAGAATGGTTTCTGGGTTTGTTACCACGAGTGGCGCCTACCTCTTAGCCCGAGGTCGTACCACCGGATCCTAAGGTACCGGTTGGAAGAACTCGCTAAAACCCTCGGGGCGGGCCACCCGGCGGTGCGGGAACTTAAGAATTTGGCCGGTTCTCCGGATGAGTTGTGCGACCGGGCGGCTTTCCAGCGGGTCGTAGAGAGGCTCTGGCAGTTATACTATGCCTACCCGGAAATCAAGAAATTTATTGATGAAAACCTACGGCTGTTAAATGGCCGCAAGGAGGACCCGGCAAGTTTTGACCGTCTGGATCGAATACTGTCCGAGCAGGCCTACCGGCTTGCCTTTTGGCGGGTGGCGAGGGAGGAAATCAATTACCGGCGGTTCTTCGATGTCAGCGAGCTGGTGTCGCTCCGGATGGAGGACGGGCAGGTGTTTTCGTCTACCCATGCCCTTGTGTTACAGCTTGCCGGGGCGGGACAGGTCACCGGGCTCCGGGTCGATCATATTGACGGCCTGCACGATCCCACGACTTACCTGGAGCGGCTGCAAAATCGCCTGTCTTCGGGGGTAGGCCGTTCCGGCTTTTACGTGGTGGCGGAAAAAATACTCAGCGGCGAAGAGGAACTGCCCCGGGACTGGCCTGTTTACGGCACTACGGGCTACGACTTTCTGAATACTGTGAATGGTCTCTTTGTTGACGGGCAAGGGGCTGCAGTCCTGGATAAAATTTACTGCCGGCTTACCGGGTCCGAAGCGGACTTTACTTCCGTGGTCTTGGCGCAGAAGCGGCGGGTAATGAAAAAGCTGTTCGCCGGTGAGGTACGGACCCTGGCGCGGTCGTTGGGGCGCCTGGCGGAGCGTGACCGCCACGGCCGCGACCTTACCTTGACCCAGCTGGAGGATGCCCTTGTGGAAGTGACCGCGCGCCTTCCCGTTTACCGAACCTACCTCCGCGACTTTACGATCACGGCCCGGGACCGGAGGTACATTGAACGGACAGTAGGTGCGGCCGGGGAGCAGCACCCCGCCCTGGGCCCGGCCTTTGACTTCCTGCGGCGGGTATTGCTGCTGGAATTCCCGGACTACCTGCCTGCAGAGCAGCGGCAGGATTGGCTGCGCTTTGTCATGCGCTGGCAGCAGTTTACCGGCCCCATTATGGCCAAAGGTTTCGAGGATACCGCTCTTTACGTGTACAACCGGCTGGTTTCTCTCAATGAGGTGGGAGGTGATCCCGGCACGACGGGGATACCGGTCGCGGAATTTCACCGCCGCAATAAGAAAAGGCAGGAGCGATGGCCCCATACCCTCAACGCCACGTCCACCCACGATACCAAGCGGAGCGAAGATGTGCGGGCAAGGGTGAACGTGCTTTCGGAGATCCCTGCTGTATGGGCTGAGCGGCTTGAGCACTGGTGCCGCTTAAACCAATCGAAAAAACCGGTAGTCAATGGTAAAGGCGTGCCCGACGGCAATATGGAGCTGTTGGTTTACCAGACCCTTCTTGGCGCCTGGCCCCTTCGGGAGGAAGAAGTTCCCGCCTTCAAGGAACGATTGCAGGCTTACCTGGTTAAAGCGGCCAGGGAGGGCAAGGTTCACACGAGCTGGCTTGATCTCGACACCGGTTACGAGGATGCCCTGAAAAATTTCGTCGCGTCCATTTTGGAACCGGAAGAAGAAAACCGGTTTCTGGAGGACTTCACGAGCTTTCAAAAATTTATCGCCTATTATGGCGCTTTAAATTCCCTGGCCCAGGTCCTGGTTAAGATCACCTCACCGGGAGTACCCGATTTTTACCAGGGAACGGAGCTCTGGAATTTCAGCCTGGTTGACCCGGATAACCGGCGCCCGGTGGATTTTAAAAAACGGGCGCAGCTGCTGACCGCGCTTCAGGAAGAGGAAAAAAAAAGCGGTCCTTTGGTTCTGGCCCAAAAACTCCTGGCTTCTTGGAGAGACGGGCACATAAAGCTCTACCTTACTTATAAAGCCCTGCACTTTCGCCGGGCGCACCGGGAACTGTTTGCCGCCGGGGAATACCTCCCTGTGGAAACTAAGGGTTCCAGGTACGAACACGTATGTGCCTTTGCCCGCCGCGCAGGGAGTACCTGGGCCTTGGTGGTAGTACCCCGTCTGCTGGTACGGCTTCAAACCACGCGCCGGGCGGTAGGTGCAGGTGATGTCCCGCCGGAAGAACTGCCAACTGCCCCTCCTTTGGGGGAGCCGGTATGGGATGAAACCGGTCTCATTTTACCCGCGCAATGCCCGGACCGGTGGCGTAACGTCCTGACCGGGGAGACAGTAACCGCCTCGCCCGGTACAGACTCGCTGGTGGGTAGTGTTCTTCCTCTTGCCGGCGTGTTCCGTAATTTTCCCGTTGCCCTGATGGCTCCGGCGTAGATATGCTCTATTTTAGGCAGGATAAACAGGATTAACACGATGTAATATTGAGTTTGAGGCATTTCTTTGGGTC